>JAIPEE010000068.1 GCA_021737275.1 Desulfobacterales bacterium
AGAATCATGCCGTAAAGCGGTTCCCTGAAAAAGTGCCGGTAATTTTCCAATGAAAGTTCACCCTTATAATACAGGCTTTCCGGAAACATCGCGAGCAGAGGATATAAATAAAACACAATTAATATGACAAGCAGAGGGCTGGCAAGGGCAAGGGATTGAAGGTGGGAATAGTTTCGTATGGATGTTCTGGCTTTAAGCTTTGTTAAATTCAGCAAAACAGGCCTCCTGAAAAATTGGAATCAATATCCGAAGTCAGAAACCGGCCCGCCCCGGTATATTATTACTAGGCGGGCCGGTTTTGGATATTTATTAAACAGGAAGCGTTATCTGGCGATCCAGGAGTTCCACTTCTCATCAACCATATCAACGTTTTCAAGATTCCACTCGTGGTTCTTGATGGTCGTAAAGTTAAAAACCTTATTAACATTATCAGGATGGGTTGGCTGGTCTTTCTGGATCTTCTCAGGAAGAAATGCATAGGATTTCGTGTTAGTTCCGCCATAGCCGATATGTTTGGTAAATACGGCCTGTCGTTTTGCATCGTTACAGAACTTCAGAAGCTCAAGTGCTTCCTTTTTCATGGGTGTGCCTTTTACAATTGAATTATAGGCAATAAAAAAGAATCCCTGGTTCCATTCAATTTCTACCGGAGCGCCCAGTTCTTTGGCTTTTTTGGCACGGCCGTCAGTCGAAACCGCCAGATCAACCTCTCCATCAATCAACGCCTGCATAATCTGGTTGCCCGTGGTGTACCAGACCCTGATATGAGGTTTTATCGTATCCATAATTTTAAATGCCCTGTCAAAATCCAGTGGGAAAACCTCATCCGGCTTCACACCCTGGGACATCAATGCAATACTCAGGTTGTCGGAAGGACCGCCCCAATTATGCATGGCCCGGGGCCCGGGGAAGTTTTTTGTATCAAAAAAATCTTTCCATGATTTGGGTTCCTTTCCAGCAGGAAATTTATTTGTATTGTATGCCAGGCAAACCCCTTCAAGATACTGGCCGACACCATACTTTTGAACAGAGCCGGGCATCAGATCCTGTGTGTTATTGACAATATTGTAATCAATATCTTCCAGCAGTCCCTTGTTATAATAGTTGTTCATGTATGTGGCATAATCTGCGGTAATGATGTCCCATTCAATATTACCGCTGCGCTGCATGGCTGCCAGTTTAGCACCTACGGAGTCTCCGGCTTCTACGGTAATAACCTTGATACCGGTCTCTTTTGTAAAAGGTTCAAAAAAAGCAATACGCTGGGCCTCGTCCAGTGAACCGCCCCAGGTTTGAACGACAAGGTAATCCCTGCCCGCAGTGGCGGTACCGGAAAGCATTACGCCGACAGCCAGTAAAAGTGTAAAAACCATCAATGTTTTAAATATTGTTTTCCCTGTCATGTTTTCCCCCTTTATATAATATTAAAAGTTGATCATTGGATCAGTTCACTAATAACTGCTAAACTAACAAGGGCTATCTTTAATAACTTTAATTGTAGTGTTGAAAGTTCAGATCACTTCTGCTTTTCATCGGGTTGGCAAGAAAACAGGATATAAATTCAGTTTTTGAAATAATGGTTCAGCGAATCGGAAAAAACCCGGATGATACGGTACTACAAAAAAATTATTGGTCTGAGCATTTATGAAGCACATAGACTTAGCGCTTTTGCATAATGCGGTTGTTTTTTAGAATATTAAATGATGGATTTTCTGTCAAGATAAAAAACAGATACTTTGTGAGTCTCAATACAGTCGGATCGTGCGGTATTTTATCACTATTGATTGTTAAAACCATAAAAAACAATTATGCTATTTGGATTATTATCGGTTTAACCGACTTATGGGCTGACAAATTTAATAAAGAGAACGCATGAGGTATAATGATGCTTTTTTTAAGGATCAATATGACCACCAGACATATCCATACAGAAGATGTACCGGCTGATTTTATTGGATTAGGCGGTCGCGGACTCACATCAAAAATAATTAACCTTGAGGTACCGGCCTGCTGTGATCCTTTGGGCCCGGACAATCGACTGATTTTTGCTCCGGGATTTCTGACCGGCACACCCCTTGTTAACACTGGCCGCCTCTCTATTGGTTCAAAAAGCCCTTTGACCGGCGGTATAAAGGAGAGCAATGTCGGCGGCACAATGTCGACCGCACTGGCCCGGCAAGGATTAAAAGCCATAATTATCGAGGGTAAAGCTGATGATGGTACCCTGTTTTTTCTTAAAATCAATGCGGACAGCAGTGTTGAGCTTGTAGATGCCGCCAATTATAAAGGCATGCGGAATTACGCTTTGGCTGAAACGCTTCTGGCTGAATACGGTGATAAGTTCAGCATCTCTTCCATTGGACCGGCAGGAGAACTGAAACTTGCAAGTGCGTCTATTCAAACGACAGACACAAATGGGAAACCGAGCAGGTCGGCCGGACGGGGCGGCCTTGGTGCAGTTATGGGGGCAAAAGGATTAAAGGCCCTGATTGTTTCCAAAGAAGGCAAATATAAAAAGGTTATTGCAGATCGGACATCATTCAAAGAGGTATCAAAACAGTTCGCGTCATCCATAAAAACGAATGGATGGAGCGGGAAGGTACTTCCTGAATTGGGTACAGCCGGCATTGTTTCCGGCGTCAATGCTTCAGGTGCGCTGCCCTCCTTTAACGCAAGAAAAGGATGCTTTGCCGGCGCTGAACATATCAGTGGTGAAACCATGGCTAAAACCATCAATCAGCGCGGCGGCAAGACAACCCACAAAGGCTGCAGTCAGTGTATTATCAGTTGTTCCAATATTTATGTCGATGAGGCCGGAAAACCGATTACATCCGCACTGGAATATGAAACCCTCTGGGCTATGGGTGCAATGATCGGCAACAGTAATCTCGATGCGGTTGCCCGCCTTGATTTTCTTTGTGACGATATCGGTCTGGATACCATGAATACAGGAACTGCCATAGCAGTAGCTATGGATGCCGGCTATAAATCTTTCGGTGATGCTGCAGCCGCAATAGAGATGGTTGAAGAAGTAGCCAAAGGAACTGAACTGGGCAGTATTATCGGTAATGGGCCCGACGCTGCCGGCAAACATTTTAATAATCCCAGGGTACCCGCAGTTAAACGACAAAGTATTGCCGGTTATGATCCACGTGCAATGCAGGGCATGGGGGTTACCTATGCAACATCTCCCATGGGTGCAGATCATACGGCCGGGTTTGTCGGCGGTGGCGGATCATCAACGGCCGAACTTATTAGCGCCTCACAATCTGCACAAATTCATATGGCGGCCTTTGACAGTATGGGCCTCTGTTTTTTTGCCCAGTCAGGCGGACTGAATAATGTATTTAAGGCAATATCTGCAATTACAGGTAAGCCTTTTGGGAACCGGGAATGGGAGGATCTTGGAATTAACTGCCTGAAAGCTGAAACCCGGTTTAACAGCGGGGCAGGCCTTACCCAAGAAGATGACCGCCTTCCGTCTATGTTCCACGATGAGAATCTTCTCCCTTATCATAAATATTTACCTTATAAGAGTGAAGACCTGGGTGATGTGATGGCTCCTTTTAAGCAAAGTTAAACCACAGGAATAAATAGATGAAAAATATTAAACCATATTCAGGATTTGAACAGGGGCCCATTCGCCCGCCCAGTGAAGCTAACAGCTTACTGATACGTGTAACCCGAAACTGTCCGTGGAACCGCTGTACCTTTTGCGGCCTTTATAAAAATAAAAAGTTCAGCCTTCGGCCGGTGGATCATGTCCTCAAGGATATTGATTATATTCGCCAATATATCGAAGAGATTAAAGGTGGTGAAAAAAAATCCGGTCAGCGCGACCAGATGGCTTATTATGCGGCAACAAACTGGGTCCGCAATGGAATGAGGTCCATATTTCTTCAGGATTCCAACAGTCTGATCATGAAACCGGAAGATCTTATAACCATTTTACAGTATATCAGAGAATGTTTTCCGGAGGTCGAACGTATTACCTCATATGCCAGATCCCATACAATTTCACGCATCAGTGACCCGCATCTCATCAGCATGGCGGCAGCAGGTCTCAACCGCATCCACATTGGGATGGAGTCCTCATCTGACAAAGTATTGGCGTTGATCAAAAAGGGAACGGACAAGGCAACACAGATTCGTGCTGGTCAGAAAGTAAAAAGGGCCGGTATTGAATTATCTGAATACTTTATGCCCGGACTTGGCGGAAAAGAATTTTCAAGAGAGCACGCTCTGGAAACGGCTGATGCATTAAACCGGATCAACGCTGATTTTATCCGGTTCAGAACCCTTGCCATCCCCGACATGGTTGAGCTTTATCAGGACTGCAGTTCAGGCAAATTTGAACCCATAGGCGATAAAGCTGTAGCAGAAGAGATTCTCCTGTTTATCGAATCTCTGAACGGTATCACCAGCACCCTTAAAAGTGATCATATCCTGAATCTTTTCCAGGAAGTTGATGGAACCTTGCCTGAGGATAGAGATAAAATAACAGGTGTTATCAAACGATTTCTGACATTGGAACCGGAAGAGCAGATGCTGTATCAAATTGGACGCCGGAGTGGATTATTCTCCCGCCTGGAAGATCTGAATGAGCCGAACTTACGAAAGTATGCGGAGCGCAATTTTAAAGACTTTAACGTAACAGCGGAAAATATTGATGCTATCGTAGCTGAGTTTATGAAAAGGTTTATTTAGCCGAAACGAAACTTCACCCCACATCCCTGTTTTGGATATGACCAGTCAATCGCACCTTCAGGGCAAATCAACCGGCATGCACCGCATTCAAGGCACCCTTCATAATTAAAAATCAGCTCAACCCTTTCCTCGTCCCACTTGTAGTTCTCTGCCGTACAAATAATCAGGCACGTCCGGGTAGTACATTTTTTACAAAACTCTTTTTTAACCGTAATATGTGCTTCTTTATCAATTTTTATTTTGACTGTTGCCATTTTTTCATCAACCGTCATATTGTTTTTTCCACTCATAATAACGGCTCCTTATTTTGCTTTTGATCTTTTCACATGTTTTTGAATATAAAGAGGTAATCTTTATCGCAGCACCAAGCGGCCACCTTAGTATTTTAGGCATAAAGTGCTTTCCAATCTTGAAAAACAGATTAGCCATCAGCGGATAATAATCCTTTGACATATAGTCCACATCCCACCATTTATTATAACAATCGGCAACAGCCTTAATGTCATCAGGCATTTCATCTTTGCCGGCTCCATCCCAGTACTCGCCAACCTTGCTGCTTTCATAAACCATATCCAGCAGTGATGTTGAATCCAGATACTTCAGATAATTTTTCAATGTACCGGCACTGAAATCTCTCTTTTTTACCGCCATTTCAATTGTCTCTGCCGCCATCATACCAGAAACAATACAGGTCGGCACGCCCATGCCGGACATTGTATCCATAATGGCGCCGGCTTCACCGCAAAGTAAAACACCATCCCCATAAAGCTTTTCCGGTGCTATTCTTCCGCCGTTGGACAATATATGCGCCTGATACTCCCGCAGCGTACCATCTTTTATAAGGGCATTAATATAAGGGTGCTGTTTGAATTTTTCCAGATACGCGTGCAGCTTCATATTTTTATTTTTGAGATCAGCGACACTGGCGAAAGCAGCAATTGAAATGCTGTCCGTATTTGTATAAAGCGTTCCTGTGCCACTTTTAAAATTATTAACATCATAATTCCAGAGGCCCAATTCCGCACCCAGACCGTCTGTTAACTGGAACCGATCATTAATTACTTCTGCCGGAAGATTCAGTACTTCCTTAACGCTCAGCAGGCATTGTCCTGGATCCAGTACCGGGTTTAGTCCGGACCTTTCGGCAACCTTTGAATGGTATCCGTCTGCACCTACCACCACATCGGCATACAGCTCCTCATCACCGACCTTAACACCGATGACCCGGCCATTATCAATAATCAGATCCGTAACCGTCATACCGGTAATAAGCTCTGCACCGGCCATTGAAGCCTTTTTTGCAAACCAGGCATCAAATTTTCTCCGAAAAGCAGAAAAGGTAACAGGGTTCCTGATGTGCTTATAGTTGAAACTCGTAATAGTCTTAACATCGTCATCACTTAAAATGATCTGGTCCGACCGAACAATATTTCTTTCCAGCTCCAGTTCATCCATACATTCAGGAACAAGCCGTTTTAACTCTTTTATAAACAATACAAACGAGGAGACATTTTTTTCACCGGGTGTCCGGCCCCGTTCAAGCAAGACGGTTTCAATCCCTTTTCGAGCCAGAGATAAGGCACAGGCTGAACCGGCCGGGCCGGCGCCAACTATGATACAGGTAGTTTTTTCCATATTTTCTTCCAAACCATATAAAAATTAATCATTTGATCATAAGGATAGTATCAGCCGTATCAATAAAATCAAAGTGTATTTTTAGTGTATTCAGTAAATATTATTTCATTTTTTCGCAACTTTTGTTTTTCTGTGATATCTGCACACTATATAAAATTACATCTTTGGATTTTCAACAAGGCCTGATAAGAAACTGCCCGCTTTTTTAAGCAGACAGTTTCTTTAATGTTTTTCTCAATTTATGAATCTTGTGATTCCCGGTTTCGAATAAAAGAGAGGTTTGCTTTCAGCTTGACCGGTTCATTATCTATTTCCAATACAGGGTAAGCAAAAAAGTTGATCGGGCCTGATGCCGGACCGGGTTCAACCATCAGGTCTCGCCCACGGCTTAGTTCAATACGGTTTGCAGGATGATGCCCAAAATAATATGTCGCCAAGCTGGAATATTTATCTCCCTCACTGATATCAACCGGCCACCACTTGCCTTCAGCATAAAATTCTGCCCAGCAATGATATCCGCTTATCCCGCCCTCATCTCGTGCAGAAGGGATGCCCGCACCTATGGCAAATCGGGCAGGAATACCAGCGGCCCGTGAAAGCGCAATGAAATAGGAATGAAAGTCGGTACAGTTGCCTGTCCGAATATCACAGGCATAAACGGCATCACCCTGGCCCCATCCGGAACCATATTTTATATAGCTCATACGATCGATAACATGATCATAAATTGCACGCGCACGAACGAGATCACCTTTTTTACCATCAACAATCTCGCTTGCTATCCGGCTGAACGTTTCATTTTTTGGTACCAGACGATCCGGTTCAAGATGTTTTTTAGAATCGGCTGCACCTGCGGGATACGAAGATTTTTCAAAGCGCTTCACCTGATAACGTATCTCAAGTATTTTTTTACTATCCTCGGGCCCAAGCTTCAAAAATAAAATCTTGTTGCCGTACTCAAGCTCCTCAAGCGTAACTCCCTTTACCGGTGTATCGATACTTTTTATTTCAACGGTCTGAAATTCATCAGTAGTCGGCAGCGGTACCCACATACGGGCACTACCGATTATTTCAGGCAGAGCCCCACACGGTAAATGAACTCAAACTCATCACTGCCTTCAATCACACCAAGCAGATGATTCGAAGCATGATCCATCGGAACCCGTTGCCATGTATGGTCCTCAGCCTGTTTCCATGTATAAAGCGGCTGTCCGTTGATTTTGTGAACTGTTGTTTCGGTAACGGACATTGGCTCCGGATCACCCTCCATAAAAAAATCTACATCATACACATTACCATCCGTTCCGGCCAGGTCCACACATGCAAAATGCCGGCGGTATCCCAGATTGGCCAGGTATTCGACATGGACGCGAACCAGCTTAAGCCGAAGAATCATTTCATCAAAAGGGAGCTCAAAATATCCGTCACCCATTCGGCTTTGCTCGTCTATATGCTTTTCTATGCCTTCTTGAATATCAGCGGTTACAACGTTTGATAAGGGCACAACAGTGCTGTGACGTTGCTCCTTTTTCAAACTACAGCCCGTAGAAATAACACAGACCGCAACCATCACAGGCACCATTATCCGCCAGCTTGTAAAATACTGCTTTACCAACTGTAATACTGCACTAATAAATAATATAATCATTTCATAACTCCTATTCCGGGTGTTATGATTCAGGATGATCAGATGCCGGTTTCTCTTCAGCAGGATGCTCAGATGTCGTTGGATGATCTCCTGTCGATTGGCTGTGTTTGGTACTACAACCCGCGATACCCAGTGAAAAAATAGCTATAAATGCAACAGTTACCCATAATTTTGAAATAAATTTCTTTGTTTTCATGACAATCACCCTTTATCTTTCTTATTAACCCCATCATCTCGAAAATAATAAACGATTCACCGTCAATGAACGTTAACTGCGTTCAGAAAAATTTTAATGGTAATTTAGTGAAAATGAGTTGGCAGTTTTTCTAAAAATCAGACAGGACTCGAATTAAAAATTTCATACATTATGAACGATAACATCCACAGAGTCAAAACATTATTTGGTTTATTATGTTTTATTTTAATATCTAATGTTATTGCATATCAAATATAAGATACTGATATTTTTACTTATAAATACTAAAAACTATCAGGTCTTACTATAAAGCATGAATATTGATATGCCACATTGTAGTCTTTTTGCATAGACGCGTAATAGACTGTATTTTAGGTTTTGGCCTTCCTCTGAAATCTTTGTGTCTTAAATGAAGCGGGCATGTCTCGCCGTAGTCTCAAACGTAGGCGGATGAAAAACATATTTTTAAGCAACTCCGGTACTTTTGCGCGGATCGTGCTTTCTTATAATTTTATTTTTAATTTCATTTTCAAATTTACAGGCAATATTTCGGCCAATTATTCCCCGTATCAGATGGACAAAGCCCCAAAGAAATGCGATCGGAAACAAAATTGTATTCAGGACAAAAATTGCAATCAGCCAGACAATATTGTTAACAAATTCTCCGGCCTTTTCTTTTAAGTTGTTCACACCTTCAGCCATTGTCGTAAGGCTCTCTTTTATCTGCCTGGCTTTGGCCATCAGACCGCTATCTTCTTCAGTGCGTTCAAAATCTTTGGGAATTGCTTTTTTCAGCTCCCGGTTCTGTTTTTCTATCTCACCAAACGAATGTTGATATTTAACATCAAGAAACGAATCATAAATATAATCATTGGCAATAACCATCAGCGGCACAGCAAATCTTAACGCGATCCCCAGGATTACAATATTTTTCCCGATCCTGACTAAATCCACCGTCATATATTTTTTTGTCCAATAACCGGCACCCCACAGAAAAAACCCAATAAATGCAAAAATTGTAATACCGAGCCATGGACTGATCTCTATTAAAATTCGCTGAATACCAAGAGAGGAAACAGAAACCAGCATCACCCACGAAAAGCTTTCAATTAGATCGTTTAACGGATCAAGGGCTTCAAAAATAGCGATTGAGATACCAAGACCTGCCGGTGTGACATCAAGACTGCTTCCCTGAATAACCGAAATAATGGCATTGGTTACCCGCGCAGAGGCAAAAGCGGCGCCTGCCCTTACCAGGGAGGATTCAATATATTCTTCCGATGCAATATCCAACCTCATCATGGCTCCGTTTTCAAAAACCAGAGAACGAAGCGGCTGAAAGTAAACACAACATAATACAACAAAGATTACAGCGGTTTTAATGTATTTTATTTTTTTAGAATTATGCACCACCGTCTTCCCTCCTCCAAAAGATAGTAAATCTCCGGTTTTTTCTCTCCCGCTACTCTCCCCCCAGCCAGTTAACCCCCAATGCCAACCCTAAATGATTCTCACCCAGAAAAGACCCCGCATCCCTTGAGTTTAACCTTGGATGTTTGCTTTCAAACTTACGGAAATCTTGAATTGAGTTCCCATACTTTTTTGCATGAGCGCCCCACAAAAACCAGTAAGTCTCCGGGGCATAAATTTTAATATATTCTACAACCTTCCGACTGAAAATTTCCCAGTGTTCTGAATGTGAATTTGGTTTTTCAATTTCACATGTAAGAGATGTGTTTATTAATAACACACCCTGCTTCTCCCAATTCTTAAACAAATGATGAGGTGGTGCTATATTAAATGCTTTTGAATCTATTGCCTTTCTGACTTCAGCAATACTGGCAACATCATTGCATTGAACATAATTTTTATAAATTAATTTTATTATGTTTTGAAGAGAAGTATTTCTTTTTAACTCATTCCAATTGTGAATATTACCAACTTCAAAAGCCCGCCCAGTCGCCACTCCTCTTTGCGGATAGGGATCTTGTCCCAAAATCACAACTTTCAATTTTGATAAATCAGAGGCCATGAACCTGAAAACATTTTCAGCAGGCGGTGTAAAATTACTTCCTATTTTCTCTTGAATATCTTCAAGATATCCTACAGTCCCTTCATCCCAAAATCCTCGCCAACTTTTATGAGCTTTTATCTTTCTGTTTTTAAACTGTAACATTTTATAAAACCCTTTTACAGTTCGGATGATTTGTGACGTTCATCTGTTTAAAATAAAACAAGATGCAGTGGCATGAACATATAGTTTACTACTTTCGTCAACAATTCTGCCTTCAGAAACACCAAGGTTTTTTGATAAATTTATGACTTTCCCTATTGCAGACAGTTCAACATTTTCAGGTATGGGCCTTACCATTTTAACAGTTAAATCGGTTGTTGCAAACCCAACGCCCTTTTCTAACATGGTGTGAATCGCACAACCCGTTACTGAATCCATAACTGTTTCAGAAAAACCGCCATGAACCCCTCCCTGGGAATTTGTATGTCGATCATCTGCCATAACTATAAATTTTATCTCTCCCGTTGAAACATCAGCAATTTTTATGTTCATCGTATCCCACATTGCAGGATATGGTAATGCACCTTTTTGCATCGCCTGTAAAAATGCCAGACCTGTCATCTCTTTTAAAATCATATTTCACTCCATAACCATATGGTTTTTCCAATTTTACCCTACGCTTTACCCTTCTTCCGTTTTTCACATTCATAAGGATCCTGCCGGTAATATTCCTGCAAAACACGATAAAGATCAGGTGCATTCTGAATCATTCTTCGGGGCTGATCGAAAAATTGCTCTGTAGCGACAGCAAAAAACTCCGCTTCATTAGTCGCACCGTAAGAATTGAGAAAAGATTTCTTACCTTTTTGGGTTTCTTTTTTGAGCCGCAGATATTCCCGCGAACATGTTATAACCCAGTCACGTAATTCAGTGCGGTCACGAAGCGGCGGTGTTCCATCGGCTGCGCCATCCAGCATATCCAGTTTATGGGCAAATTCATGGTAAATAAGATTATGGCCTGATTCCGGGTGACGGCCACCCCGAAGAGCGGCGTCCCACACAATAATGACCGGCCCCTTTTTGAACGACTGCCCAAGAATAGGTTTTTCGGATTCAACCAGTGCAAATGAGTTTTCAAAAAAGCCCTGTTTCCGTTTCGGCGGAACAACAGTAGAAGGATAAACGAGGATGGATTTGACATTCCGATAATAGTTATGTGGAAGACCCAAAAGTAACAGACAGGCCTGGGCGGATATTGTAACACGGATCTCATCGGTCATTTCAAGATCACCCACACCTTCCCAGTTTTTTTCAGCAACAAAGACCTTTATCAGGTCTTGCAGTTGGGTACGATGTGTATCATCCAATATGCTGTAATGGACAACATTACGGATAATTATCTCTTCCCATGAAGCGGAAAATGATGCCTGTATAAGTTTCTTTCGTCTGTGATCTCTAAACCAATGAAACATTTAAATTCCTTATTATTTTTTTTATGTTTTTCTCTGCCTGTAGCGTCGTAGTTTTCAAACCGTAAATGAATGCAAAATTATTATTTTACGTATTTTGTTTTCACTACAAACTCCTCAGCTTCTGCTCCAGAACATTTTTAGGAACGGCCCCGGTAATTTGATCAATGAGTCGCCCGTTCCTGAAAAACATAAAACTTGGCACACCCCGAATATTAAAGAATGAGGCTATCTGCTGGTTTTTACTTGTGTCAACCTTGGCAATGATAAACTTGTATACATTCTCCCGGGCCATGGTGCTGACAATCGGCAACATCGTCTGGCAAGGCCCACAGGTGGGAGAAAAAAAATCTACCATAACCGGCAACGGGGCCTGTTTTACAAAATCATGGAAGTCCTGATCTCCTAGTTCAACAGGTATTCCCTGGTTTGTCATACTGATCGGGGCCTTGCAATGTCCGCATTTAGGTTTCAAGTATTGCTTATCCGCCGGAATTCTGTTTTTCTTGTTGCATGACGCGCAGGAAACAATCACATTATTCATGAAGTACCTCCCGGTTTTCTTTTTTAATTTCCTTCTACAGCAATTGGGCTAATTTGAATCTCCAATTAGTTTTATCGGTGCGGGCCCGTCTCGTCGTAGTTTCAAATATAGGCGGATGAGAGCTTTTTTTAGATGTGCCCTATTGGGTTTTCTTACCCGCCGGAAATTAAAATAACGCCTCCAACAGCGATAACCGCACCAACTTTTTGGAACGTCCCCATTCTCTCCCTAAGAAATATCCATGCGAGCATCATCACCACAATAGGATATAGAGACGAAACCACGGTAACAACACTAACCAGCGCCATGGTTGTTGCCACACCAAACGCAATACACCCGGTTCCATCCATTGCCCCGACAAGAAACAGCACGGAAAAGTCAGAAAAATTAAATTTATATTTCGCCCTGCGATAAATAAAACAGGATAAAACCATTATGGTCGATACACATTTAGCGATGAATATTCCCCAATACGGATCCTGATTGCCAGCCAGGTCTATAAAAATATAATATAAACCGATCAGAAACGTTCCAAGGAAAGCAAACCAGGCACCGGCAGTTAACCTCTTTTTTTTGTCAGATGAAAGGTTTTCTACCGAAAGAAAGATAACACCTGCGAAGGCAAGCATCATACCTGCATACTGAAGAACAGAGAGCCTGTGCCCTGCCATTATATCAAAAATTATCGGCACCAGGGCGCTGGTTGAACAAATCAATGAAATAACGCCTATCGACCCGACAGACATTGCACGAAAGACACACCACCAACCAATAATGCCGACAACGCCGGCTACTGCAGCATACCGGAAATGTTCAGCATCCAGCATCTCTTCCCCAAATAGCAGTAGCGCCAGGCCCATTATTAGAAAACCTGAAATATTCACAACAAACAGAATCATAAGAGGCGGCACGTTCTTGCTTTTCATCCCACCCAGAAATTCAGACCCACCCCAGGCCAGACAAGCATACAAAGAGAGTAAAATGCTTTCCATATTTATAATACCCTTAATTCATCTTAGATGTTTGATAGAAACCATTCAAAAACAACATCTAATGCCATTAAAAATAATATAGGGCATTGAAACGGCTTCTTAAAGTTCTTTCTTCTAACACACCTGCCTTACCGTCCATATTCATCGGGTTCAGATTATATCTTTTCCAATATTTATCGTATATTTACAATATATATTATTGATCGAAAATTTAAGGAGGATCTAATGGAAAAACAAGAGCTTTCTATGATGAACATCGCTTCGAATCTTCTTTCGGCGTATTATGGCAATAAGGCCGGTTTCTGCATTGTCAATCAAAGAGATCCCACTGACAGTGAAAAAAACGATCTTCTGAAAAGGTGCATTCCCATGTTTGGAAATCTAAGTACCAGTTACTTGGATGACATTCGTATAATTGCTGAGAATATCAAATAAGTGGCTGTCAAGCGAGGTCGATGGTTTCAGGGGCCGAGGGTTCAAAAATGCCAGGGATCATAAAATCTTCTCTGTTTCACATTTTTTAATCTTCGAATCCCTGAACGCTTTCACCCTAAAAATCGAATTTAAGTTCTGGAAATATTAACCAGTTGCAGGCGACTGAGTTAACCCTGTAGTTGCATAAAAAAGTAGTAAAACAAGTAGTAAAAAGCTTGCGGAAGCCCATGAATAGTGGTTATATAGTGTTTACTACAACAAAAATAACATTATCCAGGAGGCCACCGCAAGTGAAGTCCAGTAA
>JAIPEE010000023.1 GCA_021737275.1 Desulfobacterales bacterium
ACTGGACTTCACTTGCGGTGGCCTCCTGGATAATGTTATTTTTGTTGTAGTAAACACTATATAACCACTATTCATGGGCTTCCGCAAGCTTTTTACTACTTGTTTTACTACTTTTTTATGCAACTACAGGGTTAACTTTAATCGGTATTAGATGTACTGAGGAATACGAAATTAAATTTTTGAAAGAAAATCCGGAGATAACAGTCAGGTTTGCTTATGATTGTTTTAATGATGGTATTGATAAGGTATGCGAGGATATAAAATTAAAATATAGTGAATATGATGCGATTTACATTACGTTAGATATAGACGCCCTGGACCCCGCATATGCACCAGGCACAGGGACGCCTGAAGCCGGTGGATTTACTACAAGAGAAATGATGAATATGGTTAGATACTTTATTAAGGAATTGCCTGTAAAGGCTATGGACATTGTTGAAGTTTCACCTCCGCTTGATGTGCCGACTAATATAACTACCTATGCTGCTTTAAAAATTATGTATGAAGCTTTTGGACAGTTATCCAAAAAAAAGAATAATTTATAAATTCAATAATACAATAAAAGAATATTGTATTGGGAAAACTAAAAGGTAGAGTAGCTATAATACCGCTGGTGCAATGGGTATACGGTATGGCAACTCAGATGTAATGGCAGAATTATGAATAAGAGAAGGGAAGAAATATGTTATTTGAACCGATCATAATTAACGGAATGCAGTTAAAAAATAGAGTTGTAAGATCTGCAACGTATGAAGCGATGGCGACAGAAGATGGCAAGATAACAGATAAAATCATTAAATTCTATACACGGCTGGCCAAAGGAGGCGTGGGGCTCATTATTACCGGACATGCCTATATCCAGAAAAATGGCATTGCCGATTCATTCCAACTCGGTGCTTATAGTGATGAACATGTTATGGGGCTAAAAAAATTAACAACAGCTATACATGAACAAAACACCATGGTTGCCCTACAGATATCACATGCAGGGCGCCAGACTGTTCCAGAGGCTATTGGTGGGCAGACTCCGATGGGGCCATCTTCAATTGAAGCTGATTCGGTTTTTAATGTTTCCCCCCGAGAAATGACGGTCGAGGAAATTCTTAAATCTATTGATGCCTTTGTAAAAGCTGCTGAAAGATCCAAAAAAGCCGGGTTTGACGCAGTTCAACTCCATGCAGCACATGGCTACCTGATGGCCCAGTTTTTATCTTCTCACACTAATCGCAGATCTGATGAATGGGGTGGAACACCTGAAAAAAGAATGCGATTTATTATTGAAACATATAAAAAAGTAAGACAGGCAGTAGGTAAAATTTATCCGGTTTTGATCAAACTAAGTGTTGATGAAGGCATCGAAAACGGGATTACATTGTCTGAAGCAATCAATATTTCGCAAACACTTTCTCAGCTGGGGATTGATGCCATTGAAATAAGTGGTGGGACCATAGCTGATACTGTTTTTATGGTGTGCAGGGGAGACATCCCCATTGACATCTTAACCAGTGAGGAAGATTTATCTGAGGCAGAAAAGCTATCAGAACAATTATATTCCATAAAAGATAACGTAATGTTCAAAGAGGCATATTGGCTTCAGCATGCAGAAAAAATAAAAGCGGTTATTAAAGATACTCCACTGATATTGGTTGGCGGCATGAAATACCCTCAGACAATGGAAAGAGTACTGGAAAGCAAAAAAGCGGATCTCATCTCACTTAGCAGGGCTTTAATAAGGGAGCCTAATTTACCCAATGAGATGGAAAAGGGTCGAAAAAATCCTGTAAAATGTTCCTTTTGCAATCGATGTCTCTTTGAAACAGGGAGTGGTTCCCTAAGATGTTATAATTTAGGTTAGATGAGATGATGAATGATAAGGAGTTAAGTGCGATGCAAATCGGAACACCAAATATTGATACCATAAAAGTCATTGAAATTAATGATCATGTATTAGCCTTTTATACCGGACGTAACTGGACACGGATAAGAGAAGAACTCAACTGGATAGATGATGGTGCAATGAAGTTGGGGATTGCTGGATATGCTATTCTTAAGAATAATAAAGCAGTTATCTATGATACCTTTGCTGATATTCGTCAGGCAAAATGGGTGAGAAATCATTTGGAAAATATGGGAATTGAACAGTTTACAGTTGTATTGAGTCACTGGCACCTGGATCATATTGCCGGAAATGAAATTTATAAGGATTGCAATATTATTTCCAATACGCTGACATATGAAATTCTTTTTAAACATAAAAATGACATAGAAAAAGGTAGCCTGGAGGGGCCGCCGGAAATAAAACCTCTCACCTTACCCGATATTACCTTTAAAAAAGAATTAAATCTTTACGTAGACGGTCTTCTGCTGGAGATTCGAAAGATAAATGTTCACAGTGAGGATGGAACCATCATCTATATTCCTGATGATAAAATTCTTATTGCTGGAGATACGCTTGAGGATACCATCACTTATATGGATGAGGTAGAGAACCTTGTTGAGCATATTAAAAATCTGATGCTACTGAAGCAGTTACCCTTTTCCACTATACTCCCAAATCATGGTGATCCAGATATCATCGAAGGGGGCGGCTATGATAAAACGTTTATTGATGCCACGATAAACTATTTATCACGTATGGTGAAAAGGGCTCATAATGAAGATTTTCTGAAAAGCTCAATGAGATCATATCTTCAAAAAGAACTGGAACTGGGATGGGTTCATTATTATGAGCCTTATGAAGAGGTGCATAGTGCAAATTTGATCAAGGTTTATGATTATTATAAAAACAGGTCTCTCCCTTCTCTTCCAGGAGTAGAGATGTAAAATTGATTTTCACCAGGACACATTATACTAAAAGCTATCTTAAAAAAGTTTTTTGGCCCAAATTTGGCGTTGGATTAATTTGTGTGATTCATAGATATCGCTTCAATCGAATGATATGAAATTAATCTATGAATACAGAAATAAATGCCAGCCTCAAATGGGTAAAACTATATGAAGAAACCGGCGATGCTGGTTTTGTTTGTCGTCGGTGTGGCATCTCAAGACCTACTCTTAGAAAGTGGAGTAAACGATATAAAGAGCTTGGTATAAAGGGCCTGAACAGCCATAGCTGGCGACCTCACAAAAGTCCAGGGAAAAAGGTTACCCCTGAGAACTAAAAAACAATTCTTGAACTCAGACAGAAGCGAGCTTGGGGAGTGTAGAAAATTCTGTGTAAATGGTTCGAGATAGGATATTAAACAAACCATTTTACATGAGGACTGCGCATGGCGATCAATCAGTTTGCGATACTATATGATGATCGACTGCCTTTATCATGAAGTTGAAATATTATTTACACAGAATAACGGACACACTCTATATAAGAAAGCGACAGAGAAGATTCTCTATCTTCATAAAGCACATCGGCGATACAGGCAGAGCTGAGCCAGCTTCGGAAAGAAAATAAGCGCTTGAAAATGGAGCGTGAAATATTAAAAAGGTGGCAGCCTTCTTCGCGAACAAAAGAGCTGAAGTATCAATTTGTTGATGCAGAGAAGAAAGCTTATCCGATAGCTCTGATGTGTGAGGTTATGCAAGTTTCCAGAAGTGGGTATTACGCATGGCGAAAATGCTGTAAATCGTCAAGACAAAAGGAAAGTGAAAGACTCATTCCTATTGTTCCGGCAGTCCATAAAAAATCAAAAGGAACTTCTGAAACTCGTCGAATTGCGGAAGAGATTGAAAATCACGGTATCCCTTGTGGGCGATTTAAAGCTGGGACACTGATGAAAATGGCCGGTGTTACAGCGAAGCAGAAAAAGAAATTTAAAGCGACTACAAACAGCAAACACAATTTGCAGGTTGCCCCGAATTTATTGAACCGGCAGTTTTAAGTGAAAGAGCCTGATAAAGTGTATGTTTCGGATATAACCTACATCTGGACCCATGAGGGCTGGTTGTATCTGGCCGTGATTATAGACCTGTTCTCTCGTCCGGTTGTGGGTTGGTCTCTGAGCAACCGAATGACCAAGAACCTGGTCATGAATGTTTTGCGCATGGCAATCTGGCGTCGTCATCCGCTTCCGGGTCTTGTTTTCCATTCAGACCGGGGAAGCCAGTATTTCAGCAATGAATTTCAGAAGATGCTGAAAACCAACCAGATGGTTAGCAGTATGAGTCGGGAAGGGAATTGCTGGGATAATTCTGAAGCAGAAAGTTTTTTCGGCAGTCTGAAGACAGAACGTGTTTTCTTTTCAAATTATGTGATCCGTGAAGAAGCGAAAAGAGACATCGTTGATTATATTAAAATGTTTTACAACAGCAACAGGCGGCATTCTTATCTGGGATATCTCAGCCCAAAAGATTTTGAAGAATTGTGGCTTCTGAAAAAAGCCGCTTAACAAAAGTGTCCATTCTTACTTGACCACGTCAGTGAAGCCTGTCAATGACGTAAGGTGCAGTTTAAGGGTTGCTTGTGAAAAGGCTGGCATTACATATGGTCGTTTCGAAAAGAACGGTTTTATATTTCACGGTCTCCGGCAGACCTTCAATATAAATATGAGAAAATCGGGAGTGCCTGAATCTGTAACAATGAAGATTGCAGGGCATTCAACAAGGGAGATGTTTGACAGGTATAATACTGTTGATGAAGAGGATACAAAAGAGGCTGTTGATAGATTTGAATTCTTTTTAGAAAATGTTACCCACCCTGTTACCCAAGGTACTAAAAAAGCCCTTACGAAAAAGGCTTAATTTCTCGTAAAGGCTTTATTTTACTGTTTGGTGCCGAAGGCGAGACTTACTATATTGATAATAATATCAATAGGTTATAGCTACCAAAGCGTTTATTGTTAACATTAATTAACATTTAGTTCGGTTCTGGCTGCATAATCGCATATTTTTGCATATAGTTTATATGACAAATTTTGAACCTTGGCCCAATAGAATTCAGGTCGTTACACTGGAACCCAAATAATTGAAAGATGGTCATTACATATCTTGCCATGGACCAGTTGATGGCCATGATTTATTGAACTGATCATCATACTTTTTCAGGGCAATTGGCAGAAGAAAAGCTTTAATATCTTCCATCAGTATAGAAAAAGCTTTGGGTGCATTTGAAAATGGTCCTTTTTTTATAAAGGCAGACCATTGTTTTTGTTTATCTTGTTTTTTGAAGAATTCATCAGAAAAAACTTCTGCATTAGGGTGCAGCGGTGTATTACGGCATTTACAAGTGGCAAAGATGGCCTCTTTAAGCGTTTGCCCATCAAATACATGGCTCTGGCTCAAAACCCAGATGTCGTAAAAATCTTTCATCCGGCTATTTATATCAGCAAGGTCTAATGCTGCTTCAAATTTTTCGGCGATAATGGTTTCAGGCGAATAACTAAGTATTATCGGGGGATCCATTTCCAGTATTGTCGGAAATTCCATTTCGTTTGGATCAGGTACCATACTATCTCCAAAACCAATATCAATTTGTATCGGTATCCTTGCCTGACCAAGTTGGCTGGAAAACTTAAACCGGAATCCTGGATATTCTGAGGTTGGCGTCATTTCTTCATGTGCCAAATTTGAAAGATCAAATTGCAAACCGTCATCAATATCAATATTTGCAATTTTCTGAATGTATTCTGAGGCAGTACCAATATCCAAATTCATCAACCCTAAAAAATCGATATCCTTAGTTGGTCTTGCCTGTGGAAAACCAAATCCGATCAAAAGCAAGCCTCCTTTTAGAACGAACTTTTCTTTGTAAGGGGATATGGAAAGACGGTAAAGAAATCGTTCCAAACCATAAAGGACAAGAACTTCTTCAAAAGGTTTATGGTTTTGTCGTGCTATATTTAACAGGCGATTTTTTACTGATGCCGCAACATTTTTAACAATACGATCATTCATATGGATAGCGCCTCAATATATGGTCGGATAATTTTTTCAACATTACATGTTTTTGCATAATCCATCAATTCAGATAGACTTGTATCCCGGCGTTTCAGGTATTCTTTTGCAGCTTCAATTGCTACATCCAGTCCAACAGCATCACGCCATCGAAAACAGTCGATGACAGTTTTGGGTGCATTGTAAATTCTAACATTTTGGTCCATAATTTGATGGGTTTCAATACCGCAGCTAAATGCCTTTTCATTAAAGAAAAAAATTCTGACTGGCGGGTAGTCTATTTTGGGTTTTCGGGCCTTTCGATGCACGGCAAGCCATACATAATGAGGTGTTTGGGTTGTCAGATTATGGAAGGCCAGTGCAGAAATCAGGCAGATAGCACCTTGGGGGGCTTTTTTAATAACATCCACAAGATCCACTTGTGTGGGAATGTCCAGATCCGCAAGGCGGTATAGTCCTCGAGTCACAGGAATAAGTGTGCCTCCATCTCTCAGGCTATAAAGCGTTCTTCTGTGGATTCCCAATTTTAGGGCCTCCCCAGTGCGAATAATACCACCATGTTTATGAATTATCTTAATAGCTTTTTCTTGTGCAGATTTCATAAATGAATTGGTACAAAATCGCAGGCAAAATGTCAAGAGTGCCGACGTTTTTGTACCAAAAAATAATATCTGGAATAATAATTTGTTTTAAATATTTGATATGTATGAAAATAAATGTAGTATAACCCAGGCCTGATATGAGGGGAATTGTATGGATTTGGAAAAACTATCTATTCAGATTACGAATGCGAAAAAAGAGTTGGTCGAGCTTGATAAAAAAAAGGCTGCTCTTAAAGAAAAAATCTACCAGCTTGAGAAAATCAAAAAAGATATTGTTGGTTCACAGGATCAGCTTGTTAAGCAACTTGTTGGAAAGATAACAAACGAATCTTCCGAGAAAGAAAAGATCAATCTTTTCCGCTCTCTGTTTAGAGGGCGAGAAGATGTTTTTCCAAAGCGTTTTGAAAGTAAAAAAACCGGAAAAAGTGGTTATCAGCCTGTGTGTAGGAATGAGTGGGTTAAGGGTATATGTAAAAAACCCAAAACAAAGTGCAGTGTTTGTGAATTCAAGGATTTTAAACCAGTAGATGATGAAGTTATCAGAAATCACCTGTTAGGTTTTAATCCGAAGGATAAGAAACAAAATGACTTTACAATTGGCGTCTATCCCATGCTGATTGATGAACAGTGTTGGTTTTTGGTTGGAGATTTTGATAAGGCGTCTTGGCAAGAAGACACAAAAGTCTTTATTGACATATGTCAGAAATTCAGCGTTCCGGCAGCGCTTGAGAGATCAAGATCGGGAAATGGCGGACATATCTGGATATTTTTTTCTGAGCCAATTCCTGCAAGACTTGCACGACAATTAGGAGCTTTCTTGTTGACACAGGCAATGGAAAATCGTCCGGAAATTGGTTTCAACTCATATGACCGATTTTTTCCCAGTCAGGATACAATGCCTAAGGGTGGATTTGGTAACCTGATCGCACTTCCACTTCAAAAGAAAGCAAGAGATAATGGGAACAGTGTATTTATCGATGAGAGATACACACCATATCGGGATCAATGGGTTTTTCTTTCATCAATAAAACAAATGAGTAAGGATGAAGTTGAAGATATTGTTGGGCAAGCCATGACGCAGGGAGGTGTTCTTGGCGTAAAATATGTTGGTTATGATGAAGAAGATGCAACACCGTGGGAGTATAGCCCTTCGGGTAGAAAACCAGAAACACCTATAATTGGTTCGATTCCTGAAGAGATCGAAATAGTTTTTGGAAACCAGATTTACATTCAAAAGAAAGGTCTAACACCTGCTCTGAGAAATCGTTTGATAAGGCTTGCAGCATTCCAAAATCCAGAATTTTATAAAGCACAGGCTATGCGGTTCCCAACATTCGACAAGCCTCGAATTATTCATTGCTGCGAGGATTTTCCAAAATATATAGGTTTGCCCAGAGGCTGCTTTGAAGATGTCATGGAATTAATGAAGTCACATAATATAAAGGTTCACATCATTGATGAACGATTTGTAGGAACCCCAATTGAGCATAAGTTTAATGGTACTCTGAGGCCTGAACAGGAATTAGCTGTAAATGTTATGGTAAGACATGATGTAGGCGTTCTCTCAGCATCTACAGCATTTGGTAAAACTGTTGTGGCGGCTTACATAATTGCTAAAAGGTCCGTAAATTCTCTAATATTGGTTCATAGGAAACAGTTGCTTGAACAATGGATAGCACGCCTGAGTAACTTTTTGGATATATCGCCAAAAGAGATTGGGCAAATTGGTGGTGGAAAAAATAAACCAAACCTGAAAATTGATGTGGCAATGATACAAAGTCTGAGTAGAAAAGGAGTGGTAAACGACATTGTTGGAAAATACGGGCATTTAATTGTGGATGAATGTCACCATATATCTGCAAGGAGCTTCGAAATTGTTGCCAGACAATGCAAGGCAAAATTTGTTACGGGTTTATCCGCTACAGTAATTAGAAAAGACGGTCACCATCCAATTATCTTTATGAATTGCGGGCCTATTCATTATAAAGTTGATGATAAAAAACAAGCTGCTAAAAGACAATTTGAGCATAAGGTTATTATCACGAAGACGGATTTTGATATTCCGAAATTAAATGAAACCAATAGCTACTCCGCTATAAATACAATTTATTCCGATTTGATAAGCAACGATAAACGAAATCAACTTATTGTTAAGGATGTATTAAATGCGGTCTCTTTAAATCGTTTTCCGCTAGTAATTACTGAACGAAAAGAGCATATAGATAAACTGTCTGATATCCTATCTGGTAAAATAAAAAATGTAATTGTAATGAAAGGCGGTATGGGTAAAAAGCAAAAGGAGGCAATAAGGGAAAAACTTGAAAATCTTTCTGATAGTGAGAGTAAAGTAATTATTGCGACAGGAAAATATTTAGGTGAAGGTTTTGATGAACCAAGGCTTGATACATTGTTTTTGACGTTACCCATTTCATGGAGAGGCACATTGTCTCAGTATGCGGGACGTCTCCATCGAGATTACGATTTAAAAAGAGAAGTGATAATATATGATTATGCTGATCTAAAAGTGCAAATGCTGGCAAATATGTATGAACGGCGTATTAAGGGATACCGATCATTAGGATATGAAATCACTGATAAAGAAGAATAGATTGTCAATTAGGTGAATTGTCGAAAAATAAAAAAGACTTACGAATCATCGTAAGTCTTTAATAATATAGAAAAAAGTTGTTGGTGCCGAAGGCGAGACTTGAACTCGCACGGCCGTGGGCCACTACCCCCTCAAGATAGCGTGTCTACCAAGTTCCACCACTTCGGCACAAACTTTATTTACTCTGCAGGTTGTTCTGCAGGTGCTGGTACTTCTGCCGGAACTGTTTGTTCCTGAGCGGCAGGAGCTGAATCCAGAACAATTGAGCCTTTAGAACTGTTGCCGGAAACATAAGCAAGGCTGAGTGAGGTCAGCATAAAGACAACTGCTGCAATAGTTGTAACCTTGCTTAAAAATGTTGCTGCACCAGTGCTGCCAAATAATGTCTGACTGCCGCCGCCACCGAAAGCTGCGCCCATATCAGCGCCTTTTCCTGTCTGAAGGAGAACAATCAAGATCAGACCAATACATGCCAGAATATGTACTATAATAAGTAATGTTTGCATAATTTCAATTATTTTTTATAATTAACAATTTTGCTGAAAGTGTCTGCTTTCAGGCTTGCTCCGCCAACCAGAGCCCCGTCAATATCCGGCATGGTCATCAATATTTCAATGTTATCCGGTTTAACGCTACCTCCATACAGTATCCGTAAAGATTCTGCAAGCGTTTTGCTAAATATTTTTTCAACTAAATCTCTTAAAAAAGCATGGACTTCTTGTGCTTGATCGGTTGTCGCGGTTTTACCGGTTCCGATCGCCCAAACCGGTTCGTAAGCAATAACCAACGCGCTAAGAGATTCAACGGAAAAACCTTCTAACCCCTTTTTAACCTGTTTGTCAAGTACGGAAAACGTTTCTTCTGAATCTCTTTCCTGTTCGCTTTCACCTACACATAAAACAGGGATTAATCTGTTTTCAATAACAGCAGCAATCTTTTTGTTTACGGTTTCATCTGTTTCATGAAAATACTGACGTCGTTCAGAATGCCCGATAATCACATATTCACAACCGGCAGCTGAGAGCATACCCGGAGAAATTTCACCGGTAAAGGCGCCTTCCTTTTCCCAAAAACAGTTCTGGGCTCCCAGAGAAATGGGACTGTCTCTGATAATTTCGGATACCTGCGCAAGAGCGGTAAATGTCGGGGCAATCATTACGTCATGCCCGATATCTGAAGGTACAAGTGTTTTGAGTTCCCTGGCCGTTTTTACGGCTTCGTTACCGGTTTTAAACATTTTCCAGTTTCCGGCAATCAAGGGTCTGCGATTTTCCATTGAGTTGTTCCTTTTATTGATACGATATGTTAAAGTTGGCTTCCGACCATAGCTGCAAGATCAACCATCCTGTTGGAGTAACCGGTTTCATTATCATACCATGAAAGGACTTTTACCATATTGTCCATAACCATGGTGGTTGATGCATCTACGGTCGAAGAAAGCTTGCAGCCATTATAATCCGTTGAAACCAGAGGCAGGTCACAAAATCCGAGAATGCCGGAAAGCGTGCTTTCGGATGCCATTTTCAGGGCATCATTCACATCAGATGCGGTAATGCCTTTTTTTTCTACAGTACAGACAAAATCAACGATAGATACATTAGGTGTGGGTACACGAACAGCCAGACCATTGAGCTTGCCTGCCAGATCGGGCAGCACCAGGGCAACGGCCTTGGCAGCACCTGTTGTTGTCGGAATCATGGACAGGGCCGCTGCACGGGCTCTCCGAAGATCCTTATGTGGAAAATCCAGAAGCCGCTGATCGCCGGTGTAGGCATGGACAGTGGTCATAAGTCCTTTTTTAATACCAAAGTTTTCCATCAATACCTTTGCGACCGGAGCCAGACAGTTTGTGGTGCAGGATGCATTTGAAATAATGTTGTGGTTTTTCGGATCATACTGGTTTGAGTTTACGCCCATAACAATGGTTATATCCGGATCTGTTGCCGGTGCGGAGATGATAACTTTTTTTGCACCTGCGGCAATATGTTTGGATGCACTTTCAGAGTCCCTGAAAAGGCCTGTACACTCTGCGACAACATCCACACCATACTTTTCCCATTCCAGTTCTGCAGGATCTTTAACCGCTGATATGGCAACGGATTTACCATCCACTTCCAGGACATCATCTTTTATCTTCAGGTTAATATCCAGTTTACCATGAACGGAATCATACATCATGAGATGCCCCATTGTGGGTGCATCCATTAAATCATTAATTGCAACAACTTCAACATCGGGATGATTCAGTGCGGCCCTGAATACAACCCGGCCAATTCGCCCAAAACCGTTGATGCCAATTTTAATACTCATAATGCCTCCTTAGTCTGCGTCGCTGATTAAGAGATCTTAAAATTATAAAAAAACACCATTCCCGCAAAAGCAGATATGTAAATCAGATATATTGTTTGTGGGTGGGTCAATTTACCAAATCACGATTAAATCGGATCGGACAAGTCTATCTGTTTTTAAAAACTATTTATAAATTAACACAGAGCCGGTTTGAATAGCAAGGTATTTGCTCAGCCCCGTTTATCTCCTTTCAAGATACCGCTTGCCAGGGAAATACTTCTTTTACCAAACGTGACCAGTGTTTCGGCAAGTGCGCTAAGTTCCAGATTCTCCCTAGAGTTCAAGGCCTTGATAAGAATGGGGAGATTAACACCGGATATAACCTCTATTTTTCCCTCTTCGAGGAATGAATAGCTGAGATTGGATGGTGTGCCACCAAACATATCTGTCAGTATCAGAACACCCTTATCTGTTTTAAGCCGTTTAATACTTTCAGCAATTTTTTTACGAAGTTTTTCTGCATTTTCATTCAGATCGATCGATAAGGTTTCAACCGCTTCCGGTTCTTTCCCGATAATAAATTGAGCGGCCTCAACAAGCGCATTTCCAAGTTGACTATGTGTAACAACAATTATTCCGATCATAAATTTCCTTTGTTACCCCGTGAAAAAGCAGCTACGGATTTAAGTAGATTCTTTTGCACCATCCTATGTGTTGCCGATAAGCCTGGAGCGAGCTTAACAGGATAGCAGGCAATATTACCGGTTGATATCTCTATGCAGAATTTCGATCTGTTTTTCAGTTTTTCCGATATGATCAAAAATATGCTTTGCAATTACAACCGAACGATGCCTGCCGCCCGTACAACCAATGGCAATTGTTAAGTAGGCTTTTCCCTCCTTTTTATATAAAGGGAGCAAATAGTCAAGCAAGTCCGTAAATTTTTGTAAAAAAACACCTGTTGTTTCATGGTTGAGAACAAAGTCTCGGATCTGGTTTGCCTCTCCGTCAAGCGGTTTGAGTTCGGGAATAAAGTAAGGGTTGGCCAGAAAACGGACATCCATAATCAGGTCCGCATCAGCGGGAGCACTATACTTGAATCCGAAAGAGACAATATTTATTCTCAGCTTGCTGCGCATTGTTATTTTTTCTGTAATACCATTGATTTTTGATTTTAACTCATGGACATTATAGGCAGATGAATCGATTATATAGTCCGCTTTATCCCTTAACCTTTTAAGCTGTGTTTTTTCATACCGGATATTGTCAATCAGAGATTTGCCATGGGAGAGGGGGTGATGGCGCCGGGTTTCACTGTATCTCTGAAGCAGGACCTTTTCATCTGACTCAAGAAACAGCATGGTAATGTTATATGCATTTTGTTTGAGATTGTTAAATATATCCGAATGCTTTTCAAGAAAACCTTTTTCACGAAGGTCCATGACAAAAGCAACACCGGGAAAGTCGTCCGTTGTTTCAAAAGGCATCTCCAGAAACTTGGGAAGCAGCTCTACCGGCATATTATCTACACAGTAAAAGCCTGCATCTTCAAGTACGGTCATGGCTGTACTTTTTCCCGAACCTGAATATCCTGTGATTATGATAATATTCAGTTTATTCATATATTTAAACTATTTATGGAAGCATTATGAGTCGGGTTTATCATATAATCTGCCCCTGGAAATATTATATGACCAGGGGCAGTTGAATCTGTTGAAATGTGTATTTTAAAACTCTTCGTCTTCTTCTTTTATTATAGCGAATAACTCTTCGGCATCTGCAGCATCCATAAGCCGCTCTCTGAAGGGATCATTTTTCAGGATCCTTGAGATGCGGGCAAGTAGCTTCAGATGCAGGCCGGTTGAGTTTTCAGGGGTGATCAGCAGAAAGAATATATGCGTTGGCCTTCCATCCATGGATTCAAAATTGACACCTCTGCGGCTTAATCCAAAACCAAGAATAAGGTCATCAATATCTTTCAATTTGCCATGGGGAATACCTATTCCACCACCAATTCCGGTACTGCCTAATCTTTCCCTTTCCATAAGAATCCGGACAAGCTGATCACTATCCAGATTTCCCTTTTTTGCAACAGGCGCAACAAGTTCTTCGAGTACGCCTTTTTTGTCGGTTGCTTTCAGGTCATCCAGAATCGTTTCTTTTGAGAGAACATCAAGAATTTTCATATTTATTTACCACAAAGAGGTTAAATGCTTGGTTCGATGAGGCCCAAATGGCCATCATTACGATTATATAAAACGTTTACACGATCTGATCTTGAATTCATAAACACAAGAAAATCATCGTCGATCAGTTCCATTTGCATTGCCGCTTCTTCTATGGACATAGGTTTATAATCAATATTTGTTACAAATATTTGCCGTTCCGTATCAGCATTTTGTTTTTCATCAAAATCACTTCCAAACTTCCTGGCTGCCGATTTTGAGTTGTTTCGGTGCTTTTTTATTTTTTGTTTGTTCTTTTTAATCTGTTTGACGAGTTTGTCAAGTACCATATCGATGGCAGAGTACATATCTTCCGTCTGTTCCTTGCCAATGACATTGAGCCGGTCACCAACAAGGTTTACTTCTGCGGTCTGGCGAAATTTTTCTACTGAGAGCACAACATTCGCTTCAGCCGGATTGTCCAGAAATTTGTCAAGACGATCAAGTTTATCACATACATAATCTCTTAATGTATTGGAGGGGTCAAGGTTTTTAAATGTTACAGATGTCTGCATAAATAAACCTCCTTAAATTTGCTTACGTTTGTTTGATGGCAGCACTCTTAACAACTCTCTATACTTTGCTACGGTCCTCCTTGCTATGTTAATGTTAGCGTCTTTTAAAAGATTTGCAATTTTGCTGTCACTATAAGGTTTTTTAGGATCTTCGTTTTCAATTATACGTTTAATTTTTTCCTGAACACTGGCGGAAGCCAGCGCCTCACCATGAATACGGCTGATAGAACTGTTGAAAAAATATTTTAATTCAAAAATCCCCTGAGGGGTATGGGCATATTTGTTGGTTGTAACGCGGCTGATGGTAGATTCGTGCATCCCGATATCTTCTGCAACGTCACGTAAGACCATCGGCTTGAGATAGGCGATACCCTTTTCGAAAAAATCATTTTGGAATTTAACGATACTTTCCATAACCTTGAAGATAGTTTTCTGGCGCTGGTGTATACTTTTGATCAGCCAGGACGCCGAACGGAGTTTCTCCTGAAGATATTCTTTTGCCGTATCGGAAATCAGCTCCCCCCTGTTGACGGCATTTTTGTAATATGAGTTTATCCGCAGCCGGGATATGCCCTCTTCATTGAGTACGATTACAAAGCTATCTTCCATTTTGTAGACATATATATCCGGTACAATATAGTGGGGCTCTTCATCACTTATCTGTCTGCCCGGCCTCGGTTCGAGACCTTTTATAACATTGATGGCAAGGGCAACTTCATCAATATTCATTTTTAAGGCCCGGCAGATGGCCTTGTAATTTTTATTTTCCAGATTTTTTAAATGGTTGTTGATTATTTCAATAATAATTGTGTCATCTATGCCAAAATGACGGGCCTGAATCATAAGGCACTCTTTCAAATCTCTTGCACAGATACCGAGCGGATCAAACGTCTGCATCAATGATAGCACATTTTCGACAGATTCTACAGAAGAACCTGAAAGTTTGGAGAGATCCTCTACAGATAGATCCAGATATCCATTTTTATTAAGATTACCGACAATAAGGCTGCCGATACGTTCGGTCTCATCTGAAGGAGCGGTCATTAGAAGCTGCCAGAGCAGATGGTCGTCCAAAGACTCTTTCTTCGATATAAACGCTTCATATTTTGGTGTTTCTTTACCCTCAGCCTCAAAGTTTATTCTGCCCGGTGAGTTATATTCATCAATATAATTGTTCCAGTCGATATCATTTTGAATTTTCTCTTCTTCGGACAGCTCTTTTTTTTCTTCCGGCTCAGGAGATTGTGTATTATCCTGTCCGGGCTGCTGTTCTTCAGGTGCATTCAGATCTTCATCCAGTGCGGGATTTTCTTCAAGTTCCTGCTGGATTGTATCGATAAGTTCAAGCCTGGATAACTGCAGCAATTTGATGGCTTGCTGCAGTTGGGGGGTCATAATAAGCTGCTGTGTCAGTTTTAGTTGCTGTCGGAGTTCAAGTACCATCTTATAATGAAAAATCTTCCCCTAAGTATATACGGCGTGCTGTTTCACTTGATGCAATTTTTTCCGGTGTGCCGGTTTCAATGACCTTTCCATCGCTCATAATATAAGCGTGGTCACAAACATCTAGTGTTTCCCGTACGTTGTGATCTGAAATTAATATACCGATGCCCCGATCCCTCAGGTGCTCGGATATCTTTTTAATGTCCATAACTGCTATTGGATCAATTCCGGCAAATGGTTCATCAAGAAGTATAAATGACGGGTTTGTCGCCAGGGCGCGTGCAATTTCAAGGCGCCTTCGCTCTCCACCTGAAAGGACACTGGATTGAGCGTTTGCGAGTCGGCTGATACCCAGTTCATCAAGAAGAGAATCAACACGTTCTTTCTGTTCTACCCTGGAAAGTCCGAGGATTTCACAAATGGCCTGAACATTTTGCTGTACCGTCAATTTTCTGAAGATTGACGCCTCCTGGGGAAGATACCCCACGCCTTTGCGGGCTCGTAAATACATTGGACACTCGGTCAGGTCTTCATCATCAAGAAAAACAGATCCGCCGTTCGGTTTGATCATGCCAACAGTCATATAAAAGGTTGTTGTTTTTCCGGCACCGTTGGGTCCAAGGAGACCCACAATTTTGCCGCTTTCTATTGAGAGACTGACATCATCAACAACCCGCCGGCCATGATATGTTTTGGAAAGATTTTTAATTTTCAGCTGCCTGGTCATTTATCTCCCTGATGTCTTCTGTCTGCTCAGCTTGTATGTCTGATTCTGAATTATCCAATTTCTTTTTTGAACCTGGCTGCTCCAGATCGAAATTCATATCTTTATCGGGAAAGATAATGCCTTCCACACGTTTTGTTTCATCACTTTCAACCCTGATTCGTCCATCTTCCCGATAAAGTGTTATCTGTGAACCTGAAATGGTGTTATTGCCGCTTGTAATTTTAGTATTTTCACCTGAAAGAACAAGCTCACCTTTTTCTGCATTATATACTGCCTGCTCGGCTACGGCAACCCTGTTATCAAAAGTAATGTGAACATTGCCTGTTGCTTCAATTTTATCAATGGCGCCTTTGTCTTCAAGGACGGCATTCTTACCACCCTCTCCAGGTGTATTATAAAAAATCTTCAGGCTGTCGGTTCTGATAACCGTTTTGCCTTGGGTTGCAACTACATTTCCAATAAATTCTGCATATTTGGTTTCACTATCCGATTCAAGGCGATCGGACGTAATGTGAATTTTATTATCCTCATTTTCAGGTGTGTTGCTTTCTGTGTCTTTGCCGGCTAAAGCAGTATTGATTGATAGTGATAATATAATCATGCAAATGAGAAAAACATAAAAAAATTTTCCGTTAAAGAGTGAAATCCGCATCAAATATTCCTTTTACATTGCCCTCTAACAGGGCTTTTTTACTGTTTAAATCATATTGCAATGTGTCGGCAACAAGATGATGGCCCTCTCCGCTGATATCAACCGGCACTTTTGTATAGAGTATCTCTTTTTTGTGGTTGTATTCCAGTTTTTCTGTCCTGAGCGTATAATTTTCATGTGTTGTTACCACATTTTTGTCGGCATGCATATTATTTGATTTTGAATTCAAAAATCCCTGATCCGCCGTCAGATAAATCGGGCTCCGGTTTTCCACAAAAAATGTAATTTTAATATTTTTTAATATAGCAGATTGTTTTTTGTCATCATATGCAACCGAGTCAGCGTCCAGGCGCCATTGGGGGTTTCCATCTTTTGTCGCTGTGTGATGAATGGTGCCCAGCGCAAGATCCACATTTTTTTCCATTACAGGTTCCGGAATATTGTTATCACCTTGATCCCCACGATAAACTATAAATGTAACAATTACGGCACCAAGTGCAATGAAAATAACAGCAAGAAGAAGCCGTTTTATCTTTTTTGATCCAAAATCAGTTGCTGTCATTGATTAAATCGTTCCAGAATTTTATCCCATAAGCCCCGGGCAGTTAAAACAGCCTCGCAGAACTCTCTGACAGCACCGGCGCCGCCATTAGCAGCGGTAACCATAGTTGCACATTTTTTTACCGCATCGTGCGCATCAGCAACGGCAACCGCAATTCCGACTCTTTTCAGGAGGGGGATGTCAACAAGGTCATCACCGATAAAAGCCATCTCTTCAGGAGAAATGCCGGTTTTCTCAATTATATCATTCAGCACTTTTGCCTTATCGCGGACACCATCAAAAATCAGATCAATGCCGAGGTTTTTACACCGGTGAAGAAGTGCTTCTGAGCTTCGGCCGGTAACAATGCCGACATGAATACCGGATTCCATCAGGAACCTTATTCCCAGTCCGTCCCTTACATAAAAAGCCTTGGTTTCACCACCATCTGCGCCGTAAATAATATCACCGCGAGTTAAAACACCATCTACATCAAGCAGAAGAAGCTTGATCTGTTTTAAACCGGAGGTGATTGCATCAGTATGCTGTTTCATATTATTACCCGATTCTGTGATAAACTGTTTGAAGAAAAAAAATTAATCATTAAGGGTAAAATCTCTAAGTGCCTTTAGCTTTGTAAGAAGAGGTGCCATAGTGTCCAATGGCAGAGAATTGGGGCCGTCACAAAGAGCCTTATCCGGATCGGGATGAACTTCAAAGAAAACACCATCTGCACCTGCTGCGACAGCAGCACTGGCCAGGATGGGTGCAAACTCCCGCCGGCCGCCGGAACTGGTGCCGGCACCGCCCGGTAGCTGTACACTATGAGTGGCATCAAAAATAACCGGGCAACCGGCATTATCATGCATTATCTTTATGCTTCTGAAGTCAACCACAAGATTATTATAGCCAAACATGGCACCGCGTTCGGTAATAGAGATATTATTATTACCACAAGATTTGATTTTGTTGACCACATTGGTCATATCCCAGGGGGATAGAAATTGTCCCTTTTTAACATTGATGGGCTTACCGGTTTTGGCGGCTGCAAGCAAAAGGTCTGTCTGGCGGCACAGAAATGCCGGGATCTGGATAAAATCCAGAACATCTGAGGCGGCTTCAACTTCACCGGTCTGGTGAACATCAGAAATAATACTGATATCCAGCTCGGATTTTATGCGTTCAAGAATTTTAAGGCCGTCATTTATTCCGGGGCCTCTGAATGACTGGATGGATGTACGATTGGCCTTGTCATATGACGCTTTAAAAATAAAAGGTATATCCAGCTTTTGCGTCAGATCTTTCAGGTATGCGGCTATCTCGAATGTTATTTCATAATTTTCGATTACACACGGGCCGGAAATTAATACAAGTGGCAATTTGTTTCCAATAGATATTTTATCGGTTTTGACAATATTATTCAAAAAACCCTCCATTTATTAATCATGCAGATAGTAACTGCAATGTGTCTATAGCATCATAAAAACAATTATTTAAAAATTTACAGCGTGACCGCCCAAAAGTCAAGAAACGAAAAGATCCCTTGATTACAGGCTTTTAAATTGATAATGATACAATTTAATTTTTTAAAGAAAGGTGACCATTTTTGAAACGAATAAAGAGAAAAAAACAACGAAATCTAAAGGCTTGGTTTCTTGTCGTTTTTTGTATTGTTATCATTCTTCCTGCGGCGTGGATCTTAATAAAATGCCTTGAAGGAACAGAACCTGAACTTCAGACGGATCTTTCATTTTCTTCGATTGGTGCATCAAAGATTCTCGAAGGTACCTTTTCTGATACCAAAAGCGGTGTCCGGAAAATTTTTATCGGTATTACGGATAAAGATAACAAGCCTATTGTTCTGATGGATAAAACCTTTCCGTCAGCCGGTTTGTTCACTGGCGGCAAAAGCCATCAAGAGGCTTTCTCTATCCGGATTGAGCCGGCCAAGTTGGGTATTCCTGATGGAAAGGCAACACTTCAGATTGCCGTCAGAGATTATTCCTGGCGCAAATGGTGGCATGGCAATCAGAACTATATCGAAAAAGAGATCACCATTGATACGGTAGCGCCTGGCGTTGAAGTCCTGAGTAGTGCTCATAATGTGTCTCAGGGTGGTTCCGGGCTTGCCATATACAGGTTGTCAGAGTCCTGCCCGAAAAGCGGTGTGATGGTGGGTGAAAATTTTTTCCCAGGGCATAACGGGTATGCGGATGAAGAAGATATTTATATTTGTTTTTTTGCTTTAACCGACAGGCAGGGCAAAGATACCAAGATTTCAGTTCGTGCCGTGGATGAAGCAGGAAACTCAAGCCGTGCCGGAATTTCCTATTATATAAAAAAGAAAGTATTTAAAAAAGATATTATCCGGATTTCCGACAATTTTTTAAATTGGAAAATGCCGGAACTGACACTGAAGGATCCAGCGGATGCAGGTCTGACCGGTATTGAAAAGTTTATAAAAATCAACAACAAAACGCGTCAGGAAAATTATGATCAATTTGTGGAGATCTGCAGTAACCCGGATGGAATGCTTTACTGGAAGGGAAGCTTTTTAAGAATGCCGAATACCGCACGGAAATCCAGCTATGCTGATCGTCGTGATTATCTTTATGACGGTAAGGTCGTTGACCATCAGACACATATGGGTGTTGACCTTGCCTCCAACAAGCATGCACCTGTGCCGGCGTCAAATCATGGCAGGGTTATTTTTACCGGTGATATTGGAATTTACGGAAAAACAGTTGTGATTGATCACGGTTTTGGACTTTTCAGTATGTATTCCCATTTAAGCAGTATTGGCGTTGAAAAAGATCAGATGGTAACCCATGGTGAAATTATCGGTCTGACCGGTACAACCGGCTTTGCCGGCGGTGATCATCTTCACCTGGGTATGATGGTTCATAATACGTTTGTTAACCCGGTTGAATGGTGGGACGGCACCTGGATTAAGAACAATATAACGCATAAACTTGATGGTATTTCTCCTAAATCGAATTAGAACCTGAGAAGAGAAAAATGAAAAAATTTAAAGTTAACAAAACCTACAAAGAGATTAATGACAAGATAAAGTCCGGTGATGTGGTTGTGGTCACCGCAGAAGAGATTATTGATATCGTCAAAAAAGAAGGTGCTGTCAACGCGGCAAAAAAAGTGGATGTTGTCACAACCGGTACTTTTTCACCGATGTGTTCATCCGGTGCGTTTATCAATTTCGGTCACTCCAAACCGGGTATCAAGGCTTCTGAAATCTATCTGAATAATGTATCTGCGTATGGTGGGCTGGCAGCAGTTGACACTTATATCGGTGCAACTGAGCCTTGCCGGGAAGATCCGCTGAATAAAGTCTATCCCGGTGAATTTAATTATGGCGGCGGTCATGTTATTCAGGATCTTCTTGAAGGTAAAAAGGTTCACCTGAAAGCAACCGCTTACGGTACAGACTGCTATCCCGGCAGGGAAATTGAAAAAACCATTACGCTGAACAAGCTGCCTTACGCTGTACTTTGTAATCCAAGAAATGCGTATCAGAATTATAACTGCGCCATTAATATGAAGAAAAAGATAATTTATACATATATGGGAACATTGAAACCCAGGGTTGGCAATGCCAATTACTGTTCGGCCGGTGAACTCAGTCCGCTTTTTAATGACCCGTTTTATAAAACGATTGGCCTGGGCACACGGATATTTCTGGGTGGCGGTGTGGGCTATGTAACATGGCAGGGTTCTCAGCATAATCCTGATGCAGAAAGGACCGAAAAGGGGGTTCCCCTGACGCCGGCCGGAACATTATGTGTAATGGGCGAACTTAAACAGATGAACTCTGATTATCTGAAAGGTGTTAGTATTCGTGGATACGGTTGTTCCATGTCAGTGGGGCTGGGCATACCGATTCCCATTTTGAATGAAGAGATGGTACAGTATACGGCCATTTCGGATGAAGAGATTTTTACTAATATTGTAGATTACGGCAATGACTATCCCGATGGTATTGCAAACAGTTATGGAAAAGTCAGTTATGCCGAACTTAAAAGTGGTTCGATTACGATTAAGGGAAAGACGGTGCCGACGGTGCCACTCTCCAGTATGGTAAAGGCCAGGGAAATTGCAGATACCTTGAAACAGTGGATTTCAAAAGGAGAATTCTTTCTTGGTGAACCGCAGTTTACGTTGCCGAGCTGTGAGTAATGAAACAGCTTGATACCATCAGGACTTTTATTGCAATCGAAATTTCTGAACAGGCACGAACAACAGTTTGTGGTATCCAGAACGATTTAAAATCCCGTGGTTTCAAGGCAAAGTGGATACAGCCCGAAAATATTCACCTGACGTTGAAATTTCTGGGGGATATAAGTCCGGAAAAAGTTGAAGATATCACAGCGGCAATGATATCTGCCGCTGAAACATATTTACCGGTACAACTTTTCGTAAAGGGTGTGGGCGTTTTTCCGAATGTGAAGCGCCCACGAATTATATGGAGCGGCGTTACAGGGGATCTCGATTCCTTGACAGGGCTTCAGAAAAGCCTTGATAAGAAGTTTGAAACGTTAGGGTTTGCAAGTGAAAAAAGACCGTTTAAGGGTCACCTGACCATTGCCAGAACCAAGCATCAACTTGATTCGAAAAAAATGGTTGATGCGATTGAAGCGTTTAGAGGGAAATCTTCTGAACCATTTTTAGCAGATCGGATAATTCTGTTTCAGAGTGAGCTGAATAATACAGGGGCGGTTTATACCCCTTTAAAAAGTGTCACGCTTTAAATAGTATATTTATTTGGGTCTCACATTAAACCATCAGGAGGAGCGTAATGAGCACAACACCGGATAAGGAAAAAGCAGTCGATACGGCAATAACCCAGATTGAGCGTCAGTTTGGGAAAGGATCGATCATGAAATTGGGCGACAGACCTGTTAGTGATATCCCGGTTATACCGACAGGATCAATTGCCCTTGATAAGGCACTGGGTGTTGGTGGACTACCGCGAGGCCGTGTTATTGAAGTTTTTGGTCCGGAATCATCCGGAAAGACCACCCTGACACTTCACGCAATTGCTGAAGCGCAAAAACAGGGCGGGATTGCTGCATTTATAGATGCGGAGCATGCACTTGATACCGTATATGCTAAAAAACTTGGTGTTAATTGTGATGAACTGCTTGTATCCCAACCCGATACCGGTGAACAGGCGCTTGAAATTGCAGATATGCTGGTAAGAAGCGGTGCCATTGATATTCTTGTTATTGATTCCGTAGCCGCACTGGTTCCCAGGGCTGAAATTGAAGGCGGTATGGGTGATGCCCACATGGGACTTCAGGCGAGACTGATGTCACAGGCCTTACGTAAACTGACCGCCACCATCGGCAAAACCATGACAACGGTTATTTTTATTAACCAGATCCGTATGAAAATCGGTGTGATGTTCGGTAACCCCGAAACGACTACCGGTGGTAATGCTCTGAAATTTTATTCTTCCGTACGACTCGATATTCGCCGGACCGGTGCCATCAAGGATGGTCAGGAGATGACCGGTAACCGAACAAAAGTTCGTGTTGTTAAAAACAAGATGGCACCGCCGTTCCAGAATGCTGAATTTGATATTATGTATGGAGAAGGTATCTCCAAAACAGGTGAACTGATTGATATTGGTGTTGAAGCTGAAGTTATCGAAAAGAGTGGCTCATGGTATTCATTTGATGGGGAACGGATAGGCCAGGGCCGCGAAAATGTAAAGGCCTTTTTCAAGGAGAATCCGGATGTATATGAAAAAGCCCTTGAAAAGGTAAAAGCCGGCCTGGGGTTGACCGGACAAAGCAAAGAGGAAAGCGCCGAAGAGGCGCAGTGATGAGCAATCGGTTTTTGTATTGGAGTAATATATGAACTGCAATGAAATACGCAGAAAGTTTCTGGATTATTTTAATGTAAAAGATCACCAGGAGGTCAGGAGCGCTTCGCTTGTGCCCCAGGATGACCCGACCCTGCTTTTTATAAATGCAGGGATGTGTCAATTTAAACGCACTTTCCTTGGTGAAGAAAAAAGAGATTATGTTCGAGCTACCACTTCACAAAAATGTGTAAGGGCCGGCGGAAAACATAATGACCTTGAAAATGTAGGTTATACAGCGCGACACCATACCTTTTTTGAAATGCTGGGTAATTTCTCTTTTGGTGACTATTTTAAGGAAGGTGCCATTGAGATGTCCTGGGATCTGCTTTTAAACGGGTTCGGCTTACCCAAGGATAAACTGTGGGTTTCCGTATTCAGGGAAGATGATGATGCCTATAATATCTGGCATGACAAAATGGGCGTATCTGAAGATCGTCTTATCAGGCTGGGTGAGAAAGATAACTTCTGGTCAATGGGAGATACCGGTCCGTGTGGCCCCTGTTCTGAAATACTCATTGACCGGGGAGAAGCGCACAGTTGTGGAAAGCCGGATTGTATGGCCGGATGTGATTGTGATCGTTATCTTGAGATCTGGAACCTGGTCTTCATGCAGTATAATCGTGACCGGTCCGGTAAGATGGAACCATTACCAAGACCCAGTATTGATACCGGTATGGGGCTTGAACGAATTGCTTCCATTGTCCAGGATGTTACAACCAATTATGATACGGATCTTTTCATGCCGATCATTAATAAGGTTGAGCAGCTTTCCGGTGTAAAACCGGGTGCGGAAAAAAAATCGGATGTCGCCATGAAGGTTATTGCCGATCATATCCGTTCAACGGCTTTTCTGATTGGTGACGGTGTTCTTCCATCTAATGAGGGACGAGGTTATGTATTGAGAAGAATCATGCGCCGGGCAATCCGTTATGGCCGTAACATTGGTCTGATGCAGCCATTTCTCCATGAAACGGCTGAGGCTGTTTTTGATACAATGAAATCAGCTTATCCTGAGCTTTCCGGTTCAAGTTCCTTTATTACCAATGTCATAAAAAATGAAGAGCTTCGTTTTACGGAAACCCTTGATAATGGGCTGAAACTTCTGAATGATACACTTTCAGAAATCAGGGCAAAAGGAGAGACTACTGTTCCGGGTGATATTATCTTTAAATTGTACGACACTTTTGGGTTTCCTGTAGATATTGTCAGGGATGTTGTCCGTGATGAAGAGATGAATCTGGATATGGATGGTTTTGATTCCGCGATGGCGCACCAGCGAGAGCTGTCCCGCTCTGTTACATCCTTTTCAACAATGAATGCTGCTTATAAAAACCTTTCCAACAACGGTATAAAACCTGAGTTTGTCGGTTATACCCATACAAAGGAAGATGGAAAAGTTCTGGTTATTGTTTCTGGTGATAAGGAAGTTGAAGAGGTTTCTTCGGGCAGCATTGAACTGGTTACAGATGTGACACCCTTTTATGGAGAATCCGGCGGACAGATGGGTGATGTGGGAACCATTACGGCTTCCGGTTTTGAAATGAAGGTAACCGATACCATAAAAGATCCGACCGGTATTACGATCCATAAAGGTGAAGTGGTCTCCGGATCTGTAAAAAAAGGTGATACGGTTACATTGCGTGTTGATGAAACAAAACGTTCACAAACGGCTTGTAATCATACAGCTACCCATATCCTTCACAAGGCGTTAAGAACGGTATTAGGTGATCATGTCAAACAATCCGGTTCGCTTGTTTCTCCTGACCGCCTCAGATTTGACTTTACGCATTTTTCACTGGTTGAACCTGAACAGCTTGATCAGGTTGAATCCTATGTTAATGAGAAGATCCGGAAAAATGTTGACGTTGACATTAATGAGATGAATATCGAAGAGGCGATGAAGTCCGGTGCAACCGCGCTGTTTGAAGAAAAGTATGGTGATACGGTTCGAGTTATTACGCTTTCTGATTTCAGCCGGGAACTTTGTGGTGGAACGCATACTGTTAAAACAGGCAATATCGGTCTTATGAAAATTCTGGGAGAGACCGGTGTTGCCGCCGGTATCAGAAGAATTGAAGCTGTAACAGGTGCAGCTGCAGTTGCACAGACACAGGCCACTTCAAAAGTTGTCCGTGACACGGCGCGGTTGATAAAGGAAAAACCGGAATTAATTACGATCCGTGTAGAAAAAATTATAGCTGACCAGAGGTCTCTTGAAAAAGAGGTGGCTCAGCTCAAAGCAAAAATTGCTGAAATTTCAGCCGACAGCGGAGATGACGATATTCGTGTTATCAATGATGTTAAGGTAATGGCCAAAGAGGTTGTTCTGGATAATCCAGGCGCTCTTAGAGATCTTGCTGATAAGTTTCGCGACAAGATTCAGTCCGGCGTGGTTGCCCTGGCCTGTGTGAATGGCGGTAAGGTTTTACTGACTGTTGTTGTGACAAAAGATCTGGGCAAAAAGTTTCATGCAGGTAACATCGTTAAGGAGATGGCTGCCGTTGTCGGGGGCGGTGGTGGTGGCCGGCCGGATATGGCCCAGGCCGGTGGTACAAAGCCCGAAAATCTCCAGCAGGCGTTGGATAAGTTTTATGAGATCATTGAAGCGGTTTGATTTTGCTTAAGTAAAAATGATAAGCTCCTCCCTGGAAATGGGGAGGGGTTTTTTTACTTATTAAACCATAACATATCAATGTAGGGTATCTCTAAAAATTGCCTTTTGGCACCGATTACTGCGTTATATTAAAATTTGAATTCTCGAAATATATAATATATTCCTCCGGTTAAAATTTTAATATGCCTTGTACTCGTACCAAAATTCTAATTTTTAGAGATACCCTGTATATATTTATTGCTGAAACTCCCTGTCAAAATATACTGAGGCCGGTTTAGGCGGCAGCGGTAAATCATTTTCAATAGCATCTTCAAGATCTGCCTTTGAATCTTCATCTATCCACCAGTACCAGTATGCAGCACGTTCATCACCGTATTTATCCAGAACCGTATCGGGTGTGCCGAACTTATTCCAGTAGAGCAGGCGTGTGTAATTAATGTTCCATAAAAGCACATAGGGATAGTCATTGTACACGATTTCATCTATCTCTCTGACAATATCGTTACGCTGCTGAATATCAAAAATAGTTTTCTGTTTTTCAATAAGCTCATCTACCCGTTTGTTTTTAAAACCGGTAATATTGCTCCCGCTCTGCCTTTCAGCTTCTTTTGAAGACCACATACTTTCAGGGTCTTTGAAAACACCGGCCCCCCATGCAGCCCATGTCATATGGTAGTTAAACTCATCCATATCCTTGGCCCATGCAGCCCAGTCTTTTTTGTCAATTACAAGTTCAATGCCGACATCCTTCAAATCTTCAGCATAAATAGAGAGAAATTTTTCTGAAGAGGCATCACGTGTTAAAAATTTAAAAGAGAGTGTCCTTCCATTTTTTTCAAGAATACCTGTTTGAGGGTTTACTTTCCATCCGGTTTCAGCAAGAAGATTCCGTGCTTTTTGTTTGTTAAATTCTACAAGCTTGTTCGGACAGGGGATATCTTTTGAATAGAGATCTTCATAATAGGATTTATGAAGAAAGTACTGATTGTACATAAGGGTGCTGTTCATCTTGTCCCGATCAAGAACCAGCGCCATTGCTTTTCGGACATTTATATCATCAAACGGCGGCTTTCTCATATTCATGGCAAAGCCCTGAAAACCGACCGGGTTTTGATTGAATACTTTTTGTTTTATAACCCAGTTATTATCAAATCGATCTCCTTTTGTGTCATTTACCCAGAGTCGTGATGTGTAAATGGGATAGAGGTCAACCATACCTTTTTTAAAAGCTTCAAAGGCATTTTCACGTTCCGCATAGAATCTGAATCGCATGGTCTGAAAATTGCCCTGTCCGGCGGATCGGGGGTCATTAATGTCCCACCAGTCGCTGCGGCGTTCTAGTGTAATAAAAACACCTTCGTTAAGAGTTCCCAGTTTATATGGACCGGAAACAACCGGCAGCTCAAAATTGATTTTGTTAAAATCTTTTCCCTCAAAAACGTGTTTGGGAAGAATTTGAAAACCGCCGACTGAACCCAGGTTTTTCCAGTGCGCATCATTTGCAGTAAAACGAATTGTATGACTATCAATAACAACAGGCGGGGCAAAACGTTCCATGTCCACTTTATGAGAGCCTGTAAGGTTTTTGGGGTCTATGATGGTATCATATGTCCATTTTACATCATGGGCTGTAATCGGTTTGCCGTCACTCCATTCGGCACTTTTATTGATATAAAATGTAAATAATTTCTTGTCATCGGAAATAGTCCATTTCTCTGCAAGGCCCGGTTCGTAATCCAGCGTTATCGGATTTGATTTCAATAATGTTTCAAACATAGCGCCAAAGATTTCCGCAGAGAGTACATTAAGATCCAGGTAGTAATTCAGACTTTTGGGGTATTGTCCTGCAAAGATGGTTATTTCACCACCAATAACCGCATCCTGATTGGCAATGGGGTTTGGCTGATGTTTCCAGCCTTCAGTTGGAAAAGTTTCATCTGCAAAAGAGACAGATACCGGACTGAAAAACAGGATTAGCAGAAAAATGACTTTTTTCATAAAGATTCCTTTTTAAAAAGAATCTCTCGTCCGCTTCGCTGCGAGACGCAGAGACACAGTGAAAAAACTAGATCCCTTTCAGGACATCTATCATCGTGAACACTTTGCCCTTTTCACCGGCCTGGATTTTATTACCAAGATATTCAATGGCATCCAGTGTTCCCTGAGCATAGATATCACGACCATTAATATTGTGGGTAAAAGAAAACGTTGCAGTCTTATCCGGTGAAACAAGTGTGTAGGTATGCCAGGCATGTCCGCCAAGATACGCCTCCGGAATATCCCAGTTGTTTTTCTGGTGTTCGGGATCTCGTTCCATGATGATATCATCCTTGGTAAACTCAATACCCAGGTTATTGAAATAACCCACCATCGCTTTGGCGGTACCACTTGTATCTGCTTTGCCTTTCTGGTGACTCTCTTTGATTTCAAGAGAGTATCCTTTAAACAGATCGGGAAAATTTTCAGCAGCAAATGCCATCATAGCCTGAAAGCCCACAATCTGTTTGGCCATATTCGGGGCAATAACCGCAGGAATATCGGAATCACAAACGCTCTGATTCAGTTTGTCCCTGTCACCGCCGGTTGTTCCCATGACAAATGGGATTTTATTGGCACAGTAAAATTCGGCATTACTGTTAACTGCAGAGGGGTGGGTATAATCAACACAGATAAAATCACCCTCTTTTCCCTTAATCTTTTTTATAGCCTGATCACGATTTTCAGGAAGAATAAGATTAATTGTAAGATCTTCGACCGTTATTTCTGTTTCTTCAATATCCGGGCCGGTAAGAGAGTAGGGTAGAACCTTAACACGGTCATCCTTTAGTGCATGTCCGGTTATGATACTGACAACATTGCCGGGCAGGCCGTTCATCATAATTTTTATCGGGGTTTTCATGGGTGCCTCCATATGGTTTTACTTCTCAAACGATTTCTTCAACAGTTCAATCGCCTCCCAGCGTTCATAGGCCGATTCAAGCTTATTTTCCACCGCTGAAAGATCATTTTTGATTTTGTTCATTTCACTCACATCTTTTTGATAGAATGCCGGATCGGACATGGACTGGTGGATTTCATCCTGCTGTGATTCAAGGCCTTCAATTATTCCGGGCAACGTTTCAAGTTCCAGTTTGTCCTTATAGCTGAGTTTGTTCTGTTTTTTTACAGCGTGCTGTTTTTTATCAGATTTTGGAGTAACGTTAGTTGCAGCCGGAACTCCATTATCCCGGCGTTGACGAATCCAGTCATCATATCCGCCGACGTACTCATTTACCGTAGCATTACTTTCAAAAACCAATGTGCCGGTTACAACATTATTCAGAAATTCTCTGTCGTGGCTGACCAGTAAAAGAGTGCCCTGATAGTCCAGCAGCAGTTCTTCAAGCAGTTCAAGTGTCTCTGCGTCCAGATCATTGGTCGGTTCATCAAGAACAAGTACGTTAGACGGCTTTGTAAATAGTTTTGCCAAAAGCAGGCGGTTTTTTTCACCGCCTGAAAGGATATGGACCGGAGAGCGTGCTCTGTCCGGTGAGAAGAGAAAATTTTTAAGATAGGTAATAACATGAACCTGTCTGTCATTAGCCATGATCATATCGTTTCCTTCACCGATATTTTCATGAACCGTTTTATTTTCATCAAGTTGCGCCCGAAGTTGATCAAAATAGGATATGTTCAGATGTGTACCATGATGTAAGGTGCCTGAATATGGAGAAAGTTTTCCAAGCAGGACATTCAACAGCGTAGTTTTGCCTGCTCCATTAGGACCCATAATACCGATTTTATCTCCACGCATGATGGTCGTGGTAAAATTTTGTATGATATCCTTATTGAGATATTTATAACTGATGTTTTCAGCAGCGATAACCAGCTTGCCTGAACGCTGTTCACTTTGAATCTCCATGCGGACATTACCCGTCCGGTCCCGCCTGGCTCTGCGGGTTTCCCGCATCTTTTCAAGTGCGCGGACACGTCCTTCATTTCGTGTACGTCTTGCTTTTATTCCTTTGCGGATCCAGATCTCTTCTTCAGCAAGCTTTTTATCAAAACGAGTCTGCTGCCCTGCTTCAGCATCAAGAGCCGCCTGTTTTCGTGCCAGGTAGTTTTTATAGTCACATGGCCAGTTTGTGAGCGATCCCCTGTCAAGATCAAGTATCCGGGTGGCCAGCTTCCGGAGGAACATTCTGTCATGGGTGACAAACAGCAGAGATGCTGAAAGATTATACAGAAAATCCTCAAGCCATTTAATTGAATCAATATCAAGATGGTTAGTGGGTTCATCCAGAAGAAGCAAATCAGGCTCAGCAGACAGGGCTCGGGCAAGTAATACGCGTCGTTTCATTCCGGCAGAAAGTGCTGCAAAATCAATATCCGAATCAAGTTTCATCTGGGAAACAATTTTTTCAGCTTGTCGGTGCTGCTGGCGAACACATGCAGGTTGCGGTGTCGGCGATATACCCTCCGGCGATTTGTTCATGATAACATCAAAGATTGATCCTGAAAGGCCGGCAGGAACACCTTGGGGCAGCATGGCAATACGGACATTCTTTTGTCTGATAATTTCACCGTTATCGGGCGAAAGATTTCCATGGATCAGTTTAATGATAGTGGATTTTCCCTCACCATTTCGGCCGATCAGGCATACGCGTTCCCCAGACTCCATTTGCAAGTTGATATGATCAAGCAGCAGGTTTCCGCCAAACCCGATAGAAATATCTTTTAATGTTACCAGCGCCATTTGAATTTATATATCCTGATTAAAATATGATGGGTTATGCGTGATTATAAGCAGAACGTCAAGGGGATATGTATAAAATCCGTTGTAAGAGAAAATAAATAAATCTTATGGAGGTGCTATATGCCCATCCTACCTCTTTTATTAATTTAACAGGGTTTTTTCCAATTCGTATCAAAGCCGAGGTCCTGTAAAATCTTCACGCCTTTATCAACATTAAGGCCTGCCGTACTTACTCCGTGAGAATCATCACCCGGCACAACTGCTATTCCCAGTTCCTTGGCCCTGAGAAGAATCGGCCTTGAAATATACGGCTCTTTTGCGCCCTTTAAAAATGATCTTAAATTCATATCCATGATTGAACCCGTGGATTTGATCAGTTCGAGATTCCGGTTAATACGGGACCAGATATCAGGTTTCAGGATACGCTCAGGATAATCCGGATCATAAACCCGGATATTATCAAAATGACCGATAACAGGCGGCTCAAGACCCTTTATCATTTCATACTGGATATCAAAAAAAAGGGTATAAAGGTTATCAAGGCTGCCGGTTATTTCAACAATACGTTGATAGTTTTCAGGTGTTTCATCAAAACAGATCGCTTCTACATGGTGAACGGATCCTACAAAATAGTCCGGCTGATATTCGGCTATCAATTTTTTGATATATTCTTCTGATCCGGAATAGGCTTCAGTCTCAAATGCGACATATATCGTAATGTCATCAGCATATTTTTTCTGGAGCGCCCGGCATGTTTTAATATAATTTGAAAATCGCGTTGCCACCTTTTTGGCATTCATATTGGCTGCAACTTCATCATCAAACAGCCATTTGTCACTTAAAGGGGGCATGTGCTCGGTAATTCCCACCCATTCAAAACCTTTGCGGATATACTCTTTTATTACCTCTTCAAGCGTGTCTGTTGCATGACAGCAAAACTCACCGGAATGGCCGCCGTGAATGGAAACGAGTTCAGCAGTTTTCATATTCTTTATTCTTTTTCGAGTTCAATAGTTACATTTTTAGGCAATGCCAGACCTGCCTCTATCTCTATCGCCTTTAGAATACCTGATGGAACTGTGCATGCCGAATGGGGAAGGTATTTAGTTGCCAGTTCATAAGTTTTCGTTTGGCAGATTTTTTTGAAAATCTCTTCATATGGTGTGATCTCAGACAGCTCTTCAGATAATTTTGTTACATCAGGGCAGCCGCTTTTGATTTTGACGGATACTTTTCCACCTGCAGATGGGGCTACCTCAACCTTGGTAACAAACCCACAAATACCGGCAACGATTTTGCACTTTGTCATTTTGTTCCTTTCCGTTTGTATAAAATATTTTGAAGTAATCGTAAATTCAAGATAGCACTGCTTAAAATTATGTGTCAACTTTAGATAAATAATTCAGAATTTTTTTTCTATCTACCCAATTATCCCTACATTTTAAAAATCCCAATCGGGCGCAAAACCACTCCGGTATTTCTTCGGAATTATATTGAAATTATAGCGTGTTTTAAGATGTGAAATGAAAATCGAATATTGATAAAATTTATATTAAAAAATACTAATATTAGAATTAAAAATGAATTAAATGACGAAAAGATCTAAATAGGTGTTGACCGATCGTTTAGTCCATAATAGAAAAGCCGGGGACTGAGATAAGTAACATATGAAAATAGTTGTTAGTAAATAAAGTATTATGGAGAGAATAAATTTTGAGAGCCATCAGACGCCGATCAATCTGAATGCGCATTGGTTATTATGATTTAGAAAAGGGGGATTTTAATGGAAGGCACGTACGAATTTTCAAATTGGGTTTTAATGGGATTGGTTGTCTATATGGCAGTCATGCTATTTGTCGGGTGGTATGCATCAAAAAAAATTGAAACTACAGAAGATTATGTAGTAGCAGGAAGGCGCTTAGGCGTCTTTTTTTGTACCGGAACTTTATTTGCAACATGGTTTGGCGCCGGTACCTGTATGGGTGGGGCAGGAAATGCGTATCTTTTCGGAAACCAGGGTGTTATCTTTGACCCGTGGGCAGCAGCACTTTGCCTTGTTCTTCTCGGTTTCTTTTTCGCAAGGCTGGTTCGTCGCGGAAAATATATTACAACTGTAGATCTTTTTGAAACGCGTTTCGGTAGAAAAATGGGGCTCTGGTCCGCCATAATCCTGGCTATTGGTGATATCGGCTGGCTGGCATCACTGCTGGTTGGATTTGGAACGGTTCTGCACTACTTTGCCGGAATTCCCCTGACAACCGGTATCGTTATTTCAAGTGTCATTGTTATTATCTATACTTATCTTGGCGGCATGTGGGCCGTTACACTGACCGATGTTTTCCAGATGATTATCCTGATTGTCGGTCTGGTTGCCATGCTGATTGTGGCCGTTCCGCTTGTTGGTGGATTGGACAGTATTTTCACTAATGATCCCAACCTTAACTGGTGTGGTATTAACCAGTGGTCATTTATTCCGACACCTGAATCGGCTGCAGATCCTGATTTCGGGAATGCCGGGTTCTTTTATTATACGGGCCATCAAGGATGGTTCTACTGGCTGGCCGCATGGTTGTCCATCGCCGTTGGATCATTTCCTTTTCAGAGTCTTATGCAGCGGGTGTTTTCAGCAAAAGATGAAAAAACAGCAGCCATGTCCGGATACTGCAGCGGCCTTTTATATATTACGGTGGGTATGATTCCCGTCTTACTGGGTATGATATATTTCCAGCTCAATCCTGATCTGGGCGTTGAAGATGCCATGAATAAAATCCTGCTGTTAATGGCGACCGAGTATCTGCATCCGGTTTTTGCGGTTATTTTTGTTGTCGCACTGGTTGCAGCCATCATGAGCTCTTCGGACAGTACTATTTTATCATCCTCATCCCTGTTGGGGTATAATGGTTATAAATACTTTAAGAAGAATGCAACGGAAAAAGATACGCTTCGAATGATAAAAAGGCTTGTACCGATTGTCGGTACGGTTGCCCTGATCATTGCCCTGTATTTCCAGGTTATTTATAACCTGATGGTCATTGTTGGGACGGTTGTTCTGGTTGGTCTGTCCGTTCCGTTTATCTGTGCCTATTTCTTTAAAAAGGCAAATAATTATGGCGCACTCGCTTCACTGTTTGGCGGTGTTATAACCTGGGTTGTCTGCTATTTCATCTATCTGCCATATACCATGGAGATGGAAACAGGCATCCTTGAAGAAGGTGTTGTCTATTTTGAATGGGCCATGTGGGATGCCTTGTACATCGCATCTATCTGGGCGGTGGCTGTTTCGCTTATCTGCATGATCGTTGTTTCACTGACAACCCAGAAAATTGACCCACCCAGGCCGCTGGTTGATGTGGATGGAAACCTCATGTCAACAAAGCAATGGATGGGGCTTTTTGGGGGCAGCAGGGATAAGAATGTTATTTCCGGTCCCGTTAGTGAAGAAAAATAAATAATTTAAACTGTATGTTTTTGATTTGAATTATTGTATTAAATTCAAGTTGATTTAATTGAGAACAGACGTTGGAAGAGACATGATACCGAACGGAAATGACAATCCGTTCGGTATCTGCCGTTATAGCCTTTTATGATGTAATTCAATAAACCGGATTATTAAACGTTGAAACCATATGGGTAATAATTATCATTAAAAGTTTTAATTCCTTGACAACACACGGTGGGATATCTATTTTTCCCGTGTAAATGATTTTGTTTGAATAAAAGGAGAATAATAATGGGAAATTGTGGTGGACAAGCGGCTGGTACTGTAGGAATTCAGGATGGAATTAAAGATCCGGATGCATCAATCAAAAAGTCACTTGGTAGTATAAAAAACAAATTTGTTATCATGAGCGGAAAGGGTGGTGTCGGTAAATCAAGTGTTTCCGTTAATCTGTCCATAGCACTCGCCAATAAGGGGTATAAGGTTGGAATTATTGATGTTGACCTTCACGGTCCGGATATACCGAGAATGCTGGGGCTGAAGGGAATGCTGGGGCTGAGTAGTAACAATAAACTGAGTCCGCTTGATTATTCCGAAAATCTCAAGGTTGTTTCAATTGAAGCGCTAACTGCTGATAAAGATGATGCGATCATCTGGCGCGGCCCGCTTAAATATTCTGCAATTCGTCAGTTTATTGGAGATGTTGAGTGGGGCGATCTGGATTTTCTTTTGATTGACTCACCTCCGGGCACCGGAGATGAGCCTCTTACGGTGGCCCAGACGATTTCTGATGCAAAAGCAATTATTGTCACTACACCTCAGGAAGTTTCTCTGGCTGATGTGAGAAAATCCATAAATTTTTGTAAAACAGTTAAAATGGGTATATTTGGCCTTATTGAAAATATGAGCGGCTATGCTTGTCCGCACTGCGGCGAGACACTGGATCTTTTCGGTTCCGGCGGTGGTGAAAAGACAGCAGCGGATGCCGATATCAATTTTCTCGGCAGAATCCCATTTGACGGAAATGTTGTTATGTGCGGTGATGCCGGTGAATCTTATCAGGAAAAATTTAAAGATTCACTTGTCACTAAAAGCTTTGCTGCTATTGCAGATAAGATGGCTGAGCTGGTAGAAAAATAAATTAAATAGGGTAGATAAGGTGAACCCCGCTTAAGCGGGGTTCACCTTAAACGATAGTTGCTTCTTTAAACATCTCCGACTTGATCATTTCAATCGTATTTGATAAAAACTTATAATTACCTTACATTTTTTCCGGATTCCCGTTCAAGATTAACCGGTAATAAATGATTTTAAATATAAGCACATTAAGGGTCATACCATGAAAGTTGCTATAATTGCAGCGTGTTCTCTGGATGGCAAAATAACGCCCGGGCCGATAGGCAGTAAAGAAGATCGCAGGTTTCTTGAGGAGATGCGCCTTGAGACGGATGCCGGTATTCTTGGTGCCGGTACATTGAGAAAAGATGATCCTCAAATGTTAGGTCCCAACGGGTGTATACTTGAAAACAGAATCCGTGCAATTATCAGCTTAACCGGTAATATTCCTTTATCGGATAAACGTTTATTTGAAAATGGCCCTGTTCCAATCATATATACGGCCGGCAAAATGTCAGCATCTCTTGAAACGACTTTTGATGAAAAGGCGGAAATCGTTGGTTTGCCTGCAAACCAATATGGCCTTTGTATTCAATCCGTACTGAAGGATCTTGAAAATCGTGGTGCATCATCTGTTTTAATTGAGGGCGGTGGTGGACTCAACTATTCATGCCTTGCGCAGGGCGTTGTTGATGAAATGCTGGTTACCGTTTCACCGTCGGTGAATGGCGGTAAGGACAATATTAATCTTCTGGAACGAAACAAAATGCCGGAATTGCCGCAAATAAAGCTTGATTTTGTTTCATGTATTCAAAATAAATCCGGTGAAGTTTTTTTAAGGTATTCTGTAAGAAAGGATTAGCATGACCTCTAAACATGAAGTGGCGATTCTTTTTTCAGGCGGAACCGACTCTCTTGCTCTTTATGCATTATATATGGCCGGAAAGCATAGAGATATGGTACCGGCCGGCAAGATACATCTCCTTTGCATGCTGAACGGCATGTCCCGGTTTGACCATTTCCCGGTTGAAAGATTTAAAACCGCACGGAAAATACTGGCTAAGCAGGCACCCGATTCAGAACCGGTTCCAGAAACCGAGTATACCGAACTTGATACAGGGCGGCTATTCCAGGGGCTATGGCTTGATCATTATGAAACGCTCATGCCTAAATATAACGGAAAAAACATGGTATGTGTGGCCTGTAAACTGGCCATGCATGTACGGGCCGTCATCTATTGTGTAAAATATCTGGTCTGTGATCTTGTTGCCGGATACACTGTTAAGCAGTCATATTATCCTGAACAGACCGATGCCTTTATGTCCCGAATAATTGAGTTTTCCGGAAACTTTGGTATTGCCACCCACTTTCCGGTGTATGAAGATTTCAGTGATGAGATGGTAACACGGCATGTACTGGAAGATTTCGGCCTGCCCTCTTCAGGCGGTGGAGAACGGAAATGCCTTTTTGGGCAGACCTATACAACGGCAGCTGAAGAAGATGTGGCTCAGTACCTTGATGATATGCTTCCGGTTTTAAATCAGTATGTGGAAAGCAAACTGGAGGGGGACATCAGGGGCGCAACCGCATGTTTCCCTGCCGGCAGAGTAAAAGGTGAGCTTGCAGAAAAATAAGTCGGGAGAAGTAATGGTCAGCTGCATTATACCCACATACAACAGGATGACGATGCTGCCCGGGGCCATTGAAAGCGTATTGGGTCAGACTTTACGGCCGGAGGAGATAATTGTAGTCGATGATGCCTCTGATGATGGTACGTTTGAAATGATTTGTGAAAAATATCCTTCTGTGACATTGCTCAAAACAGAAGGTGTCGGGCCGGGGTATGCCAGGAATGCCGGCTTCAAAGTTTCCAGCGGTAACATCATCATGTTTCTTGATTCGGATGATATCTGGTTACCGGATCATGTTGAAACGCTTTCAAACATTGTTGGCGGCGGGAGAAATGTTGCATACGGTATTACAGAAACAGCAGATCGTTTTAACAATACATCATTTATGATTCCTGAAAATGGGGCGGGCACTTCAGGGGATTGTTTTGAAAATATATGTAAGTGGTGCTTCCTGGTTCCGTCATCAGCAGCTATTACCAGAAAGGCGTTTGATAATGTCGGCGGGTTTCGAAAGTATGAAATGGGTGAGGACTGGGATCTGTTCATCCGGCTTGCTGAAAAATATCCATTTGGTTTTTCTCCAAAAATAATAACAAAACGGATCCTTCACAGCGGCAGCATTTGCTGTAAAAAAGAGATACATGAAAAGATTCTTAACCTTCTTGAAAATATTAAAAATGTTTTAATGTCTTTTTCAAGGACAACCGGGGATGCTTTAAACTTTATAGAGGCGGCCGGAATCGTGGTCAAAAAAGAGGGGGCAAAATGGCAGACTTTTCAGGAGTTTTACATGGCGTTAAATCGTCAGGGGCTGATCTGAAGAAAAATATCTCCAGTTCGGAACACCGCCGGGTTATGGAAATATGCGATGATATTCCCGAACAGGTGCCATCTTTTCCAATAAGGATTGACGATGTCGGTATCAGCAGTAAAACAATATGGGTCCGGCTGCCTGAAGGGCGCATTCCGTTTGATGCAGAGATAAGCGTTAATTTACCCTCCAGCGCACGCGGTATACATATGTCCCGGATTGAAAACTGTATTAGTGAGATGCATAGTCATGAGTTTCGTGATATCGGATGCTATGTGCAGGTTCTGGCAACTGAAGTGTTAAAGGGACAGAACGGCAACCTCTGCCGGGTTTCTGCCTCCGGTAAAATACCGATGGTTCAGCAGACACCGGCTACAGGAAAAAAGTCTATTGACTCATTTGAAGTTACAGGCTTTGCCGAAGCGACCCCCAAAGATTGCCGGGTCCGTATCGGCGTCGGCGTTAACCATATTACAGCCTGTCCCTGTACCCAGGCGTATAATGAAATACTTTCTCAAAAAAGTAACGGCATGCCCATGCCGACTCACAGCCAGCGGTCTGTAACCTGGTTGACCATAGAAAGAAACGGTGCTGTGCCGGCCTACGTAGAGCTGGTTATGTGTCTGAAAGCATCACTTCATATAACATATGATTTACTTAAAAGACCTGATGAAGCAGAAATTGTGATGACTGCTCACCGTGCACCACAATTTGCTGAAGATACTACCAGGGAGACAGCCAGGGAAGTGGGAAATCGTTTCGGCTCATTCCTTCCTCCTGATACATCCGTTGTTATTGCATCTCATAGTTTCGAAAGTATTCATACACATGATGTCAGATGCCGGATAACGACAACGATGGCAGAAATTCTTGACGTTAATAAGTAAGATTTAACAGATTGGGGCTGTTCTCGTCATCAGGTGAAAATGTATCTTCAAAGGCAAGATCACCTCGAATATAATATTGAACATATGTAACCGGGTTTTTATTTGTATATGTTAATCGTTCAACATAAAATACAGGGTGACCAGCGGCTTCATTAAAGAGTGCTGCAATTTTTTTTGGCATTGTTTCTGCTGTCATGCGTTGCCAAACTCTTGAGAGAGGTAAATTATACTTTTGAGTAAGCAGTTCATGAATTGAATTGTTTTCCAGGTTTTCCCACAGGATGCCGCCACATAAATCCCCCCTTAAATATCTGATCTCATATCGAACGGGGATTTGATCAAAAAAATGTAACCGACGAACAAGAATAATTTGCTGATTGTAGTTCAGTTTGTCTGTAATCCTTCCGGGTGGATTTGAAATGGTCTTAAGTTCTAAAACGTTTGTTGTGTAAATTACATTAAGATCTTTTGCCTGTTTCCACGAAGGTTGAATTTTGAAATATCCCTGGGAAAGCTCACGAGTTTTAACAAAAGTTCCTTTCCCCTGGATTCGTTCAACCCAGCCATCATATACCAGTTCTGAAAACGCTTTGCGTGCAGTCATACGGCTTACATTAAATTGTTTTGCAATCTGATTTTCAGAAGGCAGCCCATTGGTAAAAAGATGTGACCGGATACCCTGGATGAGATGCTCTTTAATCTGGGATGATATTGAAACTCTTTTTTTCATGGTATTTTTAAAGTTGTATATACTTGTATAAAACAAATTGAAGCATCGCCTATTTTTATTATTCTAAAATAGAATTAAACTCTTTGCTCAATTATAATAAAATATTAATAAAATCAATGTAAATATCTCGTTATAGATCAATTATTTTAGATAAATGAATCATATAATTCTTGACACTAACAGGCAAATAAATTACTGAGAAACATTAGTTGTATATACAACATAATGAAATGATATTATGCTTAGCATATGAAGACAGGGGGTAATATATGTTCAGTAATGGTAGGATTCATAATTCCATGACAATTAAACTTGATGATACGCTTCCGGAAATGCCGGAATTTATCGAAGGAATCAGACGTGCACCGGACAGGGGTTTCCGGTTATCCAAAAATCAGACTGAAACGGCACTTAAAAATGCATTACGGTATATTCCCGAAATTCATCATGAAATAGTGGCTACGGAATTTCTGGAAGAACTTTTGAAATATGGTCGGATTTATGGGTATCGTTACCGGCCCGCCGGAGCGATTAAAGCAAGGACGGTACATGCATATAAAGGTAATTGTCTTGAAGGAAAAGCCTTTCAGGTGATGATTGACAATAATCTGGATTTTGACATTGCACTTTATCCATATGAACTGGTGACTTATGGGGAAACCGGAAGCGTCTGCCAGAACTGGATGCAGTACCGGTTGATAAAAAAATACCTTGGGGCACTTAAAAATGATCAGACCCTGGTTATTGCATCCGGCCATCCCCTGGGACTGTTCCAGTCCGATATTCAGAGCCCGCGCGTTATTATTACCAATGGGCTGATGGTCGGTATGTTTGATAATCCGGCTGACTGGGAAATTGCCGCTCAGATGGGGGTTGCCAATTACGGCCAGATGACGGCCGGCGGGTGGATGTATATTGGTCCTCAGGGTATTGTCCATGGCACTTTTAATACCTTGATCAACGCTGCAAGACAGCAATGCGGCATCGGAAGTAAAGGTAATCTCGGCGGGTTGTTGTTTGTGTCTTCCGGTCTGGGCGGTATGAGCGGTGCACAACCCAAAGCTGCTGAAATTGCCGGGGCGGTCAGCATTATTGCGGAAGTTGATTCTTCACGGATTCAGATTCGTCATGAGCAGGGATGGGTAAAATGTGTTTCTTCCGATCTGGATGAAGTCTTTAAACTTTCCCAAACTGCTGTCAAAAAAAATGAGCCGCTATCAATTGCTTATCATGGTAATATTGTGGATCTGCTTGAATATGTTGTCCAAAATAATATCAGGATTGATCTCCTTTCCGATCAGACCTCATGTCATGTCGCTTATGATGGTGGTTACTGTCCGCAGGGGCTCTCTTTTGAACAAAGAACAGAGATGCTTTCCGGTAAGCGTGACGAATTTATCAGCCTCATTGACAAAAGCTTGAAGCACCACTTTTCATTAATCAAAAGACTTGTTGAGAGAGGAACTTACTTTTTTGACTATGGTAATGCTTTTTTGAAAGCAGTCTTTGATGCAGGTGTAAGTGAAATATCCAAAAACGGTGTTGATGAAAAAGACGGTTTTATTTTCCCATCCTATTTTGAAGATATTATGGGTCCTATATTTGACTATGGGTATGGCCCGTATCGATGGGTTTGTTTAAGCGGCGATCACCAGGATCTTGTAAAAACGGATCAGGCTGCGATGTCCGTCATTGACCCTGAAAGAAGGCCGCAAGATAGAGATAATTATGTCTGGATTCAGGATGCAGAGAAAAACAGACTTGTTGTGGGAACACAGGCTAGAATTTTATATCTTGATGCAAAAGGACGTATGAATGCTGCGCTTAAATTTAATGAAATGGTCCGCAAGGGAGAAATAGGACCCGTTATAATCGGACGGGATCATCATGACCCGGGCGGAACGGATTCTCCTTTTCGTGAGACAGCCAATATTACGGATGGAAGTAATGTGATGGCCGATATGGCGACACATTGTTTTGCAGGGAATGCAGCGAGAGGTATGTCGCTGGTAGCATTACATAATGGTGGTGGAACAGGTATTGGAAAAGCGATCAACGGCGGATTCGGATTGGTGCTGGATGGGAGTGACCATCTTGATGACGTTATCCGTTCAGCCATAACCTGGGATGTGATGGGTGGTGTGGCAAGGCGAAACTGGGCGAGGAATTCCAATGCAATTTCTGTGGCGATGGAATATAATCTGGACCAGGAGCATTCTAACCAGATTACGCTGCCGTATCTTACCGATGAAAATAAAATTAAAAAACTGGTCCAGGAAAAATTAGAACAAAAACAATAAATTCAGAAAGGATTTATATCATGGCCGGGATGCTAATTGAATGCGTACCAAACTTTAGTGAAGGGTGCAGAAAAGATGTAATTGAAAAAATTGTTGAACCGTTTCGGACTTATGAAAAATGCTATCTTCTGGATTACAGGGCAGATCCTGATCATAACCGACTGGTGGTAAGTCTTGTCGGCGAGCCTGCACCCATACAGGACGCTCTTATTGAATCGTCGAAAATCGCAATAGCTAATATTGATATGAAAAGCCATACCGGCGGACATCCGAGAATAGGCGCTATAGATGTGATTCCATTTTCGCCCATTAAAAACATTACCATTAATGAATGCATTAATATTGCACATCAGTTTGGCGATCGCTTTAATAAAGAAACCGGTATTCCTGTATTCTTTTATGAAGATGCGGCGCGTACTCCTGAACGGAAACGATTGGAAATTGTTCGTAAAGGACAATATGAAACACTTAAAAGTGAGATACAAAAAACAGAACGCAAGCCGGATATTGGAGAGGCAAGCATGCATCACACCGCGGGTGCAACAGCTATTGGTGCCAGGAAGCTTCTGGTTGCCTATAATGTTAACCTGAAAACATCAGATGTTGAGATTGCCAAAAAAATTGCAGATACGATTCGCTCTTCTTCCGGCGGGTTTACTCATGTCAAAGGGATTGGTCTTTCCCTGGAGGATCGCGGAATGGTTCAGGTCAGCATGAATATTACTGACTTTGAGAAGAACCCCATTTACAGAGTTCAGGAACTTATTAAGATTGAAGCAAAGCGTTGGGGTGTAGAAGTTGGTGAGGCTGAAGTTTACGGAATGATTCCTCAGGCTGCTTTAATGGCCTGTGCCGAGTACTATCTTCAGATTGCAGGGTTTAACAATAATCAGGTTATTGAAAACTGTCTGCTTGATATTATGGGAGATGATGTTAAATGAGCACAAAACTATTCCGGAATGCACGCATCCATACACCGCATGATAATGGAAGTCCCTTAAGCGGTATATCACAGGGGGATATCAGTATTTATGAGCAAGGTATATTGTTATGCCGTGATGGCATCATCAAACATATTGGCGATGAACGGGATCTTTTAAAAAGTGCAGACTTTAAACAGGTTGATATTGAGATCGATTGTGAAGGCCACTGCCTGATACCGGGTTTTGTTGATCCTCACACCCACATGTGTTTTGCAAAAACCAGGGAAAAAGAGTTTGTGCAGCGTCTTCGAGGGACACCGTATCTTGAAATTCTTAAACAGGGCGGTGGTATTCTGTCATCCGTAAACGCCGTTCGAAAAATTTCTGAAGATGAATTGTATGAGATTACTTTAAATAACGTTATGTCGGCTATGCGATTTGGTACCACAACGCTTGAAATTAAAAGCGGCTATGGTCTGAATACTGAAACAGAATTAAAAATGCTACGCGTTATCGATAAGGTTAACAAAAATATCCCTGTTGATATTGTAGCCACCTTTTTAGGTGCGCATGCAATTGACAGTGCGTTTAATGTTGATCCAGAGCGGTTTGTTACCATGATCGTTGAGGAGATGATACCTGCGGTTGCAGAACAGGGTATTGCAAAATTTTGTGATGTATTTTGTGAAAAAGGTGTTTTTTCTGTGGAACAAAGCCGTAGAATTCTTAAAGCAGCAAAAGATTCAGGTATGAAGCTTAAAATGCATGCGGACGAAGTTTATGATCTGGGTGGCGGGGCACTTGCTGCAGAACTTAAAGCAACTTCAGCGGATCATTTACTGACCTCAAATGATGAAAGTATAAAGGCAATGGTAGATGCGGGTGTAATCGCCACACTATTGCCGGCAACATGTTACAGCCTTAAAAAGACCTACGCCCGGGCAAGAGAAATGGTGATTGCCGGATTGCCGATAGCTCTTGCAACAGACTGTAATCCAGGATCCAGTTATACGGAGTCCATGCCATTTGTGTTCGGGCTTGCTGTAATGAATATGAGATTAATGCCTGAAGAGGCGTTGACTGCCGCAACGCTTAACGCGGCTTATGCGATAAATATGGCAGATAAGGCCGGCAGTCTGGATATCGGGAAACAGGCGGACTTCTTATTGTTACAAGGTGAATCGCCTGCTGTACTCGCCTATCATGCGGGTGTTTCACCGGTAACAGCTATTTATAAAAAAGGAGAAATAATATGGAATTTAAAAACCTGACCATAGAAAAATTTATTCAGGAAGTAGATAGTGAATCACCAACACCTGGCGGCGGTAGTGTTGCTGCTATTGCAGGTTCTTTAAGTGCGGCATTAACGGCAATGGTGTTCAGAATCTCGATTAAGAAAATGAGTGATGAGTCTGCCATAAACAAATTTAAAGCGTCAACCGGTAAAGCTGAAATCCTGAAGACGCGCTTTTTATCGCTTGCCGATTCAGATGCAGCTGCATTTGATCAGGTTATGGAATCTTTCCGAATGCCTAAAGATACTGAGGAGCAAAAATCTAAAAGAGGCAAAACCATCCAGATGGCCTTTCATAATGCGGTTTCTGTTCCTATGGAAACACTGAGATCTGCTGATGAATTAATTGCTGAAATATGCCTGGGTATTGAAAAAGGAAATCCGAACTGTCTTAGCGATGTTGGAACAGCCTTGCAGTTGATCAATACCTGCGCATATTCAGCTTTATATAATGTCAGGATAAATTTGCAGACGATTAAAGATGAGAAGTTCGTTGATGATTGTATGAGCTCATCACAGGAAATAATAGCCCGAATTAAAGAAAAGGTTCAGGAGATGAATTCTAAAATTATGGAGACATTTTAAAAAATGTATTAGCACAAATTTATTTTGTCAGTAGAACTAAAATTATTAATAAGCTCAGGTGAACCATGAAAAAAATATATTTAGACAAAAAGCCAATATCAATTGAAGATATTGTATCCGTCAGCCGGAACTATGCACCAGTTGATATCTCTTCAGAAGGTGAAGCGCGGATAATGCGGGCTCGAAAGCTGATTGATAAATGGGTTAAAGAAAAAAAAGTTATATACGGTGTGACAACCGGTTTTGGCGGAATGTGTAATGTAACCATATCTCCCGAAGAGACCCGAAAACTTCAAGAGAATATTTTGATGAGCCATGCAGCAGGCGTTGGTAATCCGTTACCTGAAGAAATTGTTCGTGCAATAATGGCAATCCGTGCACACGATCTTTCCATGGGCCATTCAAGCTGTAGAATTGAAACTGTTCGATATCTGATTTCATTTTTAAATGAAGGTGTGACTCCTGTTATTCCTGAAAAAGGTTCTGTTGGTGCAAGTGGTGATCTGGCGCCGACAGCCCATCTCGGGTTGGTTATGATTGGTAAAGGTGAAGCTTTTTATAAAGGTGAAAGAATGCCCGGCAGTAAAGCGCTTGAAAAGATTGATCTTAAACCGCTTGCACTGGAAGCAGGGGAGGGTATTGCATTAATCAATGGTACACAGGTAATGGCGGCTATTGGATCTCTGTTGGTACATGATGCACACCGTCTTTCCAAAATTGCAGATATAACATGCGCAATGAGCCTTGAAGTATTAATGGGCAGTGATACGGAATTTGATTCAAAAATTCATCAGGTCCGCCCTCATCCAGGCCAGATCGCATCTGCAGAAAACATGCACCGGATGACTGAAAACAGTGAACTCATCACATCCCATAAGGATTGTGGACGCGTTCAGGATGCTTATACATTAAGATGCGCACCTCAAATCCATGGTGCAAGCAAGGACGCCATTTCTCATTTTAAAAAAACAATTGATATGGAAATTAATTCCACAACAACCAATCCACTGATTTTTCCTGAAGATGAAACTTTTTGTCTCGGCGGTAATTTTCATGGCCAACCCATTGCTTTAACGGCAGATTATCTGGCAATTGGTATTGCTGAATATGGCAGTGTTTCAGAACGCAGGGTGGAACGACTTGTAAATCCCCAGTTAAGTGAATTGCCGGCTTTCCTGGTGAGAAACTCAGGTCTGAACTCAGGTTTTATGATTGCACAGTATACTGCGGCGGCACTGGTATCAGAAAATAAAGTCCTGGCGCATCCTGCCAGTGTTGATTCTATTCCGACATCAGCCAATAAGGAAGATCACGTAAGCATGGGTACGATTGCTGTCAGAAAATGCAGGGAAATTCTGAACAATGTTGAGCATGTCCTTGCCATCGAATTGTTATGCGCCGCCCAGGCAATGGATTTAATAAGTGAAGAAAAACCTTATAAAATGGGCGATGGAACACAGGAAGCCTACCGTATTATTCGAGACAACATCAGTCATCTGGACAGGGACCGGTTTATGGCGCCGGATATCAATGACATGGTTTCTCTTGTTCGGAGTGGTAAAATAATTGAAGCGGTTGAGAGTAAAATGGGAAAGTTAAAGTAAGATTTCTCATAAATTTTTAGGAGGTGTTTATGATAAAAATATCCATTGATCAGGATAAATGCAATCAATGTGGGGCATGTGTGGCGCTCTGCAGTAATGCTTCATTTGTAAACCCGGTTTTTGAACAGGTCAATCAGAAAATTAAAGTATTAAGTTCTGATGGGTGCTGGTGTTGCGGACACTGTATTGCGATCTGCCCTACAGATGCCATTATACATAGCGAATTCCCGTTATCCTCTTGTCCGGTTTTGGATCAAGGTACTTTGCCAAGTGCCGAAGGTCTGGTAACAGCATTTCGCAATCGGAGATCAGCACGTATTTTTCGTAATAAATCCGTATCCTTTGAGACGGTTAGCAGCCTTGTCGATATCTCCCGCTGGGTACCCAGCGGTGGTAATTTGCAGCCCATAAACTGGATTGCAATTGATGAACCGGAGCAGATATCGACTTTGAGAGAGGGCGTTATAGAAGTGCTCAGGGACAAGCATAAAAGATATAAGAAAGGAAATGCCCCCGATGTAAGAGAATCAGATTTTAACGAGTTCGAGGAGGTTCTAAAACAATTTGATGCAGGGGGGCGGGATCCTATCTTTTATAACGCCCCTGTATTACTGCTGGCACACGGCCCTAAAGATAATGCATTTGGTCGTGATGATGCCACATATGCAGCTTATAATCTGATGCTGGTCGCTGAAACAATGGGGCTTGGCACATGCCTGATGGGTTATCTTATGGAAGTCCTGACTGCAAATGAATCTTTTGCCACTAAAATAAGCCTTCCTGATGATCGCAGGGTGGAAGTGGCGCTTATTCTCGGATATCAGAAATACCGGTTCCGGCGCTTTGTTTCTCGCCGTAAGATGGAACTGGCCTGGAACCCCATATCTGTAAATTAAGATAAACCAATTTATGTAGAGTAGGAATTAAATTAATATTTAATTCAGCTTAGTATATCTTACATCTGTAACTGTTGGGAGGGATATCTTTTTTTGCTTTTTTGGTTATAATCTATGGGTAGTGTTTTTTTTGATGCGGTGAAGCCTACAATAAGATTATTATGTTGATCTTATGTATTGACTAAATTAATTTATGTTTCTCCATATGATACGGAATTCCTAACAACCCCAGATAGTTGAAAATATTTCTCCGGTAATATTATGTCTGCTGTTACCGGTGTTTTTTTAAGTTGATCTATGTTTTGAATAATATAAAACTAAGCTGTTAGAAAAAAGATGAATTGATTTTGGAACATAGTCTGCGTTTTACGACTGGAAAGAAGCAGAGGAAAAGCATGGTTGAACCTTTAAGTGGAATCAGAGTTCTTGATATGAGCCGCATACTTGCAGGCCCATGGGCCGGCCAGATACTGGCGGACCTCGGTGCAGAAGTTATCAAAATTGAGCGACCGAAAGTGGGTGATGATACTCGCCGCTGGGGCCCTCCTTATATGCAGGATGATGATGGAAATGAGACCAGGGAGTCCGCATACTATCTCTCGGCCAACCGGGGCAAACAATCAGTAACGGTAGATATCACTTCTGAAAAAGGCCGGAAGATTATTTATGAACTGGCTGCGAAATCGGATATCCTGTTAGAAAATTATAAATGCGGTGGCCTAAAAAAATACGGTCTTGATTATGATAGTATGAAAGCGGTTAATCCCGGCCTGATATATTGTTCCATTACCGGTTTCGGCCATACAGGCCCCTATAAAAAGCGTGCCGGTTATGACTTTATGATTCAGGGAATGGGCGGATTAATGAGTATTACCGGAGAGCCGGATGAAGTTCCAGGAGGCGGACCGGTAAAGGTCGGTGTTGCCGTTACGGATGTATTTACCGGGCTTTATGCCGTTATTGCCGTACAGGGTGCGCTAATTGAGCGTCAACGCTCAGGTCTCGGTCAGCATATTGATCTGGCGCTTTTCGATGTGCAGGCGGCTGTACTGGCCAATCAGGCCAGTAATTATCTGGTGGGAAATAAAATTCCGGGCAGACTGGGGAATGCTCATCCCAATATTGTACCGTACCAGGCGTTTGCAACCGCTGATGGTTATGTCATTCTGGCTGTGGGCAATGATTCACAATTTGTAAATTTCTGTGATCTGGCTAGAAGGCCTGAACTGGTAGAAAACCCATCTTATAAAACAAATAAAGCAAGGGTAGAAAACCGGAATGAAATTTGTGGTATTATAGCTGATATAATGCGTGAACAGACCAGTAACTATTGGCTGGGCGAGCTGGAGAAAAGGGGGGTTCCCTGCGGGCCCATCAATACACTTGACAAAGTTTTTGACGATGAACATCTGCAGTCAAGGGATATGATATTGAACGTGCCGCATCCACACAAGAAAGACCTTAAACTGGTGGCCAATCCGATTAAATACAGCCGTACACCCTTGAAGCAGGATTCCGCACCCCCATTGCTGGGTGATAGTTCGGAAACAGTTCTTAAGGATTTGCTTGGGTATGACGATGAAATAATTGAACAATTGAAGGGTGATGGTGTAATATAGGTATTTTAATAACCTGTTTAAAATAGCTCTGAATTGTAGAGACAGGTTTCAAGCCTGTCTCTATGGTGTGAGTGGTTTCACTGTTATTATGGGCACATGATTACTTAAAGTGTTGAGGATTCATATGAATATTATTTTTAAAGGTTTCTAGTTGTTTGTCAGTTAGTATGCTACTCAATTTAACTTCAAAAGATATTTTATCCTCAGTCATTTTTTTTCTTGTTTTATCCATTTCAAACAACTGATGACGTGTTTCGAAAAAATCTTCAATCAAGGGTCGGATTTGATATTCCTGTTCCGGTGTCAATTGTAACTCATCTTTCATTCGGCCCAAAAGGTGCTCGTGTGGCGGCAAGCGGTCACCGGGAAAAGCCATTTTATGATCAGGTCTTGGTTTGTCGGGTTTGAATCTGTCCATACGTGTTTTTAGTTGTTTTACCATCGTATCAAATTCGTCTTGTTGGGAATCAGTAAGTTCATCCCTGATAGCGCTAAACGAAGAGGTCATCATCTCTTCGACGTTCGGATGAAAATTAGCGGCAAGTTTAGAAAACTGCTCATGTGAGCTATTGATGATATCTCCAATCCTTTCATGCTGTTCTGGAGTTAAATCCAGTTGATGGGTCATTCTATTTAGAAAAATGACTGGCGGTGGTGGACCGACGGCAAAGCGATGGAGCCTTTGTTTGTAGAGCATCCCGTTACCCACAACGCCCGCAGCGACGCCAAGGATAAAGGTCAGAACAATATATATCCAAAACTTAGTCTTGTTCATTTAGCCACCTCAAATCATCTTAAAGGGTTCGAAAAATGACACCGAGAGAGACTGGTTAAAAAAAACTTCTGCAATCATATGGTTAAATCCAATATTGGACCTGATTATCAATGTTGCAAGCAGGGCTATCAATATACATACAGCCGGCACAAATTTCCAGAACATACTATCAATAAACTGGTTATCAGTATTTAGGGGACCAATTTCATTGATGTGAGCCATAACCTTATTGCACCATACGGTTTCATTGTGGCTATGGAGTTCAATTTCAACATTTTTACTATGTGCAGATTTTAAAACACTTAGTAGTTTATCAGTTAAATACATATTAACCTCCAGCATGGAAACAATTTGGTATTTATGTGGAAATATTTTCCTTTTTTTCCGATAAGATGGAAACAATTTCCTGTAAAAATTTCCATAAATAAAATGATAATTTCATGCATCCTTTATTTTCAGGTCTCTAATAATGTAAGTAAGTAATGGCACAAATATTGCTTATCTAAAACGTTTAAGAGGCTTAGTCTTAAGAGCTTCCCGGAAAAGCAAAATTTAATTTTTTAACGATAAACTTTTTATATATATATAAAAAATATATAAATTAACAGATTTAAATGAGCATAATCTCAACAATCAAATGAAACAGATCTCATCGGAACATTATATGCTGAACTTAAGTTGTATTAATAAAAATTTGTAAAGCCATAAAACAACAACCTGTGATAGTTTACAGGAGTCATAAAAAAATTAAAAGAACATAAGAGCATTACATCCAATAGGTAATGTATGAATTTCTGCGCCCTAAAAAAAATAATAATATAAATATTATAATCGATATATAATCTACGTAAGCTTCTGTATTACGCTTCTCTTTTTAATTGTTTCTCAATAATCCGCCTGAGTTTGTTTCGAGTCCTGAATAGTTTTATTTTTATATTTGCCAGGCTGCAGTCAAGCATTCCGGCTATTTCTTTTCCTGATAATCCTTCGAAATAAACCAGATCCAGCATCATCCTTTCTTCGGGTTTTAATTTATTTAGTGCCCAGTTCAGGACCTCCCTGGCCTCATCTTCTGTTGATTGATCATTATATAATTGCATTGACTGGTCTGTTATAACATTTTCAAGCCATGTCTGATGTTTTTCAGAAAGCGAACTCATTGAGAACTCTTTTGATTTATAATGGTTTCTCCAGAAGTCATAGCTGGTTCTGATTGCAATTCCGGAAAGCCAAGACTTGAAGGAACTTTTAAATTTAAAGTTTGGCAGCGCAAGATATGCTTTTATAAACACTTCATGGGCTATTTCTTCTACTTCATTTTTGGGTACACGTTTATAAACAACCTTAAAAACATGTGATTTGTATTTGAGAAGAAGGTTTTCAAAAACATTAATATCACCGTTAATAACCTGATGAATGATTGATTCATCGGATTCATCAATATTGAAAGAAGGCTTTAAAATGCTTTCCATTTTATTTTATGAGAAGAAGCATCATCATGGATTTTCAGTTTCTGTATATATGGCTCAGACAAATGTTAATAGCAATGAGAATTATTGTCCACTTTATTTTCAAAATACTTATATAATAAACCAGATCATCGCATCATTTATTTCCCGAAATGATTTTATTTGGATCACGCTTGTTGTGATTAAATTCCTTATTGTTCTGGTTAATCCGATATCTCGTAATATTGGTATTTTATTGTAGCCGATAGAATACAGACGAACAAATTCGGCTGTACCCTTTAAATGTATAGTCGGAGATTGATGTAAAAAAGATACAAAATAATAGGATATTACATATAATCCAGAATATTTAATGACAGAATCTTGGATGCGGCTGAAAGTGCAGCTTCATATGCAGCCTGAGTTGAAGAAAGATTTATGCTGGCCTCAATAATATCAGCATCTTCAAGTTCTGTAAGCCTTTCTGTAAAACTGAGAGACAGATCCGAAATGCAGTTTTCCCTGATCTCAAGGCTGTTAATTTTCGATCCGGTTTCCGTTATAAATGAGAGTAAATCATTGAAATGTGTGTCGAGCGTGGTCATCGATTTGGCAATGCCGTTAGTATCATTTGATTCAAGGTAGGTTTTGAGATCTATTAAAGTATCAAATATGCTCCAATTTACCTCGTTGTCACTTGTTGGCGGCGTGAAGGCATGGTCAGTATTGCTAAAACCAAGAGCAGCTAAAGCACCTGAACTGCTGCTTGTACCCGATAGCGTGAATGATTCAAGCGTTGTTCCGATTTCTTTGGATATGACAAATTGCTGACTTGAATTGCCATAGGTCACAGAATAGTCTATATTGTAGCCATTTGTTACAGATTCCAAATCCATGGCAAGCTCAAGTGCACTTGCAAGATCGCCACCACTGTTATAAGTGGTGGCCGGAATTGTAACGGATAAACTGACAGGACCGGAACCATCATCCTCGCTAAATGCTATGGTGTCGTCACCCGAATTGATTGTAATGGGGAACTCCTCAACACCAATATCACTTGTAAGGGCATCCCGAATATCGATTCTGTCAAACCCGATATAAGTGCCGATACTGGTGCCTGCATTCATGCCACTTTCCCATAGAAGTTCAACATGGACATCTGATGTAGTGCCATCATCCTGAATTGCAAACTGATTTGTAGTTGCATCAAAATCGACAGAATAGTTAATCCCAATTCCTGACTGGTCTGAAGCAATATTCATGGCATTGCTAATAGCTGTAGCAAGTTCCTCATAAGAATATGTGCCGTCAGTAATGACAGCTGATAATTCCGAACCCTCAATACCAGAACTGTATTCAACAAAATCAATCATGTTATTGGTATCATTTATCGTAATCTCGGATAGACCAAAAACGTCTGCCCCGTTAAATCCAACTTCCATGATTTCATTGGTTCCGGTTTTAACTTTAAAGGCTTGAGAATTTCCATAATAATCAACGGTGGTTGGATCGTCGGGGGCATTAAGTTCAAAGGGTTGCGTATTCGTATTGGTGCCGGCAAATATATATTGCCCGTTGACCTGTGTATTGGCAAACTGAATAACCTGTTTCAGAATTTCATCAACTTGTTCTGCTGCATTGGCGCGATCGTCTTCGCTGTATGTATCCGTTATCATTTGCTCACAAAGGACCATGGCTTCTTTCAATGACGTATTGATGCTTGATAATGTTGTATCTGCACTAGTTAGCCATGTTTTGCCGGTTTCGATATTTCTTTCAAGTTGTACAAGGCTTGCTATGTTGGATTTGATATCAAGGATCTGTGTAACACCAACCGGATCATCAGAAAGAGAATTGATACGCTTTCCGGTTGCGACAACCAGGTTGGCCTGGTACTGGTCTTCAACCGCACTGCTGAGTTGATATCGTGACATTTCATAGATTGTCTTTGTTGCGATACGCATGATTTTATCCTTTCAAAAAAATATTTCTCACCCGCTCTCTTCGTTCGTCCGAGCGCACAGACAACACAGAAAATATTTTTTTCGCAAAAAAATAAGAGCGTTTTTAATCTTTTATCTCTGCGAACCCTGCGTGCTCTGTTAGAGACCGGTTTGGTCGATTTTTTATTAAACCACATACCGCACAGGTCGAAGGTTACCTTACCGAAAGCAACGTCTGCAGCATTTCATCTGCGACAGTAAGTAATTTTGCTGCAGCACTGTAAGCTGATTGAAATTGCATGAGATTGACCATCTCTTCATCAAGGGAAACTGCTGAAACGGCATCTCTTTGTCCAGTCAGGGTCGCGACCATGGATTCTGAAAATTCCATGGAACTCTTGATGCTTAGCGAAGACAACCCTATTTTGCTAATTATTACCTGGTAATAACCTTCTATGGTGCTGTTCAATGTTGAAGAAGATGCAGCTTCACCTCTATTTAAAACAATATCACGCATTTCAAGTGTTAAATTTTGTGAATCAATAATTGCCAGGGCATTTGTATTGTCACCGGCGCCGATTTCACCGGTATCGGAATTGACACTGCAAGCGGCTATCAGGTTCTTGTTTTCCAGCACATCATTAACTTCCATTGTCATGGCGCTGTCACCTGAAAAAAATGTATTAATGCCTAACGCGGCCATCATTCCGGATTCTTCTGATTCATCATCAGAAAACGCAAAACTGTAATTATCTGAATCAGGTGTGAAAACGATAGCATTATTCACAACTGAAGCGGTTACGCCACCGCCTGTAAGGGCAACTGTATTATTAAACTCGTCGGCAAAATCTGTGAGTGTGTATCCGGATATGTTTTCAGTAGGGTTGCCATTTGCATCGGTGGTGATGACAAATGTATCATTTGTAAACGGCCCGGTGATATTGTCAAAAGTTATCTTCATCCCGTCGACTTCAATTGTTTCAGGTATGGAGCCGGCATCAACTGTAAAGGATCCTTCTGTCAGGTTGTTTGACCAGTTTATTGTTACATCGGTTCCACCACCGACCTGGCTGCCTGCCGGATCAACTGTGAATACATAACTATCCAAGACACTGTTGGCATTACCGGATAATGTTATATCCGATGAAGTAACCGGTGCTGCTGCACTGAGGTCAATTTCAATTTTTGTTGATGTTGGCGGTTCGGTGCTGCTGTCCTGCAGCCACATGACAACATTATTGGAAAAATCGAGTTTGTCCGCGTAAGACAGTGTTGAAAGCAATTCGCTTGAACCGGTTTGATAGGTTCCGGATATTTGCCCGTCAAAATACTCAAGGCCTGCCCCTTGCGAATGTTCATAGTTGACAGCCCAAATAAACCCTTCTGCCATAACATCCAGTTCGGCCATATAAGTCGGGACAGCTTCATCCCGCATCATGAGCCATCCACCTACCTTGCCGCCAGTGATATCATCCGTAATATCCACATCTCCGGATGAACCCTCCCAAACAATGAGATCACCCGACATACCCAGTTCTGTATTTGTATTTGAATTGACCAGTGTGTAACCCTTGGCCGTAGAGACAGTGATTGCGCCATTTGAGTTTTCAAAAGTATTAATGTCAATTAACTCTGATAGATTCGTAAGAAGCTGGTTTAAATTGTCCCTCTGGTCGTTAGCTGTTGAACCACCGGCTTCCAGAGCGACAATCTCCTTATTAATTGATGCAATATTGGCTGTTATATTGTTTATTTCTGAAAGTGCCGTCTCTATTTCACTGGAGAGGTCGTCCTCTATCTGACGCAGATCTTCATTTAATGCGTTAAATCTGTCTGAAATGCTGTCGCCAAGTTCATAAACAACGACTCTTTCAGCAGCACCGGAGGGATTGTTGGAAAGGTCCTGCCAGGCACTGTAAAAATCTGATATAAGACTGCTCAGCGCATTGTCGGAATTTTCATTAAAAATACTTTCCACGCGTTCCATGTACGATACATATTCCTGGAGACCGGCATATGTTGACGTCTCGTTCATGAGTTGTTCTTCTATGTACTGATTTGATGATCTTACGATTTCTTCTACAGAGGCGCCTGTTCCTAAAAGGACGCCACCATAAGAAACGGAAGCACTTGTAGATATATATGGCGACTGTCGTGAATATGAGACTGTATCCACATTGGCAATATTCTGGCCACAGACGTTGATGCCGATTTGCGCTGTATTGAGCGCATTTTGCGAAAGATTCATTAATGCGGTTATGCCCGACATAACAAAGTCTCCAATTGATGTTAAGGGTTTATCAGCGCTTCATGCTGATCACTTCCTGGAGCATTGAATCGACGGTCGTAATGATTTTAGAATTGGCCTGATACCCTCTTTGAAGGGTGATCATTTTGACAAATTCATTAGCGAGATCTACATTAGACTGTTCCAGAGAATTCGGAGATATGCTTCCAAGACCACTAGTTCCGGGATGATTGGTTGTTGCAGTACCACTGTCCAGTGTTTCGGAATATAGATTATTGCCTTCTTTATAAAGTCCCTGTTCGTTAACAAAGTCTGCCAGTGCAACGCGATAAAGGGGGATGATTTGCCCGTTTGAGTAGGAACCGGTGATCAGTCCGTCTGTGCCGACATAAACCCCTTGAAGCTCACCGGCACCATAACCATCTGCAGTTTGGAAAGTAGTAGAAGATGAATTTGAATATTGAGTGGTCGTCAGCGAATCGTTAATAAAAGAGCTTATTCCATCATACCGGGACCCAAGATCAAATTCGACATTCATTATCGTATCGGTACCGCCGATAAAATCGCAATTGAACTCAAAATATCCGTTCGTATTGGTAGTTTCTGCAACCCAACTGGTTGATCCGGTAATGTCGGCATCGATTGTGCCGGCTCCGGTCACCGCTGTATCAAAGGTATAAGTAATATCGGCTGAAGCATCACCATCAAGATCGATTTCAACCTCTGTCGTGCTGGAAGATAAGATGGTTGCCGCATATCCGGGATCGTTATTGATGCTCCAGGTGGTGCCGTCATAATCCAGTTGAAAAGTTGATCCGCTTAAAGTTAATGCAGATGGGTTGTTGATGGTTAAGGTTGTATTATCTTCTGTGAATCCATTTGTGCCGCTATAGACTAAATTTGTAAGACTTTGTTCATGGTCGGGGCTGCTAAGGGTGTTCATTGTCAGATCAAGAATGGTACCGGAACTTTCGGAAAAGGTGACGGTTCCGCTTGCAAGAAGGCCGGCACTGCTTGTTTCAGGAAATCCAGTTCGACTATCCTCGTCTGGATTGCATGTAATGATGTATTCCCACTCAGATGATGTATCTGTCCTGTCAAAGTAAACCGTAAGATCATGTTGACTGCCAAGTGAGTCATAAAGCGTTATACTTGTCTGATACTCATAATTAACACCATCAATTGCTGGTTCTTCGGTGCCATCCCAGGCATTTGATAACGATGCGGACTGGCTGGTAGAATCGGAATCAAGATTGGCAACAAGCGTTATATGTTCGCTTGACTGGGGAGCTGAAGTAAATGAAGCGAGTAAAATATCACCAACAGAGCCAACATCTTCACCGGTTTCATCAACTTCCCAACCTTGAACAATATATCCTTCCGGTGTAACAAGATAGCCGTCATTATCAAATTCAAAATTTCCGGCTCTTGAATAATACATGGATTCACTCGAATCATCCCTCAGGATAAAGAAACCATCTCCGCCAATTGCCAGGTCTGTTGCGTTCCCTGTAGACTCGAAAGATCCCTGCTCAAAAGAAGTCGATATATCGCCAAGTGCTGTTCCCCGGCCAATTTGGGCGGTACCGGATTGCGTGGATACGCTCTGGCTTAAGAGATCCTGAAATGTATAACTGCTGGATTTGTAACCAACCGTATTGACATTTGCGATATTATCACCAACAATCTGCATGGAGTTGCCCAGGGCTGACATCCCGCTGACTCCTGAAAACAATGAGCTTGTTAAAGACATGTGAATACCTTCCTTTCGTTTGAAAATTAATTGACTGGTAATTTGTGGGTCTCAAAATACTTGTTGGTGTTACACTTCTTCACTTTCCTCAGGAATTGTTATTTCGATAATGCTTGCCGGATTGATAAGGTTGTCATTAACGACAAGATATTGGTTCCCGTTTTCATAGGAGAGGCCGGTAACAGTGCCGCTCATTGTAGTTTCAACATTAACAGCGCCGCCGCTTTCATTTATTGCCGAGATAGAATAATAGTAAACCCCATCATCCACTTGAGAACCGCTTGAATCAGTGCCATCCCATTCAATTCCGTATGTGCCGGCATAGTTTTGTCCTAAATATAAATTTTTGACTTCTTCGCCGCTGGTATTATAAATCGTAACGTTGATGTTTGCTGAATCCTCAATAGAAAACGATGCGCTAGTCGCAGTCCCGCCATCAATGGTCATTGCATACCCGGAATAGGTGACATCCTTGCCGATATAATCCAGAATATTTTCAGTACTGTCTGTATCAAGTTTACTGGAAATTTCTGATAAAAGCGTATTGGTCTCCATTTGCTGCTCAAGGGCAGAAAACTGGGCAAGCTGTGCCGTATACTCTGTTCCATCCATGGGATTTAAAGGATCCTGGTTTTGTAACTGTGCAACCATCAACGTTAAAAAATCTTCCTGACCCAGTGAAGTATCTGAGTCCGTTTCAGAAGAGGATGTGTCTGTTGCCGTGTTCAGATAGCTAAAATATGAAGAAATTGAATCGATAGACATTTGTTGTAGGCCTCCTTTGTTTGATTCCTGTGGTCGTCGTCGATCTTCCTTTGACGGAGGCAGATCAGACGATTTCAGCAGGGTTTCTTACTCGTAACCATAATCCCTGAATTTGGATAAACAGATTAAGATTATGAAAATTTAAAAAGTCTTTATTTGTTTTTATGAGCTCCTGCCAATTGGGCATGAGTTAAGTTCTTACTCACTGAGCGATTCCACCAGTGAACTTAAGGTGGTCTCCTGGCTTGACAACGCGCCCAGTGTTACTTCAAGGGCCGCGAATTTTGTGTTCAACCTGTTTTCCACAAGGGAAATACGGTATTCTTCCCGCTCAATTTTTTTGTCGGTATTGTCGATGATATCTGCGTAGTTTTCCATTAAAACCTGAAGCGGACCAGGGTCTTCTGAAGAATAGTCATTGGTGAGTGCTTCCATCTCCTGGTACATAAGCTCAGCGAAACCCACGATGCCGGTGCTGTCATTATTTACAAAAAAATTGCAGACATCTTCAAAATTAGTGCTCAATGCTTCACTAAGGATATCGTCATCAATTACCCAATGAGGTGTTGAAATTTCCCATGAATCGCCATTGCCATCTTCAAACTCGACAGTAACATCTTCTGTTGAAATACCGAGTTGAGACAACAGGGTGTATTCGTTACCTAATTCTGAAAGACCGGCAACTGAAGAGGTCAGTATATCGTTTATTTTTTGTTCAATGATTTGGAAAGTATAGTTGCCGATCATTTTGCCGTTGTAGACTGAATCTCCAGATTCGAGATGGGCGGTCATTACAGCGATATAATCCAGAATATTATTGACGGCGTCGAGCATTTCCTGGATGTTGGTTGTAACTGCATTTATGTCATTGGAAATTGTAACAGTCACAGTTCCGGTATCTGCAAGTGATATTGTAATACCATTGATTACATCCCCCACAACATTCGACGTACGTTGTAGATATTTTCCTTCTTCATCAGGAAAACCGTCGACAACCAGCATTGAATTCTGTGCACTTTGTGTTTCACTGAAACCGCTGTCGCCGGAATTATCACCATAAAAATTATCCAGCGTGTGGGTAATATTTTCAATTTTGAATGCAGCGCCTGTATCATTACCGGTAAGTTGCAAGTGATATGAGGTAGAAGAGCCACTGCCGTCATTAACGATACTTGCGTAAACACCCGGATTGTCATCATCATTGTTTATGAATTCACACAGATCAGTTAATGTTGAATTTTCCGATATGGTCAGGGTTCTGGTAATGCCGCCATATATATAGGAGAAGGTCCCCTCAGAGGTATTTACATATGAAGTGTCATCATCTGAAAAGCCATCGTGTGTTTCAATTTCTACCTGGGCAAGTCCACTGTCCTGGCTGTTTTGAATTGTCGTATTATATACGTTGATTTTAAAGGTATTATCTGAAAAAAGTTCCTGATATTCGGATGTGTCAAAAGAGATGGAGAGTCCCTGGTAAATTTCAATACCGTCACCTGTTTCATAAGACGCAGGAATGGTGGCGGTCCCTGAATTTCCTTCGGAATCTTCCCAGCTTATTTCAATTTCATCACTTCCTAATGTGCCGCTTGTCTGGATTTCAAAGGAAAAGGATTTGTTGGTACTACCTGAATAGTTTTCTGAAATAACAGGTGTAGCGGAGGTGCTATCCATATCAAGGGAAGTCGGGTCGCCGGTATTGGTGTAGATGTTAACGTTAAACGTTTCCCCGTTAACAATATCTCCATCAGAAAAACTGAGCTTGATACCGTCTGAAACTATAATCGTATCTCCTGTTTCGTAGCCGCTGCCTATATCAAAAGCGCCGGTATTGCCGATGCCATCATCCCAGTTGATGATAAGAGAATCAGTCTGGCCGATTGTTCCATTTGAAGATGCAGTGAACGTATAAGTTTTATTTTCTACCGATGTTGATATGCCACTTGATGTGACTGTGGCGCCGCTCCATTCACTTTCCACAGCATTGCTGATCAGGTTGGAATTGAAATTCAAATTTAGAGGGTTTTCAGATATAGTGATCCTGTTATCGTCGCCCCCATCCATGGCTGTTAATATCAGCCGATAAGTGCCATCGACCGTATTTTCTTCAATTGAAGCCGTGACAACACTATTACTACCGTCATCATTCAGGTTATCAGCCGCATAATTTATGGCGGTTACAATTTCTTCAAGAGAGCTGGTTGCATCAAACTCCCCGTTATACGGGTCTGCCGGTGAGTCAGTATAGTCGACAGTAAAGTTGTTATTTCCAGCTGAAATTATAAGGTCCTGTGAAAAATTCGAACCCGCTATGGTGCCTACAGCTTCGGTATTCTCGCTGACTGGATTTGATGCAATAATGTGAGGGATCAAGCTGCCAACCTCAACCGTATGGGCGCCTGGCGCAGGGGAGCCGTAACTGGAAGTTGTAACAATGCCTTCATCACTTGAAACGACTGTAGTTTTATAAAAATCATCTTCGGAATTAATATCTCCTGCATATGAACTGAGTTGAAGAAGTTCACTTTCAAGACCGCCAATTACAGTGACTTTTTCTTCCCATTCGGCTTTCCATGATTCAAGGCTATTGATCGTATATCTTTCAACTTCTACCAGGTCATCAACTAAATCTGCCCAATTGGTATCTGACGTGATTCCTGAGTACTGGATAGTTCCTACTGAAGAAAGTGAAATAGCCATGTTTACTCCTTGCCTGTTATGTGTTTGATCAAACTTTGGATGCAACTATTCCGCGAGCACTTATTCTATCGTTTTGGTGTTTTTCAATGAAAAAAATTCAGAAATAAGTAAAACGATCGAGTTTAAAATAGTAGTCGGGTAAAAAAATAAAAAGTTACAATTAAAAAAATAAAAGGAGAAAAAACTTGGAAGGCCCGAATGGCTTACGTTCGTGATGGAAGGCGAAAATAAAATTAAAATAATGTAACCAAAATAGATAAAATACGACTACAATAATCAAAGGCCTTCAGGTAAAAAAACTTAATAATAGTGCTATCAATACTGCAAGAATAATTAATAATGAATATTAGTTTTATACTGGGAATTATCCATAAGGATGAATCGAATTTAATAAGATTAACCTTCTTTATATTTGCGGGGTATAATATGCATAAAGTTGTTGCAATGAAAATTGAGACTGAAGATATACCGGAAATTCCCGGAAAAATAATCCGCCCTGATCTGGAAAGATTGTATTACATGATCAGAAAACGTATAGAATTAAGGAGTGAGCAGGAGATTGATGTTAGGCCGATCATAATTAACTACATTGAAATTCAACAGAATATTGTTGAAGAACATATCAGAACAAAAAATGTAATTTTGCTTCAATTGATAAAAGAGTTAAATGTTCGTCAGTTAGCAGCTGAACAACTTTTATGTCCTCTTTTAACACGTAAACAAATGATTGCTTACCAGAAAATTAATTTTGAAATAATTGAACTGACAATTGAGATGTTCAGAGAATTAAAAAGATCTTTTGACGCGGGAGTGTAGAAAATTCTGTTTAAATGGTTTGAGATAGGATATTAAACAAACCATTTTACAGGAGGACTGCACATGGCGATCAGAGACGAACTACTGGATGAACTTCTCAAGGGATACAAAAACCCTGAGGACATGTTTGGCAAGAATGGAATAATCAAGGAACTCACCAAGCGCCTCGTAGATAAGGCAATGGATGCTTAGCTTACCCATCAACTTGGCTACGAAAGAAAAAGAGGCCCAACAGCGCCTTACTGAATTTTCTGAAAAGAGGGATCTCCAATATCCGACCATTTCAAAATCCTGGCAGACGAACTGGAATCGTGTCATTCCCTTTTTTGCCTATCTTGAAGAAATCAGGAAAATTATTTACACGACGAATGCTATCGAATCACTGAACAACATTTGTTTCTCCTTGGTTGAGTTGCTCCACAACTTAACCAAGAAGAAACAAATGAGTCGATTTCATAAATTATCACAAACGGTTTGGCATTGATAGTACCATATTGTCTGGACACCTAAATATAGATTTCGGATTATTAAAGGAGGCATCGCAGAAGAGATTGAAGAATGTATCAGAACGTTTTCCTCACAACAAAAGTGTGAAATCATAGAATTGAATGTCCAGGCTTATCATGAACACTTGTTAGTGCTCATACCGCCCAAAGTTTCAGTATCGAAATTTATGGGAATAGTAAAAGGTCGAACAGCTATTCGTGTTTTAAATAAATTTCGTAAGTTACGCAAACAGTCCTATTGGGGTAACCGTTTTAGGCCAGAGGATATTGTGTTGATACAGTAGGGCTGGATACTGAAATGATACGAAAATATGTAAAATACCAAGAAGGTCGAGAAACGTAAGTTGTTAAAATAACGTACAAACTTGTTACAAAGGGGCAACTCAACCTTTTCCTCCTATGGGGGCGAAGGCATTTTTATCCCCTTTTAGGGGTTAAGCCAAAGCCGGCCCCTCTGGGATCGGATTTTTACTCCAAATTTAAATCAAAAGCATTGAAAATTTTAAGACTGAACCTAAAGGCTCCCTTCAAGTCACGAGCGACGCGTTAAGGTAAAATGCTGATTTTTTAAATTATATCTCCCTGTGGTTAAAACTTTAAATACCCAGGATTCAAACAGAAATCTAAAATTCAGAGATCGGCGCCATATTTTGAATTGGAAATAGTTTTATAATTACAAGATGTGAATTTACATACACAAAATATTTAAAATTTATATTGATATATATGCAATTATAGTTTATTTTAATGATCAAATACAAAGCTAAGCTGTTTAATTTTTCTATAACTGATCTGGTGTAACTAAAAATTGTAGATAAAAGAAGTTTTTGGAAGATTGCTCAAATGTCGCCTATAAAGATTTATGAAGAGAAATAATATTGATTCAGGAGAAAAAGATGAAAAGAAAAAAAGGTCAAGCAGTCCCCTTGAAGGTTTTTGTTTTAGTCTAACATAAAAGCCCTGACCCTGAGGGCCAGGTCAGAGTGCAGAGGCTTTGCCCTCTGTACGACTCAATGTTACTCAATGGAATAGTTGTCCCCACAACATAAAGCCAAGGAGTAACAAATGAGTCGATTTCAAAAATTAACACAAACCAT
>JAIPEE010000069.1 GCA_021737275.1 Desulfobacterales bacterium
CCAGATAAACTGTCCGGTCGTCGTCAACGAAGAAAATGTCCTGCCTATTATTACCACGCTGAGTAATATGGTGCGAAACATCCTTCAAAACTATTCGAGCTAATCTGGGCATAATTACAAATATACAAGATTTAAGGACAGTGTCAACAAAAAAATAGGTGACTGTCCCCTATTATTCAATCTTGGCATAATCGCAAATATATGAAGTAGGCGGCATTCGCCGCTTGTTAAGTTTTAAGTGCTAAGTGTTAAGAATAAAAAATAGGTGCACGTCCCCTATTATTTTATTCTTTGTGTAAGACTCTTTCATTCTCTACTCTCTGCCGATTTTAATCGGCGCTTTCTGACTGTCCCCTATTATTTCTGGCTTAAAAATCGAGCAAAAAGCCGGAGAGGTCACATATAATTTCGGCCAGAGAGGCAAAAAAACATTAACGTTCGGTAAAATTAAAAAAAACGACCGTGCGCAGGGTTAAGCTGTCAATACAGGCCCATCAAAATATGACAGTGCCATTAGTGCACGTCCCCTATTATTTATTTAAAACGAAATTTCAAAAGCAGAATCAAACCTTCAATGTCTCTAACCAGCAACCGTTTTGGTTCAAAAATGAACCGGTAGAACCACTCTAAACCCAACTTCTGCCAAAAGGCAGGAGCTCTTTTTGTATTGCCTGAAATAAAATCAAATGCGGCACCTACCCCACTAAACCAAGTCGCATCAATCCTGCTTTTATATGTGTCTATCCACTTATCCTGCTTGCCTGCGCCCAATCCAACCCACACAATATCTGGTTTGGCTTTATTGATATCATCCAGCATCACGTCAATTTCTTCGTCTGTCATATCTCGAAAAGGAGGGGCAAAAGTTCCGGCAATATTAATTCCTGGATATTTATCGATTAAGTTACCGGCAAGTTTTTCTGCGACACCCTCTCCGCCACCCACAAAATAATGACGCCATCCTTGTTTAACTCCATACTCACAACAGCGCAATACATAGTCCGGGCCATAGCATCGGGGTATTACTTTCCCTTCTCGTTTCCCCAACTTGACAATTGAAACGCTATCACAGAAAGAAACATCTGCATTATTTATGACTCGTGCCAGTTCAGGGTCCCGGTCTACCAAAACCATAACATGGATGTTCGTGATGGAGGTATAAAACTTTTGTTGTTTCTTGTCGATTTCACAATTCATCCATTCCAGAGTTTTATCGAAACCAAATGTTGAGAAATATGAATTACCAATAAAGACTTTGTTTTCAGTTTCTTTTTGCATGGTATCAGGTTTTCCGCTTTCAGCTGTTAGCTTGCTGGCTTTGTTCGATTATTCTGTTTTCTTTCCTTTACCCTGTCAATTGGTATACTGGTCTATCAAATCTTTTGTTTGCTGAATGTGGTTCTTTGAAGAAGCACCAAATACAATCGATTTGATGTTCTTATTGCCGGCGACATACTCGACGGCTTCTTTAGGTGGGACAGCACCTGAAGCGAGAATCGACATAGCCATAGGTCTGAAAGTTTTTTCTTCAAGGGTCTTTTCATATTCTCCTATTGATGGCTGCATGAGATAACCGGCCTTATTGATTGAAGAGCACACGATAGGATTTTCAATTCCGGAATCGATCAGAAAGTCAACCAGCTTCGGCATGTTCATGCTATTAAACGCGGCATCAACACCGTAAGTTTTTTTGATGTGGTCGGAAAACCCAACAAAAACCTCTTTTACCCCCATACCAAGCAGCAAATCGGTTACGATATTCTGAAGGAATATCGCCTTAACATTAAGACCATGAAACATTCTCATTTCGGCATCGACTAGCAGTTTCATTACCTGGATCATGTCCTGATTAATAACACTAAGGCCACCCCTGACGATAGTTTTAAGAGCCTGTCCGGCAGACCTGCCCGCAAAAACAAATTCATTCAATGCACCGACCATTCCTTTTTCGTTTACGGCATTTGCGTACTTATGGGCATACGGCATAGAAGGATAGAGACGCAGGTCACTGTACTTTTCAGGATTGGCCCTGAAGTGGTCGCACAACTGCCCAACCCGCTCATGGGTATTGAACATGAAGGCATGAATACCGCAATCATAAGCCGTATCTATAACTTTGATAACCGAATCTAAATCCTTGAATCGCTCCGACTGAGCCTGAGCCTTTTCCTCGGACATGTGATTAATTCCAAAAAACTGATTATCGCCAAATATAATTCTATCCATCTTAAAATCTCCTTTTCGCAGCATCTTCAACAATTCGCTCTATGACCGTATCTGTCTTGAGACCGTCAGCGAAAGAACAAACTTTGTTAGCACTCTTGTTTACAATACAGGCTATGAAGTGATCGAGCTGGCGTGTAAACTCAAAACCACGAACGTAGAATCTAACCGGTTCAACAAAATCGGTAACATAGCACTGATTCCATCCCTGATTAAAGCCATCTAATTCAGGCTCATCGCGGAAAAAGACTTTATACGCATGCAGGTCCGCGACAATTTTGCCTTTTCGTCCAAATATTTCCATCTTGTATGCTGGCTTGCGGTAAGAAGGTTCGCTCCAGTTAACCAGCAGGTTGCCACGTAAATTGTTTTTGTACAGAAAAGTAGAGGAAATCGCATCCTCAACATCGACTGAGTGAATGCTCTGAAGGACACTGCCTGTAATTTCGTCGGGAACGCCGACAAGATAGTTGATGAGATCAATGCTGTGAGAAGCGAAATCGTAGAGACAGCCGCCGCCCTCTTTCTTTTTTGATCTCCAGCCGCTCTTTGCATCCTTAAGAAGGGTTGGGCCATGCATTTCCATTTTAAAAGTGATAAGGTCGCCAAGAGCACCGGCATCGAGCAATTTTTTGACTTCCAGGAAAACGTCGTTGAAACGGACTACATAGCCGACCTGATTGACAATATCTTTGCCGCCAACAAGGTCCACAAGCTCACGTCCCTGAGTAGAATTGAGTGAGAAAGGCTTTTCCACAAAAACATGCAGGCCCTTTTCTATGGCATACTTGACGTTTTCTGCGTGTGCCCCTGTGGGAGTAGCCACGATAACAAAATCCAGATCCATCTTGTCTATCATCTTGCGATAATCCTGGAATGTTTCAATATCGGCATACTTGCTGATATTTTTCATAAGGAACGACGAGGGGTCACAAACCGCAACGAAATTCACTTCCGGATGATTGTTCAAAATGGAAAAATGAGTAAGCCCCATTCGCCCAAAACCAATAATAGCACCTCGTAACATTTCATTTCCTTTTCATTATAACCTGTTTTTAATTACCATTAAAAATGCACTAAATACAAAAGAAAAGCTTCGCACATTTCAATTAGTTATTCTCAACTCAAAACCACTCTACCCCTAAAATCATACGCCATTAATTTCTTTATAATAACTTATTTAAATTTGACACCATAAAACCTACTAGTGTCTATCTAATCTTATTTTCCAGTAGTAGTCCACTTAGGCTATCTTTTGAAATAGGACGAATCGATGAAGCTAAAACCCAAGCTTGCGATTCTTTAGAATAAGAAATGAAACGACTTTTCTTCCATATTGCAAGACGGCAAAGACACCTGAGGGGCAAACCCCACTTAGCGAGAAACTGCCATGCAAGTGACGGAGGGGTAAGGCCTTTGCAAGCCATAGAAATCTCTTTGTCATAAATATCTTTTTGTTTCACCGATCTTTGTTCAAAAGGTAACAATCTAAAAGCCGCCAGAGGGACCGAAACAGCCACCAAGTCTGCTAGCTGTGCAAACTCTGTCCAGAGCTTGAAGTCTGCTGCAATATTGTAAGACAAATCCAAACCACCTACCCTTTCCCATAAACTACTTCGCCAAAACATGCTTTCTTGTTGCAAATAGCCAGCAAAACCCTCTTTATACCTGCCATTTCTGATATACTTGCGAGGAAACGATGCTACATTGTTTTTGATTGAGACTAACTGACCATTCTTATTTAAATATGAGGGCAAGCCAATTACCCAATCGACATTGGGAAACTTTGTAAATATCTCATTAACAACAGACAGTGTCCACGGAAAATAAATATCATCAGCATTGAGCCATGCCATTATTTCACCATTCGCTAGGTTAAATCCTTTCTGAATAGCATGATATTGCCCGCTATCGGGTTCGCAGATTATTTTATCGATTCTGTCTGCATAACTGTTAATTATAGCGGTGGTTCCGTCTGTTGAAGCACCGTCAACTAGGATATACTCAAAATTCTGGTAATTCTGCGACAATACAGACTGTATTGTTTGCTCAACATAATCGGCCATGTTGAAGCAAGCTGTTACTATCGAAATTTTGGATGTCTTTACCATTTATCATGTCTCTTTTCTCAATATATGAGATGAGCACTCAAAAGCTCTCATATTGCTTGCAAGTACTGATTTCAAGCATCTCGGTTTCTGTGCAAACGAAAATACACTCATATATATTTAAAGAAATTCATATGAGTCAACTTTCACAAAATAAGTATAATCCTACTCATTATCAAAACCATTTATCTTTTGTTTAAGGTTATTTATCGTCGACATTTTAAATCTATCAGATGGCAAATGCTCAGTTTTAGTATTAGCAATACCTAAAAGTAAATAGGTATGAATATACAAACCATAGGCCCCATTAACTAGTGTGCTTTCGAAGGCTTGTTGTATAAAAACGCTTAGAAAAGCCAAATACGCTACTTGTTGATATTGAAGCTTATTTTCTAATATGCATTTAGGTTTCATACATACTAATAAAAGAAAAAACGAACCCATACCTAAAATACCATATTCAATCACTCCTGCAATAGCAATATTTAACCCTCCCCCAAAAAGTTTACTTGTACCTGTAGGGTCTTGAATGATTTCTGCAACTGCTAAATCCCATCCAGGTCTAGTAAAAAGAAATTTGCCAAAAACCACCGAATCAGCCGGAAATAAAGATGACATACTCACATAAACGAAGGTTATAAGAATAGGAGATAATATTAAGAGCAATGTTGCCATTTTTCTATCCTTATAAGTTTTACTATTAATTATAAGCATAATAACCAATACAATAACTGATACCATTGATCCGCGATTGCCTGTACGTAACAATAAGATTATAGACAATAAGGACAAAATTATAAACAGCAGCCTAATAATACGCCTTTTTACATAAAATATGCCCGCTACTAACAGAAAAAGAGTTGAAGTAATAACAATTCCGGCCATATTCGGATTTTCCCAAACAGTAACGAGTGAATTCTTTCCGTAAAATTCCCCAAAGGCATCTTGTCGCTGTGCTCCAACTATATGTACTATCACCAAAAGAATATTACAACATAGAAGCAGATTTATACTTATCTTATCTAATCCCTTACAATAAACGTAATACAAGAACATTACAGTTGAAACAAAAAACAAAGCCTCACGTATGTTATTTCTATACAATGCGGCATACGTTAAAGTTGAAATAATAAAAAATAAATAGATTAGATTAGTTTTTCGATACTCCGCAAAATTAAATATGGGATCAAATAGTTGCAACACCCCTAAAAGGACACTTAAACCGGCAATTATCCGCAAAAAAAACATAGTTATTTCTGATTGAACATAATACGACATTCCAATAATCAATGCTTCAAGCACTATTATTATATCAACTATATACCGAACAATTCCTCTAGATTTAGCAGTCATAACTTCAATCTCACTTATAAAGTAATACGACAATCTATTAAATCAACTATTTTTTTCTTATAAACTTGAGGTGAATGTCTATTAGTAGTATTAACATAGTTTACCTCAATTTTATCTCTTGCAATTGATGGATTGTTTACCAATCGATTAATAATCTCAGCTAGCCCTTTTGTATTTTTGTTCGCAAATAAAAACCCGCTGTTTTCGTTCACGTTTTCTCTTATATTTGGAAAATCTGAAACTATAACAGGTATACGAGCCATACCAGCTTCAAATAAAGGCCGTCCCTGATGGGGTTCGGTGGAAGGAAACACTAGGGCATCACAGGCGGCATAAAAAGCGGCCATTTTTGCCTGCATTGGATAAAACTTTATTTTTCTTGAAAGATTGTATTTGATAATCATATCCATACATTTTTTTTCGTAATCAAGATTTAAAACATATCTAATCCTCTCTTTTAAATTACTACAAGCGTACAATTCTTTCTTCTTCCCGTTCCATTCACAACCAACAAATACTAATTTAACATCATCTCTATGCAGTTCGTTTAACGCCTTAATCGCTATGCCGGCTCCTTTATATTTAAATAACCCTCCAACATATAAAATATTAAAATCGCTATTTCTTAACCCTAGCCGCTGTTTTTCTTGGTCTTTGTCGAAGACTTGATAGTTTTCCGGTGATAGCGAATTGTATATTGTTTTTTTTATACATTTCAATTCTTTATTTTGCTTTAAGTCATAGTCACTTATAAAAGATATTTTATCAAAATATTTCCCTAAATAATACTTGATAATCCTTGTTCTTAATCCCAACAATCCTTTTACATAAGTCTCCCTAAAAAAACAAATCGTTTCTTTACCTGCCTGTTTAGCTATCTTGCCTATCCAGAAAAGTGTCATAGAATTTACAATCACAATATCGGGGTTTACTTTATCAATGTGTTCCTTAATTTTGTTTTTGTCTAACAATATTCTTATATAGTTTAATATAGCTCTTGGTGACAAAGCAAATAACTCATCTGTAGCATAATGTAAAAATGACACGGGCGATTTACCTGCAACTATTACATTAAACCCTTCTTTTTTAAACACGTCTGCCATCTTCCCGCCATGAGATTTGCAGTATACGATTATTTCATATCTGTCGGCGGGTAAGGCTCTAAGAACATTAAGTCCGCTGATACTAGCCCCACCTATGTGTGATGCATGATGAAAAAACAGGATTTTTTTTTTACTATTCATTTGATGGCTTTCAGTTATAACAAATTTCAAATTGGCGACATGGTCTCAAAGAAATCCGCCATCGCCCCCAAGGCGTGGCGCAACCGCCGCACACACCGGCTCTTAAAGGGAAGACTTCGAAATATTCTTCTGGACAATTCCCTCTCCGGTCGTATATCAGCAAAAACAAACGGCGGGTGGCACAGAGGAAAATCCAGCGAATCAGTCTGAAGATGAGAAAACCAGTTGTGAACCTTTGTGTGAGTACTCTCCTCATCAAATCCAATATTGGTCATCAGATTTCTTTCGGGAACAATACAAAGAGCATTCTGGGCATAGCAGGCTACGTTCCATTTGAAATCCCAATTATCTCTCTTGCCAAGCCTGAACATCCTGTATAATCTTAATCTTTCTGTATATTGTGCAGAAGATGGGAAATATGCTTTTAATATCTGTTTTATAGTTCCATTGTTATCGTATTGCTCCAGCGAATCTGCGTATAATGCCCAAGCGCGACGCCAAGTTCCCCAGCACCCCCCACAACGAAAAAATCGGCCGAAGTGGTAATCATAGGGGTAACGCCTGCCAGCACAGGGCGAATAACCAGATACCTGCATGATGCGTGCATCATCAGCATAGCGTTCGAACATATCAGCGCAAAAGCGGAAAAAATGCGGGTGTGGAACGCAATCATCCTCAAGTATCACGCCCTGCGCGACGTGCTCGAAAAACCAATTTATGGCTGAGGAAACGCATGGATCACAGCCTATGTTTTTGTCAAGCAACCTCGTCTTCATGTCACATGACCAGTCAATATTCGTCGCAATCTCCCGAGTCAGACGGCATTTTTCAACATCATCGGGGTGGTCGAGGCGTGGACCATCGGCGGCAACAAACAATTGGGTAGGTTTGACCTGTCGCAAGGCCTCGATGACTCGGCGGGTCTTTTCAGGACGGTTGAAAATGACTAACAAAACCGGAACTTCATTATTCATAGGATTCTTCCTTTAGAACAACCGATCCTCCGACCGGAAATATTGTGTTTCTCGGCAACGCGTCGGCTGCGGACAGGGCTTTTGCCAAGAATGCTGAGCCAATTGCTGCAAAATCTCCCATTTTCTCCCCAACGAAATCCCAGTTTATGGGATTGGTGCAAAGTTCGGTTATTCGATGTATGTCAAACTGCTTTACGATCCGATCTTCGAGTCCAACACGCCCCAAAAGAGACTCAATCCGTCCGTTCATACCTACTGTTGCGCCCTCAAGTGGTAGTACAACAAACGGGCGTTTAAACAATAAGCTGAAAACGACGCCATGGAAAGAATTCGTCACCACGAACCGGGATGTTTTCAGCAAAGAAAGCCAGCGACACGGATCCGGCACGCCACCTAGGAGAATTCGCAAAGAACTCCTTTCATACGCTTCAATAGAGGGAAGAGATAAGCACTTGCAGACGCATTTCCTCGTTCGGGTGACCAACTCGGGTACTGGTTGATCAATGATATATGAAAACACCAAATTTTGCTCACTCTCGGTTAAATGAAAACTTCTTTCATAGACATCCGCAGTCAGAAGCAGAGCCGGATCGGGAACCCAAACAACATTCGATCGCCCCAACTCGGCGATCATCGGCACGGCGTGTTTCTCACGGACACTCACAAAATCAAAACGCTCGAGGTGTTGCGCAATACGATGCGACCAATCAGGTGGCAGTGACGAGACTCCCAAACTCGCCGCATAAGCAATCCTGCGGACTTCTTTTTTTCCAAATTCCAGCCAAAAGGCCCGCTCGTCTTTACGAAGTTTGAGGTAATTCGGATTCCATATTTGATCGCTTCCACAAATATATGCGTCAGCAGTTGGCGAATTCTCAATCAGGTCTTGCTCGCACACATAAGACTTTTCGGACAGTACAAGATACCGCCGTCTGAAATCTTCAAAAACGGATCTGCGACGGCAAGCCGCCCATCGCGCAAGCGTGTCTTTTGGCGAACGCCCGACATATCTGCGAACACCTTTAGGTATTTTTCCATGGTGATGATCAACAAAGAACGGCGAATGTCCGAGCTGCTTCAAAAAAGTCTGAAGAGCAAACGCCTGCAAAACTGCCCCATAATTGCTTGCGGCATGAAATGTTATTATTCCAATTTTCATTTACTACCTCCAAATACGCCACTGAGAAACAGCCCGCGAATTACGTTTTTCAATTTTCTATTAAGGTTTCCTGCAGATATCCGAAACGCCGACGGGCCATAGAGTCTACATTTACGAACCATTGCCTCAACTAACATAAAGATCCCTACACTATCACCATTCGACATTTTCTCGAATCACTTTGGCTGGAACACCAGCAACTAAACATTTTCCCGGAACGTCTTTTGTTACTATTGAACCGGCAGCAATAACTGCACCGTTGCCAATAGTAAGTCCTTTCATAATTATGGCTCGATTACCGATCCACACATGATCACCGATAGAGACTTCTTTGGTCATCAGATGATCCGAATTGAGAATCTGGTGTGCGTCAGTATCTTGAATAATCACGTCTCGGGCTATGGCACAGCCCTTGCCAATGGTAATTTTTTTAAAACACACGATTTGAACGCCCGCCGTACAGTATCCTCCATTCAATATCAGTTCTCCGTTATCAAATACCCGAATATCGGAACCACTTCCAATTGAGAAATGACCATTAACGGTAAAACTTGATTTCTTGCCAAGAGAAAACAGCGTTTCACGGGTTGACTTTCGATTTTCTTTCGTTCCGAGAATCAGCACGCCATTCAAAATTATCTGCGCACTTTTATCTAACACTATACGACAATAGGAAGTTGGTATAAATCCAAATCGCACATTACTTTGCGTAGATTTTCGAAGTATATTGATGTAGATAAACTGCCACCAAGCCGAGCTACAAAATTGCAGTCTTCGACAAACTCCCAAAATCTTTCGTGTTAAGACTTTAGGTTTTTCGAGAAATCTTTTAATCTTTCTAAGCATCCTTGCAGCAATAGCCCAAATAAATAAAGGCTTATAGAGTCTATATTTACGAACCATTTCGTCAAACGGCAGGGTTGCCAGATCGAGATAAAATGTTTCGCGCTGGGGCGGGCGCAGGCAGGAGTGGACTAGCACGGGGTTGCCAGCAACGGCCGTGTCCAAATCTGCGGAACCCAGAAACAAGCTGGAATGGCAATCATCCAACCATGCTTTCCCTTTTTTTGTGTTGACTAACACAAGCGATGTGCCTTTGTCGTCACGATCATATTCCGGATACTTGCTTCCCACACCCCAAAAATCGCCTATGCTCAAGTCGCTTGGGCGATTTGTATTTGTAAAATAACATTCATAACACGAGGGACGAAGTGAATAATTGCGCATAAATGCAGCCATGTATGCTTCACTTTGTGTAATATATTGTTCTTCCTGTTGCCAAGTTAAACGCGTACAAGAGTTTTTCCACCCATCTCTCTTGTCCCGAAAAGATACTTTTTTCAACCCATTGTCGGATTTTTGATTGGCGTAAATATAGCTTGCCAACAAACGGGGAGAGGGAACCCCATGACATACGATATCACAACAGAAAAGATTCTCGTAAGGTTGTTGAAGGAAACCTCGTAGCCCGGCAACCTGGCACGGTGTCCCCGAAAACAGCACGGGACACCCCTGCTTGAGATAATCGCGGACTTGCCGGTAGAGGGACTGAGAGACTTCACTCTGAACGTATTTTGAACCGCGAAGACGATGAAGGTCTTCAGAAGTTTTGATAAGGATGTGCCGAACCGCAAATTGGTCGTCAAAGGCCGCGCCAACGACAGTCCCGCCTTTAGCAAGAATGTCCTCGGATATCGCAGTAAAAACACCACCCGATGAACTGTCACGACGAATTTGTTCATCCAAGTGCCATGATGCGAAAACAGATAATGGCGTAGACCCGCGCGACTCTGAGGCCGTCGTATTAGCGAAGGTTTCCTGCGGATTCACAGGGCAGGCCTGTCGGCATAACCCACAATCAGTACAGATATGCGCATCTGTAACCGGATAAAGAAATCCTTCATCGTCGGGCTGCATAGTAATACTGTCTTGGGGACATATACCTGCACAAGCTCCACAGCCAGAACAGGCCTCAAGTGTGACGCTGGGTGGTGATGACAGAATGTTTTTTTTCATATACCTATTCCTGGTTATTATCTACGGCCACACGCGGCCGATACAAAAATTGTTGGCGACAAACACAGTACATATATCTTTATGGCCTGTAATATGATTCACGATTTTCGGATATGTTGAATCATTGCCACCAAATAAAGCCCCATCGAAATCCCATGACCAATTAGTAATGCCAGGGCCGCTCCATAACCCGCCAACCTTGGAATCAAAACCAAGCATGAGGCAATGCTCAGTATTCCACCCACAATAATGCTGGTAAAATAGGTTTTTTCCAACTTAGCTGAAATAACATACTGTGAAGCAACAATCCCAAGTGAAAATAACATCAAATAAATGCCCATTACCCTTAAAGCGTCTGCACCAGACGCATATTCCGGACGATAAATCAGTCTGAGAACAGATTCAGGCCACACAATCGTTACCAGAGATATGGGACAAACAACAAGACACATTACGGAAGAATATTTTACGAGAAATCTAATTTTGTCCTTTTTGCTTGTACCCGGTTTTGTAATTCTTGCCATTGCAGGATTGCCTATCCGTGAAATCTGACTTAGAAATAGCGTTGCAACAACAACTATTTGCCATCCCGCAGCATAACCACCAAGCGACTCATTGCCTCCGTAGAACTTCAATATGATTTGGTTAATAACTCCAAAAGAAAGACTCCCTAAAGTTGCAAACCAGATAATCAGGTTACCTTTTGCTAATACAAGAGCATTATGAAAGATAGATTCTTTAGTTCCGTTAAAATCGATTCTCTTAAAGGCCCAGTTGCACTGAAGCACCATATATACGATTACCGCAGCAATTGTAAAAATCCCCAACGAGAAAACACTGAAGCTCTTTGGGGCCAGGATTATTATGAGCCAAACTGCCAAATAATAGAAACATCTTTGAATGAGGTTGTAAATTGCATGGCGGTTGAATTGCCCCATAGAATCATAAACACCCTTTAGCTCCAGACCAAGCATTGAATTGCCAAGGACAACCAGAACAACACCCCAAGTCAGATCGCTTGTTGCCTGTGAAAAAAACTTCCAAAAAAGTAAAATTAAAGTAACAAGCAAAAACATAAAGCCGCGAAGTATTAAACTTGATACGACCAATTGCCCTTGACGTTTAGGGAAATGAATCAGTTCCCGTACCAAAGTCCTGCCAAGGCCAAACTGAATTAATACCATGCCGTAAGCGGCAATGGCAAGTCCATAGGAAAACAATCCAAAATCTGCCTTACCCAAGGTATTAGCAATCTTAACCTTTGTAACAAAGCCCAGACCAGCAACAAGAAAATTGACAAACACCAAAACCGACAAACTCTTTATATTGTGCATCTGTGAGAGGATCAAGGTCTTGAGCCTTGCCAGCAAAGAGTCGCCAGTGCGCAGACTCTCAGACAGCTCCAATTCAACATCACTCGTATCAAATTTTCTCACTGTATTATTAGTAGACATAAATAGCTTCGCTTCGCTCAGAGGTTTAAAGTCTGAAATTTGAAGTATGAAAATTTAGGCATCCTTATCCTCTGGGTCTAATGTCATTAAAGCATGCTCCTCGAGCAAGCGACTAAATAAAGCGACTCTTCGCCCTGCTGCTTCTACCGATTGGAAGGAGCAGGTTTCGATCTGCAGGCGGAGCGGGGTCTGGCCCCTTCGATCTTTGACGGGGACGACAAGATGGATAAGGCTATCGATTTTAATCTCAGTGTTAAGTGTTAAGTGGTTAAGTGTTAAGTTATTTGAGCTAACGGCTGGTGCTTCCCACTGAAGGAAGCGGTAGGTTCCGTCTCTGTTGGTTATTGGCAGCGTTACGCTGGTGAAATCGAGTTTTTCGGCGGCGAGGCATACGCTGGCCCACCAGTCGTCGAAGTTTTTTGCGTTACGGAAATGCAGCTGGGCCTCTTCGAAGTTTTTTATCTCTTGTCTGGCGCGACCGGAGATGGCTCGTTTGGTCCTCAGGCCGGCCATGGTCTCGCGAAGGCGGACGGAGCCGACTATGCGGAACATAAGGACCAGCAGCAGCAGGCTGGAGGCGAAGACTATGATGGAGGCGAAGCTTCTGGTTACCAGAAGGAACAGGCCCATTCCTGCGATTATTATCGTTACCGCGTATGCGATGACGGCTACGTGGGCGTGGCCGAAGCCGTGGTCCAGCAAGCGGTGGTGGAAGTGGGATTTGTCGGGGGCGAACATCGAGCGTCTTTGGATGAATCGGCGGAGCATTGCAAAGAATGTGTCGAAGATGGGGATGCCGAGGGCAAGGACGGGAAGTGCTACGCCGACAAGAGCGTGGGACTTTGTGGAGGTAAGCACCGAAGAAGCGGCGATCATAAATCCGATAAACAGCGAGCCGCAGTCGCCCATGAAGATCTTTGCGGGGTTAAAGTTAAAGAACAAAAAGCCGACCAATGAACCGACCATGGCGAGCATGAGGATCGCCATTATGGGGTTGTTCAGGTGGACGGCGAGGATAGCGAGAAAACCGCAGACGATGGCAGAGATACCGGCGGCAAGGCCGTCGAGACCGTCGATGAGGTTGACGGCGTTGGTAACGCCGACCAGCCAGAGGATGGTCAGGGGCCAGGAATAGATGCCGAGATCGACCGAAAACAGACCCTCGACAGTGATGTGCTGGATGCGGACGCCGAACGAACAGACGATAAT
>JAIPEE010000070.1 GCA_021737275.1 Desulfobacterales bacterium
AGAATCATGCCGTAAAGCGGTTCCCTGAAAAAGTGCCGGTAATTTTCCAATGAAAGTTCACCCTTATAATACAGGCTTTCCGGAAACATCGCGAGCAGAGGATATAAATAAAACACAATTAATATGACAAGCAGAGGGCCGGCAAGGGCAAGGGATTGAAGGTGGGAATAGTTTCGTATGGATGTTCTGGCTTTAAGTTTTGATAGACTCGACAAAACAGACTCCTGTAATCTCCGGAAATTTAATAGTCATCTGCACCGGCAGTGCTTGCTTTCTGCCGGTGCAGACTGTTTTCAGATTACTGTTTCAACGGATGCCATTATTTAGCAATCCAAGTGTTCCATTTCTCATCAATCAAATCAATATTGTCCAGAACCCATTGATTATTCTTGACAGTCGTAAAGTTAAAAATCTTCTTTAAATTATCAGGATGGGAAGACTGGTCTTTCTGGATATTCTCAGGAAGAAATGCATAGGATTTCGTATTGGTTCCGCTGTAGCCGATATGTTTGGTAAATATCGCCTGTTGCTCCGAACGGTTACAGAACTTTAAAAGTTCAAGAGCTTCTTTTTTCATGGGTGTGCCTTTTACAATAGCATTATAGGCAATAAAGAAAAAACCCTGGTTCCATTCGATTTTCACCGGGGCACCCATTTCTTTGGCTTTTTTGGCACGGCCGTCAGTCGAAACCGCCAGATCAACCTCTCCATCAATCAATGCCTGCATAATCTGGTTGCCGGTGGTGTACCAGACCCTGATATGGGGTTTGATGGTATCCATGGCCTTGAATGCACGATCAAAATCAAGAGGAAAAATCTCATCCGGCTGCAAGCCCTGAGACATCATCGCAATACCCAGATTGTCGGCAGGACCGCCCCAGTTATGCATGGCTCTGGGTCCGGGGAAGTTTTTTGTATCAAAAAAATCTTTCCAGGATTTGGGTTCTTTTCCCGGAGGAAACTTGGTGGTGTTGTACGCCAGACAAACTCCTTCAAGGTACTGGCCGACACCAAACTTTTGTGCAGAGCCGGGAATCAGATCCTGTGTGTTGTCAACAATACTGTAATCAATTTCTTCAAGCAGGCCTTTTTCAAAATAGTTATTCACGTACGAGGCATAATCCCCGGTGATGATATCCCATTCGATATTATTGCTGCGCTGCATGGCCGTCAATTTTGCACCCACAGAATCACCGGCCTCCACGGTAATAACCTTGATACCGGTCTCTTTTGTGAAAGGTTCAAAAAACGCAATACGCTGGGCCTCGTCCAGTGAACCGCCCCAGGTTTGAACGACAATATAGTCCCTGTCTGCTGCGGCAGCTGTTGAAATAATGGTATTCCCGGCAGGTGATAATGAACAAACGATTAATGCAATTAAAAGATTGAAAACAAAAGATTTTACTACTTTCTTGAACATAACTTTATCCTCCTTAAAGATAAGAATGATGAAATGATTACATTGCAATTTAGCAAGATGGTACTTTTGTTGAAAAACGTTTATCGTCAATTAATGTATTTATTCATATAACATTTCTTAATACTCTGAAAGTTAGATACGAATTAGATATGAATTAGATATGATGTTTTACTGTATGTTAACCGTTTTTACGGTTTTATAAACCGGATATGGTTTACACTCAAAACATCATCAATAAAATAATTTTCTTGCGCTACACAATATCGTTTTTATCTTTTCAAATTTCGTTTTAAATCAGCAATCACTCGTTGTGCTGAATTATGTCCGGGCGCACCGGTCACCCCGCCGCCCGGATGGGCGCCTGAGCCGCAGATATAGAGATTCCGTATGGGCGTCCGGTACTGTGATGCCTCAGGATGTGGCCGCATGCTTAAGATCTGATCAAGATCGTGGCGGCCGTGGAAAATATCCGCTTCCGTAAGCCCATACTCTCTCTCCAGGTCTAAAGTGGATATCATTTGGCGCCCGACAATAAGTTCTTTCAGGTTGGGCATTACTTTTGAGATGTAATCAACTATCTTGTCGGCAACATCCTCCTTGATATCATCCCAGTTTAAACCATCAGCCAATTTATACGGGTAATACTTGGCAAGAACACTCATCACATGATGGCCGGGAGGAGCAAGGCTGTCATCCAGCGTAGACGGAATCGTAATCTCCAGCCGGGGTTCCTCAGGAATATTCCCTGTGGCGGCTGCAAAATAATTTGCCTCCTGCCCTTCAATATCCGGGTATATACAAATATCCGAACGATGCCAGGAGCCCTCTTCTCCGGATGGAAAAAACCGAATATCCGGCAAACCCTTAAGTGCGATATTAACACGCGGAGAGCTGTGTCCCATACGAATTTGTTTAATATCTTTGACAAAATCCGCATCAAGATGTCCGGGATTTATCAGTTTGAGAAAAGTCCGTTTCGGATCAGTGTTGGCCATTACACACCGGCCGTAAATCTCTTCACCGCTTTCCAGACGTACACCGAGCGCCCTGCCCTGTTCAATCAGTATTTCTTCAGCAGAGGCTTCAGTACGAATCTCTGCTCCCTTTGATGTTGCAAAAGACGCCATCGCCTGCGTAAGCGCCCCCATGCCGCCTTTGACCATGCGCCATGCACCTCGTTCACCATCAAGTTCACCAATCGTAGTATGAAACAGGGGGATCGCTGAGCCCGGCTGCCGGAGACTGGCATAATTACCTGAAAAACAGGCAGCGCCATACATACTTTTAATCATGGAACTGTCAAACCAGCGTTCGATAATATCATAGGCACTGCTGGTTAAAAACTGCAACAGGCGATGGCGCAATTCCGGCGTAAGCTTTCGAAATTCAAGACCCATCCGCCCCAATGACATCAGATCGGAAATACCGGGATTGAGTTTCGGCGGCTCTTTTAGCATCTGATTGCGAATGATGCCTCCGACACGCTGAAACATTTCATCAAATTTTTCCATTGAATCATAATCAGTAGCTGAAAACCGGCCCACCTCTTTTCGATCATGTGCCTCATCACCATTGAAAAGAAGATAATCATCCCCGCATACTGACAGCGTGCCGTCCATTTTGATCATTTCAAAACCGTGACGTTTTAGCTCAAGATCATTTATAACTTTATTCTGTAAAAGGCTGACGACATATGAAATAGTAGAAATCCGATAGCCGGGGATTATTTCTTCTGTCACAACAGCACCGCCGACGACGTGCCGCCGTTCCAGTACAATCGGCTTCAGCCCCGCTTTAGCAAGGTAACCTGCGGCAGTTAAACCATTGTGCCCGCCGCCGATAATGATTGCATCATATTGTTTTCCCATATTGTGTCTTCCTTCATATTGCTTTCATATCCAGCCGCAACCGTAACTTCGTATTTGTGAACTGTTTTTTGTATTACTTCACACCTTGTTCACTTTTTCTTCCATCGCTATGGGAACGCCGGTTTCTTTCAGCAGCTTGAGAAAAATATTCGGATCAAGACATTCAGCTGTAATGGTTCCGGACGCCGCATGGCCCGAGACGCACATTTTTGCACCAATGACAGCAGGCAGGGCAACACCGACATCTGTAGAACCGAACAGATCAAAAATCTTAATTTTATCCTCAGTTGTCAGAATAAACGTATATGGTGCAGATAAGGTAAAGTTAACGGGTTTCCCATCTTTTTTTCCTTTAACGTCAATGACCCATATTTGAGTTCTTTCAAGAGGCGTTTTTGCCGATTCTTTGTTCTCTTCCAAAAACCCGTTGACCGGTGCACCCACCAATTTCATAAGAACGTCCCTGGGAGATACTTCCTGTCCCTTTACCTGGATCGTGTCTGTACCACCGAATCCCATTTTTACGAAGGTGGCCGCCTGGTTATCCACCGGATATTTAAATTCACAAAACTGAATTCCCTTACCGATAAAAAAAGGCAGCGTTACCTGTTCCTGATGCTGGTGCTGGCATATTGCCACTTCTCCGAGAGGTTCCGGGAACCGGTATATTTCAGGTTCATCAAATACCGGACAGGTATCATATTTTCCATTTCTGAATATTGTCGGTTTCACTGCATATCCCCAAAGTGCTCTGAAAGGCGACCATCCAGGATCCCAGGGACCGGAGACCAGCTCTTCATTACTTTTATCTACCGGGCCTTCACCGAATTTAATCCGGATTTCGTCCACCTGATCCAGCTTGTCGCACAAATACCGGGCACCGACATTGAGAAACCCCGGGGTACCGCCGCAACCGACAAGCGCGGTCAAACCCGCCTGTTTGTATTCTTTATCAAACATAAGATCACGGCCCTGGATAATCTGAGATAGTATATTATCCCTTTCACATATGTCCATCAATTCAGGCTCGCCAAATGAAGTGTCCACATAATGGGCGCCGACATTCAGAGCCGCCTGCATGATATTTTGGTTAAAAACAGGAAGGGTCAGAGTAATTACGACATCACATCCCCGGGCTGCGTTTTCGATCTCCTCAAGGTTACCGGCATCGAGTTTCAACGCGGTAATTTTGTTACTGTTAATTTTTTTTTGTACCTTTTGACAAAGATTCAGATCAATATCGGCAATGATGATTTTTTCCACTTCCGGATCTCTGGCCAGGATAGAAGCACATGGTCCGCCCTGTGCACCTGCACCGATAACTAAAACGTTTTTCATAATTGTCTCCTTTCTCTGTTCAGCTATATAATAAGGATACTTTTAATTTTCTATCAAGGATGTTGATTTGATATCTTCATCAAATTTAACCGCCCATCCCAGTTGCGCCATCTCCTTAAGAAATCTCACGGGATCAAGGCATTCCGGAGAAATCACGCCGGGTTCAGCCTTGCCTTTCAGGATCATTTTCGCGCCGGCCACGGCAGGAAGGGCAACGGCGATGGTGGTGGTACCAAATCTTCTAAAAACATCCAGCCGCTCCGATCCGTCGGATGTCAGCGAACTGGGATACCAGACTTTATGCTGCAACGGTTTTCCGTCTTTTTTCCCTTCCACCTCTATCAGATACGGATGAGCGACAGTTGGATCTGCACCGGCTGTTTCTTCCGTTTCTGTGAAGAAAGTATCCGAAGGTTGCCGAACCAGCTTCATGAGGACATCGATGGGCGCAACTTCCACACCCTTGACATTGATTTTGTCATAGCTTGCAAAACCCATTTTCACAAATGATGCCGCATTCAGATCAACCGCATATTTAAATTCTACGTGTTTTAACCCTTTTCCGATAAATCGGGGCAGGGTAACGGGCTCTTCGTGGTGATGATGGGCTATGAGATTCTTACCCACCGGTGCCGGGAACTCATACTCTTCCAGCCCATCGAAGGCCGGGACAGTTGTATATTCTCCATTTGTAAATACGGTTGGCGGATCAGCATAGTCGGTTAGCGCAATTTCAGGACACCAGGCGGGAATCCATGTGCTTATTTTACCTTGTTCAACCAGTTCCCTGTGGCCGACACGTATCTTGATGGATTCAATTTCTTCCATCGTATCGGCGATATAACGGGCAAAGACATTTACAAGGCCGGGGGCTCCGCCGCATCCCACAATACCCGTAAGTTTTTTTTCACTGAATTTTTCACCGATTTTTAAAGGGTGTTCCTTTTCGAGCAGCGTCCAGATAGGATTATCAAAGGCCGTATCAACATAGTGTGCTCCTGCCGCAAGGGCTGCTGCCATTATATTGTCGTTGAATTTCACCAGAGTAAAATTTAAAATAACATCGACTCCGGCGGCAAGCTTTTCAAGTTCACTGATACTTGAGGCATCTGCTTTTTCCACTTTTATTTTTGGTGAATTGATGCGTTCCAGGACTCGCTTAGCCTGAGAAACATCAATGTCTGAGAGAATGATTTCTGCCGTGTCATCATCTTTTGCCAGAATCGAAGCACATGAAGCGCCCTGCGCGCCTGCGCCAATAATTAAATACTTATACATGGTTGGCCTCCTCATTATATTAAATTTACTTGGTTTTTTACCGTTATTACACAAAACTACTTTGCAGATTAGATTAGACTTAGATATGAATTAAATTTACAATTATTTTTATATTGCAAATCCGTTGCACTAAAATTGTGCAAAAGGTTAAAAAGGGGTTGAATCGCTCTAAAATTAATAGGGGTGATCAACAATAATTATTAGCCTTAACCCCTTATCAGCTGGTACTAGGACGAGAATCGAACTCGTACAAGCATAAAGCTCGAGAGGTATTAAGTGCAGTTTCTTCAAAATTTGAAAAATCTATATTTTCAAGTATTTGATTACATTTAAAATTTTATTGGTATTTTGGGCTTCGTTTGTTTTTTTTGTTATAATTTGGCCTTGGCGGACACATTTTAGGCACAGTAGGAACAAGGGAGTCTTAATCCCTTCCCTTTTTTTATTCTTAGTTTTATGTTTTTCAATAATAGGATAAATTTTTAACTTTTTGAAAGTTTGACAGGGTCACTTCCGGGAGCAGAAATTCCCCGGCGTTCAAGCAGCGATCCGTCCAGCCGGTAAAGATCGATCAACGCTTTTAGATAGTTTGTAAGAGCTCTCACCTCTGCAATCCGGCTGCCCAAGAGATCCCGCTGAGCCTGAGCCACCAGAAAGCTGGTTGATTTTCCCACTCGCAGTTTTTCGGTTTCAATCCTGAATTTTTCTTCATTGAACATGCGAGTGACGGATGAAGCCGCTATTTGCTTCTTGGTACGATCGACTTCAATGTAGGCAATACGAATGTCGACTTCTACAAGCTGTGAAAGATTTTCAAAAGCTTTCTGCGCCTGCTCCCAGGTTATCTCCGCTCGCTTGTTAAGGGCTTTTGCTTCCCGATTAAAAATCGGATAATTTAATCTGATGCCGGCCAGCGCATCATAACTGTCTTTGTTGATATTACTAATGGACTCGCCAAAAGAATTTGCATATCCACTTTCGCCAAGTGTTATGAAAACATCCATTAAAGGCAGCAGCCCGTTCCGGGTTTTGACCAGCTCCATATCGCCATGCAATATTTCTAACCGGGCCTCGTTTAAAATCGGATTCATGCGCATAGCTACATCCACATACAACTCAACGTCTTCCAGTTTGATTTCAGGCAAAGTCGGCTGATGAATTAAATCAACTTCCCGCTGCCAGGTTCCGGGTCCCGCAGGATTTAAAAACCGCAGCAATTGCAGACGAATAGATTCCTTGTTGGCCCGTACTTCTATCAGAGCCTGCTCCTGTGATGCAACCTCAGCCTGTACGGCCGCCAGTTCAACTTTGGCCAATCGGCCAACGGCAATCAGTTCATTGGTTTCATCAAGTTGTTGACGGGAAACTTTAAGTGACTCCTCAACAATTTCAATCTGGCGCCGGGCAAGCGCATAATCCCAGCAGGTGCTTTCTACTTCCGACACCAGAAACTCGGTAAAACCCCGCAACTCATATTCCGACATTCTCGTATCCAGACGAGCCTGCTTCAGCCGGACCAGATTCGCATCAGTTCCAAACCCTTTCAGAAGCGCCTGCGTAATGGTCATGCCCAACCGGTTTGAATAAAAGCCATCTTCGTAAAGAGAGGAGTCATTCCTTAACGTACGGGCTTCCAGGGCAACCGTCGTGCCGGTCGGAAAATATTGCTCCAGGGAAATGATGCCTTCGGTGGAATCAATGATAAAATCTTCGGTTTCAGATCCGGATCTCGCAAGGCGTTCTCCTTTCATCCTGCCAACAGAGATATCCACGTTGATTTCCGGGTCAAAAATAGACCTTTCCTCATCTTCAAAGGTTTGCTGGATCGAGGGATTCAACCTTTCCACCAATAGGGAACGGTTGTTTTCAAGACAAAGTAAAATAGCTTCGGTAATGGTGACTTTCAAAGAGTCCGGTGGCACCGTTTGCACTGCAATCTCTTCAGGTTGCCCGGTAGACGCCAGATACATCTGCAAAGTTGTATCTGCAGATACAGTCGGCCCTCCAGCCGTGCGATCAACCTGTTCCTCTGCCAACGCACATGGCGCCGACGCCAGCAATAGTAAGCACACAATAAGAAACCCCGACAGACAATGACAACATCTTGTAACCATCATAACATTTCCTCACGAATATCTATTTCGCCCGATTGTAAACAGCTGGGTACGATTTGCAGATCTTTTTAAATGCTTAAGACTATATAGTTTTTTGCCTCACATTGACAACCGAAAACTGCTTTGAACATATGATACGTTTTTCATCACACTTCATAAGGAAAAACAGCTAAAACAGATCGCCATGTATATCCTCTCATCAATAAATTTTTCGTTGCAATATCGACTCTAAAAGTGCAATGTTTTCTATATCAAATAGCACATGTTTTTGGAAATTCTCCATTTTAATTACAACGGAAAGGGCATTTTACCATGAAATTAGGTAGTCCAAAAAATTTTATTCTGACTGTCCTTCTGATCGGAACTGTAACTGGATTAGGCTTGATAATTCTCAATCGATTTCAGGATCGGGCAATCTCTGTAAATGAAGACAATTCTTTACAAGCGGTTCCGGTCGAAGTGGCTCAGATAGAACGCGGACCGATTGCGTTACATCGGACATTCAGCGGAGAGCTGGAAGCCCTGTCTGAGTTTGTTGTTGCGCCTAAAGTAAGCGGCCGGGTGGAACGGATAAACCTGGATATCGCCGACAAGGTAAAACGAGGTCAGGTAGTTTCCGAGCTGGACGATGATGAATATGTCCAAGCTGTAACTCAGGCTCAGGCTGATCTGGTAGTGGCCATGGCCTACCTTTCCGAGGCTAGGAGTGCCTTGGAAATTGCTGAACGCGAATTTAAACGCACCGAGTCACTTTTAAAACGCGGCATTGCGTCTGATTCTGAATTCGATGGTGCCAAGCAGAATCAACTGGTAAAGCAAGCTCAATTAAAAGTCGCTGCAGCCCAGGAAACAAAGACAGAATCATCACTGGAAGCCGCAAAAATCCGGCTCAGCTACACCAGGGTAACTGCAGGCTGGACTGACGGCGATGAGGATCGTGTTGTAGCTGAACGTTATGTGGACGAAGGCCAGACCGTAGCAGCCAACACACCGCTGCTTTTGATCGTCAAACTTCATCCAATCGTTGGTGTCATTTCCGTCACCGAGAGAGACTACGCTCACCTGAAACCCGGACAACTCGTTTTGTTAACAACGGATGCCTATCCGAATGAGCAGTTTACAGGCTTTATTGATCGTATTGCCCCTGTCTTTCGCGAGTCCACCCGCCAGGCACGGATCGAAATAACCATCGATAATCCGGATCATCTACTCAAACCCGGTATGTTCATCAGGGCCTCAGTGCAAATGACCCGGGAAACGGAGGCCACCATAATCCCTGAACAAGCATTGACTACACGTGATGACAGAAGTGGTGTTTTTATTGTCAATGAGTATGGGCAATCAGTAGTCTGGCACGAAGTAGAAGTGGGCATCCGCGAAGGAAATCGGGTGCAGGTGAAAGGTAAAGGATTATCCGGCAGGGTCGTAACACTGGGTCAACAACTAGTAAATGATGGCTCTCCAATCAAGATTACCGCCAATCAGAACAATACCGCTCCTGACCATAAAAAGGTTGACACACCATGAATCTGCCGAGTTTCAGCGTCAAGCGCCCTATTTTCACAACAATGGTGACCCTGATCCTGATCATCCTCGGAGCCGTCTCTCTGAGCAGATTACAAATCGACATGCTTCCTGACATTGAGCTTCCAACGCTGAGCATTCGAACAAATTACGAGGGTGCCAGCCCCGAGGTTATGGAGCGGCTGGTGACTCAGATTATTGAAGAGATTGTTGCGACGGTTCCCGGAGTTGAAGAAATGACATCAACATCCTCAGAGGGCCAAAGCACGGTTCGTGTCAGTTTCGTATGGGGCACGGATATCGATACTGCGGCAATTGACGTTCAGGGCAAACTCGAAGATGAAATCAATGAACTGCCGGACGATATCGTAAGACCCCGAATCCGAAAATTCGACATCTCCAGCTTCCCGGTCGTACTATTGGGCATTTCCAGCAATCTCGATCCTGTGGAACTCACAGAACTGATTGAAGTTCAGATCCGGTACCGATTTGCCCGTATTCCGGGTGTCGCACAGGTTGATGTCTGGGGCGGTTTTAACCGTGAGGTTCGGATCGAACTGGATCCTGAAAGGATCAAAGCCGTAGGCCTGCCTCTGGACCGGGTGCTTGATGCTATTCGCGACGCAAACCTCGATCTTCCGGCAGGAAAAATCGAACAGGGTCGTTATGAGGTCTTGCTGCGTGCACCGGCCGAGTTTATTAATCTTAATCAGATTCGGGACACGGTTATCATCCAGCCTGATGGTGCCGCCATAACGCTGGGACAAATTGCCGAAATTAAAGACACCTATGAGAAAAAAACGCGAATCGTACGCGTTAATGGTGAGCAGGGACTGCGCGTGGCTATTCGCAAACAGGCCAACGCCAATACAGTTGAAGTATCAAAACGCATTCTGGCTGAAATTGAAGCAACCAACCTGGCCTTTCCTCAAATCAATATTATCCCCGTCATCAACCAGGGCAATTTCATCGAGCGATCAATCACCAACGTTGCCCGTTCAGTTCTTTACGGGGGCGGTCTGGCTATCGTGATTTTGCTGTTTTTTATGCGCAACATCCGAAGCACGCTGGTAATTTCGCTGTCTATCCCTATCTCAATCGTGATCACTTTTGCATTAATTTTCTTCGGTGGATTCACACTCAATCTGATGACCCTGGGCGGGCTGGCCCTGGGCGTGGGTATGATGGTAGACAGTTCAATCGTTGTGCTCGAAAATATTTTTCGCCGTCGCACCGAGTATGGTGAAATGCCGGAAATAGCATCGGTAGAAGGCGCCCGGGAGGTTGAATCAGCAATTATTGCCAGTACCATAACGACTCTGGTCATTTTTCTGCCGTTGATTTTTATGCGTGGTGTCTCAGGGATCCTCTTTAAGGAATTAGCGTATGTGATCATTTTTGCGTTGATCTGTTCGCTGACAGTGGCGCTGAGCATAGTTCCCATGCTAGCCTCCAGACTCCTTACGACAAACCAGCGCGGCTCCAGGATATCAACATCTCGAATGAACCGCCTGTCGATACTTGCCGGCTCACTCTTTTCAGATCTCGAAAAGGTTTATCTGGATTTGTTACGTTGGGTTTTGGGCCATCGCCTGGCTACCATCCTGGCCGCTGTTGCCTTACTCGGTGCAAGTCTTCTGCTTATACCTCTGATCGGCAGTGAATTTCTACCCCCCAGTGATGAGGGAGAGGTTCGCGTAACTGGAAAGATGGAAATCGGAACACGGCTTGAACTGATCGATCAGCAAACCCGTATAATGGAGCAGATCATTCTACCAGCCGTACCTGAAGTTGTGTCGGCGGTAGTCAGTATCGGATCTTATGGTGGACGCACCGGTACGAGCTCGGAAGGTGAAATACGCATGTCTTTGCTGCCGACCGCCCAACGTAATCGCTCCAATGTAGAAATTGCCCAGGATCTGAGAAACCGCCTTGAAGGTAATGTCCCGGGTATGGAGATACGGACCCAGGCTCCCCAGGGCCAGTTTTTACTGGAACGACTCCTAGGCGGTGACGAAGGACTGACAATCGAGATTCTTGGCTACGAACTTGCCACGCTTGATGTCCTGGCGTCGCGCGTTGCGAAATTGATTGAGGTTGTACCGGGAATCACGGATATTCAAACCAGTATTGAGGCTGGCATTCCCCAACAGGAAATCCGCGTAAACCGTGACAAAATTGCTGATCTCGGTATGAGCGTTCGCGACGTTACCCAGCTCCTTCAAACAGCGGTAGCCGGTTCCAGAGCCGGTGAATATCGAACTGGTGGAAACTCCTATCGCATTCTGGTGCAACTCAAGGATGCCGAGAAAAGCTCACTGGACGAAATCCTCAACCTGACGCTGACAACTGCATCCGGTGAAAAGGTAGCACTGCGCAATGTCGTTACATCTGAATCAAGCCGCGGTCCGGTTATGATCGACCGCAAGGATCAGCAGCGGAGAGTGACTGTCCATGCAAATGTCTCGGGACGCGATCTGGGATCTGTGGCTTTTGACGTGAAAACCCTGCTGGATCAAATTCCTCGGCCCATCGGCTATGATCTGACGATCGCAGGCAGTTTTGAAGAACAACAAAAGTCCTTCAGCGAACTTGTTCTCTCACTTGTATTGGCGTTGGTCCTCGTATATATGGTGCTGGCATGTCAATATGAATCATTACGGAATCCACTGATCGTCATGTTTTCCGTTCCCATTGCGGCAATAGGCGTACTGATAACGCTGTTTATTACAAAAACAACGCTGAACGTTCAATCCTATATCGGCTGCATTATGCTGGGAGGAATTGTTGTTAATAACGCGATTCTTCTGGTGGATCAGGCTGGTCGATTGATTCACGACGGAATGCTTACATACGATGCACTGATCGAGGCAGGTCGGCGCAGATTACGCCCAATTCTGATGACAACCCTGACCACCATCCTCGGCCTGCTGCCCCTGGCACTCGGCATCGGCGAAGGAACCGACGCCCAGGCACCCCTGGCACGAGCTGTTATCGGAGGTCTTGCCGGATCGATGCTGATCACGCTGGCACTTACGCCGGCCATCTATTCATTGTTTCATCCTGAAACGAAAAAGAGTTGCAGGTAATCTGTTAGTGAAGAGGGGGGAAGCCCTCCGGGTGTGCCAAAATATAAAAACAAAGTACTTTATTCACCTGGCCAAAACCATTGACGGTGAGTCGACCATCAACAATCTCAAAATGGTGGTAAACGGCGGGGATAAAATCGCATTTATCGGAGACAACAGCCACGCCAAAAATACCCTGCTTTAGAATATGGGGTCATATGGGGTCAAGTCTCCGTTTGACTTATTTTAGGATAAATATGTATATTCAGTTATATAGCTATATTTTAGTGTCTAAATGCTGTCATAAACATAAAAAGAACTGATTGTTAGTTGGGTGAACACAGTCCATAATTTTGCAGAAAAAAAGGAATTAGCTAATGTTAGCTAACTCCTTATTTTTACTGGTTGAATCTACCCCGATATTGTGGAAACTCAGTTAAGCCTCTATAATGAGAATTAAGGAGGAAAACATGAGTTCAAAAACCAGACGAAAATACGATCAGGATTTTAAAAGAAATGCAGTTTTATTATGTGCTGAACCGGGTAGATCAGTTGCTGAAGTGGCCGACAATTTAGGAATCAAAAAAGATCTTCTGTATAGATGGCGTCGAGAATACCATAGGGTAAACGGAGAATATGTATTCCCTGGTAGTGGAGTTGAGGCACTGTCCAAAGAACAAAAATGCATT
>JAIPEE010000024.1 GCA_021737275.1 Desulfobacterales bacterium
AAACTCCATGATTTTGAACTTAACACATGTAAAACCATAAGTCTAGTTTTATTATAATTATTTCTATAAGTTATAACTATCAGATTTCAAAAGGTATTCCAGCAGGTTAGAGGTCCGTCTCTACCCCCTGAATGAATACCTATTTTTTATATTTATATTGACACAAAGAGAGCCCCTACCCTATGCTGATAAAATTTTGCAGCTCAACTTATAAATAGCAAATTATCTCTTTGTAAAAGCAGAGTATATGAAAGTAATATTGAAAGGGCATGGTAAATGGACCATCACATATCGTTTTCTAAAAATAAATCCCATATAAAAATATTTTCAAAAAAAATCGTGATTATTATAACGCTTGTTTTGGGGATAATGGCAGGCATTATTTTTTTTATCACGCAATCCACCACAGCCTCAAACAATAATAGCCTTTCTAAAGATTCTTTTAAAAGTGAAATTGAATTTCTAACATCATTAGCAGTTTCAGCATCCTATTTTAAACAAACTGCTGTGACAGATTATGCAAAAGCCATAATTGCCATATCTACTGAACTGGGGATGGAAAATTTACATCATATTGACACTTCAATCTGGAAGGCAACACAATCTCAAATAGGCTGGGCACTCTTTTTTAATTCAGCAGTAAAGGTATACGCAGGTGGTGATGTAAAAGCTCCAGTTATTGGTTATTATAATCCCTATAATGATATTTTTCTTATTACAGCATGGTCAGAGGATGAGGGCATATACAAAATTGCTGATGCAGAGTTGCTCATGGGTGACTTCATTCGTAATGAAAAGGATGCCCTTGATGTGATACCTTTTTGGCTGCGAGGTGAAATGCATCGACCTGAAACACTCGGCCGCAGTGTTGCATTATCCCTACTGGCATTTGAGAAAGTTTTTAATAAAACCACGTCAGATACATGGCGTGAAAAATTGCCTGTACTAACAAATCAAGACGGTTTAAATGAAATCAACTACTCCTTTGCCGCTCTCAGGCTTAACGAACATTTAATAAACATTCTCAGTTTTTCTTATGCAAAAACAAACAATCAACAGCTTGAAAGTTGCAAAGCGGCCACAATCGAAGCTATCGACATTGCATGTAACGGCAATATAGATGATATTTTAAACACTGCCGATGGCACTTTGGAAACCACAGCCAAACGCCTTAAAGAGATCCATCCGGAATGGTTTGCCACCTTGAAGGTTTGCGCAGTATTGACAAATTCTAAAGAGGGTCTTGTTTTACTCTCACCAACTCAACCAACAAACGGTAGTCTTACAATCTTTTTTAAAGAAACCCACGACAAGCTTCAGATAAAACGGATTGACTTAGTCGATTATCAATATTTTTATGAACAAATGAGCTCTCTTCAGGGCAACAATAGTGAAGGAGGTTTAGAATGAATGATCTACAACGCACCTCTGTCATACTTGTTGCGGGTTTTTTACTTTGCATTTTCTTTTTAAACTCCGCCATGGCTCAGTCGCCATCCAAATCCCCCGAAAGCATTAAAACCGAAATTATCTTCCGTTCCATGACTGCCCGGGAAAGTCAAAACTTTGATAATCAACTAAAAAACGAAAATCAGAAAAAATCAAGTGGCCAAAAGGCTCTGGATACTTTAAATTCTTCCAGTGCCAATGCTTTATATGGCTCTGCTGATGCCATGATAGATGTGGCAAAAAAAAATAAATCATATCTTATTGAGAATGGGAAAAAAGCCATAAAACAATTTGTAAAAAAATCTGATTCGGTTAAATCGATAGTTAGTAAAAGTAGCGGGAGTATTAAAAAAGTTCTGAAAGGGCTTGATGGACTTGATAAAGCAGGAACCGGAGGATCTTTTTTTGGTTCGGTTGTTGAAGGCGATACAGTAGGCGCTGGTGAAAGTCTATTGAATGCTACAGGGTCCGGTTATTCTGCAGCAGCTGGTGGGAAAGCAGGTGCTTTCCTCGGCAGCATGATTGCGCCCGGCCCTGGCACTGTGGTTGGTGGCTTCATAGGCGCAGGTTTAGGTGCACTGACTTACAATGAAGTCGTCGCTCCACAAGTTGAAAAGGCAGGCGACTATGCGTCCAACAAGATTGCATCCGGTGAGGCACAGTTAAACAATAAACGACTTAAAATACAAAGAGAAATTAAGAAAAATTTTGATACTGTCTATCCCCATGGATATCTTGGTTCATATGCAAAAGATCCCATTACAGGTATGATTTATGAACTTAGACCTGATGTTCTCTACCAAAAGGCCGAAAAAATAAGACAAGCTAACAGTAAAGAATTAAAAGAGAAGGTTGATCAGGAAATTTTAAATAATAAAAAAAAGATGACCTGGGAATTCACTCCTTCCAAAACAGAACCTGGACAACAAACAGCCTTTAAAGTTAAAAAGGTTGTACCAGATGTTAGAAATGAATCGCTTAAAGATGCTTTTAGCATTCTCAAAAATGCGGGTTTCATCTTAGGCTCCCCCGAGGGCGGAGATCCTGCCCCGTCCAAAAAACTTGTCGGGCATGTTCAGATGCAACTTCCAGCAGGTGGTCAACCACAGTATCAGAATAAACCCGTTGTTCTCACCCTTTATAGCGACATTAAAGTACCCGATGTGGTTGGATTGAAGGCTATAGATGCATTGAAAAAACTAAGAATGGCTGGTTTTTCAATGTCACCTCAAGGATGTGACCCACCACCGACAAAAGAGTTGAGCCTTCTTGCCAAAGAGCAAAAGCCTGAAGCAGACACACCGAGCAAAGGCTATGACAGTGTCACGGTAACTTTCTATCCTGAGTATCAAAACCCTGTCGTCCCCGACATAACAACCTTTGAACTCTCTGCGGCGCAAGATATCCTTGAAAAGATAGGGATGAGGTTAAATCCTGAGCCCCTCTGGGGAGAGCAGGCCACTACCAGAGAGCAGGTTGGAATTATTCAAAAACAGCAGCCTGCCGAGGGAGAACCCATTGAACCCGAAGGAGAGGTAAAGGCCTGGATATATTATACTGCTGTGCCAAAAGTGATTACAATGTCTAAAATGGATGCTGAATCAGCAATGAAGGCTGCCTGGTTTGTGCCAAAGTTGGTACAGGGTGAGGCTGTTGAGTATAAAGAGAAATGGGGTACTATTTATTCGCAGACCCTGGCACCTGAAAAAAAAGTTGCCAAAGCCGGCATGGCGGTCACGCTTAAATTTTATGAAAAACCAAAGAAAAGTTCTCAGCCTACAATAGTCGGGTACTGGGAGGGACATGAAAAAAATAATCAGCATAAAAAGGCTATTTTACATTTAGATATTTTATCAGTGGATAGTAATGGTAAATTTAAAGCCACTTTTATTTATCCGACTGCTGATTATAAGAAGCTGGTCTATGGATCCATTAAGAATAACAAAATTACATTCATTAGAAAAGATTCCTTTTTAGGGGACACCAAATATGATGGTATTTTAAGCACTCAACATATGATCATAGACGGGGCTCGGAAAAAGACCAGTTCTAGTCTCGCTAGTGCCCTCTTAGCGGTTTCTAATCCAGATAAAAAAGAACCAGTTGATTCCAATAAACTCGAAGGATCTTTCTACCTCAAGAAAAAATAATGGATTCTTAATTATTTCCAGTGGTGGATTACTGCCCCAAACGAATTAGAGCCTTTTTGGCATTTGAGTAACCCTTCTCGGCAGCGCTACGGTACCAGATAATTGCCTCAGCATCATTTTTTGGAACACCCCGGCCATCTTCGTACATAGTGCCAAGGTTGTATTGTCCCATTGCGTGCCCTTGATCTGCTGCTTTTTGATACCATTTGGCTGCTTTTTGATCATTCCGGGTAGTCCCTGTTCCGTTAAGATACATACCGCCAAGATTATTTTGTGCAGCGGCATCTCCCTGATTTGCAGCTTTAAGATACCACTCAAAAGCAACTTTATTATCCTTTGCAACACCCCAGCCGTTTGCGTATATGACGCCAAGGTTTTTTTGAGCAGTTTCATCCCCTTGATCTGCTGACTTTCGATACCATTGTGCTGCCTTTTGATAATCCTGGGCAGTCCCTGTTCCGTGAAAATACATACCGCCAAGATTATTTTGCGCAACGGTATCTCCCTGATTTGCAGCTTTAAGATACCACTCAAAAGCAGCTTTATTGTCCTTTGCAACCCCCCAGCCATTCTCGTACATGATACCAAGTTTTCTTTGAGCTTTGGCATATCCCTGTTTAGCGGCTTTAAGATACCACTGAACAGCAACTTTATTATCCTTTGCAACACCCCAGCCATTCTCGTACATGATACCAAGGTTTCTCTGAGCGTCGGCATGTCCCTGTTCAGCAGCCTTACGAAACCACTCTACAGATTTAGTGCTATTTTTAGTAACCCCGTTACCAGTGCCATACATATAGCCAATACTGTTCATGGCTTCAAGGGAGCCCATGTTGGCAGCTTTATGATAAAAAGCTAAAGCCTTCACATAATCTTGGTTCTCTCCTTTGCGGCCATTGAAATAATCCTCAGCTTTCTCATAAAGATTTTCAGCGTCCTGCGCCATTGCTTTTCCGGATAGCGGGTTTTGAGTTGTAATTTTAACAATTTGATCTTTCTGAGGCTGTCTTGTATCTTCATCGGGATCTGCTTTTATGGTGTCCGCATTTATAGCTGAAACACGCCATTTGCCCTGGAGAGGAATAAAACCAACTGATGGCATATTAAAGCCTATAATAACTTCATCACCAATCTGCGGAATCAACTCTCCTTCAAGTTCAATTTCAACTTGTTTTCCGGTGGTTTTCAAAACCTTACCGATCAACTCATCACCATTACTCATGGTGGTTGACAAAGTAATAACCATGACTATTGATGCCAAAAAAAATCTATTGCATATCTTCATAAATATGTCCTTTTCTTAAATCAAAATATAAAAACATACTGGCAAAAGCCATAAACAATATACTCAAACTATTATATTCTTGTAAGGCTTCAGGCAGCGTATTTTCTATTTTTTTTACTATTTGATCTTCTAACCACGTTCGCTAATGTTTTTTTATGCAGCCTTCCTTTTTATTCCATAATTTTTTGTGAATGTCCATGCCCATGTAATATATTCTCATCTCAGCCTCCTTTTGGTATTTGCATAATTCTGAGCAAGCTTTTCGCCTGGCAATGAATACCATCAGGGGCTTTATTCTTAATTACTTATACATTCAATCACCCTGCCTGTTTATTTAAAGAAGAAAAGATTTTTTTGATGTTTAAAGTCCAGCTGTCAAAATCATTTTCACGGGCAGCTCAAGGCTTGATATCTTTAAGCGTGGCGGCAATAGTCTCATGGGTTGCTATTTTATATGTCGGCTTCACTCGTTGTCCATCAGATCCTAAAGTCTATCTTTGGGATTGGTCAAGTTTGGAAGATAAAGGTTCCAGGGCTGAAAATTTTATCGCTTCACATCTGTTGAAGGCTGTGAACTGGCGGGCAGATAATGGATTTGGTGATTACAGACTATATTTTTTAAATGATAAGGATAAACGAGAAGTTGATTTCCCGGTTACTCGAAATGATACCCCATGGTTTATGGTTGAAGCAAAACCCGGTCAGAGCAGTTTGAGCAAAAGTCTGAAGTATTTTCATGAAAAAATTGAAGTGCCACATGCCTTCCAAGAATCATTTACAGTGGATTATGTGAATGCGGATTGTTTTGCTAAAAGCCGCCCGACAATTGTGCAGGTGAAAACACTATTATCTCAGCCGGCATAAATTATTTGATCAGCCGTTCTACCTCATCAACGATTGCCGATAAAACATCACCGGCATTATCACTAACTAACGCATCACACATTTTATCACATGGCGTTTCAGAAAGATTTACGATGCAAAGGAAAGCACTATTTTCCTTTGCATAAACCGGCATGTGGGCTGCAGGATGGACCAGCAGCGTGGAACCGACCACACAGAAAAAATCGCAATTCATGGAGAGCTGTGCCGCTCTTTCCATTTCTGCCGCCGGCATTGCCTGACCAAATGAAATCGTATCCGGTTTCAGATACCCGCCGCAATGACATATCGGTGCCAACTCACCTTTTTGGATACGATCATATGAAGCTTTCATGGAAGATGTTTCACTGCAGCTCATACATCTCACACGCGTTGTGTTGCCATGAAGTTCAATGATTTTCTCATCCGGCAGGCCGGAGAGCTGATGAAGGCCGTCAATATTTTGTGTAATCACCGCATCCAGAAATCCCAATTCATTTAAACGGGCAATGGCGATATGCCCTTCATTAGGTTTGGCTTTTTCAAGATCCGGAAAAAGCTCGGCCTTCTGCCGCCAGTATTCAATTCTGGATTCTTCTGATGACATAAATTCATCATAATATACCGGCCTGTATTGATCCCATATGCCGCCCTGGCTTCTGAAGTCGGGAATGCCGCTTTCTGTTGAAATACCGGCACCGGTGAAAAAGACGTTTTTCCCGCCTTCGGCAATTTTTTTTGAAATTTTTTCAATGCTTTTATTATCCATCACAGAACCTGCCCACATTTTTCACTTTATATCCGGCCTGATTTTTCCAAACTGTGTGACCCCCTCAAAGGCATGGGCCAACTGCAGGACTTCAAAATCCCGATGATGTTTCCCGACAATCTGGATGCCGACCGGTAAACCGTCCGATGAAAAACCACATGGTACTGAAACCACAGGTAAGCCCATCAACGTAATCACACAGCAGATTGACATCCAGTCCAGATAGGTTCCCATTTTTTGCCCATTAATTTCACTAATCCACTCTTTTTCAACATCAAATGGCAATACCTGAGCTGTCGGCAATATCAGAAAATCATACTTCTCAAAAAAACTACAAACTCTGTGATAAAGTTCTGTCTGGCGTACAACAGCCTGGTTAATATCTTGTCCGGTCAGTTTCAATCCCTTTTCAATATTCCAGATAACAGTGTCCTTCATCAGGTCACGATGCTTTAGATAGTCTTCCTCAAGATCGGCAAAAATCAATGCACGCAGTGTTTGAAATATATCCATTGATCCGCTGAAATCAGGTTCGGAATGATCTACAATACAACCGATATTTTGAAATGCGGGCAGTGCCTTTTCACATACTTCAATGACTTCCGGTTCAATGTGAAACTGCCCCAAATCCGGACTCCAGGCAATCATAGTGTTTGAAAAATCTCTGTCCAGAGTTTCCAAAAATTGGTTGCCGGGTTCATCAATGGAAACAGGCACACGAGGATCAGGCCCCGCCATCACAGATAGTAAAAGTGCCACATCCTTAACACTTCGTGCCATTGGCCCTTCAACCGGAAGCAGGCTCCATGCATCCCGGGTTGGCCATGAGGGAACCCTGCCTGGTGATGGACGAAATCCAACCACATTACAAAAACCGGCAGGGTTTCTCAACGATCCACCGAGATCACTGCCATCGGCTATCGGTACCATCCCGGCCGCCAGAGCTGCGGCTGCTCCGCCACTACTACCCCCGGCGGATTTGTTCAGGTTATAAGGATTTCCGGTAATACCGAATACCTTATTAAATGTATGAGATCCCGCACCGAATTCCGGCGCATTTGTTTTACCAATAATAATGGCACCGGCTTTTTTTATTCTTTCCACAAAGAGCTCATCCTGATCAGGGATAAAATCCTTATAGATCAGAGAACCATAAGTTGTCCGAAGGTTTCTGGTCAGGGCCAGATCTTTTATTGCAATGGGAAGACCAAAGAGTGGTCCGATTTCAATACCTTTTAATAGTGCACCATCTGCTGCTTCAGCCTCTAAAAGCAAATCTTCATGCTGCCGCAACGTGCAGATCGCATTAATTTTCGGGTTTACTTTGTCAATCCGCTCAAGAAATGCAGACATGACTTCTCTAACCGAAATTTCTTTTTTACGAATCAGGGCAGCTATATTTATTGCGTCCTGATAGTAAAGAGGATTGTTTGAATTATTCTCCTGCATACCTGTAACCCCTCGGTTTATGATTTAAAAAAGTGCCTGCACTTCTTTTTTTAATATTTTTCCCATTCTGTTTTTGGGAAGATCTTTTACAAAAAGAATCTGTTTGGGACATTTCCACTGGTGTAAATGCTCTTTGCACTGGCTTTTTATATCCTCTTCTGAAATTAAACCATCCGGTTTGACTTTAACTGCCGCAACCACCTTCTCTCCCCACTTTTCATCCGGAATGCCGACAACTGAAGATTCAATTACATCATCGAGCTGGTTAATGACAGTTTCCACTTCTTTCGGCGAAATATTTTCACCACCCGAAATAATAATGTTCTTTATTCGATCTGTCAGAAAATAGTACCTGTCTTCATCCACATGTCCCAAGTCCCCTGTCCGGAACCAGCCGTCGTGAAACGTCTTTGCCGTCTCTTCAGGCTTTTGCCAGTAACCGGATATGATGGACTGACTCTTCAGCCAGAATTCGCCAACCTGACCCGGGGAAACATCTGTTAATGTTTCCGGTGAAACAACCCTCACGTCTAAACCGGGAAGCGGAAGGCCGATGGAACCGGATTTTTTAAGCCCGTTGAGCGGATTGGAAAAGTTCATGCCTGTTTCAGACATCCCTTCCCGTTCCACCGGTTTCTTACCGAAAGTCTGCCTGATTCTTTCAAAATCCAAAGGAAGAAGCGGGGCCGAACCGGACGCCCATAAACGGATATGGTTAAAATTGTGGTTTTCTCCTTTTAGACAATCCATCAATTTGACATACATAGCCGGCACAGCCATAAATGTTGTACAGGCAAAAGCCCCCGTATTCTCCTTCAGGCGATCAATAACAATCTCCGGTGAAAACGTATCTAACATAACAACATGGCCCCCTGCTAAAAGCGCTGTATGAAGCGCAAAACAGAGTCCATGAATATGAAAAAGCGGCAACGCATGACAAAGCACATCGGATGAAGTAATTTCCCAAATGTTGATAATATTTTCTGCATCATTCAGCAGACTGGCCTGGGTATGAACAGCGCCCTTTGGTTTACCGGTTGTCCCTGATGTATAGATGATCACAGCGGGATCATCAGGTTTTGCTTCTGTTTCCGGGGTCTCTTTCAAAGATGAATTGGTAAAATCAATTTGATGGTAAGGCACATCCGTATCAATAATAAGGGTAGTAATATCAGGTGCAACTTCCTTTATGATATCCGCTTGCCCGGTTCCGGCTATAACCAGTTTGGCACCCGTATCTTCAAGCATATATGCCATTTCAGATTGCCTGAATCCTGGATTCATCGGAACGGCAATGGCGCCTGTCTTTTGAATAGCGATATAGGCAACAATAAAAGCAACGGATTTAGGCATATACATAATGACCCGGTCGCCCTTTTTAAGCCCGGAAGCAAACAATGAATGGACCATCCGGTTTGAATCTGAATCCAGATCTGCATATGAAAGTTCAGTCTCAGGAATTCCATTCCGGAAAAAGGTTATTGCTGTTTTCTCTCCATGCGTTTGAAAACTATTTACCAAACAATTTTTAAGACAAATCATGCGTTTAAAGCCTTTTGCTTTTGTGGTGTTCAAAAAAATATATTTATATAGCCCTTAAACGAGCAAAAACCATTCATATTTATGTTGTGGTTTCATATTCGCAGACCTTTTCTTTGGCGGTAAAACCAATTTTTTTCTTTGGATTTTTATCATTTGCCAGTAGCTGATCAAGCGTCTCAAAAACGATGTGGAAACGGTCCTCGGTAATTTGCTTTAATTCCATGAGCTCTCTTCTAAGATCTTTATTGTCCAGGAGAGCCTGCCTGAGTTTTGTGAATGTTCTCATTATCCGGATATTAACCTGTATGGCGCGTTCACAATTTAAGACAGAAGACAGCATCAATACGCCATGCTCTGTGAATGCCATTGGGGCATATCTTGTGCCGCCCCAACTTGAGGTGCCATTTTGGCACCTCAAGTTGTTATATTCTTCGGTACTCAGTTCAAACATAAAATCAGGAGGAAACCGGTCGATGTTTCTCCGAACCGCTCGTTTTAATTGTTTTGTGTCAACACCGTAAAGCTCAGCCAGATCCATATCAAACATAACTTTAATATTTCTGATAAGGTAGATCTTATTTACGATTCTTTCTATGGGGACAATATCTTCCATGCTGCTCTCATGATTATTTGGTGATAATATTGATTGTTTTTTTTAGTTTTTACGCTATCGGGTAAAATTTAATATCATAAATCTTATTGAAATAACAGGATATATTTATAAAAATTGCGATTTCAATTTATTTCCGGCAGGATGATAAAAAAGGACCGAAAGAAAATAGAGGCTGTTGTCGCCGGGCAATTTTTACGCGGATAAGGGAAAATTGTAAGCGGGTATAATAGGCATGAGAATCAAACCTTGAATTGTGAAAATTAGTTATTCTCATTCATTTAATCACAGTTCAAGGTTTGACACCACACCTTCTCCGCTAAACCAGCCTGGTAAATCAGCGGTTTTTTTGTCAAATTTCCGTCAAGCGGAATGAATCAGAATATAAAATAGGCGCGCCGTTTGCTTTCTCTTGCCAAACAATTTCTCGGTGTGCAGCATCATATACGGATCGTTCGGCAGGAAAATGCTTACAGATTTGACTTATGATTTTTTCTTCGTCGGGTGAAAGAAGCTTGGTGTTAATGATATCGGCATTTATTATTTCATCTACAAGGTCTTTGTAATTATTCAACTGTGGTCCATATGGCAATGCAGCATATTGAGCCCCTGTCATGCTCCTGCCAATGATCCTGAAAGCCTGCATGTCTGCATACCAAATATACTTTGCAAGAAAGAGCATTTTATCGTCTTCTTTCAGAAGAATTTTGCCAAGGATTTCCTCAAACTTATTAGCTACAAGTTTTATACGGGATGTCGAAAATGTTCGATTCCCCGAATAAAGATCTTCGGTATAATCGCTTTGTAATTGCCTACGCAAAGCCTCGTCCATTGCTGGTGTCTGAATTGCACCGGTTTCCCAACGTTTAATGCTTGCAATACCGATCTTGAGTTTTTCAGCGAGCCCTTTCTGGGTAAGCCCTTTTTCTTTTCTTAAATTTTTAATTTCTTCGCTCGTCAACCAGCCCTTATGTTTCCGATATTCATCGGCAATCGTTTTTTGTAATTCTCCAGTTTGTTCTATTGTAGCAGCCTCAAGGCCGCAATTTTTGCATACATAAAGTGTAGTTTCATATTGCAGATCCACGCCTTTAAAAGGGGTGGTTTTGATAACTTTTGTAAGGGCCATTTCGCCATGACCTTTGGGACACTTTTTAGCAGCCATTTTCATTTTCCTCCTTTTTGTCTCTGTCCTGGTGCAAAGAGACAAGCCAAAGCTCACTTTCAACAATCGCGAACTTTAGATAAACCCGGCATTTAAAGCGTTTGCTTTCGATTTTAAATGCAAACAGGTCAAGCCCTGTAATTTCTTGCTCATATGATTTCTCAGGTGGTCGTTTTCCAGCATAATGACTTGGGGAAATCTCATTTAACAGTTCAGAAAGCACATCCAGCAATTCAAGATCGATGGCATAATCAAGTTCAATGGCGTCACATGCAACCGCATCCGGTTTTATAATACTAACAAAGCCTTCCGACACAGCATGCCGCGCTTCTATAATTTTTCCGTAGAGTTCTTTGTGTGATGGTCTGTTCATAACTATGGTATCAATTGATACTTTGTCAAGTGTTTTATTTAAATATCCATAATACCTTCTTCGCCAAGATCTTCTGAAATTAATCGAAACTGTTCAAGGGCCGCTTCAAGATCAACAACGATTTCCCGCGCAAGGATGCCGGGGTCAGGAAGGTTGTCGGATTCTTCGAGGCTTTCATCCTTGAGCCAGAAAAGGTCAAGACTGGCTTTGTCCCGGTTTATGAGTTCTTCATAATCATAGGCACGCCAGCGGCCGTCAGGTGTTTTATCGGACCATGTCGGTTTTCGGTTATGTCTGTTTTTGGGATTATAGCATTTGACAAAATCATCAAGATCTTCACGCTTCAGGGGATTTGTTTTGAGTGTAAAGTGAATATTTGTGCGAAGGTCATAAATCCAGAGTTTTTTTGTCCATGGTTTTTCAGATGCTGCTTTTCGATCAAAGAATAGAACGTTCGCCTTGACGCCCTGGGCATAAAACAGACCCGTTGGAAGGCGGAGTAGTGTGTGGACATCGCATTCCTGAAGCAGTTGCCGCCGAATGTTTTCACCGGCACCACCTTCAAATAAAACGTTGTCAGGAACAACAATTGCTGCACGACCGTTTAGATTAAGCAGTGTCCTGACATGCTGTACAAAGTTAAGCTGTTTGTTTGAGGTGGTAGACCAGAAGTCTTCACGTTCTACAATATCTTTTTCTTTTGATACTTTGCCGTTTTCTGCGACGATGGTTGTACTGCTTTTTTTCCCGAAAGGCGGATTCGTCAAGACAACATTAAACCGGCTGCTCGGATCTGCGGCAAGGGAATCGGCTACGGTGATCGGCAGATTTTCATCACTGCCGATGCCGTGCAGCATCAAATTCATTGCACACAGGCGTGCGGTACTTTGCACCAGTTCCCATCCCCTAAATTTTTTTTCTTTAAGTTGTCTTTTCTCAGGCGTTGTCATGTTTGGGTATTTATTAACAAGATAGTCATGGGCCGCAAGGATAAAGCCCCCGGTCCCGCAGGCAGGGTCGCATATGGTATCACCGGGTTTTGGATCAATCACATCAACTATGGCACGAATCAACGGCCTGGGCGTAAAATATTGACCGGCACCGGTTTTTGTATCCTGAGCATTTTTTTCAAGCAGACCTTCATAGGCATCGCCTTTAACATCAGCGCTCATTACCGTCCAGTTTTCCTTACCGATCAGGTCAACGATAAGACGCCGCAATTTGACCGGGTCCTGAAATTTGTTCTGGGATTTCATAAAAATCAACCCGAGCAACCCTTTTTCTTTTCCCAGATTTTCCAGAACATGCCGATAATGGTCAAACAGTTCAGCCCCATCCTTTTTTAGCAAGCTGGGCCAGTCATAGCCTTTTGGCACGATGCTTTTTTGTTTATAGGGCGGCTTTAACCGCTCATCCGCCATCTTCAGAAAGAGCAGATATGTCAGCTGCTCCACATAATCGCCGTAACTCATCCCGTCATCACGCAGGACATTACAATAGTTCCATAACTTTTGAACAATTTCAGCAGGACTCATAATTTTCCCTTACATCAAATTTGTTTAATATATTGTGTGCTTAGAAGTTCAGGTATTAATCGAATCATTACATACAGAATATATTTTTTATCGAGTTGAAATATTTTTAGTACCATTTTCGGTGAACCTTTCAGTGAACCTCTCGGTGAACTTTTCCCCGGCGTTTTCGCCAGCGTTTTCACCGGCGTTTTGCCGTTGGCTTTAATGATGCGCCACCGGTATTACGGGTTAATGTTGGCGCGGATATTGGTGCTGCCGGTGTAAGCTCAACAATATACCTTGCCACAAAAGACGTATTTGTAATCTCCGCGGCCTGAATTCGATCAACCCGGTATGATCTGTGTTCATTTGTTTTATGCTTTACTGCAAACAGGAGAATGTTTCCTGCACTCGAACGGCGTAATGAATATGGCTCGATAAGGCGAGTGTTGCCTTTATAGTGCAGGTTTACACAAAGCCTGTTTGCTGCAGCAAAACGAATTTTTTCAAGTGGCGCTTCTGTATGCCATGCCTGGGCCATTGATGGTGGCCGCCATGTTTCATCAATTGCTTCCCGTCCATAAGATATGGAATGCATAACAGCTTTCCGGCCGATGCCATGCAACCAATCCATTACTTCTGGAAGTTCTGTCCAAAACTGTTTGAATGAGGGCAATGCAGGTAACTGATGGGCAAGCATGTTTTCCCATTCAACTTCTATCTCTTCCCGCTCAGGCCGGTTCCTGAATGTTTCCATTGTGGGAACGGAAATATTTTTGAATGCGCACTTTTTCTGAAGTGTGCTTAAAATAGTATTTTGGCTGGCTGTTAATTCATCATGCCGATACAAATGAACAACATCATACAGATCTCTTGGACGCTCCCGCTCTGCCAGTGCTCTGATTTTTTCTGCAAAGACTTCTTCAAAGCAATAGCTTTTTATTTGAATGCCTTCAACCGGGCAATCTGAATATGGATGATGAACACCTCTTACTACAGGGTCCAGTACCAAAATTTCATCCAAAGTTAAATCCAGATCTTCAGAAAAACGATAGGTTTCAAAGTAGCATTTCTTTAAACATGTACCACCCTTAAAGACCCAGTCTTTCCCTAACTCAGCATGGTTGAATATGCCTGCAAGTACCCACCCGAGCACATAGTCTTTTTCAATAACATTTGCCCTGAGCCCGAACTCCCTTGAAAACGCCATTATGTCAGACTTGTCAATCAACAGATGCCATCCTTTTCCAGTTTTCCGGAACCCACAGCCGCCAGCGAGTAATCAGTTTATCATTCGTTAGTTTCGGATCAAGCTTTGTGTTTCCTGCTGTCAGTTTTAACCGGCATTGTTCAATAATTTTCGCTTCTCCCGGTGCAAGCTTTTCAAGTAAAAATCCAAGACGTTTAAAAACTGCGCCATTTTCCAACTGAACGCCGTATTCAATAAGTTGTTCCAGATTCTTCTTTTCAGATCGTAAATAGTTAACGAGCATATTCTTTACAGATCGTATGCCACCGCCGAAATAAGGATCAACCAGCATATCCAGTATTGTGCGCGTAGGGTCGGACACGGATAATTTGACCTGTCCTCTCCATACAGGCTTAAGCCCGAACATGGCTTTTTCAGATACTGTGCGCAGCATAAATGCCGTGCCTTTAATATCAGGTCTTCGATCTCTCGGCTTTTGAGTTGTCATGACCATAATCGTGCTGAAAATCTGCTCAGTCAGATCAAAATATTCAGCCGCGCTCCAACCGCCAATATAACAGGGTGAAAAAAGGCGATCGGCGATCAGCCATGGATCTTCAAGCGGGATATCAGCTGTTATGGATTCCAACGGAACAGACACATAAAGTCCACGGCGGATGCGGGACATCCAACCCTTTTTTGACCATCTGGAAAGCATTTTAGAGGCATCCGTGGCGGAAACATTTAAAATTCCGGCCACCTCATCAACAGATGCCGTGCCTTTTGTGCTGCGAATAATCGCAGCCATTCTCCCGCGGTCAGTTTTTCCGATGCCTGTCAGTTTATCCATAATATATTCAAAGCGTAATAATTCATCTATTAATTGAATAATTACGCTTATCATATACTGTTTTTATCTGTCAAGCTATATTATATATGTCATAATTCATCGATTAATTGAACTTTATCGCACAGATTGTACTTATGCGGATTGCTTTAGCGGGATATCTGTGGATTCATCATTATTGCCTTGGGGAACCAGTTTGCCGGAAAAGGCTTTTTTCAAGATGGATTGACGTAAGCGGTCGGAACGTATCAGATTTATTTCTACATCTCTTTCTAAAACTAAAATTTTAGAAAAATGCTCCTCAGTTACAGAAATAATTTCCACTTGTTCAGCTTTGGGGGGCACAGGTATTGGAAGGCCTGAAAATGATTCCTTGGTGAAATGTTTGATAGTACTTCCAGTAAACCACCGTTTAAGCCGCCCTGTTTGAGATAAAAATTCCAAGTAATAAACCAAAAGCTGCTCTTCGTAATCTCGATAAAATCGAACGCGATGAAGAGCTTTTTGATATTTCATATCGGATAAGCTGCCATCCCAGACAGCTGCCCTGCCAGGCTCGCCCCCCTCGCATACCAATACATCACCAGGCATAAGGCTATATCTGTCTAATTCCGTATCTTTAAAGAACATTTCCAAGAGATCATCCGTATTAATTGTGCCCCAGCGTACGTTTATGTTCCGCAGATAAGATAATTTATTACCTTTTCGGTGTTTTTGTCTATCCAACATCTTACCAAGTCGAATTTCAGCCAATTGATCTACCGATGCCCACAACCAACCATGAGGCAATTTTACTAAATTCTTTTGGTTAAGCGTTGAGGGGTCTCCATATTTCTTTTTCCACTTGTCATCCTTAGGAACCTTTCCTGCCTTTTTCATTTTAGCCAATTCTGTTTCTTCCCATTTTTTACGGCGCTCAGCTAAAATGCGTTCAAGAAGTTTGTCGGCCGGTTCAACATCCGGATGGTTTTTCCGCCATTCTTCTGTGAGCTTGCCTTCAACAGCGGCTTTGAGGACAGAGGCTTTGTATCGTTCGAGGTTGGCTTTTACGCGCTTGAGATTTTCAACAGCTTCATCCAGGCGGGAAAATTGTTTTTCGATTTCGGCGACAATGCGGTTTTGTTCGCCCTTTGGAGCAATAGAAAAATCGATTGTAAAAAGTATATTTGGATCAACATGGGGTATCCCAACACCCTTTGTATTGGTATTGATGAAATCATACTGTGATTGCAAAAAATAATAAAGGTAGCCATTATCAACAATATCTGACCATATTTTTGAAAGTGTAGAACCAACATATCCGGCAACTCCTCTTCCAGTTAATCCAGACCTTGCTCCGTCCCAGACAATAAGAACATCACCCTTTGAACATTCTGGATAATTACCCGATTCAGCGTACTCGACAGGAAGCCCTGTTTCAAAAGCTTTTATATTTATATATGGAATAGTCCTGTTTTTTGATATTTCTCCGGAATTTTTTGGTTTTTTACCTTTAAGTGTTTTACAAACATCTCCTAAAGGTGTCGATTTCCAGTTTTTAGGCAATTCCGTTTTCATTATCACGCCGCCAACGCCTCATTCAACTCATTCAAAATTTCGTTCAACTCAACCCCAAACAACTGAAACACTTTCCCAAGTCCACCCTCCTGAGAAAAAGGCGCATATTCAAAATCATCTGTTTCAATACTCAGGTTTCCTGCAATATGATCTTTTATCATTCCGAGCCAGCGGACCTGTTCTTCCGTAAAGTCCTGTTTCTGCTGAGCCAGCCATGCCTTAAAGTTGATATCCACTTTTTCTGGAAACGGCACAAGCTCATTTTCCTGATCCAATGCAAACCGCACAAGAGATACAAGATCCGTTAAAATGTGAGGCCCGCTTGCACCGCGAACCTTTGATTTTTCAAGGGCCGCATATGCCAGCCAGAGATTGTCTTCACTCCAGAGATGGGGCGGTTTTCTGATGGCCTCTGCCAGTTCCTTGATATTTTCAAATCTCAGACGTGCTTTATAGGGTCGGCTGTAAAGAATTTGCAAGGCTGTAATTTCATCCTTGTTATCTTCAATGAACTTTTTAAAGGATTCGATCATGCCTTTAGCCTTATCAAGCGCCTCCTGGCTGAAGCCCGCCTCAATAACCTGGTCCTGGCTAACATGATCGATGATCTGGTCATTTTTTCTCTTCAGTTCAATTATCAACTCTCTGAGTTTTGGATTGTGTAAGGGTATAACCGCACCCTGGATTAACTTTCCGGCGGCTTCTTTGATCTGGTCTTTTGAAAGATCAGTAACCCCAGGGTTATCTTTTTTCGCCTGCTCAACATGAAGATCCGGATTTAATGCGGTAACAAGATCTAAATTGAGTTCCTTGAGGCTTTTGCCACCCGTGATCGCTTTGATTTTATTATTGTCTTCATCTGTCAGCTTTTTTTCGATTCGGGCAAGCCGGGCCGCAACAGTTGAAATCACATCCGTTTCAGTATTTCCAAGCGCTACCGCCTGAAGAAGTTTTTCAAGGGAGACCGCTTTTTTCTGATCCATCGGCCTTGAATCGGTTTTATCCCGCTCACAAACACCGACCGCATCCACAATAATATAATGATCCTTGGATTTTGCATCGGGTGTTACGGCCTGAAGATCGTTGTCGTTAATTACACGAACACCACGGCCTTTCATCTGTTCAAAGAAACCGCGTGATTTGACGGATCGCATAAAAAGCACCACTTCAAGGGGCTTGATATCGGTGCCGGTAGCAATCATATCCACAGTGACGGCGATTCTGGGGAAATAACTGTTTCGAAACTCTGCGATTAAATCTTCAGGTTTTTTGCCGGTTGTTCTGTATGTAATCTTTTGGGCAAACTCATTGCCTTTGGCAAACTCTTCCCGCACAATCGTGACAATATCTTCGGCATGGCTGTCGTCTTTGGCAAAAATAAGGGTTTTGGGCACTTCAGTACGTCCAGGGAATATTTCCGTAAAAAGCTTGTCCCGAAAAGTACTGATAACCGTTCGGATCTGATCTGTTGAAACAACATCCCGATCTAATTGATTGGGATCATATTCCAGATCTTCATCTAATTGCTCCCAGCGCACCTCTTTTGTTTCCCGATCACGCTTATCCACATAATAACCGGCTTCAACGACAGAGCCGCCTTGGGTTATGGCTGTTTTGATGCGATAAACATCGTAATTAACATTTACGCCATCAGCAACGGCCTCTTCGTGGCCATATTCCATAACCAGGTTTTGTTTGAAGAAGCCAAAGGTCTGCTTGGCCGGTGTAGCGGTTAACCCGATCAGATATGCATCAAAATACTCAAGCACTTGCCGCCAGAGATTATAAATGGAACGATGACATTCATCTGTAATAATAAAATCGAATGTTTCAATTGGGATATCAGGATTATATTCTATTGGCGGGACTTCCTTGAAAACATTTTCCAAACCCTGCACAGACTGATCTTCATCTTCCTCTGTAAGATCAGCACCTTTAAGCATGGAATATAAACGCTGAATGGTGCATATGCTGACCCTGGCTGTGGTATCCAGGGTGTTTGATGTTAACCGTTGAATAATATATTCTTCATGAAATTTGTAGTTATTGTATGGGGACACATATTGATGAAACTCTTTTAATGTCTGTTTGCCAAGATTTCCCCGATCAACAAGAAACAGAATCCTGCGCGCACCGGCGAATTTGATAAGTCTGTATATAAAATTAATGGCTGTAAATGTTTTACCGGAACCGGTCGCCATTTGAATTAATGCTCTTGGGCGATTTTCGGCTAATGATTTTTCAAGATTTTTAATCGCCTTGATTTGAGCCGGCCATAAACCGTCTTCGATAAGCTCGGGCATATTTTTGAGCCGGGCATTCAGTGTTGATGGTTTTCCAAAAGGCACTTGTGTTTCGGAAGCCGTGCCGGGCTGGACATGTGCATCATGATTAAACCATTCTGCTAATGTATCGGGTTTATGAAAAGTGAAAACGCTGCGAGCGCGAGGATCCGGATCAAAGTCATTGGTGAAGTGAGTTTCAACACCTGTGGATTCATAGCAAAAAGGTAATGGCCGGTGCCATGCAGGAAGTTCGTTTGGTAACCCTGTTTTGTATTTATCAGATTGAGTTTCAACACCGGTGAGCGTAACACCGACCTTCTTTGCTTCTATGACACCTGCTGCTTTCCCATCAACATATAATAGATAATCCGCAAAACCATGACCTGAATTTAATGGGAACTCCCGAATGGCCACACCTGTTTTTTCGTAGATATTGGCTTGTTTATAATCCTGTACGGCCCATCCTGCCTGATCAAGCATGCAGTCAATTTTCTCTCTTGCTTCCTGCTCAGGTGTTTTGGTCATCTTAAAGCCCTTTCAGCTTTAGAATTAAACAATCGTAAAAATATTATGCAAAATAATTGCTGGTACAGCACTGAGCCATTTATGGACATTGCCGGAAGATTTAAAATGGGTTTATTTTTCAGTGCCATAAATCACCGTTTCCATATTTATTTTCTTCAAAAGAAATTCTGTGCCTCGGTACTACTGGAAAGACTGGTTTCGTATACCACAAATTGAAGATGAAAAACAATGTTATTATAATTATTTCTAAATATAACAGCGAAGTACTGAGTTATGAGTGCTGAGTGAAAAGCTATGAAACGTGAAGGGTGAGGGCAGGAAAAGATGAGCACCGAGTGCTGAGCGATGAGTACTGAGAATGAAAAAGAGTTCTGAGTACTGAGTGAAAAGCAGTGAAGTGTGAGGGCAGGAAAAGAAACTCATTTTTTGTTTTACAGAGGTAAGAATATTCATGCGGGCCTGATGGCCCGCATCCTTTTCTGATTATGTGAAGGTCTGAACTCAGGTTAACGGCTTCGGCTGCTGCTGCGTAATACAGTGAATGTTACCACCGCCATGAAGAAGTACTTCCGTATCTATCTGAACAATCTCATGATCCGGGAACTCTTTTTTAAATATTTCAAATGCTATTTTATCTTCTTCCGGAAAATTATAGGCCGGTATAATGACGCCGCCATTGGCAATATAAAAATTCATAAAACAGCCTTCAAAGATTTCGCCGTTTTCAAGGATTTTGCATGGAGAGATCATTTCAACCACTTCAATTTTTCGCCCCTTTGCATCGGTACTATTTCGAAGCGTTTCAAGATTTTCCATCAACACATCATAATCCGGATGATTTTTATCTGTTGGTGTGGAGGCCATAACAACACCCGGGCGAATAAAGCATGCAAGCCCGTCAATATGGCCATCGGTTTCATCAATAGGAATGTCGCCATTGAGCCAGATGATCTTTTCAACATTCAGATATTCCCTGAGATAATCTTCCACCTGCGCTTTACTTAAATCAGGATTCCGGTTTTTATTGAGCTGGCAGTTTTCCGTAACAAGCAATGTGCCTTCACCATCTACGTGAATTCCACCGCCTTCGAGTGTCATGGGACAATCAAATCGTTTAATACCGAATTTATCGAGAATTTCTCCGGCAACCTTTGCATCGTACTCATGGGTATACTTATTACCCCATCCATTGAAGACCCAGTTCACACCGGCAACTTCACCTGTTTTGTTAATTACAAAACTCGGACCTGAATCGCGAAACCAGCCGTCATCAAGTTCTGCTTCAACTACATTGATACCTGAACCGCATAACTGTTTTACCTCCTCGACATCAGCTTTTTTTGCAACCATATTTACAGGTTCAAATCGGGCAATTGCTTTTGCTACTTCACTGTATGCCTTCTTTGCCATTTTAAAGGCAACTTCACGTCCCTGGGGGGCATACTCATATGCCTCAACCAGACCCGGCCATGCCATCCATGTTGCCGTATGCGGTTTCCATTCAGCCGGCATATAAAAACCTTCTTTTCTCGGTGTCGTCATTTTTTAATCTCCTGTCATTTAATATTTTATTTATTTGGTGCCGGCTGTTGCTGTGTAATACAGTGAATATTACCGCCGCCAAATAGAACAATTCGTGTCGGCAGTTGTACAATCTCATGGTCAGGAAATTCTTTTGTGAAAATTTCCAGTGCCGCCTGATCATATTCCGGAAAGTCAAATATCGGCAGAATGATGCCGCCGTTTGCCATATAAAAATTGGCATAAATCCCTTTGACCAGCGCGCCATTATCCAGATATTCGTAGGGTTCCTTAACTTCCACGATTTCTATTGAACGCCCTTTTGCATCTGTTGTATTTTTAAGAATCTGCAGGTTTTCCTGAAATGAGTCATAATCCGGATGCGTCGGATCATCTGAAGTGGCCAGCAAAACCCTGCCCGGCCTTATAAAACTGGCAAGACCATCGACATGGCCATCGGTTTCCGACTGCTCCCGGTTACCATTAAGCCAGATAATCTTTTCTACGTTGAGATATTCGCGAAGATAGCCTTCCACCTCAGCTTTACTCAGATTGGGATTACGGTTTTTATTCAGCTGGCAGCTTTCCGTTACAAGCAGCGTCCCCTCTCCATCCACATGAATACCACCACCTTCAAGGACAAGCGGAGAATCATACCGTTTAATACCTAACCGGTCTAACATATCTCCGGCAACCCTGTTGTCCAGTTCATGGGGATATCGGTTACCCCAGCCATTGAACACCCAGTTTACACCGGCCACATCACCCGTTTTATTGATTACAAATGTCGGGCCGGAATCACGTAACCATCCATCATCAATTTTGGATTCGATCACCTTGACATCCGGGCCGCACAACGAGGTAGTTTCCTCAAGGTCTTCCCTGTTGGTCAGCATATAAACAGGCTCAAAACGGGAAATAGCTTTTGCGACATCGGCATAACATTGTTTGACGGCCAGATGGGCGGCCTCAAGAGCCATAGGTGCCTTGGAAAAGGTTTCTTCTGCACAGGGCCAGGCCATCCAGCATGCGGTGTGCGGGTGCCACTCGGCCGGCATAAAGAATTTGTCCTGTTTCGGTGTTTTCATAATAATACCTCCATAAAATGCCGCTCAAATTAAATATTGTTCTGTTTGAATGTAGTTATTAGACGAAGCAACGATTTAAGTCAACTATTTTAATTTATTTATACGATTAAAGTATAGATTGTATATATAAATTACGCTTTACGTATTATCGTCTCCCTTCAAATTTTGGATTATGCTGTTTTAAATATTCATACATCACTACGGATGCAGCGATGCTGACATTCAGACTTTCAACATTTCCAAATTGCGGAATCTTGAGAGATTTTATTCCGTCATATTCCGTTTTATCAAAACAGATGCCATACTCTTCATGGCCTAATATAAATGCACTTTTTGAAGGGAGAGATGTTGCGGGAAGAAGTCGTTCTTCAGACGGTTCAAGCGTATAAAGTGTATAACCGCAGGATGTAAGATCATTATAACACGCATCAAAGTCCTCATGAAATTTTGCCGGAACCGTCTTAAAAGAACCCATAGCCGGGGAAGGGTCAAAAAAATCAATGCCAACCAGATGGATCTCATGGGCGCCGAATGCATCCGCACTTCGAAAAATTTTCCCGATGTTAAAATTAGGTTTCAGATGGTCCAGCACAATAACAAATTGATGAACGCCGTGTTCGGCCATCAGATTCCGGTTCTTATGTTTGTTAAAACGTTTTATAGCTTGCTGCCTGCCTTTACGAATACGACGCCGGAGAGATTTTGACATTATTAATCTTACCTTCTAAGTTATTATTTAAAATAGTTACAATCATATATCTATCGATTATAATCTGAGCAAGGACAAAATCATACAGCTAAGCTTTAAAAAATCATGCTTGATAAAATTTCATATGACTGTATAAGTTGCTCTTCATAAATAAAAAGTGCGAGGTGATTTATGGGTGGTGATACACTTAAAACGATTAAGCTCGATAATGGCTTAAATATAAATATAATTGATGAATCAAAAGAAATGGTTGGTGATCGCTGGAAAATTTCTGTCGTGGTGAAAATTGATATTCCTGTAGAAGATCATATGCCTGACAAAAATCTGCCGGATGTTTCCCCTGCAGAACTTAAAAAGGTCATTGGTGACACGGTCATTTTTGAAAAAAAACAGGAACGGATTTTCGTTGATGACAGGGAAAAGGATGGCGTTATATCCGGATTGATCGATTCATTTGAAAAGGAGATACTGGGATATGTTTCCAGTCCTAATTTTCCAAAACGGTTTATTGTAAAACATTATAATGAAACTTTAAAAAAAGAACAATTATCAAAACTGGCAGCAACTTCCGAAGCGCAGAAAAAGATCTAACGCTCTTGCCTTAAAAAACCGATGTTTCCATTTAAGCGTTAGACACCCGGCAGAATACACAACATCTCATAAAGCAGGTTGGCTGCCGTAAGGGCGGTGTTACCACTTATATCATATGGCGGTGAAACTTCCACCAGATCACCGCCGACAATATTAAGTCCTTTGCAGCCCCGAATAATTTCCAGACCCTGGATAACGGTCAGGCCTCCAATTTCGGGCGTACCGGTTCCGGGTGCAAAAGCCGGATCAAGACTGTCAATATCATAGCTGAGATAAACCGGGCCGGCACCAATCGTTTTTCTAAGTTCATCCATTAAAGGTGCCAGGGATTTATACCAGCACGCTTCAGCCTGAATGACGCGCACCCCTTTCCCCCTTGCCCACTCAAAATCTTCAGGGGAATAACCGGTTCCCCTGAGACCGATCTGTACAGACCGCAAAGGATCAATTAATGATTCTTCGATAGCACGGCGAATGGGTGTACCATGTGCAATCTTCTCTCCGAACATATGATCATTTACATCCGCATGCGCATCAACATGGATCAGCGTAATTGGGCCATGCTTTTTCTTTATTGCACGCAGAATCGGCAGTGAAACCGTATGGTCACCACCCAATGTTAAGGGTGTACAGCTATATTGTAAAATTTCATCATATGCCGACTCTATAATAGCCATAGATTTTTCAAGATTAAACGTATTGATCGCCACATCACCGATATCGGCAACATTCAGCGAATCAAATGGCGCTGCATTTGTCGCCATATTATAAGGACGGAGAAGTGAAGATTCATCCCGAATCCGGCGTGGGGCATACCTGGCGCCTGGACGGTTTGAAGTGCCGATATCAAACGGTATGCCTACAAAACAGGCGTCCAGGTCTCTGGTGTTTTCCTGCGTGGGCAGGCGCATCATTGTAGAAGGACCGCCGAATCTTGGCATTTCATTTCCACCAAGCGGTTGAAACGTTGTTTTCCCCATTAACCATCTCCCTTTATTTATCCACTCGAAATCAGTACGATTCCAGTTAAAGCGCCTGCGGCATCTGGATTTTACCTGAAACCAAGCCGCTCATTAAGAAACATATAAAAGCAACCGGAAGGCCCTGACAGCCCATCCGATACTTGCTGTCAGGGCAAAAAGCATTGCTTCCTTCTATTATTACTTCTCAATTCCCTGAAAGGATGGATCTGTAAATACCGGCGTTCCTTCAAACAGTGTCATCAATACTTTTGTATCTGCAATTTCCGTTTCCGGAATATCGAACAGATTCTTTTCGAGTATCACCATATCAGCCATTTTCCCCACTTCGATCGATCCGGTGATATCCTCCACAAAATTGGCAATGGCCCCATTAATTGTAAAACTTTCAATCATCTCTTCCAATGTCATTTTCTCTTTTGGGTTCAGGACATCGTCCGGATTACTACTTCCCGGTTCACATCTGGTGATCCCCAGCATAATGCCCACCAGGGGCGGGCTCGGAACCGTCACGGGATAATCACTGGCTGCAGCCAGCATTACGCCGGCATCAAGAAAGCTTTTCATGGGATATTGTGCATCCGCCCGTTCTTTTCCAAGATATGGTAGAGAAATCTCATCATAATATTCTCCTTTCAAATGCCAGAATGTCTGCGGCACACCAATCACGCCCAGATCCGCAAAGCGCGGTATGTCGGCATAATCTACGACATGAAGATGTGTTATGAGGTGGCGCGTCTGGAGTGTTCCGTTTTTTTCACGGGCATATTCCAGTGCATCAAGTGAAACCTTGACGGCAGCATCACCGATGGCATGGACATGGATCTGAAGATTTTCAGCATCAATCTCCTGAAAAGTTTCATTGGCAATATCCGTTTCCCACAGGCTCTCACTTCTAAAATCCGGCATATGTCTGTAGGGCTCCACCAGGTATGCGGTACTGCCTTCAACAACGCCATCGATAAAAACCTTTGCACCTGTAAGCTGGAAATGGGGGTGCTTATGGATAGCGCATTGCGCTTTCAATGCAGCCACCTGTCCGGCGCCCTTTGTCGGATCTGTTAATATGGTCCCGCGTACCCGCAACGTCAATTCATCATTGGCTGTCAATTGGTCAAACGCTTCAATGTTATTTCTTAAATTACCATAACCCAAAAGCGTGCCCTCAGCATCAGGCATCAGGAGAAGAGCGTCATGAACTGTAGTGATCCCTTCGGATGCAGCAGTTTTCATATAGCTGTGAATCCCTCTTTTTAAACGATCAACCGGGAATGGTGGTAAAACATTGTAAATCAAATCCATGGCATTTTCCCGAAATGTGCCGGACGGTTCACCCGTATCAGGATCCCTTTCAATTACACCGCCAGGCGGATTAGGTGTGTCCTTTGTAACACCGGCCATCTCAATGGCTTTTGAATTTACCCAGACAGAATGGCCGTCCCCTGACATGAGAGATGCCGGGCGGTCGGGAACCACCGTATCGAGATCCTCTTTCCTGGGGCCAATCGGTGGAAAGGGCTCATTACCCCACCCGCCTCCATCTATAACATCCTGATTCGGGCATTTTGTTACATAAGTACGAATTGCTTCCAGATAAGCCTCAAGCGTTGGCAGATTAGCCAACGCCACACCATCGCCTTCAGCGGTCACAGCGGATATATGCATATGGCTGTCTATAAAGCCAGGCATAACCATTTTGCCTTTTAAATCGATTACCTGTGTGTCGGGTCCGACATAAGATTCAACACCGTCACTGTCTCCGACATAAACAATCATTTTATCAGTTACAGCAACTGCTTCGGACCAGCTTTTGTTTCTGTCAACAGTGTAAATCCGGCCGTTTTTCATGACCAGGTCAGCGGTTTTGATTCCTGATGTGTCTCCCATTTTAAATACCTCCCTGTTATAATGATGTGAACACGCGGTCTGCTTATCCGGATTTTTTAAATGGATGTTTGAAATAGTTATCGCTTTCGAATACCATTTATCAAATAGGACAAATGTTTTTCAATCAATTGATCGAGTGTATAATCGGATTTATCAAAGTATCCATAATCCTTGTAGTAGCTTAATCCCTCCATCGTTGAAAACAAGCTGTAAGTGGCAACCATGGTATCAAGGTTCGGATCCAGTTCCCCTGCCTTGATACCGTCTCTGAAAATTGATGTCAGGATATTGTACCACTCCGCATCCAGTCTTGCCGTATATATTTTAAATGACTCTGAAAGATCCAGTTCGTTAATATTGACGGTCAAAAAATAGGCATCATCAGATGTTTGAAAGTTAAAATAAGCTTTTGCTGAAGCAAGCAACCGGTCATAGACCGAACCCTTTGCATCTAAAGACACCTTCAACTGATCATTGGTGAGCGTGGTTGCCCTGGCATACAGCTCACCCCAGAGTTCATCTTTACTTTTGAAATAAATATAAATTGTACCGACAGAAAGCCTGGCCTCTTTTGCAATGTCTCGAATAGTTGCTCCGGCAAAACTCTTTTTTAAAAATATTTTCCGGGCAGCCTTTACAATTTGTTCCACCCTTTCTTTTTTTTCAGCTTCATTTCTGGACCGTTTCATATTCACTTTTCACTTTTCAGCTCTGCTTCATATGTTTCAATAATGTTCCGCATCGCCTCAGCAGCGCCTTCGACAAGCGGCAGCGGCTGATGGGTTTTAAGTATCCCGGCTGCTTTATCATAAGCGCGTTCGGTCAGATCCTTGCCGCCTGTATTCTTTTCCCATCTTTCACGGCTGGCTCTGTCAAAAAGACCGGCCTGAGAAAGTTCCCGCATATGGTCCATGGTATGACGTTTTGTCATATATTCCCCGGCCGGACCGGCATCATGTATCACATCAAGCGCCATTGTCTCTTCAGAAATTTCAAACGCCTGAACAAGCTTCATTATTCGGCTGCACTGTTCAGCGTCCATAATAAAAGCAGCATAATCAAAAGTCAATGCGGACTCAATGGTTCCCGGCCCATAAATTATATTTGCACCGGCCATTGCAGCGGCCATTGCATTTAAACTGAAATCATAGGCAGCCTGTGCATCCGGTAGTTTACTGTCTGAAGCGCCGCCGCCAACCCAGCTTGGCAGCTTATAATACTGTGCCATTTTGGCAATAGCGACACTCAGCATACCCTGTTCTGGTATGCCGATAGGAGAACTGCCAAGCCTCATATCCATAATGGTGGAACAACCACTGTAAGTGCATGGGGTTCCTTTTTTAACAAGCTGCGCCAGAATCAATGCACTTAATACTTCCGTATTATGCTGAACCAGGGTTCCGGCCATGGTCGCCGGCGCAGTGGCACCGGCCAGTGCCATGGTGATAATCATCATCCCGATACCGGAACGGGCACATTCGATAATAATTTCACAACCATCCTGTACAAGTGTAAGCGGGCTGGTGGGACAAACATTTGCAGTAAAAATGGGTCGTTTTCTAAAATTATCCATACCGCCTGAGCAGGCGGCCGCCATTTCAATTATTTTCGCGGTATTTTCCTTCGACCCTAAAGCCAGAAAACCGTGTTTACTCGAATTGGTCACCATGGCTTCAAAATTATGGAGCGGCTGCGTTTCCGGCATCTTATCACCGGAACAGGCCGGGCGTTCAATTACAACCATCTCATCCAGAAAATCGGCAATACGTACAATATCAGCGACATCCTGTTTTACCGTTGGTCTGATACGCCGGGATTCCGGATCAATGATATTCATATTTTCGCCATAGGACGGCGCAAAGCCGATCCGGCTGGAATCGGCCACATAGTCATCTTCCGGCCTGCGGCCGAAAAAGGTCACCGTAGACGGCGCCCAACGGATACAGTCTTCAACAATATGCGCCGGTATCTTGACAATTCCGTAACCATTATGGTGCTCGACAATTGCGCCTGCGCCCTCGAAAATATCAAGCGCTTCAACGGACTCAACTTTTATCCCTGTATTTCGGAAAACCTGAAGTGTTGCATAGTGAATTGCATCCAGATCGTCTTCAGAGAAAGCATTTAATCCAAATCCTTTTATTTTGTTTAATCCTGATTTCATTTTTAACTCCCGATTATAAGCGTTTGTTTATTTGATATCCTTTTCATAATCAGCAATAATTTGCTTCATTTTTTCAGCGGCGCCCTCCGGAAGCGGCATCGGCTTATGTGTTTCCAGAATCTGTTTTGCTTTCTCATAGGCGCACTCCACAATATCCTTACTGCCGTCAGCTTCCCAGGCCTCCCTGTTTCTTCTGTCAAAAAGTTTGGACATGGAGCTCTCTCTCATATGATTAAGCGTATGCCGCTGTGTCATATAATCGCCGGCCGGGCCGACCGTATCAATTACATCCAGGGCAAGCGTTTCTTTATCTACCTTAATCCCCTCCATAACTTTGCTCATTCTGTGGATATATTCCGTATCCAGAATGGCTTTCGCATAATCAAACGTCAGACCGGATTCGATACTGCCGACACTGAAAATAATATTGGAACCACTCAGTGCGGCCAGCGATGTATTTTGTGCATACTCGGAAACCGCCTGCGCATCGGGCTGCTTGCTGTCTGAGACACCGCACCCGCTCCAGTTTGGCAGTTTGTAGTATTGGGCCATCTTGGTTGCGGCAGCACTTAACATACCATATTCCGGTGAACCCGTTGATGCTCCGGCTGTTTTCATATCCATAATAGTGGCACAACTGCCATACGTAAAACGTGAACCTCTGGCTGTCAGCTGTGAAAGCACCAGCGCGCTCAGAATTTCACAATTCTGTATAACTAAAGTCCCGGCAAGCGTGGTAGGTGCCGTTACACCACTTAGCGGCATTGTAATGGCCATAATACCGACATTCATTTTTGCACACTCAACAATAACATCACATGCCATCCGTACGAGCATTAAAGGACTGGTCGGGCAAACAACGCCGGTAACAATAGGACGTTTTTTAAAGTTCTCCATACCGCCGGAACAGACAGCAGCCATCTCTACAATCTTTTGAGCATTTCCTTTTGTATAAAAACCCAGGAAGCAATGCTTACCGGTATTACTGACCATGGCCTCATAATTGTGCATCGCCTGTGATTCAGCAGGTGTATCCTGTGCACCCATACATTTTTCAATAACCACCAACTCGTCAAGGGCATCTCCCATGCGGGTTGCTGTGGCAAGATCTTCCTTTACACAACCGCGATGTTTTCTTGTCTCAAGATCGATAAGATGGGTATTTTCACCGAAAAAAGTAAAACCGATATTTCCAGGTTGACCCACATAATCATTTTTCGGATCACGCCCATAATATACCAAGGTACTGGGGGCAGACCGAATGGCATCTTCAACAACATGGGGAGGCATCTTTACAATCTTGTATTTTTTACCCTGTTCCACCCTGCATCCACCGGCCTCCAGTATCTCAACAGCGTCATCGGACTCTACCTGTATACCGGTGTTTGACATTACCTGAAGCGTTGCATAATGTATCGTATCCAGTTCTTCTTCTGTAAAAACGTTTAAGCCAAATCCCTTTAATTCTTCAAACCCTGCTTTCATATACTGTTCTCCTGTTTTACTTGTTTTTTTTGTTTGTTATATTAACAATAAGAAATTACCACCACACCGGCAAGTGCACTGATAACGCCCACTGTTTGTAACCGCCCCATTCGCTCGCGCAGAAATAATCCGGCCAATAATATTGTTACTACCGGATAGAGGGAAGATATCACACTGACAATACTGACCATGCCTGTTTTCGTAGCTATTCCAAAAAGGAATACGGCCAGTGTATCAAAAACGCCTATTAAAATCAGAACCGGCAAATCAACCGGTCTGAATTGAAGCCTTGTTCGTGTTGTAAAAAATGCTATTGAAAAAATCGTACATGTACTTATTCGAAGGATCACTGTTGCCCAGAACGGATCCGTATTGCTTGCCGCATCCATAAAAATATAAAATGCGCCGACAGACAATGAAGCCAGTATGCCCAGCTTTATCCCTTTGGAAGAGTGTTTTTTGTCACTATCGCTGTGTTTTTCCCGTGTAATTAAAGTGACACCCAGCATGGCCAAAATAATTCCAAGCATTTGAAAAAATTCGATATAACCATTTACAACCAGATCATATACAACCGGATAAACGGCCCCGGTGCAACAGATAGCAGAAACAATTCCCATTGGACCGATTGCCATACCCCGATACCCGAAGCTTAATATTCCCACGGAAGCGATACCGGCCAGAACAGCAAAAAACATACTGCTATCAATTGATATGTTTGTCCAGTGCATTGTCAGAACAACAGCGCTGGTAATCAGCCCGACACACTGAGTAACAATAACAACCGACAGCAATGGTATCTGTCTTGTTTTAAGACCGCCCAGAAAGCCTGTTAATCCCCATGCAAAACAGGCCAATAATGCAAAAATTACAGCTTCCAATTTAAAATCCTACTTAAATATTTCTACAGTTCCGCTTTCATTTATCTTGATCCGGTCACCATTCCTGACCGTTTCAAGAAACGCATCACCCAACCGATCTATTGTAATTACGCGCTTTTCAGCCCAGACATCTGCTATGATGAGACCACCGGCGGCCAGCGAATCGATTTTTTGAGAAAACAACACTGCTTTGGGAATATTTCCCATTTCGGCCAGTCGCTGCCACACTGCACCGCCGGAGGTGGAACCGGTTGTCTTGGGAAGGCATATTATTTTGTCTGCCAAATCTTTTCCAAAAAGTTCCGGGTTGCTGCTGTCCGCACATATGACCTGGTCCACCGATCCGTGAATACTGGTGAAAAAACTGGCATATGTGTTGAAACCGCTATGCGTTACCACCGCCTGCCCTTCAGTAGCACCGGAGAGAACCGCTCTGCCTTTGAAAAACAAATTCATGCGTCCCCCCTGATATTTCCGGAAACCAGGATTTCTAAAATTTCTTTATCCGGAAAATATCTGGCATTGGTATAAGCTCTGAGTTTATTGGAGTTGGTAATAATCGTTTCATTCTCAGACAGGTTGTTGTCAAAAAGCTGCATGGAACATGCGGGACTGAATTTCACACCAGCATTCGTAAGTTGCTGCCACGCTTTTTTGTTTTCCCTGAATTTTGCCAGCACTTGTGGTGCAGCACAAATAGTTGTTTTTATCTTAAGATTAATACAATTTGCCGCCATTAAGGCTTCATGGATTTTAGCTGCCCACCATTCCAGCTGGTTCAGGCTGAAATGGGGGCATCCCAGATAACATTTCTCCGGTCGCGCATTCTTCTCTTTCCATAAGACAGGATAAGATTTCAAAAGATCCTGCAATGTATTATCATCAATAATACAGGTTTTAAAATTGCCGGCTAAAAGGCCATCTCCCATTTCAAGCGCTTCCGGCGTGAGGTTTTCAACGTGATATAATCCGACTGCTCCGGCAGTTGCACATCCGGCACCCATATCATGGAGATAATCAAGGGTATTCTGATTCATATCAGAACCTAAATATCGATCAAGTCCAATAATATACGGAACATCGGCTAAAACCCTTTTTCCGATTGCCGCGCCTAAAAGCTGTGGCGGCGGCAGTTCATCAGTTCTTATCTCTATCCGCCAGGTTGCTTTCCGTTCTTCATTCAACAAAAATCCGGACAAGGGAACTTTCCCGATAATATTACATAACAGATCCATAATGGCACCGTTACGATTAGACCTTGCCCCTAAAACCGAATTGGCAAAAATCACACATGCAGATTCCGACCAGGCTAAAATATCATCTCTTTTCGGCAGGTTTCCTACCTCGGGCAGATATGGTGTACAGGTACACGCCTCTGGAGATAAAAGGCCCAATTGCAGCATTTTCTTATCATAACGTGCCTGAGTCTGATACATTTGGTCAAGTATCTTTTTTTGAGCAGACGTCAGCCACCAGTTATCATAATCTAATGGTGCTACCGGGTCTAACGTAAAAGGCAGCCCGGCTTTCAAACCGGCCTCTATCAGGTCATCAAGCATCTCCATTGATGGCGAAATACCGGGAATGGCATGGGTAATAACAAAGTGCCCTTTTCCGGTAATATCAACAAGCCGTTCCGCTTCCAGGGCTTCACCATAACGCACAACCGTCTCCATGATCTTCTGAAGCATTGCACCCTGTTTGCCTTCGAGAACATCTTTTTCTTGTTGTGTAAGGCTTATTTTAAGGTTGTTAAAATCTTTCATTCTCACCTCTGTGTCAATCAAATAAATCTGGCAATTTCATATGCGTCCCAAACCGCATTCATGACATTACGAGGTTCCCGGCAATCTCCGATACGGTAAACATAATCTGCAATATCTCCTGCCTGATCTGCGAGACTTGTTTCTGATTTCATTCCCATGGCCAGCACTACAGTATCTGCCTCAATATCTTTTTTGCCTGATTCTTTTTGATCAATCAGAACACCTTTCGGTTTAAATTCACACACCTGACTATCGGTAATGATTGTGGTTCCACATTTTGTCAGCAAGTCCATGGTCATCATTTTAACCTGGCCCGGAACATGCGCACCGCCCGTCATAAGCGCCGGAAGCATTTCAACAATGGTTGCCTGTTTACCCTGATCTGTCAGCCATATGGCCATTTCACAACCCACCAAACCGCCGCCGACAATTACGATGCGCTCACCTGCCGTTTTCTCACCTTTGAGCAGATCCACCGCAGTTACCACCGAATCCTGATCGACACCCGGAATCATTGCAGGTACAATTGCGTTTGCACCGGTGGCCAAAATAACGACATCTGGCGATTTGGATCGGATAAGGTCAGATGTGATTTCCTCATTCATAAAAATATTAACGCCGGTTTTTTCAATTTGACGTTCATACCATGCCTGCAGTCTTCTCAGATCTTTTTTAAATTCCGGCACGGCAGCCTGCTGAACCAATCCTCCAAGCATCGTCTTTTTCTCATAAAGAGAAACCTTGTGCCCCCGGATTGCAGCAACCCGTGCGGCTTCCATTCCGGCAATACCACCACCTATTATCATGACGTTTCTCGGGTCTTTTGCAGATTCCAGGCGATAGGCACTTTCCCTTCCTGATGAAGGATTGAGCGCACAGGAGATATTACGGATTTTCGCATAACTGCCAAAGCAGCCGTCATAGCATCCCACACAGGGCCGGATATCTTCAGGTTGGTTTGATTTTACTTTATCTGCCCACTGCGGATCTGCAAGAAATCCGCGACCAATGGCCGCCACATCAATCTTTCCATCCGAAACGGCCTGAGCTGCAATCTCCGGTTTATCCAACCGTCCAACGCCTACGACCGGTATTTTTACAACATCTTTTGTTTTGGCCGGCATCTCAACCATACAGCCATGCTTTTGATAATTCGGGGGATGCGGCCAGTAATGGCTCTCGTAACAGCCTGCATCAACATGAAGAGAATCAAAGCCGGCCTGTTCCAACTGCCTGGCCATTTCAAGGCCTTCTTCCACATCACGGCCAACCTCCTCAAAAACTTCTCCGGGAAGTGCACCCTGATTGATGCCTTTCATAAAATGTTTTAACCCAAAACGGTATTGTACAGCCAGACGATCACCAACCCGCTGACGAATGGCATCCAGACACTCAATGGGGAAACGCAATCGATTTTCAAGGCTGCCGCCATATTTATCGGTCCGATGATTCCATACAGCAGACGTAAACTGATCAAACAGATAGCCTTCGTGACCATGAAACTCTATGCCATCAACACCGGCAACGGCTATTCTTTCTGATGTCTCTCCTATGGCGGTCACAATCTTTCCGACATCTTCCATACTCAGCTCAAGGCATATGATAGACCGATCCCAAAAGTTTGGAGTTGCAGAAGCGGATACACATGGACCCCTCAATGTGGCGGGAACTGTAACACGCCCATATCCGGCTGTCAGTTGAACAAAAACACGGACGCCAAAACTATGGGCAGCATCGCAAAGCTCTCCAAGGTAGCCCAGAGAAACGTCTTCAAGCATAGGGGCTGATGCTTCTAATGCTTCCACTTCATTTTCCACTTTAAATACCGAACAGATAATCAACCCGACACCATGCCGAATCCTTTCAAGGTAGTAATCCACTACCCGACGATTCAGGCTGCCATCAGGATTCACCATGTAGTCTATACCCATGGGTGCCATGGCAATACGGTTTTTAAGTTTTACTTTCCCAATCTGCAATGGTTTAAACAAAACATCAAATTTGCCCACGCTAACCCCCATTTTATCTCAAGTGCGTATCAGCACTTTTAATAATATCTTCCATTTCTTTTTTGATATCATCAGAAATAATTACAGAGCCGGCATTTTTCATAATAGTTTTCAAGTCCCGGTTTGCCCTGTATCGCAGATCATGTCCGCCTTTTAATTCCCATGCATCCCTGGTTAATCTCGTGAAGTTAATCGGCTCAAAACTGTCCCGGCAATGTTTAAACGTATGCGGGTTGGTCAAAAACTGATCACCCGGTTTACAGTTCATCAATTCGTCCCAGGCCATAGCATCATCGTTAAAAGTCATTTCAGAAATCATGGCTTTGGCCATCCCGAATACTTCATTATCAATAACCAGTTGCACCGGACTGATAGTACAGGCGGTTTCAAGCTGTCCCGCGCCACCCAGAACACTGGCACCGGACATGGCCATCATCATCGTTCGCATAGCCCGTTCCGTCATACTTTGAGCATCAATATCCGGTGAGTCCGTTCCGGAACCGTAAGTATGTGTCGGCAAACCAAACCCTTTACTCATAAACTGAACGAACAGTGCCGACTGTCTCATGGATTCCACGCTGGACTGAAGGCTCATACCGGTTCTCATATCTGCTGAAAACTGTAATGATGTTGAAATAATCGGAATACCGGGAGCAATAACCTGGGCAGTAGCAATCATGACCAGCTCTTCTGCCGCAGCCAGTAAAACACTGCCGGGTGCTGTGTAGGGCCCTGTGGCACCAGAGGTGGGCAAACTGCAGGATTGCAGGGGCATGCCATAATTGGCAGCCTGCTGAATAATTTCAAGATCCATATATTTAAACTTCAATGGTGTCATAGAACAAGTAATCCAGCTGGCCAGCGGATTATCACGTAATTTACTTTCTCCACCTGCTGCTGCCGTTACCATTTTCATCAGATATTCAACAGTCTCCCCGGTATAAGGCTGGATCCAGATATGTTTTTCAGTATTTTGAAGCAGCGTCCTCAGGGCATAGATATCACAAGTCTCCGGCGGTGCATCACTCGGAACAGCATATGTACAGAAACTGATATGATCCAGTTTACTTACTAATCTACCCCAGGAAGCAATATCATTAAGTTCTATAGGACGATATTTTCCAGTGCCGGATTCAACCCATGACTGGGCACCTGTTCCGGTTCTTGTGTGGAATGTATTTTCAGGATGAGGAAATTCAAGCCGGTGTTTCCCGTCCCTTCCGCACAGGGAAAAATATGACGGCGCGTGTTCGATCTGCTCTTCTAAAAAACGTTTTGGAAAGCGGACCATATTTGTATCAAAATCAACCCTTGCACCGGCCCTGTCAAGCAGTTTGAGTACTTGAGGGTGATTCATTTCGGCGCCACGCTTTTCAAGCAGATCGAAAACGCGCACCTTCATGAGGAGAAGTGCTCTTTCGTCCATATATGAAAATTCCATACCGGTTTTCATAGTATGTGTTATCCTTTAACCGGAAAGCTACTTATCTCTGTAGATTTCTTTTCCCTCAAAAATTGTCATCAGTATATTTGTATTACTGATTTCAGATGGCGGAATCTCAAGCAGATTTTGATCCAGAACAATAATATCAGCCTTTTTACCCACCTCCAATGATCCTGTTTCATCTTCAAGGAAATTGGCAAACGCGCCATTGATTGTATAGCTGGCGATCATCTCTTCGACACTTACCCGCTCCTCCGGGCCTAAAATCTCATTTGGATCATCAACACCGGGCTCACATCTATTCACACCACCATGAATTCCCAGCATTGGCGGGCATGGCATACTCACCGGAAAGTCACTGGCTGACGCCATGATAACCCCGACATCCATAAAACTTTTCATGGGATATTCCTTTTCCGCTCGCTCCCGGCCCAGATAGGGTAACTCAAGCTCTTTATAATTGGACCCTTTTTTAAACCACATGGGTTGAGGTACTCCCAATATACCCATATCTGAAAATCGTTTAAAATCGCCCGGTGCCAGGACCTGAATATGGGTTACCTGATGACGTGAATCCCTTTTACCATTAGCTTTAACAGCACATTCATAAGCATCCAGTGTCATGGAAATACCGGCATCACCAATAGCATGAACATGGATCTGCAATTTTTCCTTGTCAAGAGCCTCAAACATTACATTCAAATCATCAGGGTTCCAGATCGGTTCTCCACAAAAACCGGGTTTGTGATTATAGGGTTCATGCAGAAAGGCTGTTCCGCCTTCAACAACACCATCGACAAAAACTTTTGCTGATCTTATTTGAAATAGCGGGCTTTTATGATTTTCACACTCGATAAGTAATGCCGGAATCTGTGATACGCCCAATTCCGGTGATGTATGAATGGAAGCCCTGACACGCATTGTTAATTTGTTTTCTTCTGCAAGTGCAGCAAATGCAGTCGTATTCTCCCGATACCATCCGAGACCCAATAATGATCCTTTGTGCCCCGGTACAAGAACCATGGCATCATGAACAGTTGTGATACCCTCTCTGGCTGCTACTTCCATGTACGCATGCAGTCCTTCTTTTATTTGTTCAACAGTAAGCGGCGGCAGCACATTATGAATAAGATCCATTGCATCTTCCCGTAGTGTGCCGGAGGGTTCACCGGTTTCCGGGTCATGTTCGATTATACCGCCCTGTGGTGCAGGCGTATCTTTTGTTACACCGCAAATCTCCAATGCCTTTGAGTTAACCCAGATGGCATGCCCGTCTTCTGACATAAGGGATGCCGGTCGATCTGAGATAACTGCATCCAAATCTTCTTTTCGCGGCCCTATCGGCGGAAATAAAGTATTATCCCAACCATTGCCGTAAATTGCTTTCTTATCCTTATTGGCTGATGCAAAAGCTCTGATGGCGTCCTGGTAAGCTTCAAGGGATGGCAGGTTATTTAAAATTACTGTTGCAACCAGTGATGCAGCCATTGATGGATGGGCATGGCTGTCAATAAAACCGGGGAGTACCATTCTGCCATTCAGGTCTATTATTTTTGTTTCCGGCCCGATAAAGGATTCGATTTCGCTATTACTCCCGACATAAATAATTTTATCTCCACTCACGGCAATGGCTTCTGCCCGGCTTTTCTTTTCATCGACCGTATATACATAACCATTTTTAATTGCCAGATCCGCAATGTGTTTTTCATCGGTAACAGATTCTGAGCACATACTTTTCTCCCTTTTAAATCTTATAGCGCCCTTTCCATACCAATTGAAAGAGCGCTTTTTTTTATTCTGATTTTTCTACCTGTTACTCCAATTTACTTACTTTGGATGAACATTAAAAAATGTCCACGGGTTAATCCAGTTTGATACACCACCCATAAATCCGGTTTCATAACCCTGCAGCAAATCTGTGTTTACCGGACAAAGTATATCAGGTCTGGCAAGTGTGTAATGGGGCAGATCCCTTAAAAGTATCTCCTGAAGCTTAAAACTGATTTCATTACGTTTATCCATATCATCTTCAGAATAAAGTGCGGTAATCAGCTTATCAAATTCAGGGTTCTGATAATATGCCGTATTCCAGCCGGCACCGCCGCCTTCTGTACTGCGCATGAATTCCCAAATCCAATCTGCATAGGGTCCCGGTTCCTCTCCACCGAAAGCCATGTCAAAGCCATTACCCTGCGGGTAGTAGAGAATATCGTAATAGGTATCCAGATCAAGCGCCTGAATATTTACATCCAGACCAACTTTCTTGAGCTGTTCTCTAATGAGCGTTGCAATTTTAACACTTTCTGCAGAATCTGTAGATGTCAGAAACTTGATTCGAATATTGCTTCCTTTTTTTGAATCATTTCTCAGGTTATCACCATCTGTATCCTTATATCCTGCTTCATCAAGAATTTTCTTGGCTTTCTCAATGTCATGTTCATATTTGGGCAGGTTAGGATTATATTCCGGCAATTCCGGATAAATGAAGCTATCATGCGGCGTGGCATACCCATGGTAAACCATCTGGATGATACGTTCCTTGTCTATTGCATGGACAATCGCTTTTCTCACTTCGAGATCACCTATGGGGCTATCTTCAGGATGCAGATTGAATGTCAGCCACAGCAGAGCAACTCCGGGAGATCTAACTATTTCAAGGTGGGGTTGCTTTTCTAAAATTTTTACGGCAAGTGGTGAAATGCCTGTATAGCCCAACATATCAATTTCACCTTTTTTGAGCGCCATATTTATCGCATCTGTTCCGCCATAGGGTTTAAACGAAATTTTATCTACAGTAGGCCTGTCATCCCAGTATTCTGCAAATTTTTCAAAAATAATATATTCGCCTGCTTTAAATTCTTTCAGCTTAAAGGGGCCTGAACCGATCGCCTGCTTATTATCATATTTTGTCATTTCATATTTATAACGTTTAAATTTATGCTTGGGCATGATCGGGAAAAAATTAAAAGGTGCATACTTGTGTCCAAGTTTTTGTTCAAGTTCAAAATCTATGGTGTGATCATCAATAATAACAATTGAATCTTTTACTGTTATGCAATCAAAATAACTGAATGTTGGATCAGAACCAGGCAGGTACTCCATTCCAAAAGCAATATCTTCTGCAGTTACCGGTTTACCATCATGCCATTTCATACCTTCTCTTAAAGAAAATCGCCATTTTTTACGATCTTCTGTTTCAAACTTTGTGATCGCCCTTGGTACAAGATTATATTCAGGACTTGGACCAAGCAGCCACGTCTGATCATAAAGCAGCTGCCAGAACATACAACCCTGTGATTCATAATGCCATGCATTGGTAATTCTACATGAGTCCAGCATTTCAGAAGAGTCCCAACCGACTCTCAGCTCACTTTCAGCAAATGCAGCCGGTGAAGAGATAATCAGAATTACCCCTAAACATAATCCCAACATAAACGTTTTCATAACCTTATGCCCTCTTATGCGCTTTACCATACTTTTCTTCTCCTCTTTTGAGCTGCAGGTTAAGAATATTAATCTTCCGGTTTTTATTTCAAAAAATCCAATTTTTATATGAACAAGCCATCTCCGGTCAAAAATGGCTTAATTTTTTGTTGGCGGGCTTGGGATTAAATTTTATCTCCGAAAGGGACAATAAAATGGAGATCAAAAAAGGGCCCGCCTATTTTAAAAGTGATTATTCCAGATCAAGAGGCCCCGGCGCTGTACCACGCCTATTGAACTTTGTTCACTTAATAAGTAAAATACTTAGTGAACTAAGTTCATTAAGTCAAGAAAAAAATGCCGGGACCTTCACCCTTATCCATCACAGAAGCACAGGGTCCTTGCTACATAAAATTAACCGGGTATCAGCCTAAAGCCTTATCCTTGTTTTTCAGGTCAGAGTTATATTTTTTTTGATTGTCTGTATCTTTTACAAGACGTTACAAACAATAAGCCGTCCCATAAAAACAGGACGGCTTATTGTTGAACGGGTCGAACCAAAGAATCAAGCTCTGGGAATCAGTTTTCTCGTGAGTTCGACGGCACCGGGTGCATCGGCACTGTAACCATCCGAATTGATTTTATCCGCATATGCCTGGGTCACCGGCGCGCCACCGATGATTAATTTTGTATCAAGTCCGGCATTTTTAAAAAGCTTCACGCACTCTTCCATTGCCGGCATGGTTGTCGTCAGCAGAGCGGACATGGCTACCAGCTCAGCACGGTTCTCTTTTGCCGCATCAAAAAATGCAGCAGGTTCCACATCCACACCCAGATCGACAATCTTAAAGCCGGCACCCTCAAGCATCATCGCCACAAGATTTTTACCGATATCATGAAGATCCCCCTTAACTGTTCCGATAATAACGGTCCCTCTCGGCTTTGCATCCGTTTCGGAAAGATAAGGCCGAACCACCTCAAGACCCGCTTTCATGGTCTGGGCGGCCATAAGCATTTCCGGCACAAAAAGGAAGCCGTCAGCAAATTTTTTACCGACTTCATCCATCGCGCCGATCAGACCGTCATTTAATATCACGGAAATATCCGTACCGGCATCAATTTCAATCTGAACGATATCCGCAATTTCACTGTCCTTGAACTCCATTACTGCATCAAAAATATTCTGTATTGCCATAATTAATCTCCTATAATTTTAAATATGAATATCATTCCTGCTTCAGGCCTTCCTGGCTGCTGCTTCATCGTCTTTAACCTTTTTAAGAAGCTTATATAGAGAAATCAGAATCATAATCATAATAAAGGCAAAGGGAAAAGCCGATACAATGGCCGCAGTCTGAAGCGCCTTTAAACCGCCGGTAATCAGCAGAACAATGGCCAGGGAACCGATAAGAAGCCCCCAGATTAATTTCATTGGAAGCCTTGGCTCCAGTTCTCCTTTGGACATCTGCATGGCCACAAAAAATGATGCGGAATCAGCGGAAGTAATAATAAATATCAGCAGGTTAAACATAACCACAAAGCTGACGAGGGTGCCCAGGGGGTAAGTGCTCAGCAGGACAAAGATACCGGACCCTACATCGGCCTGAACGGCTTTCCACAGTTCGGCACTACCGGCCAGTTCACACTGAATGGCGGAATTCCCTACAATGCCGAACCAGATGGCGGCAATGGCCGTGGGTACCAGAGATGCGCCCAATATATATTGCCGCAATGTTCTTCCCCTTGATATTCTGGCCAGAAATCCACCGGCAAAAGGGCCCCAGGAGATCCACCATCCCCAGTAAAAAATAGTCCACCATCCCAGCCATTTTCCCTCAAATGCCTGGCCTTCGGGGTCTGTCCAGAAAGACATAAATATAAAGTTTCTCAGGTAGTCACCAACGGAATCCACCACCGTGTTGATCAATGTCGTGGTAGGCCCGAAAAATAAAAAGAAGAGAAGAACGCCGAAGGCAAGCGTTATATTAGTGGTGCTTAAAATTCGAATACCCCGCTGAAGACCTGAGCAGGCCGACAAAATATAACCGGCAATCATGATCAAAAGGATAGTGACCATGCTGCCGGTACCCAATTCAATACCCAGCAGGGCAGAAAAACCATACTTGAATGACATGATACCCATACCCAGTGAGGCGCTGATACCGGCCACCGTAGCAAAGGCGGAAATAAAATCAACGACCCATCCCCAGAATCCCCGGGTGGCTTTTTCACCGAAAAGGCCGTAAAGGGAAATGCCCACGGTCATGGGTTTTCCATAACGATAGGCAGGAATGGCAATGGCGGCACCGATAACCGCAAACAAGATCCATCCGTGGATCCCCCAGTGAAGAATACAGATCTGCTGGGCCACGGATATGGCTTCCTTGCTGCCGGCTTCCGCCAGATAAGGTGTCTGCTGCCAGTGGTACAAGGGTTCTGCAATGCCCCAGAAGATAAAACCGACGCCGACACCACAACTGAAGAGCATGGCAATCCACGCATAAAAACTAAACTCAGGCTCGTCTGAAGCTTTACCCAGCTTGATATCTCCGTATTTAGTTAAGGCGATAAAACCACCTGTCACAATATACAGGGCGCAGATAATCAGATACAGCCACCCGAAATTTGTCGCAATTTTGCTTTGAAGCAGTTTTAACGTATTTGAAAAAGATTCGGAGAAGAAAAAGCCGATTAGCGTAATTCCCAGAACAAACAGGCTTGCAGACCAGAACAGGGGTTTGTTTATCTTGCCTAAAACGCCGGAATAATCTTCAGCCGGTTTTAACTTTGTATTTTCCGTGTTTGTGGAATTGCTTTTATTTGGCATTCGGTATCTCCTTTCTCTTTGCCTTTATCCCATAAAATCACATCGGTTTTTCCGGAATACAAGCGGTTACAGGTTATTTTCCGCGCACCTTTTCCATATAGGACCGGAGATCTTTGTCCAGACCCTTGTCAATCATCATTTCCGGCCGGCTTGCAAGAATCTCTTTGTATTTCCTGTTGGCACGGGTCATGACACTCTCCTTACCGGCAGCCTCCCACTTGTCATAGGAATTCCAGAAAGATACCGTGGGCAGCCACTGATTTCTGAATCTTGAAAAGGTATCCTTGTGGGAGATGTAGCTGCCTCCCGGGCATACCTCTTTCATAACATCCAGGGACATTTCACTGTCCGAGGTATCCACACCTTCGCAGATGCGGATGACCCGGCTCATCATCTCTTCGTCAATGATAAATTTTTCATAGGAGATGGTCATGATCGCATCCAGTACGCCGAATACCTGTTCAATCATGTGGCCGCCGGACATGAGACCCATTAACATATTCTGCATGGTTTCATAACCGGCCTGAACATCGACCTCCTTGGAATCGGTCATACCGGCCATGATGCGCGTGGGCACCTTGTAAAAGTCAATGGCCATCTGCAGACATGCCGTGTTAATCAGGAACTGTTCAGGAGGCGCGTAAATACAAATAGCGGTTCTCATGTCGGCAACGGTGGAGGACGGGCAATAGACCATGGGGCACCCGGGTTGAATCAGTTGTACCAGCACATTGCCTGCCAGAACCTCTGCATTTTGTTGCACAATACTTCCGAAAAGGCTCATGGGAGAAGTTACGCCGGTCAGGGCGCAGGGCAGCAGATAAACCGGCTGATTTCTGCGGGCATACTCCATAATGGTTTCAAGCGTTTCCGTGGCATATTTCATCGGGCTCAACGGATTGATGCTGACGCCCACACAATAATTGTTTTCCAGGTAATTTTCTCCGAATACCATCTCCACCATATTCAGGGATTCCCTGGCTTTTTTGGCAGTGGTACAGCTTCCGATCAAAGGCTTATCCGTATGCCTTATCGTCTCGTAAAGCATATAGAGGGCCCGTTCACTTGCCTCTACGTCATCAGGCGCAACCGGTGTCGCTCCGGTGAGTTTTACAATATCACTGGCCTGGGACAGCTTCTGAAAATTGGCGTAGTCCTCCAGCTTCCCCCGGCGTTTTCCTCTGTCCATATCTTCACAGAAAACACAACCCACATTGGGATGGGGAGCAAAACCGTCTCCGATGGTCACCGACTGCACTTCATTTCTTGCCTTATGGCGATAGGTGACCGGCGCCAGATCCATGGCGTTTTCCGCCATGTCCCTGGGAATAAATACGGTTTTTCCTTCCACTCTGGCCCCGTGACGCTTGAAGACGGCAAGGGCTTCCTCGTGTTCAAAAATAGCCCCGGACTGCTCCAGGAGTTCAATGCCGGCCTCGTGTATTCTGGGTAAATCGGCCTCTCCTACAATTTTGGTACGAGGTAGTTTTCTTGTACTTGAATTACAGAATGTATTGGATGTGATCATCTCTCTTTTCTCCTTTCATGATTCTGTGGTTGCATCAATATTGCTATAATAGTTTGGAAAAAGCATCCGCTCTTTGAAAAATCGGCCGGCGATAAAAAAACCATAACATTTCAGCAGTGTTAAACGCCGAGTCTTCAGATGCTGTCTTTATTTTTAAAATTCATATGTACGCCTCACGCTATTGGGATAAGGTGAGTACGCACAGCTGACCTGAATACCATGCTATCCGGTATTTCCTGAAAAGTTTATGGACTTGGTTGTTTCCGGAAAATGCCTGCAAAGTAAACAGACCGGCATAGTATTTCCCTTTTTAAATCAGGTTCCGAACCGCTTAAATCTCTCGATTTATATCGAATCAATCAAAGTATTTTAGCAAAGGCTGTGCCAGATGTTCATTCAGTATATCCCGACCTGTTGCTAAAAAACGATTTATAAACTTGATATAATTATAAATTTTGAAAAACAGATGATCATTAAATTATGATTGCGATTTGTTATTATATGTTCAGAAATGTGTGGGAAATGGAAAGACTATTCACAATTGAATACAATTTTTATTAAATTTTAATAAAAATATTTGATATTATTATCTTTATTACATTAATTCATAATTGAATAGTATTATTCTAAGTTGAATAACCATCGATATATTTCTGTAATTTTCTGACAGAAGAGGCCTGGCTGATCCCCAGCGCCTTACCAACACCGATTGTAGTCCTGTAACGCGCATATGCATCCTTAACTATTTGCGCTTCAAGGCGCTCCAGGGAAAACTTTAATGTTCCCTCGCTGACAAAGGATGCCGTATTCAAATATTTGATATTGTCGGGCAATGCCGCCGGTGAGACACTGTCCCTGTCAGCGGTGATCACAACCCTTTCAATTATATTGTTAAGCTCCCGAACATTGCCGGGCCAATCATAATTCATCAGTGCGTCAACGGTATCATTTGAAAGGGTTCGGTTTTTGCCGAATTTTTTGTTCGCCTGATTGAGAAAATGGATGATAAGCGGAAAAATATCATCTTTCCGGTCCCGTATCGGCGGTATGGAGAGGGCTACAACATTGATCCGATAATACAGATCCTCTCTGAATATTCCTGATTTAACATGCGATTTAAGGTCTTTATTGGTTGCGGCGATCAACCTGAAATCGACCTTCACCGGTTGTGTATCGCCGATTTTGTTCAACGTTTTTGACTGGATCACCTTCAGCAGTTTAACCTGAAGATTTAAAGGCAGTTCACCGATTTCATCCAGAAAAAGCGTTCCACCGTTTGCCGTCTCTATCATACCGATCTTGCCTTTTCTTCCCGCACCAGTAAATGCGCCGGCAACATAACCGAAAAGCTCCGACTCCAGCAAATTTTCAGGAATGGCACCGCAGTTTATTTCAATAAACGGCCCCTTCGCCCGGTCACTGTTTTGATGAATAAAGTTCGCCATCAAGTTTTTCCCAACGCCGGATTCACCCGTTATCAGCAGGTTGACATCAGCCGGTGCCACCTTGAGCGACAGCTCAATAAGATTTTTCATCTGAGAGCTTTTTCTGATAATCTCCGGAAAATGAATGTCTTTTTTTCTGAGCGCCTCGATTTCATAAAAATATCGGGCCATTAAAATTTCAAGTTTTGCATACTGCTTTTTTATTTCCATAAATTCCGAAATATCATTGGAATAACTGATCAAGCCCTCAATTTCATTTTCTGCATTGATAATGGGGATGGCCGTACAGATATGATAGGTTTTATTCTTGAACCGGTTGACCAGGGTAACCCTGCGCTTTTCCCTGAAGGCCTTGACCGATGCTGAAGGATACCAAGCCTTTAGCTTTTCTATTTCAAATATGGTTTTACCGAGGATCTCCTCCTCTATACCGTAAAGCTCTTTATAATTAGGGACGCGCCATCTCAAAACACCCTGCCCGTCTACAATAATGACATCGTCAAAAATATATCGGACGATCGCGCCCAATATGTGCGGATTTTTATGGATATTTTTTATGACATTTTCAATATCTTGCTCATCTATTGTTTTTTCAATTATTTCAGATATGAAGACATAGACAAGGCCATCGGTCAAAGATACGGCAATACTGTTAATATCCAGCTTCCTGCCTTTAATTTGCAAAACCTGATGATTCAGCCGATCTTCAGTATCCGGCATTATAAAGCCCGGCAGCACTTTCTCTACAGAACAATTTTCAACCTTTACATCTCCGGCAAGCAATGCGGCAGCTTTTTCATCGGCATAAACCATAATACCACATTTTACTTTTATGGTTCCCGCTAAAGCTTTGTCTTCAATCCATTCAAACATAATCAGCCTTTTTTATAAATCAGCAAATTTCAGTTCATGCTCAAGAAGCCAGGCCTTCCGCCAAACGCCTTCCGCATAACCGGTCAGGGAACCGTCACTGCCGATCACACGGTGGCAGGGTATAATAATACCGATGGGATTTTTCCCATTAGCTGCACCAACAGCCCGTACAGCCTTTTCATTTTTTATGGTAACTGCAATATCTTTATAGGATCTGGTTTCACCATATGGGATTTCAAACAAGGCTTTCCAGACTTTTTTTTGAAATTCAGTCCCGTTCGCTTCAAGCGGAACCGAAAAAACTTTTCTCTTTCCCTTAAAATATTCATCCAGTTGTTTAATGCAGACTTTAATACATTCCGGTATTTTATTCTGTATTTTAGAAATTTCATCCACGAATCCCAGGGATATTATATTTTGATCTGTACCAATAATTTCAATTGTACCAATTTCGGTTGGATAGGATGCAGTATATGTGACCATCGGAATTGCCTCCATAGTTTTTCAAAACCATAACGATTTTTTGAAAGGGATTCAAATTAAAAATGCCCCGCTTGAAGCAGGGCATTTTTGATATACACACAAACACTTGTATTTTAACCGGTTTCAGGGAATAACCGGCAAAACAATATACGAGGGATATTCATTTGAATGGTAAATCGTCTGCTTTGCAGTCTGCACTTCACTATCCATACCATATTCAGAGCCCGTATTCGGGTTTCTGTCAAACCGATCAAAATTACTGCTTGAAATCTCCACCCTGATTTGATGGCCCTTTTTAAAACAATAACCGGTTGCCCATAAATCAATTTCATACTCATATATTTTGCCGGGTTCTATCAGTTCCCGCTTTTTAACAGACTTTCGAAAGCTTGCCCGGATGATACCTTCCTGAACCAACTGGGCATATCCATCAGGATTTACATCCACCAGTGTTCCGGTAAAATCCGTATCTTTAGCATCAGAAGCTGCAAAAAGTTTGATCTTTACAGGACCGGCAATTTCGAGATTTTCCTCCAGAATTTCACCTGTAAAGACGAGAACATCATGCCGGATTTCAACCGATCGCCTGTCTTTCATTTCGTCCGAAAGTCGCCACATACTGACATCTGAAACTATTGTAACAGGATTTTCCGGGTCATAAACAAACTTGCTCAAGGTATCTTTTTCAGGTGTTACAGCAGATAATCCGCCGTCACCATACATACTGTTAGCATTTCCATCACTGGTAAAGTAGTATTTTTTAAAGTCCGTTTCCGGCAGCGGCCATTGTTCCGACTTGAGCCACTTTTCCTTACCCATGATATAGGCCTGAACTTTCGGTTCCATGTCAAAGCCATTTTGCTCACCTTTAAGGAAATGATTAAAAAACCGTTCAAGTACCCTCCAGTGATTTATTGACTGCAAATCTTCAATTTCAATACGACCGACATGACCGGTGTCAGCCGCCGTATACTCATGGTCAAAAGGGCCGATCCGGAGCCATTGTTTATCCCTGATTTCCGGATTTTCAGCATGTTCACGAACACCGGCCCAATCGTCAATTGTTGATCTTAAAAAGGTATCGTACCACCCGCCCAGATGAAGAACCGGGATATCAATATTTTTATAGTATTTATCAAGATTGATATTCTCCCAGTACCCATCGGAAGCCGGATGCCTGATCCAGTCCTTATAATACGGACAGGGTAGTTCAGCCTCATCAGCCATATGAATCAGTGGAAGGTGCCGGTGATCCAGACGATCCTGGTTCTGGGTCTCCCTGTAATTCATTTCTGACGCCCAGACACCCATAGTTTGCATGCAAAATGCACCATTATTATAAATCCAGTTATTATGGATATCCATAGATGTTGTACTGGGTGCGATACATGTCAGGTAAGGTGGATTGGCGACAGCTGCCGCCCAGCAAGTATAGCCATAATAAGATTCTCCCATCATTCCTATATTACCGCTACACCAGGGCTGACCGGCAATCCATTCAACCGTATCAAAGCCGTCATTTTTTTCATTGATAAATGGTTCCCAGTTACCTGTGGAAGCATACTTGCCACGAACATCCTGTGCCACATAAGCAAAACCTTTTCCGGCCCAGAACTTTCCAATTGCCGGCATATAACAATAATACTCTTCCTTGCCATAAGGCATTCTTGTCAGGATTGTCGGGAATTTTCCATCTTTTTCAGGTTTATATATATCGGCATATAAGATAGTACCATCTCTCATTTCTACAGAAATATTTTTCTCTATGGCAATCGATTCTTTATCATAAATATCCGGCAAACCGCTATCGATGACTTTATTATGCAATATAAGATGCTTTTCAAACTCCTGTCTTATTTTTTCAAATCCAAACTGAATATCAGCCTCATAATTCTTCATTACTTCCTCCAGATAGAACAATTGCAATATTTTAAATGAACAGGGCCAATATCTTTAACACCTGCTCCTGATATTGGCCCCGCACCTGTTCTTAATGCTTTCCCACCTAAATATTGTTACCTGTTATTATTTTTCATGTACATATAAATATGAATGCGGGTTAATCCAGCTGGAAATTCCGCCCATCGATGTTACGAAACCATCCAACCTATCGGTTCTAACGGGGTCTAATTGTACCGGCCTTAAAAGAACGAGATTGGGTAAATCTTCATTGAGCATTTCCTGAAGTTGAAAAGACAATTTTTTGTATTTTTCTTTGTCTGTTTCCGCATAGGCCGCATCAAGCACTTTATCAAAATCAGGATTATTATAATATGATGTATTCCAACCCTCTCCGCCCCCGTCAAAGCTTCGCATATACTCCCATATCCATAATGCATAAGGCCCTGCATCACCGTTACCTATTGCCATGTCAAATTCATCACCTGTCGGTGTATAATACAGATCGCTAAACGTACTATTTTCAACTACATTTAACGCTATTGATATCCCGATTTCTTTAAGATCCTCCCTGAGCACTGTTCCAATTTTTGTGTACTCTGCTATATCTGAAGAAATCATTAATTTAAATTCGAGGTCCTTTTTGGTTTCCGGGTCATTTCTAATTCCGTTTTTGTCGCTATCAATATAACCTTTTTCGTCCAGTATCTTGTTTGCCGCTACCGGATCAAAATTATATTTTTTCAAATTGGGATTATATTCGTAAAGCTCAGGATATATAAAACTGTCATGTGGTGTTGCATATCCATGGTAAACAATTTTTGATAAATGATTTTTATCAATACCATGTGCAATTGCTTGTCTTACGGATATATCTTTCAGCGGGCCGTTCCGGTGCAGATTGAATGTAATCCATGTTGTTGTAATTCCGGGCGATTCAATTATTTTAATGTTTTTTTCTTTTTCAAAATACTTTAACGCAAGCGGAGAAATACCATTATATCCAAACATATCAATTTCATCATGTTTCAGTGCCATATTTAAGCCGTCATTTGACCCGTATGACTTCCAAACAATCTTGTCTACTCTCGGTGACTTATCCCAATGATTTTTAAATCTTTCAAAAACGATATATTGGCCTTCTTTAAACTCCTTCAACTTAAAAGCGCCCGATCCTATGCACTGATCGTTTTCATACTCAAACATGTTATCCTTATATTTTTCCCATAAATGCTTTGGAAAAATTTTACGAACCTGGAAGGGGGGATATTTTCCACCAGCACCTAAAACGGTCTTCAATTCAAAATCCAATGTATAGTCATCTATAACAACGATTGAGTCTTCAACTGTTTCAGTATCAACATAGTTCCACGCCGGGCCTGCTTTAGTTATATACTCCATGGAAAATGCAGCATCATGAGCGGTTACCGGTTTACCATCATGAAAGAACATATCTTCTCTTATATGGAATCTATACTTTTTATTATCTTCCGTTTCAAAGCTGTCTAACGCCATAAGCTTGGCATTGTATTCCGGCGGTCCATCCAAAATCCAGAACTGGTCATATACCAGCTGCCAGAACATAACCCCCAATGATTCATAAACCCAGCTTTCATCTAATTTTAACGATTTAAGCATATCCGACTGTTTCCAGCCGGCTCTGAGTTCGCTGTCCGCATATGCCTCTGAATTACCAATGAGTAAGGTAGCAACAAAAATGACGCAAATTAGCAGCCCCAGCATTTTACCGAAATTGTGTTTATTTCTGACCATACTTTCCTCCTCTTTTGGCTTGGCGAGCTTTCCCTCTTCCGGAAAGGGATTTAGGGTAATCTTTGGCGGAAAGGGATAGGAAAAGCTCGCCAAATTTTTGGGTTGATTGATCAACCTGAAAACCATATAAATGATCACTTGATCATCTATTAGGTGATCAAGTGATCATTGTCAAGTTTTTTTAATTCGCCACTTTTTATTAACAAATTTTTTCGCATAATTCCCGGAGAGCATTTCCAAAAAAAGAGGATAATGGCTTTAGAAATGTGTCCTTTAATTATTGAAGAATCTGTGATCAGAGTATTATAAAGGCCATCTTTAAATGCTATTTATTAATACCATTAAGAAAATAAGAGATGTGTTTTTCCACAAGATCATCAATTGATACGTTGAGATCATCCAGATATCCGAACTTTTTGTAATATACAAACCCTTCCATTGCACCATATATACTAATTGAAACTGTTAAAACATCTAGCTCATTATCAAAATAACCATTTTTTTTACCTTCATTCAGAATAGATGACATCGAATTTATCCAGTCTTTATCAAGCTCATCAAACCGCTTAAAGATGCTTTCGGAAAGCTTCAGATCATTCAAATTCATACTTAAAAGTTCAGACTCAGATCTCATCTGAACACGGACATATGCTTTAGATATCAAGAGTAGCCGCTCAAAAACAGACCCGCTTGATTTCGATGCCTCAACAAGCATATCAACATTATATTTTAGTGCCTTTTCGCATATCGCACCGTATAGCTCATCTTTATTTTTAAAGTATATATATAATGTGCCCGATGATTCCAACTTTGCTCTCCTGGCAATTTCTCGTATTGTTGTCCCTTTGAAACCTTTTTTAATAAATAGATCTCTAGCTACTTTTAGTATTGTTTCAACCCGTTCTTTTTTATCTTCTGTTTTCCTGGCGCGTTTTTTAATCATATATCATTCCATTATATCAAATTATATTAAGAACTATTATATGCTTACCTGTAAACTTTTTCCAACATCTTTGTCACCGCTCGGGGAAGTTCCGGCACTTCATCTATGGCCTCCACCATTCCCTTTCCATACAGCCCGGTCTGTTTAATATCCATTGATATGGTAATGACATCCACACCATGTTTTTTACACTGGGACAACGCCACCTTTGTTTTATTTCTGTCCTTCGGGTACCCATCCGTAAAATGAATAATAATTTTCCGCTTATTACTTCTCTCCTTAATCATCAGCAGAGCAGATGCGATGGCCTCGGCTGTAGGTGTACCGCCATCCATCCAGATATCTCTTAGGGATAGCTTCATGGTTGAAGAGGCAAGACGTGTCAGCTGAACATCAGACCCGGCATGAAGGCCCTCACCGGTATAAGTAATTACTTCATGCCAGACCCTTGGATAAAGCGGTTTGAGGGCTTCGGAAAATATACATGCCGCCTTGTTTACATGCGTCATATAGGGTGACATGGATGATGATACATCAATCAGGAATACAACGGCCAGAGACGGTTTTCTTCTGGTATCGCACTGTTTGAAAACGGTGTTTTTACCCACACCTGCTTTGGAAAGCCGGCCGCCGTCAATCTTGCCTTCCCTGAGGCCATGCCGCCATCGTGTCCGTAAAGAGTCAAGGCGGGCAAAGATCTGCCGCACACTCTTAATCTCTCCGGCCACCATGTCTTTGACTTTCTCGCTCGACGGTGCATCATAGAACGCATTTTTAATCTGTGTCACACAACCGCTGACACCCATCTGACTCAGTTGAAAAGTAATGTCCTTTCCCCCGGATTCGGGCTGATCTTTTACTTTCTCAACAATAGTTTTATCTCTGGGCGGTTTTGTGAGATAGGAACATAAATCCTGAAGCGTACCCTGGCCGCTGCCGCCTTTGATATTCTCCTGTAACCGTTCAGCAACCCGGTCCTCTTCTGCGGTGACCGCTTCGCCTTCCCCCAGCATAGCGCTTATCAAGGCGTTAAAATCAATATATCCCAATACCCCCGGGTCCTTTTTTATAGGAAACTGCTGAAGCCACTCCCATATACCCGCTGCCATCTCAAGTCTTTCGTCTGCATCATCTACCCTTATGTACTCACGGGTTTTATCTATCAGATGATTTAATGCCTGTACTGCTTCAGAAGAAATGTCCTGCGATATTTCCATTTCATAAAAATATATGGCCAGCCAGGCTTCAATAAGAATACCGCGTGAAAGTGCTTCATCCGGCAGGGAAAATTGCTGTCCTTTTTTTAGAGAATGGGCAGCCCGTCTGGTCGCTTTTACATATTCCAAAAGGGTAATTGATTTTTCTTTTAACTGCTTATCTATGTAAGCATCTTCGAGAATATTATGAATTGAAGAAAATGATCTCCTGTCCTTAATATACAGCCCGGACCAGATTGAGCTGTTTTCTACAGGTGTGGACCATTTATTATGGCCGGTTTCGTGAATAGCTGTTCCAATGATGACATCCACTACCTCACCTGGAATCGGAGCACTGAAGCCTTCCAGAATATCTGCATTCAGGCCGATAAGCCTTGAAGAGTTACTGATAAAAGATTTTCCCACCCACTGAACGCCATAATTCCCATCCAGCAGCTCAACAACATTTGCCGCACCACTTAAAATGGATGACAGTTCACTGGTCCGGTCACCAGACTTGTCTATACGCCAGTAATCAGAAAGGTTTTGGGCCATTATTCACTCTTTACAGGAATAATTTCGATATTCTCATCAACATAGGGATTATCTTCAAGCCACTGCAGGGCTTCAAGTGCCATCTTCTTTGATGTCATATCACTTAAGGCATTTATAATGGATGTCTCGGCAGCTTTTCTCAGTGTTGCGCCGTCAAGCATTTCTTCTGTCGTAACCAACAATTGTCTGGTTGAAATAGGAACAGGATTAACGCTTTTTCTCATCGTATTGGCATAAACAGCCAGTTTTAATGCCATATCTTCAGCAAGACCATGCTTATGGAGAATACCGGCCTCAGCCTTACAGGGCATATAGTCCAGCATAATAGTTCTGGAGAAACGGTCTCGTAATGCAGCGTCCATCACATTTACACCGTAATAATCATCCCCCTCATTGATGGTGGCGAAAAAGACAACGCCGCCGGCGACCCTTATTTCATAACCCAGGTCATCATTCCAGATGGAATGACGCCAGTCCAGAAGGCCGAGAATGGCACTTAAGATTTCAGGGTGTGCCCTGTTGATTTCATCCAGCAAAACGACGGCACCGGGTGTCTCTATGGCCTGAACAAACCGGGACTTTCGATACCATGTAACACCGTCATCAAGCCGGTCTTTTCCAAACCACTGTTCATTATCAATAAAGGCGCCGCAATGCACTTCATGAAACGGACGCTGGAAGCGGGCTGCAAATTCCCTGGCCATCGTGGTTTTACCGCAGCCTTTTGAGCCGCTGATCAGAACATTTACCTGTTCACCTTTTTCGGACCGTGTCGCAATCCTGTTAAGTCGCTCCAGGTTTTCCTGCGCAATCCAGAAATCGGGCTCACCCGGTGGTATTGGGATTGAATCTCGCTTTAAACCTGAAGCCGGTCTTTTCTTATGGGGCATTACAGTTCCTCTCATTTAAAATTTATTGTCACCCATTAAAAGGGAACGAATCTGATATATTAATATGATAAACGTAAACCATTTCCATAGTCAAAGTCAAAATGAACAATTAAAAATGTTATTGAAAGATGAGGATATCATCATTTTTTGATCTGCATTCAAGCTCAAAACATCTCCGCAGACAAAACTTGTACAGCAAAAAACTATTTGATATATATCGTTTTATTATCGTTTTCACTCTAAAACTAATTATTGTCAACGGAGACCTAATGCGAAAGCTGAATATCGGGGGAAAATACAATTGCCAGGGTTGGGAAATCATTGATGCCATTAAAAATACGCACGTGGATCATGTTGGAAATGCTAAGAATCTTTCCCGGTTTGAGGATAAAACTTTTACAGCAGTATATGCATCACATGTGCTTGAACATTTTGACTATGAAGGTGAAATTGAGCTTGTTTTAAAAGAGTGGTTTCGAGTTCTTGCGCCCGGTGGTAAACTTTATATCAGCGTACCGGATCTTGATGTTCTGGCAAATCTGTTTCTGGACAGGGAAAATCTTTCTGTAAATGAACGCTTCTTTGTCATGCGCATAATGTTTGGCGGCCATGTGAATGAGTATGATTTTCATCTGACAGGGCTTAACAGGGATATCCTTGAAATGTTTTTAAGAGGTGCCGGTTTTACAAATATTATAAAGGTCGATGATTTTGGGTTTTTCAAAGATTCCAGCACCCGACTTTATAAAGGCACTCCTATCAGTATCAATCTGATTGGTGAAAAACCGATGTGATAGGTCTAATCGATTAGGGCAAAACATCCTGCAATGTTATTAAGGCCACCCCTAAAAATTGCCCTTTGGTAGCGATTACTGCGTTATGTAAAATCTTGAATTCTTTAAATATCTAATATATTCATACGGTTAAAAGCCTTACAGGTTTTGTACTCGTACCAAAAATTTAATTTTTAAAGGTATCCTTAATTCTTTCTTTAAAATAAAATCGGGAACTACCCAAAAGTAGTTCCCGGTTATTTTTTGGTAGGCACGATTGGATTTGAACCAACGACTTCTACCATGTCAAAGTGTTGGAGGGCAAAAACAGCAAAAAACAGGAGATACCAAAACACAAGAATATGCAATGATTTCAGTTACTATCTTTTACATTGCTTTATCGTCTTATTTCGTGTTTTTTGTAAGTATGGTTGCAAAATGGTAGCAGATTTAGTACCTGTAAACAGACAATAACCTACCGTAATAATTAAATACTGGGGATAGGGAGTGCACCCCGAACGGTGGTTTTTCCTGAACCACTTTCCCCGGCTATCAAGGGCTCGCGACAGGAGGCGGGATGAATAAAGATAATCACGATAAAATTAGGAAGAAATATGGATCGTTGGTAGTTGATTTTGTTACAGCGCAATCTTCAGATGATGCAATATATTGTCTATTCCAAAACCTAAGCTTAATTTTTGAATATAATGATTTCTTCCTTCAGAATGCCTGGAATGCCTTTCCTCGCATTAAAAAACTTGAATCATCTCTAAATAAGATAGAAAAAAAAATCATAGCACTACTAAATAAAAGAAGAGAGTTTTTGAGTTCTTTATCTTATTTGTTGTGCACGTCTCTGATGGAAATAAAGCGTTATGATAGAAAAAATAAATTATTTACTGTTTTAAAAGGTAGGGTGGATGAACGTTGCAACTTCCAATACTTTAAAGAAGATGTTCTCAGCGAAAGTTCAATTAAACAGTATTTGAATGATAACGAATTAAACATATTAAAGGTCTATATTGAAACAGAGGAAAAAATATTAGATTTTGAAAAGACTTTCGATGGGTTTGATAAAATTAATACTATATATATAAACAATATCGATATTTATTGGGGGCACTCTGAAATTGAAGATATAAGATGGCGAATAAAACTTCTTTTAAATGGTATCGCGTCAGGACGCAATCTTAACGAAAGCAAGATTATCAATAGAATCTTATTATATTATAGAGAGTGTCATCCTAAAATTATAATTTCTAAGGATGGGATATTAGATGAAATCCCTCCTTTTAGCGAAGAAGCCCTTCAAGAAAAACCTCAATTAAAAATGAATAATGAAGAAACTTTTAGTAATTGGCACATGCATTATATGATTCCAGTTATTTATTGTTTGGTTCAATTCCTACTCACAAATCAATATCCCTTTCTTAGGCTATGCGATGATTGCGATAATTTATATATTAAAAAAAATGCAACAACGCAGAGGTTTTGTTCAAGCAAGTGTCGGATGCATTTTAATAGTCAAAAGGCTATAAAATCCGGTAAGGCAAAAGAGTATAAAAGAAAAAAAAGACTGGAGGGTGCTAAAGAAAGTTACTATGGGTAAACGCTAATTTAAGGGTAAACGCTTATGCCCGTTCACCCGTAAGTCTCTGTTATTCCAGCATTTTTATTGATTATATAAGTTTATAATGCTATTTATTAAGCCACACTGATTGTCAGTGCTGGCTTTTTTTATTTCTTAATAAAGGAGAATCAATATGAATCAACAGCTTTTATCCGTAGAAGAACTTTCAACAAAACTCAACCTACCTGTTTCATGGATCTACAGCAGAACCCGCCGTAAGGGTGAAAACCAGATCCCTACAGTTCGTTGCGGAAAGTATTGCCGTTTTGATTATCAAACCGTTTTGGAATGGTTACAGGGGCTACAGGCTGAATAGATTTACATTAAAAGGTGAAAAACAATGGCTATATCTGATTTTTTTCAATTTGAAGTAACAGAAGAAATTAACAAATGTGTGGCTAAGGGAATGCCTTATTATGAAGCTGTAAGGTGGCTTGCAAAATCATATAGTCATGACCTTGAGCGAGAGGTGAGCCATATAGCGATAGATTCTAAATGTCATAGCGTAAAAATAGATAAAGAATCGACAGAAGAATTTAACGGGTGAGTTTATGAAATATCGCATTCAATCAAAAGACGGTCACAAGATCGTTGACCTGAATAGAAGAAAAGCGATCCGTGAAAGGTGCTTAAACTGTTCGGCATGGGTAAATAAAGAGGTCGCAAACTGTTCTTTTCAATATTGTGTCTTATACCCATTCCGATCCGGTCAAGGAAAACAGATTCCGAAAGATAGGAACAGCGCCATAAAAAAATATTGTTTGTGGTGCATGAACGATCAGCGTTCTGAAATAAAAAAATGCACCTGTCCAGACTGCCCACTTTTCCCCTATAGAAACGGGGGGATTGATCGTTCTCAAAATACGCCTGTCTTGTCAAAAAAAGGGGATATAGGGCTCAATTTTGAAGATAAAACTAAAACCCAATATCAGAGTATGGCCTGATGTATTTTTATAAAGAAGAGATCAACAATACCAACTTTTTCCGATGGGAAAAATATCTGATTGAATCCGGTAAGTGGGCAAAATTGCCACCAGCTTCGAAAGCTGTTTTTCCAGTCATTGCATGGCATTGTAATAAAGATGGGAATGCATTTCCAAGCGAACAAACAATTGCCATACTTTCAGGTCTATCTGAAAAAACGGTACGGGAAGGAACTAAGGGGTTGTGGGGATTTTCAGGATTTAATTTTTCGTTTTACATAACCAAGAGAGGGAAAAGGGCTAAACGATATCATATTGACCTGCCCACAAATCCAAAGAAAGGCACGGTTTTTCCTTTTTATAAAAACATTATGGACGGTGGACACTGGCACTTGTTAAACCCAACAGGCAAGGCGTTATATCCTGTAATGCGTAATTTTGGATTCTTTGACATTGAACAATATGCAGACTTGGAAGACCTTGATTTTTCTTTTGGGGATTTTGATGAAGTTTATCCTGATCGTAAATATGATCTATGCGAAGCAGAAAAAAGCGTTTTGGCTGAACTTGCTGGAATCAGTGAAAGGTCAGTTGATAGTGCTCTTGATAATTTAGAAGAGTTTCTTCTGGTTGAAACCATAGGCCAAGGAACTATGTGGAAAGTATATTTAAAATCTAAAGACGGTTTGTATTATACCCGTGAATGCTTGAATGAGCGGATAGAAAAATCATTCGGGCATGCAATGAAGTGACACCCTATGTATAGGCTATGTCAAACATGCTTTGGAAAAAAGTACCGGGTAAGTATCTTTTAAGAATCTTTTTAAGTATCTATTTAAGTATAGTTATCGTTCTGGTGAACTCTAACCGCCTATAAGATAAAAAATATTAAAACCCTTAAACGTAAAATATAACCCTGATGGTAGGAATGGCTCTATCACACACATTACTTAATTAAGGCAGAAACGGTTACAACAAAGGGTGCGTTTATGAGTCTATCATGTAAGACAGCCGTGAGGCATGATAAAAAATTAAACCCTTACTGTACTATTGACTTTTTATTTTATACGCCAGGTTGCTGTGCAAGGCGGCAGATTGGCTTAATAAATCATGAATTGTTGAATCCTGAGGGGGGTACGGGGAGTCCGGATTCTATTTTAACCCTTATTATTAATGGATTCCTTGCCCGGAACACACAGGCCTAAAAAACATATGTTTTAACGGTAAAAAACGGCTCTTTGACAATTGAATATGTGGTGCGATAACAACTCAGCCCGAAATGGTTGTAATTCACGGAAGACCTACGGCCTTGGAAAAGGTAATGCAACACCGTGCCCTCCTACGGGAGGTAGGAAGCCTAACCGGAAAATGGCAATATTTATCATGTAGGTGCACATATGATCTGACAATCATAACTTTTTGTGGGTGCTAAAAGTCAAGGTTGATAGCAAAGTATACACTTCGTAAAAACCCATATAGTTTTCCAATCATACGTTTTAAAGGGTGGCCCAAAGTCCAAGTTCATTGCAGAAAACGTAACTGGTTTTAGCTACACAATTTAATATCTTTAGGAGTGAACTCCTTCTACCCAATTAGCAGGATAATATTTTCTAAATTTATTATCCCATTCCCAAGTTATTATTATTCATTGTTTCCTTTTGGCATTGTAAAGGGATTGATCCCACAAAACCTGAAATACTAAAATAATTGGAGTTCACCCATTTTTTTACCAGAAGGAAAGTTGTTGCGATTGGGCAGGTTTATACCCTCTATGATGCAATGGGCCCTTACCAATACGCTTGAATATTGTGCTGATACCATCTGCCAGAGCGTAATAACGAAAAT
>JAIPEE010000025.1 GCA_021737275.1 Desulfobacterales bacterium
CCTCAAGGGCAACTTACCCTGACGATGAGCGCAAATAAAGCAGTTCGAAAAGATCTTCTTCATTTTCTCGACGTGTTGCAAAAAGCAGCATGATATACTGAGAAAAAAGTTAAAATTTTATGCAACATTAGGGTTAACCGCATAGATAAATTATAGTACCTCAATTAAATTACCCCCTTCATTTTTCCCTGACCTTGACCGCAGTACCTTGCGCACCCGCATTCATAAAACTCAATATCCAAAAACCATAAATTCTCATCTCAAATTCAATCCCCTTATTCTTAGCCTTTATAGATTCCGAAAAGTACTGAAAAGGGTTAAATATGACCATCGGTTAAATATGACCCTTTTTATATGATGTTTAATGGCTTACATGAACAGTGCTTTTGGGCTGTTTATTCAAATAAATCAGAATGATGTGTAATAAAAACCAAAGCACATGAATCTGGCACGAAACTTGAGTGTATAAAACGTAAAGGCGCTCTTAAAAGGTGTTGAATTAAAACACCATTGTTCCTGAAGGATCGGGTACGGATGCGTCATAACAATGTTGCATTTGACATCACCCTCAACAGGAGCTGCATCATGAAAAAGATAGCTGAAATTATCGCACGTGCGATTGTTGATGAACCGGATGTTGTTGCCGTCATTGAAGTTGTCGGAGTGAATACGACGATACTGGAGCTCAAAGTCGCCAAAGCTGACATGGGAAAGATCATCGGCAAACAGGGTCGCACGGCTGCCGCAATGCGAACCATATTAAACGGTATTTCTGCCAAAGGCAAAAAACATACCGTACTCGAAATTATCGGATAACGAGAATGGCACAAATTACCGCGGGGTGACTGTAATGATTGTTGTCAGAATCACGTTGAAAGTACTTCCTGAAAAACAGAAAGAGCTGGTGCAAACCCTTCTCTCGATGATTGAAAAAATGGAAAGGGAAGCGGGTTGTCTCAGTTATAAACTGCTTTGTGATATCAAGGATAAAAATTTTCTGAATCTGCATCAGGAGTGGAAAACGCGAAAAGATTTCGATCACCATTTAAGGTCTGATATGTTCAGTGTTTTTCTGGGGACAAAGATTCTCTTAAGCGAACCATTGAAAATTCAAATTTTTACAATCTCAGATTCTGAAGGAATAGAGGCTGTTCATTCCATCAGAAAAACAAGAAATTGATTATTACCATATTAATAAAAAAAGGAGTCTACCGGTATGAACATTCTTCTTATTTACCCTAAATTTCCAAATACGTTCTGGTCTTTCAAATATGCGTTAAGCTTTATCGGTAAGAAGGCGGCTTTTCCACCACTTGGGCTGCTCACAATTGCCTCGCTACTACCGAAGAGCTGGTCAAAGCGTCTTGTTGACCTGAACGTGAATGGTCTTTCAGATAAGGATCTGGCATGGGCGGATATGGCCTTTGTCGGAGGAATGGCGGTGCAGCGAAAATCGGCCGAACAAATCATCGCCCGTTGCAACGCATCGAATTTAAAAGTTGTTGCCGGTGGCCCGCTTTTTAGTTCTGAACCCGATGAATTTGGTGATGTGGATCATCTTGTTCTTGACGAAGCGGAATTGACACTGCCCGCTTTTCTGTCGGATTTGAAAACCGGGCAACTTAAAAAGACCTACAGAGCTTCAGGCTTCTGTGATATTTGCGATACTCCGGCGCCATCGTGGGATCTGGTAAAAATGAAACAATATGCATCCATGAATATTCAGTTTTCCAGAGGATGTCCCTTTAACTGTGAATTCTGCAATGTGACAGCATTATTCGGCCATGTGCCGCGTTTAAAAACACCTGAACAGATTATCGTGGAACTGGATCGTATTTATGCTTCCGGATGGCGTAGCAGTATATTCTTTGTTGATGATAATTTTATAGGAAATAAGCGATACCTGAAAAAACATTTACTCCCTGCCCTGATCGAATGGCGCAAAGATAAAAAGGGATGTGTTTTTTTCACGGAAGCATCCATCAATCTCGCCGATGACCCTGAACTTCTGGATATGATGGTAAGGGCCGGATTCGATGCTGTTTTTATCGGTATTGAGTCGCCCGACGATGTCTGCCTGACGGAATGTAAAAAGGATCAGAATAAAAACCGGGATCTCCTCGAAAGTGTGGCCATTATTCATCATTCAGGATTACAGGTGATGGGCGGCTTTATTGTCGGCTTTGACAACGACACCCCTTCAATTTTCCAGAGGCAGGTTGAGTTTATTCAAAAGAGCGGCATTGTAACCGCAATGGTCGGCATGCTTCAGGCACCTCCGGGGACAAGGCTTTTTAACCGGCTCCAGGAGGAAAATCGAGTGGTACTTGAATTTTCGGGTGACAATGTCGATGGAACAACCAACATCATTCCTCGTATGGGCATAGATAAACTTTTGAACGGGTATCAATCGATCATGAAACAGATTTATGCACCAAAAAATTACTACCGGCGTGTCCGAACATTACTCAAGGAACTAAAGGCACCGAAAATCAGCCAGCCGTTAAATCTTCAGCGATTCCTTTCATGCTTTCGATCCGCTTTCCGGCTCGGTTTTTTAGGAAAGGAGCGGTTTCGTTACTGGCAACTGATGCTTTGGACTCTCATCTCCAGACCCAGGCAGATACCAACGGCTATAACACTGTCCATATACGGGTATCATTACCGCAGAATATGCGAAAAATATATTTACTAAGAAAAACATCATGTCAATGAACTTAGGATCCAAGAGTATTGAAGAATTACTGGCAGAGGCTGATGAGCTTATCCGACAAATTGCTTCTGATGCCATTGACGATATGGAAGAAGAACATCGTTTGCAGTTTGAAAAACACGCTCAAAACCTTAGCAAGATCAAATCCGAGGTTCAGGCTGAGAACGGGAAGATAGAACCTTTAAAACAAAGCTCCAGTGCGGAAGGGATGCACGAGGCGATATTGGATATTGTGAAGGCCATGCATGACTTTAAAAATAAGCTTTTCTGAAATGATATGTTATTAACGGCAGAAAATCATTAAATGACAGCCGAGAAGAAACCGGAAAAGGAATATCGTGGGAAAGATCTTCATATCGGAAAGTCCTTCAGTTGTAGGCCGTGACAGAAGACCTCATCCAATTCATTGGTCACACGGCCATCAAAGACAGAAATATTACAACATGATTAAAGGAGGTATTATAATGAAACCAGAGTCTGCAGGAAAAATTAAGTATGGAGTTTAGGGTCTTGTTTTTGGGGTAGTCATTGCAATAATCATCGGTTTTGCGTGGGGGGATGGACAACCTCCAGTACAAGCAAAACGATGACCGGAGATGCAGTCTTGGCGAGTCAAGCGGCGATCTGCGTCGCCCAATTTATGAAGGAACCGAACCATGAAGAGCTACTCAAAGAATTGGGAGAATTAGATTCATGGCAGAGAACTGAATTCATTGAAAAGGGTGGCTGGGATAAAATGCCCGGCCAAAAGAAGGCTGACAATCGTGTCGCTCGATCATGTTCTGGCGGGCTTCAACTTCTTGTCACAAAATGAGTTGGCGGTTAAGGGGAACCCATATCTGGGGAAAACCTTTGTGTCCTTTTCTTATGATTACAGGTTACTCGATTTCTTATTCGACTTGAAACGAATTCCGGCGGAGAACTATCCTTGATGATCTGGGCCATCTCCTTTTGCATATGGAAAGTTTGCAGGGCGAGGCGCTTAGAAAGATGTTGCGGGTAGCCGGATGAAAGCCGAGAAAAAGGACAACCCCACTATGATCCGAATGATTCCAGATAACCAGATTACCCTGTTGCAAAACGGTGAAGAATCTTTCCCGGCGATCGAGGCCGCGATGGATCGGGCAGAGCATGAAGTTTATCTGGAAAGCTATATTTTCAAAAATGATGATATGGATATGCCTGACCAGACCTTGCCTCGTTATGACTATGCTGTAAGCGTGGAAGGGTCGCTGGTGGATAAAAATTACCATTCGACGCGTCGTGTATGGTTGCGAGTGGCCTGGATCCGTTTTCGTGCTTATTGGGGCCGGGGCGTCGGCAGACATACTTCTTCAACCGAATCCGTTGGTGGAGGTATGTGCTCAGCCTTTCTGGTACGGGATAACATCCGTCATCGCCGCGATATTGAAGATGACTATCTACAGACGATTGAAAATGCGCAATTTGAAATTATTCTGGCAAATGCTTTTTTTTTGCCCGTATTGAATTTTCGCCATACGCTGCCGGATACGGCAGGGCTGGGTCTCCGGGTGATTTTGCTGCTGAAAGGAAGTGCACAGTATCGATTGCTGCATTTTGTCTCTCTTTTTTATTATGCAGGAGAAATAAAAGATGGAAAGTTTAAAAAGCATGCGACCGCCCCTGTTTCCTCATTTGCCTGAACGACTTTCAGGTCTGGAGGATCTGGCTGAAAATCTCTGGTGGAGCTGGAATCCAGGCGCAAGAATGCTCTTCAAGACACTTGACCGGCAGGCCTGGAAAGAAAGCGGCCATAACCCGGACAAGATGCTCAGGGACTTTCCCCGGGAGCTGCTGGAAAAGGCCGGCACCGATGCAGGCTTCATTAGCAAATATGATGATGTGATGGATACGTTCCATAACTATATGAAACAAAAAAAGTGTCGGTTGCTGGATAAGGCGTTGCCGGATTACAAGTTTGCCGTGGCCTATTTTTCAGCCGAATACGGTCTGCATCGTTCATTACCTTTCTATGCCGGCGGATTGGGGTTTTTGGCGGGAGACTACATAAAGGAATGCAGTGACTTGTGCTTCCCGTTGGTGGCTGTGGGTTTTATGTATCCTGAGGGCTATCTTCGACAGCAGATCCGGGATGACGGGTGGCAGGAGAATCTTGTTGAGCCTATCTATCGCGAGGCCGCGCCAATTTCAAAAGTAATGGACAAGGATGGAAACCAACTTGTTGTCAAAGTGCCGCTGACCGATCCGCCCATCTATGTTGCTGTATGGAAAGTTGCTGTCGGACGTATTTCACTCTATCTGATGGACACGGATGTCGATATCAACGATCCCTGGAACAGAGGCATTTCCGCCCGGCTTTATACCGGTGATCTTGAACAGCGCCTGCGCCAGGAAATCGTACTTGGACTCGGCGGTGCAGAGATGCTCAGAGCATTGGGTGTAAATCATTATCTCCTACATCTGAACGAAGGCCATGCGGCCTTTGCACTTCTGGAGCGGATCCGGGGAGCGATGTCAGCAGGCAAGGGTTTTGCAGCCGCCTGTGAGAAAAATATCAATACCACTATTTTTACAACGCATACACCTGTTCCTGCGGGCCATGATGTTTTTCCATTTCAGTTGATCGAAAAGTACTTTAATTCCTACTGGCCGAATCTGGATATTGACCGAGACACATTTTTTCAATTGGGCATCCATCCGGAAAAACCGGATGCGGGATTCAATATGACCGCTTTTGCGATGAGATTTTCCGGTTACCGGAACGCTGTGAGTAAACGACACGCCGAGGTTTCCCGGAAGATGTGGCAGGGCCTATGGCCAGACGTGCCTGAGGATCAGGTGCCCATTGATTATGTTACTAACGGCGTTCATGTGCCAACCTGGATCGAACCGAAAATGGAGCTTTTGATGAACAAATATCTCGGTGTTGATTGGCAGGATAAACATGATGATCCGGCCACCTGGGCGCTTATCGACAGTGTTCCTGATAATGAGTTGTGGCAAACACACTACTGGCTCAAAGTAAAACTGATTGATGCGATCAGGGAGCGTTCACGTCTGCGCTGGGCTAATGGCGATGCCGGTGCCTCCATTATGCTAGCCGGCGGCGCTTTTCTGGATCCTTCTGTGCTTACGATCGGTTTTGCCCGTCGGTTCGCCACATATAAAAGAGCCCTCTTGATTTTAAATGATCTGGAGCGGCTAAAAAAACATTTCAAGGATCGATGGCGTCCCATACAAATTATCTTTGCCGGTAAGGCCCATCCCGCCGATGATCCCGGCAAGCGGCTTTTGCAGGATCTGATTAATCTGGCACGTAACCCGCAGCTTGGTGGAAGAATTGCCTTTGTTGAAGATTATGGTGAACAGTTGGGGCAGTATCTGGTGCATGGTGTTGATGTTTGGCTGAATACGCCTCTTCCACCACTTGAGGCTTGCGGAACGAGCGGCATGAAGGCCGCGCTAAACGGTGTGCCACATTTAAGTTTGGTGGACGGCTGGTGGGGTGAAGGTTTTAACGGGAAAAACGGGTGGGCTGTGGAACATGAGGAAACTTCAGATAGCCCCGATAGCAGTGATGCTGATAAAATCTACAGGATTCTCGAGGAGGAAATCATACCGCTTTATTATAAAATGTCTAACAGCGGCATTCCGCATGATTGGGTCAAGGTGATGAAAGCATCCATGAAAAGCAATGGGGCCGGATTTTCTGCCCGCAGGATGGTCAGGGAATATATAGAAAAATTCTATTCCAGGAGTTTGGAACGGAGTTTGAAAGAATAATCAGGTTGTTACTCATCTTAAACGAAATGAGTGTGAGCGCATATGCATGTCTAAAAAGGAGGTTTTTTAATTGAAAAACCACAATTATCGGTATTTCAGTTTTGCGGTTGCAGCCTTTGTAAATATCAAGAGATCCTGCGCTGGATCGGAAGGAGAATAGCCATGTATCTTTCATTAATTATCTCTTTTTTACTTTTAATGGGAATTGTTATCGCCTTTTTTCAGAACAACATGCCCCTGGAGCTGAAATTTATCACCTTGAACATTCAGATGCCTTATGGAGCCCTGATCCTGTTTTTCTCTCTGATCGGCGGTGCTATAGTGGCCGTTCTGGCATTACCGAAACTGGCGAGAAAATCTCTTGATGTCAGGCGTTTGCACAAAGAGATCTATACTTTGAAAAGAAAGATTCTGGAAATGGAAAAGGGCCATTCCCGTGAATCTCAAACAGAATAACCCTTCAGAGACAGGCAAGAATAAATCGATAATAAAACAAAATGAGGTAAAAAATGGGAGACAAAGGCAAAAAAGACAAAGGTAAAAGAGAAGATCAGAAAAAAAGCAAATCCACACCAAAGGAGAAACGGAAAGAAAAAAGAGATAAAACAAAATCGATTTGGACGAATGAAAAATAAACATAAAACAAAAAGGTCTTATCTATGACATCAGTTATTAAGTATTATAAAGGAATCAACTCGATTGCCGTTATAGGTAACTATTTACCCCGCCAGTGCGGTATTGCAACCTTTACCACGGATCTGGTTGAAAGTTTGTCAAAAGAAGCCCCCGATATTCAGTGCTGGGCGGCTGCCATGAATGACAAGCCTGATGGGTATTCCTATCCGGAAAAAGTTCGCTTTGAGATCAACCAGAACAAGTTGGCCGATTATAGTGATGCATCTCAATTTCTCAATATCAGCCAGACGGATATTGTCTGCGTGCAGCATGAATACGGTCTTTTCGGTGGCTCTGCCGGGAGCCATCTGCTGAAACTCTTGGGTGATCTGCGTATGCCGGTGGTGACAACGTTACACACGGTTTTAAAGGATCCCTCGCCGGACTATCGTGATGTCATGTGCAAGCTGGCGAGCCTGTCAGAAAAACTGGTGGTAATGAGTCGGAAGGCATTTCACTTCCTCAAAGGGATCTATGCCGTTCCTGAGGATAAAATTGTTTTTATCCATCACGGCATCCCGGATACCCCTTTTATTGATCCCAGTTTCCATAAAGACAAGTTTGACGTTGAAAGTAAGAAGGTCTTACTCACGTTTGGACTGCTTTCTCCTAATAAAGGTATTGAAAATGTACTGAAGGCACTTCCGGAAGTTATAAAAAAACACCCTGATGTAGCCTATATTATTTTAGGTGCAACGCATCCGCATATTTTGAAAATGCATGGAGATGAATACCGTATCATGCTTCAACAGCTTGTACGTAAACTCAATATCGGTGAGCATGTCATTTTTAAAAATCGTTTTGTTGAGCTTAAAGAGTTATGTGAGTATCTCGGCATTGCGGATATCTATGTTACACCTTACCTTGAAGAGGCACAGATTACCTCCGGGACGCTTGCCTATGCCATGGGTACAGGCAAAGCTATCATTTCAACCCCATACTGGTATGCCACTGAGATGCTTGCCGAAGGTCGGGGTAGAATTGTGCCCTTCAACAATCCGGATGCCATGGCGAAACAAATCATCGACCTTCTGGATAATGATGTTGAACGACATGCCATGCGTAAAAAAGCTTATATGTTCAGCCGCGATGCGGTCTGGAAAGAAGTTTCCCGAAAATACCTCCAGATTTTCAGTGAAGTGCGGCAAAACCGCACCCGGAAACCACGGCCCCGTCATTCTTACATTGAAAACATCAAGGCCATCACCAATTTTGAGCTGCCGGAGATTAAGCTCGATCACCTTAAAGCCTTTACCGATGATACAGGCATGTTGCAACATGCCAATTATACCATTCCTGATCGTACGCATGGCTACTGCACCGATGATAATGCAAGGGCTTTGCTGGTAGCCGCCATGGGTCAAAAATATCTGCCGTCAAACAGCATGGGCCTTGATGCGCTCAGCGGACATTATCTCGGATTTCTTCTGTATGCCTATAATGAAAAAAATGGGCGCTTTCGCAATTTCATGACATATTCGCGACAGTGGATGGAGGAGATAGGGTCAGAGGATGCGCATGGCAGATCGCTCTGGTGCCTTGGTAAGGCGGTGGCTTTTCTTGATGATCCCGGATATCTTGCAATGAGTACAACCCTTTTTAAAAAGGCGCTGAGAGCTTCGGAGGCTTTTCATTCGCCCCGCGCTTTCGCTTTTTGCCTGGTGGGCGTGGATGCATACCTGCTTAAGTTTTCCGGTGACAGTGATGTGCGCAGGATTCGGGATGTGCTTACGGACAGGCTTTTCAATCAGATTAAAAACAATGGAACAGATGATTGGCCCTGGTTTGAGAATGCGCTGAACTATGCTAACGGCAAACTGCCTCACGCCCTGCTGTTGTCAGGCCACCGGATGCAAAACAACGACATGATCGATATAGGACTTAACGCCCTCAAGTGGCTGCTTGCCATTCAAACCGAAGATAATCACTTTGTGCCTGTCGGCAGCAACGGCTGGTATAAAAAAGGTGGCCTCAGGGCCCGCTTTGATCAACAGCCTGTCGAAGCCAATGCCATGATTGAAGCCTGTGTCGAAGCGTTTAATGTTACCCATGACCAGACATGGTTTGAGGGTGCGGTCATGTGCTTTAACTGGTTTCTCGGACATAATGATCTGAATATGCCACTTTATGACCCCAAGACCGGCGGTTGTCGTGATGGATTAATGGCAGATGGTATTAACCAGAATGAAGGTGCCGAGTCCTCTCTGGCCTGGCTGCTTTCGCTGATGGCATTGCAGAAGCTTTATGCCGACGAGATTTTAAACCAGCAGTTATCATAGAAACGCGATTAAAAAAAGGATCTACAATGCATATCGCTATGCTTTCTCCCATTGCCTGGCGCACACCGCCTGTACATTACGGTCCGTGGGAAAATGTAACATCTCTTATAACCGAAGGCCTGGTAGCAAGCGGCCATCAAGTGACCCTGTTTGCGACGGCTGATTCGCAAACCAGTGGAACACTGCATGCCGTCTGTCCGCGAGGATATGAAGAAGATCGTTCACTCATTCCAAAAGTCTGGGAGTGCCTGCATATTTCAGAACTCTTTGAGAATGCTGATGACTATGATATTATCCACAACCATTTTGATTTTTTACCGCTGACATATACGGGATTGACAACGGCCCCGGTTGTGACCACCATTCATGGTTTTTCATCCCCCGGGATTTTGCCTGTTTACAAGAAATACAACGGCAAAGTATTTTATGTTTCCATCAGCAATGCTGATCGGTCGCCGGCGCTTGATTATATCAAGACCATCCATCACGGAATTGATATAAGGCAGTTTGATTTTCAGCCTGAGGCGGGCGACACGCTCCTTTTTTTCGGTCGCATTCACCATGACAAAGGGGCCCGCGAAGCACTGGATATTGCCAGGGCCTGCAATAAAAAGTTGATACTGGCAGGCATCATCCAGGATCAGGCCTACTACGATCGATATATCGTTCCCCATATAGACAACGGCAAGGTGGTCTATGTCGGCAGCGTAGGACCGGATGAGCGCAATCGCTTGTTAGGTTCAACCTGCGCACTATTGCATCCTATACAGTTTGATGAGCCTTTCGGTCTCTCTATTATCGAAGCCATGGCCTGCGGTACACCTGTGATCGCCTTTAACCGCGGCAGCATGCCAGAACTGATTGAAAACGGGAAAAACGGATTCCTGGTCAACAATGTGGATGAGGCTATTGAGAATGTTGCGCGTATAAAAGAAATTGACCGTGCAGCCTGTCGTCATCATGTTGAACAGAATTTCACTGTCGACCGCATGGTTAAAAAATACATACACGTCTACGAATTGATTTTACAGGGCAGGAAATTATGAAAAAAGATCATTCGGTAATAAAACGTTTTAAAAACAATCCCATACTGACAAACAAGGATGTGCCGTATCCGGTGGCAACCGTTCACAATGCGGGTATTATAAAACATAATGGCCGTTACATTATGCTGTTCAGGTCACATCTGTTAAACGGACGATCCATTATCGGCAGGGCTGACAGCGAAAATGGCATTTCATTTACAGTTCATCCCAAGCCATTTCTTGTACCTTCAACGGACACTGTCTTTGCCGAATATGAAGCGTTTGGCGTGGAAGACTTGAGAATCTCGCAAGTAGAAAACGAATACCTGCTGACCTATAGCGCTTATTCCCGCCACGGTGTAAGGATAGCCCTGGCGCGTACTTGTGATTTTGAAGAAGTGGAACGTATTGCGCTGATCACCCAGGCCGATCTTCGCAATGTCGTCATCTTCCCTGAAAAGTTTGATGGCCGGTATGTGCGTCTGGACCGGCCGCATTCCGAAATTTCACCGTGGTCGATCTGGATTTCCTACTCTCCGGACCTCGTACACTGGGGGGATTCACGGGTGATTATAAAACCGGTTTCCTATCACTGGGATGAAATGAAAATAGGGCCCGGTGCACCGCCGTTTATAACCGACAAAGGTTGGCTCCATATTTATCATGGCGTTTTTAAAACGATGTCCGGAACCGTCTATCGACTTGGTGTAGCGCTTCATGGCCTTGATGATCCGGCGAATATCATCGGCGTTTCCGACCAGTGGATATTACAACCCGAAGATCCCTGGGAGATAAATGGCTATGTCCCCAATGTTGTATTTACCTGCGGTGCTGTGCCGGAAGACGACGGAACCGTAAAAATTTACTGGGGTGGCGCTGATTCGGTGATGTGCGGGGGCACGGCAGTGATTGATGAACTGGTCGATCTCTGTCTTTCTGATTCCCGGCCACCTTTATAGGTAATTGTTGCAGGATGTCCGCAGATCAAAAATAAAACCTGGGAGTAGACTGGAATTGAAGACTTGTCCTGATTGAAAGAGTGTTAATAAAACATTTAACTTCCAATTGACAGTAAGGTTGCACAAACATGAATAGAAAAAAGGGCCAAAGGCCGAAAGTTAAAAGAAAAGCAAATAAAATTGAAGGGGATACATCGCGGGTAATTACATGCCTTCATGTTCCTGAAGAGGGGCATCGTATATCCAGAATCATTCAGCGAATTATAAGCTTGTCTGATACAGCGGCCAACAATTTAATGAAGCGGATAATGACTGATTTTGAAGGTCGACACGAGGACATCGGGCACATTTTTGAACGGCATTTAGCTGAGGTAAAAGGATATCTTCCCATGGATGTAAAACTCAGCGAAGTTCAAAAAAATCTCATTGGTGCATATTTTACAAAAGAGTATGCCATTGAATCCGCTGCGCTTTTCAATCCTTCCATTGTTCCCCATCCTGACCAGCGCAACCTGGAAAAAGACAGCTTGCGCTTCATAATGAGTTTAAGGGCAACCGGTGAAGGGCACATTTCATCAATTGTCTTTCGCAGCGGTGTCCTTGACCGGAACAACAAGTTTATTTTTGATCCGATCAGTGATTATGTAGAAACACCGGATCTCCAATTAGACTTGGTCTATAAATGCAATGTTTTCCAGCGCAAGCTGCACGAGATGGGTGCCGGCAATGAAGTAACCGCATATATACTTAACGAGATGTCGGAAGATTTTACATATAATGAATTAAAAGAAACAATTGACCGACTTCGTGCAAAGCCGAAATTTCCTGAAAATGTCCAAAACAGAACCTTCGAGATCCTTTGCTGGCTAGCAGATTCCAATTATGAGGTGGCTTTCCATTCCAATCATCGCATATCCGAAAGGGTGATCTTCCCTGTTTCGAAAAACGAAAGCAGAGGCATTGAAGATGCCCGTTTCGTCCAATTTTTTAATGAAAACGGTGAAATGATTTATTATGCGACTTATACGGCCTATAATGGCATTACCATTTTACCGCAGTTAATTGAAACAACGGATTTTATCAAATTCAATATACTTACGCTAAACGGCAAGGCCGTACAAAACAAGGGGATGGCACTTTTCCCACGAAAAATTAATGGCCGTTTTGCCATGCTTTCGAGGCAGGACGGTGAAAACAATCATATTATGTTTTCGGATAATATCCATTTCTGGCAGGAATCCAAAATCATTCAGGAACCTGAATATCCCTGGGAATTCATCCAGATCGGCAATTGTGGTTCACCTCTGGAAACCAGTGAAGGCTGGATCGTGCTAACCCATGGCGTAGGGCCCATGCGTAAATATTGCATCGGCGCCATTTTGCTTGATCTTAAAAATCCGACAAAAATCATTGCCCGCCTGGATGAGCCATTACTTGCTCCGCATGAGAAAGAGCGCGAGGGATATGTTCCCAATGTCGTATATTCCTGTGGTGCGCTCATTCATAATAACAGGCTGGTTATTCCATACGCGATGTCCGATATCAATTCAGGTATTGCGACTGTTGAAGTCAGAGAATTGATTAACTGTATGCGCGTGATCCGTTAGCAGTTTGGTTAATATTAAGATGCGGTAATTTTAAGGAAAACCGACCATTTTTTGCCGCATCTCATCCCAGAGTTTCAGCCGTGTACAATAAAAACTTTTCATGATAGTGAGCGGTGCTTTAGCGTGAAGCGCCGGAACAGCATCGTAGCATTTCTTAAGATTGTAGTTTGGGATTCGGGGATTAAGGTGGTGAATATGGTGGAAACCGATGTTACCCGAAAACCAGCGCAGCACAGCCGGTAATCTGAAATAAGAACTGCCTTCCATTGCTGCGCGTAAAGGATCCCAAGAGTTTTTCCGTGCCCAATAAACGCCCTTGAACTGATGCTGAACATAAAACAGCCAGATTCCTGCGACCCCTGCAAAAAACATCACGGGCAGCTGGATCAGAAGGTATGTCTGCCAACCGATAAATCGTATGGCGAGCAGAATTATGATGAGTAAAAATAAATTGGTGAAAATAGTGCTCATTCGTTCTTTTCGTTCTACCCTTGTGTCCGGAAGACGGTTATGGAGGAGAAAATTGAATAATGCGCCAAACCCGATCAACACCAGGGGATGACGATAGAGCCGGTATATCATTTGCTTTTTTTTAGTTAAGTTCTTATACTCCGTTAATGTCATGGTCCAGATATCACCAAATCCACGTGTATCGAGATTCGCATAAGTACCATGGTGCCTAAGGTGAGTGAATCGCCAGTCTTCAAATGATGTAAATACCAATATCCCGATAAGGTAACCGAAGAAGGTATTTACTCTTTTTGATTTAAAAAACGAATTATGCACACAATCGTGAAATAAAATAAAAGCGCGAACAAGAAATGCTGCGGATAGCAGCGCAAGAACCAGCGTCAGCGTGTAAGAATAGCCGAGCTGGATTGACCGAATCATCAGACACCAGATACAGCCATATGGAATCAATGTGTTAATCAACTGCCATATAGCTTTTCGGTTGTCGGATCTCCGGAAGCTTTTAAGTGTTGGGTACCAATCGGGCCAGGTGCGTTGAGGGCTTTTTTTCTCATTATTATTAGCCTGATTCGATTCATTTGAAATCATGTTTAAAACCTCCGTTTGGTTCTTGCATCCATTCGGGGCCTGGCTTGGTCCTAAAAAACATTAACCTGAGCTTGCCTAACTCAACGGGGAGATATTGTATTATAAAATAATTAGAGTCAAAATTACAACGGTAAAATATACAGAAAAGGAGGCAGAAGCGTATACAAAAAAAATGAATTGAAAAAATTCCTGCAATGTTGTATTATATTTATATAATTATCAAAAACTTGTCTTTCTTTAAATCGTAATTGCGACTCATCAATATACAGGAACTTCAGAATGGCCTTTGCATACAGTACCAATGCTTTTGTGAAATATTCGCTTAAGGATGCGATAAATAAAATATCAGAAATCGGTTTCGGGGGTGTTGAAATTATGTGTGATATCCCGCATCTTTATCCGCTAAATGTTAAAAATGAAGATTTGGATGATCTGCAACAAACTGTAGATAACACCGGAATAAAAATAACCAACCTCAATTGTTTTACCCTGTTTGCTGTTGGAGATACGTATCTTCCGTCATGGATTGAATCCGATCCTGCAAGAAGGGACGTACGGGTAAACCACACGCTTCAATGTATTGAAATTGCGGCATCTCTTGGATGTAGGAACATCTCTATTCCGCCTGGTGGTCCCCTGGATGATATGTCTGAAAAAGAGGCAATTATTCTGTTTCATAAGGAGCTCGAAAAAGTAATTCCCTTTGCGGAAGAAATGAATGTAAAGCTCCTTATCGAACCGGAACCGGAACTTCTTATTGAAAAGTCAAAGCAGATAAAGTCTTTTGTTAAGAATGTTGCTTCAGATATTGTAGGCATCAATTTTGATATTGGTCATTTTTATTGCGTAGGAGAGCCTCCGGATGAAGTGCTTGATGATCTTATTGAATGGGTGGGACATATGCATCTTGAAGACATAGCCCGGAACAGGGAACATAAACACCTTATCCCCGGCGAAGGCGCAATTAATTTCAGGGCGATGTTCAGCAAAATTAGATCCATTGGATATGAGGGTGATATTTGCCTTGAATTGTATCCTTACATTGATAACCCTGAAGAAGCCGGTATAAAAAGTATGAAACATTTGTCTCCAATCTTTCGGGAAACAGAATATGAAATATACGCAAAATAAATATGCTGCCCGGACACCTAACTTCAGTGTTTCATATCAATATCCGGTGTGCTTCACGAAGGACCTCTTCAATCATTCAAATGAAACGCTTATCCAGACTATTGCTCCGCTGGATACAAAGTCACCACAAAAAATTTTCATATTCATTGATTTTAATGTTGAAATTTCAAACCCGGGATTAAAAAAGAAGATTCGAGAATATTTTAATAAATACAGTAGTCGTATTGAATTGAGTTCTTCTCCGGTAATTCTACCAGGTGGTGAGAGTATCAAAAATAGTTGGGACTATGTTCATGAGGTATCAACAAAGATAAGTGACTTTCATCTGGACCGACACAGTTTTGTAATGGCCATTGGCGGCGGTGCGGTTCTGGATCTGGTTGGTTTTGCTGCAGCGATTACTCACAGGGGTTTAAAACTGGTTCGTATACCGACCACAACGCTTTCTCAAAATGATGGTGGTGTTGGAGTAAAGACCGGTATCAATGATTATGGCCAGAAAAATTTTTCTGGAACTTACACACCACCATTTGCAGTAATTAATGATTTCCTGTTTTTAAAAACACTTCCCTTTGAACATTTTATCGGCGGGGTGGCCGAAGCATATAAAGTGGCTATGATTAAGGAGAAACCCTTCTTTGATTTTCTTATAAAAAATACAGAAAAGCTGAAATCAAGAGATCAGGAAGCTATTGAGAAAACTGTTTATCAATGTGCGCTGATACATCTTGATCATATTGAAAACGGTGGTGACCCTTTTGAGTTCGGGTCAGCCAGACCCCTTGATTTTGGCCACTGGTCTGCCCATAAGATTGAAAGCCTGTCTGCTTACTCGATTGGCCACGGTCAGGCCGTATCTATCGGAATTGCGCTGGATTCATTTTATGCCTGGAAAAAAGAGCTGCTTTCAAAAGATGAGTTTCAGCAGCTTATTACAGGGCTTCTCTCTTCCGGTCTTCCCGTATGGAGTGAATATCTGGAAATGTCTGATAATGAGGGAGATCTGGAAATACTGGAAGGCCTTGAACGGTTCCGTGAACACCTCGGCGGGCAACTGACGTTTACCATGCCCAATGGAATTGGTCGTAAAATTGAGTTGCATGAGATGGATGTCGGAATTGTGGAGGATGGGATTATTTATCTGAAAAACATAAAAGCATAAAAGCGTTCAACAACAATCCCTATCATTTCGCCTCTCTGCCAACCTCACCATTTTTCTATCTTTAGCTTCACTGTTACGCCGAATATCTTCTTCAGAGTCCAGCTTAAGCTCGGGGATTTCAGCCGGTTTTCCATTTTCATCAATGGCCACAAATGTAAGATAGGCTGAAGAGACATGTTTTACTTCGCCGGTCATCATATCTTCTGTTTCAACTCTTACACCGATTTCCATGGAACTTTTTCCTACCAGATTCAGGCTGGCTTTTAATATCAAAAGATTACCAATATTTGTCGGGCAGAAAAAATCCAGACGATCAATGGATGCGGTCACGGCATTGGTTCGGGCATGGCGGAATGCAACAACGGCAGCCGTATTATCTATATATTTCATAACAACACCACCGTGTATGGTGCCGGCAGGGTTTGCCTCATGAGGCTGCATGATTTGTGCTGTTTCAAAGCGGCTTTCGTTTATTGTTTTTGGATCCATTTGATAACCTTTTTTACTAATCGGTTAAATATGATTTAGTCGTTATATAAAAAACAGATTAACGGCTTTACGCTTATTGTTCCGGAATACTTACGGATGAAAATCCGGATGTATCCGTATGCGGCAGAAATTTTGCTGCACTGAAACGGTTCATGAATTCCTGATTTACATTCAGCTCCATATAAGTAATTCTGTCTCTGATATTGTCAATTTCATCAATCACACCTCTGTCCGTCAGTACCATTGCCGCACCACCAAGCGAGCTATTGCCTATAGACTGATAAGTTTCAAGCGGGAGATCCGGCAGCATACCTATGGAAATGGCAGAGACCGGATTTATATAGGAGCCGAATGTTCCGGCGACATAAAACCTTGAAAGATCATTAAATTTAGTTCCCACACTATTGGTGATAGTCTCAAGAATGGTATACATGGCCGCTTTTGACCTGACCAGGCTGTCAATGTCTGCCTGATTTATTGTGAGAGCTCTTTCAGTTGCTGATGATTCTGCAGGTACCAGAATAAAGTGACAGATATCATTTATTTTAATTAACCGGTCTCCACATTTTTCAGGAATAAATTTTCCCTGAATATTGATCATGCCGCTTAAAAAAAGTTGTGCAGCGAGATCAATGAGTCCTGATCCACAAATACCTCTGGGCTGTAGTTCTCCGATGGTATGGCAGTTTACATCCCCGGTTAAAGGGTCTATAATAACCTGATCAATTACCCCAGGTGCCGCCATCATGCCCATTCGTGTTACGCCGCCTTCCAATGCCGGCCCTGCAGCACCCGCACAAGCCATAAGCCAGTTTTTATTTCCCAGGACAACCTCGGCATTTGTTCCGACATCAACCAGTATTGCGGTCTCTTCAGCACGGTTAATACCGGAAAACAGAATACCGGCTATGAGATCGCCGCCAAAATAACTACCGATATTTGGAAAGACAATCATTCTTGTGGAGGAATTAAGCTGAATATCCAGATCCGATGTTTTGATTACGCCGGGCCGGTTTATTACAGGAATATAGGGTTCACGGATTATCCATCTTGGATCCAGTCCAAGAAAAAAATGGGTCATGGCCGTATTGCCGGCAAGTGAGGCAATGTAAATATCTTCAGGGGCGACTCCGGCTTCCCGGCATACTCGGCGGATCATCCGGTTTAGGCCATTAATAACCAATTTGTTCAAATGATCAAGCCCATTGCCTTTTTCAGCAGCATGAATTCGGGTTAAAATGTCCGGGCCAACCGATATCTGGGGGTTATCAAAGGAATCTTCTAATATTGTTTTGCCGGTAACAAGGTCTACCAGTCTTAAAACCATAGTTGTTGTGCCAAGGTCAACCGCTAGCCCGACAACATTCCAGTTCTCTTCGGCCGGCCCGATGCCGGTCAGGATCCACCGGTTTTTGTCTTTGAACATGATACAGCGGACATGAAAATTATACTTTCTGATGAGATCTGGCAGTTGTTTTAACAGGGACAGATCAATTTTTATACTATCTGCACCAGTGGTTGTCTTAAGTGCAGCGACCAATCTGTCCGCATCGGCTGAGTTGTTCTGTAAAGAGGGTTGTTCAAGAGAAACGGTAAAAATCCAGTTTGGTGATTTCATATTATATCCCAATTAATTTTATTGAGTCATATACCTTACTATTCCATTCATAATGTCGCCTGCAGAACCATATATGGACAGATCACTGATATGGTTGGACAGCGTTGTTGCCTCTGCATTGATTTCGATAACGGTTGCATTATTCTGCTTGGACACCGCAGGCATCATTGCTGCCGGATGTACAATGGCAGATGTTCCAATGACCAGCATCACATCACAACCGGAAGCTGCCGCAATGGATCTTTCCAGATTATCTTCCGGAATCATCTCACCGTAAAAGATACACTCCGGCCTGTATATGCCACCGCATTTACAGCGGGGGGGCATTTGTGACATATCGACATCTTTTGTCGGGCATTGATGGCCACATTCTATACAGCGCTGGGAAGCAAAGTTGCCGTGAAATTCAATTACATCACTGTTGCCTGCCGCCTGATGGAGGCCATCCAGATTCTGGGTAATAACAGTTGTCAGTTTACCCATCGCCTCAAGTTTCGCCAGCCCCTTGTGACCGTCATTGGGCACTGCCTTGTCCAGAACATCCTTAAGATCTTTAAGCAGGACATTCCACACCGTGGCCGGATCTTTCATGAAAGTATCAATATGCGCATATTTTTCAGCATCAATCTTTTCCCACAAACCGCCTTTACCTCTGAAAGGGGGAATGCCGCTTTCAACAGAAATTCCGGCGCCGGTAAGCGCAACCACATTTTTTGCAGAGCGTATAATCTCTGCCGCTTTAATATATTGATCAATCATTTATTTTTCCTAAATATGTATGTCAGGATTCCATCCTGAGTCCACTCCTTAAAAATTTGCACAGGAAGATCAGGAATTTTTTTCTTACATCCCGGACCTGCCGTATAATAGTCCGGGCAGGATCAATCATTTTTTTCTGAAAAGCCATCAGGCGCCGATACGGTCACCATGGCGTCATAATGAATATTTGCAACTGTCAGATCAGTGCCAATATAGATAAAAAACCCTGTAAGGATTATAGCCCGATTCGTATTCAGCCGAATTATCCATGTTCCAGTGGATTATCCAGATACCATTGAGATGGTTCAATTAATGTAAAACCGGCTTCCTTGAGTTTGCGTTTAACAGGCACAACATTTTTAGAAAAAAGATAGGGGAATACAGCCCTTTTACCTTCAGCCCAGCACTGACTGACCAGAACACTGCCGATGGACATATTTTCTTCAGTAATGATATCCACGATTTTTTTCAGTTCACCAACCCTTTCTTTCACAATGATGCAGAGCAATGTACCAGGCTCACCGATACCCATGACTTTGGTGGTCTCATCCAACATATCCTGAACAGAAACAATTCCGATAAGCTTTCCATCCGCTTCAACAACCGGGAACGCACCGTGTCTGGTTTTTTGGTACAATAAAATAGCATCCTGAATAGTACAGGCCGGAGAAACCGTTATCGGGCTGGTGGACATGATGTCTTTTGCAAGGAGTTCTGTAAGTTTTTCACCTGCTTTTTTATATTCATAATCGTCCAGAAGAATCGAAGGCATGGCACTTCTGATATCACGGTCCGTCAGAATACCGACAATCCGGTTTTCCGAATCCACTACCGGTAAATGGCGGATAGTGTTTTCAGCCATGATTTCTTTTGCCTGAAGAATGTTGGTGTTTTTGTTAATTGTAATGACATCACGGGTCATTGCTTTTGTGACAAACATTTTTTCCTCCGGTGGCAGGAGTGATTAAGCAACACCTCTACATGGTTTTTGGCCAGTTCCGGCAGCCGTTTCAGGACATAACCGCCTTCTAATACAGATACCAGCTTCCCGTCGGTATGTTTTGAAGCCAGTTCCATTATAAGTTTTATCATCCACGTATACCATTCTGTGGATATTTTGACATTGGACATTTGATCATCAATGTGGGCGTCAAACCCGGTAGAGACTAAAATGAATTCCGGGTTGAATTTATCAAAAATCGGGAGAAGATCTCTTTCAACCAGATGTTTCCAGTCATCATCACTGTTGCCGGGTAACGATGTTGAGTTTTTTACAGAGCCGGTTCCTTTTCCGGTTCCCACTTCAAATTCTCTGCCGGTGCCGGGATATGCAAATGACGGGTGCTGATGAATAGAATAGTAAATGACAGAAGGATCGGATTCAAAAATATGCTGAGTGCCGTTTCCATGGTGCGCGTCAAAATCGATAATCAGTATCTGGCTTAGGTGCCACTTTTGCAGAAGGTATTTTGCTGCAATGGCAACATTTCCAAAATAACAAAATCCCATGGCCTTGTCGGCTTCAGCATGGTGGCCAGGCGGTCGGACGGCACAAAAGGCATTATCCAGTTCATTTTCCATTACACGGCGAACGGCATCAATTACACCACCTACAGCCAGCAGTGCCGTGTTATAAGTGTCTTTGCACATTTTGTTATCCGGATCATCAAGTATCGGTTCACCGGCAAGGCACTTTTCCTTAAATCGTTGAATGTATTCTTTTGTGTGGACAGCCTCTATCCACTTCATTTCAGGAGAGACAGCAGGAAAAACGGTAAGATCCGATAAGAGGCCGGCATCCTGTATTCCCTTTAAAATAGCTTTAAGTCTTTCAGGGTGTTCGGGATGATAAGGGCCTGTATCGTGAAGCAGAAATCGCTCATCGTACATGAAACCGGTTCTATTCATATTTGTACCGTATTATTAGCTCCTTTACAGGGAGACCCCGGCAAAAGCTATGTAATAATTTTATCAAAAATATCGCAAGCGGCCTTAAATGCCTCATTGTTTTCAGGTAATTCTATTGTCGGCCTGCCCGCCATATCAAATTCATAAAGCATTTCATTTTCAGGAATAGTACCGGCAAGCTCCAGTCCGGACGACTCAAGAAGAGCCAGAACCTCATCCGATGGTTGTTCTTTTGCCTGGTTGATGATCAGACAGCTTTTCCCAAAACCGATATTGAGTGTCGAGGCCAGTTTGTTAATTCTGATCGCCGCCTGAATACCCCTTCGTGATGTGTCTGAAACAATCAGAAGCACGTTAAGGTTTCTGGTTGTCAGCCGGCTGATATGCTCCATGCCGGCTTCATTATCCATGACAAGATATCTGTAGTTGCCGGTCAGTTTTTGAAGAAAGCCGGATAACAGAGAGTTGGCTGCACAGTAACATCCGGCACCTTCAGGCTGGCCCATTACAACGAGATCAAAAGAGGGTGTCTCGGCAATGGCCTGCTCCATCCTCATGGAGATGAAGACATCTTTTGTCATCCCGTTGGGGACTTTGCCTTTTTTCATATCCTCCCTGGCATCACCAAGCGTTTGCGTTACCTCAACACCAAGAACTTCGTTAAGATTCGCATTTGAATCCGCATCTACGGCAAGGATGGGAGATTTGTTATTTAAATTAAGGTATTTGATCAGCATTCCAGCTGTTGTTGTTTTACCGGTACCACCTTTTCCGGCAAGAGCAATTGTATATGGCATTGATCTAATTTTCCCTTCAAGAATATTGTATAAGTTTCAGAATAAATTGATAGGTCACTTAACAAAAACAGTCAAGCGGCTTTTTGAGGGGGCGTAATAATGACATTTTTAAGAACGATATTTATTATATATATCATCTATTACTCACCATCTTTAAGCAGACCGGGATGTTCTTCAAGTTCATCAAACAAAATGTCCGGGTCAGGACTGTTTAAAGCCATCAAATTTTTAAAGTGTCCGTATGAATCAATATCAATGGATATCAGTTGAACGGCCAAACCGTTTTCCACAATGCGGACAGCAATGCATTTTATTTGGATTGTAACGGTATTTAACCGAAGATTCAGTGTAAATTGATCTCCAGGTGAAACTCCGGGTACAGAAGAGAGGCAGACAAATGCACCGCCAAAACTGATATTAATAATTTTACTTTTTAACACCAAACCATCAGGTAAGACAATCTCAGTATCAACCTTTATCTGGAGGCGGGTATGTTTTCGTTTTTCTTCCATCGTTTTTCTGCTCCGGTGATCATATAAATAATGATATGGCAAAAGGAGAATTTTGTATAAAACTTAAAAGATTACAATGCGTTAGCAATATCAGTTCAAAAACATGTTCACAAGAATCAATAAACGGTGATCAGATCAGAGACCGGCCAGCTTTTTGAGCATTCTGATCTCTTCTGCCCAGATATCACTGTTCGGTGTTTCAAGAATCAAAGGAATATTATCAAATCGTTTATCTTTCATTATAAATTTAAAAGGCTCAAGGCCAATAGTACCCTTTCCAAGGTTTTCATGCCGATCAACGCGTGTTTCAAACTCTTTTTTGGAATCGTTAATATGCATACCTTTTAAATATTTAAAGCCTATAATATCATCAAACGCCTTGAATGTTTTGTCAAAAGCAACTTTTGTGCGAATCTCGTAACCGGCTGTGAAACCATGGCAGGTATCATAGCAGACACCTACACGGGATTTGTCTTCTACGTCTTCAATAATATGAGCGATCTGTTCAAATTTGTGGCCCATGTTGGTACCCTGTCCGGCGGTATTTTCAATTACAGCGGAAACCCCTTTTGTTTTATCCAGGGTAATGTTGATTGATTCCGCAATTGTATTCAGGCAAGTTTCCTCATCTGTCTTCTTGAGATGACTGCCGGGGTGAAAATTGAGTGTTTGAAGTCCAAGTTGTTCACATCGTTGCATTTCATCAAGAAAGGCATCTCTGGATTTTTCAAGCGCTTCCGGTGCCGGACTTCCCAGGTTAATCAGGTATCCGTCATGGGCAAGAATCTGTTCGGGTTTGTATCCGATCTCCTCACAGTTTTTTTTGAATTCAGAAATATTTTTATCAGAAAGGGGTTTGGCTTTCCACTGACGCTGATTTTTTGTAAAAAGTGCAAACGCGGTTGCACCAATTGCTTTTGCATTTAAAGGGGCGTTTTCTACACCGCCTGAGGTACTGACATGGGCTCCGATAAATTTCATTAGCCGGCTCCATTAAAAGTTATGAAAGGTAATCTTTTGTTCTTAACGATAATCGTGCCCTTAATCGTAAGTAATTAGCTGGTTGAAATATCGATTAAAAGCGGTATAATAGGTCAGTATTATAACACTTGAAATTATAATTGCCAATGATATCGGAAATAAACCACCAGGAATTTATAGGAAAAATTAATACCGGCGAAATTTATCTGCAGGATTTTCCTTCATATATCCGGACTTTTTTTACATCACCGAAAAAGGATGCTCTTGATGAGATCGGTAAATTTTACCGGCAGGAACGGTGGCACATAACTGTATTATGGCTTCTTCGGTCAGTAACTTTTTATCTGGGGTTGTTTCTGAGTATTATTATGGCGTTTGGTTTTAAAAACCTTCTGCTCGGGTTTTCAATAGCATTTATTTTCTGGTTTGTTTTTCAGATCTCCTTTGAAAGTGGTGCCAAGCCATCAGACAGACTTGATGGTGATGATGATGAATCCTTTGGTATTGTTATTGGTCGGTTGAAAACTATTATGGCTATTGCGATCGCTATTGCTGCAAGAACAAGATATCCCCAGTTTTTTGGAACAGGAAGTTTTATTCATATATTGTTTTTGCCGGTACTGATCCCTTTGCCTTATCTTTTTGGACGGTGGGCTTATAAGTATGCAAGATGGCATATGGTCAACCTGTCGATAAATAAAAAAGAGATCTTTTATTTTCTCATTAAAAAGGGCGTTTTCAAGCAGATTGTTGATGGGGGAGTTTCTCTTGGCGAAGAGAGCCCTTATAGACGCTAATATCATTATAAAACCTCCCTTTCCCTTTAGCAAAAGAAGACTGAAGGGGATTTAAAAAGGTTTAAATCCAGCACTACATAAATAATTAATTATAGAGGCTCTCATGACAGTTAGAAAATATATTTTATTTATGCTGATTTTTATGCCGGCAGTTTTAACCGGCTGCCAGGCCGTTATGCACAGGTCTGATGTGGACTCTGAACTGAAGCGCAATATCGATTTTTTTAACAATCTGGACAATGTCATCCAAAAGGCCGGTGTAAAGGACACCGCTACCTTTCCGGTCAAAGGCTTTCCTTATCTGAGAACAAGTCGATTTGTTGCTGAAATAGCCAGTTTAGTTGAAACAGAAGAGCAAAAAAGTGCAATTGTTGATTATATGATGGGGCTTGATGCGGCAGCCAGAGATAAGGAAGTTGCAAATCTGTTCAACCCGGGCATAAAAGCTGTTGCTGTTCAGCAAGACAATAAGTTCAGTCAGGATGATCTGAAAAAACAAATTTACAGAGGGGCTGAAATTTTACACAAATATGACAAAGTGCAACCCGGTTTTTATGAAAATGTTTTTAAATCTGTAACAGTTCCAGATGAATACTCTACTATATTAAGAACTGCCGGCGTTTATCCGATAACCGTACTGCCGGTTATTTATCTGACAAAAAAGACACGCAATGAATTCAGTATCTGGCATGAAACCTCGCCGGACAGGCTGACAATCGATGGAAAACTGACAGCTTATTCATTAGCTGAAACCACAAGTTACGACAGGGGTGTGGTCGGTGAAATTCTGAAAGATTCAATCGGGAACACGCTCAGGATTCCAACACTTTCAGAGGAAAACGAGATGACGCTTATTTCCATGTTTGCCCCGGTATTTGTAATGGATGTTGCTGCCCACTATGATCAGATCGGCGGTTTTATATGGAAGGACGGGCAGGTTGCCACAGAGGAACAAAACCCTTCTGTTTATTATTATATTTCTCATGCACTGTTTAAGGATCGACCGGTTATTCAGTTGAACTACGTTGTCTGGTTTTCAGGACGGAGTGGGGAGAATTCACCCTGGATAGAGCGCGGCAACATTGACGGCATGACGGTTCGGATAACACTTGATACTGAGGGTATTCCGTTTATGGTTGATATTATGAATAATTGCGGGTGTTATCATTTTTTTGTGCCGAATAGGGACTACGTACAAGATATTGTAACAAGGCCGTCAAAAATGGATCCTTTCTACCCGGAATGGCTGCCCACAGAATTTCCGGAAAAAAGATTACAACTCAGAATTAACTCCGGGTGGCATCAGGTACAGCATATAGCCGCTATAGATAATTCGGAAGAAACGGTTATCTGTGATCTTGTAAATTATGATGAACTTGAAATGCTGCCCGATAAAAAAGGAGATACAAAAAGTATTTTCAATGAAAAAGGCATCATCAAAGAATCCCGACGTATAGAGCCGGTTCTTCTTTTTTCAATGGGTGTTCATAGTATCGGAAGCATGCGCCAGCGGGGTCATCATGCGACATCCCTTATCGGAAGAGATCATTTTGATGATCCCTGTTTTTTAGAAAAAAGTTTTATTTTTAAATAAGTTAGAGCGTCATCGATCTGAAACCGGGTATTGCAACCACCAAAATTGATCTTATCTTTAAAATACGTAATTTTTTCAGACGTGTCGAAACGTGAGTTTTTCTGAATATTCAGTCCTGAATTTCACAGCAAGTTGAAATTTCAAAGTGGGGTGAATCATGAAAAGATTAAAAAAATATATAAAAACAGTTTTTCTGATGTTTGCTGTACTGGCTTTTTGTATCTGCGGTCAGAGTTCAGCAGCAGAAACTTACGATATTGATCCTGTTCATTCATCGGTCGTATTTCGTATCAAACATCTGGGAATTTCATATGTTTATGGACGATTTAACGGGCTGACCGGCTCACTGATTATTGACCAAAACAACGATAAAAATAATGAAATCAACGTAACGGTAAAAAGCGACAGTGTTGATACATTTAACCCGGATCGGGATAAACATCTTAAAAGTGCTGATTTTCTGGATGCTGAAAAGTTTCCGGAAATACTTTTTGAAAGCATCTATTTTATAAAAAAAGAAGATGCGCGTTACGAGGTAAAAGGGGAACTCAATCTGCATGGTGTGACAAAAATCATTACTGTCGAGGCAGAACATACCGGTTCCGGTGAGGATATGTGGGGAGGTTTCCGGATCGGATTTGAAACATCATTTATCGTAAGCAGAAGTGATTTTGGCATTAAAAGCCTGCCGGGCGCAGTGGGTGATCTGGTAAAGATGACAGTGAGTGTTGAAGCGGTATTAAGAAAATAAAAGGCAGGTTGAGAAATGAAAAAGATTAATATAACAATAATTGCCGTCATACTGTTTTCAATTTACGGTACCGGTGTTTGTGGTGATGATATGACTGAAGTAAAAAAAAAAGAAAAACAATATGAAACGGCTACCTTTGCAGGTGGGTGTTTCTGGTGCATGGAACATCCGTTTGATAAACTTCCGGGCGTAATTTCAACTACGTCCGGTTATATCGGCGGTCAAAAAAAAAATCCGACATATAAAGAAGTTTCGGCCGGCGGAACAGGCCATGCTGAAGCGGTTGAGATTATATATGATCCTTCAGAAATAACCTATGAAAAACTGCTGGATGAGTTTTGGCGAAATATTGATCCGACGCAGAAAAATGGCCAGTTTGTTGATATTGGAAGGCAGTACCGGTCAGGAATTTTTTATCATAATGAAGCACAGAAAAAGGCTGCAGAGTTATCAAAGAAAACGCTCTCCGAATCCGGTCGTTTTAATAAACCGATTGTAACTGAAATTGTAGCGGCTTCCATATTTTACAATGCCGAAGATTATCATCAGGATTACTATCAGAAAAACCCTATTCGGTATAAATATTACAGGTATGGCTCCGGGCGGGACAAGTTTCTTGAAAAGACCTGGGGTGATGAGGAGGCTAGTGGAGATTGACGTTATTGATCATTCAATTTGTCAAATATCCTTTCGGAAGAATGGGTGCCGGTGGTGCTTTGATGTCTGTGTATATCCGGGAGACTGATGGTAATCTGCTGGAAAATTCCAATTATAGTAATGGTTGACCGGAATGTTCGAATTTTTGAGCTTTTTCTCCGGTCTGTTGTGTGAGTCTTTAAAGATAGCTTTCAGATATTAACCGGGGTTTTTTACCGGCAAGAGTGGGCTCGTCTTTCTATTTTTGCCCAAATATTAATTGATATAAGTATATATATTTCAGGAGGAAGTTTATGAAGATCAACATTGAGTCTAATTATGTGGAGTTTACACCGGAAACTGCTGATGAAACCGTAAAGCTGGAGGGCCTCTGGCGCCGACTGGTTGATTGTGCCCGGTTTAACAAGAAGATGGTGCCCATGGGGGAGTACTTTCCAAAAGATGAAGAGAAAAAGGTGGCCCGCTTTGCTTTTGAAGGAGAGAAGTCTGAGGGGGATGATGATTATCCGGAGGTTTATGCGGATCAGGACTGTACATGCTACTGCCAGACCTGTAACAAATACGTTAATCTGAAAAAAGGAGACAGGGTTCCGCCATGCTGTGGCAAGATAATGGAAGTTCTGGACTGATAGCCTTATGATGCTGCAGATATTGAGATTAAAATGCTCGGCATCTGCAGCACTTTATTTTGAAAAGCACTTAAAGATAATCATTGTTAATCTTCCATAATCTTTGATTTAAAGTGTATAAGGTAGTTAACACAAGTATTAATACATAAAAAGTACTTCCTTGTCAGCAGGTTATAAGAAAACCCCTTTATGGAAATTTTTGTTAATCCGGAGTTGTTGCACCATATTTCAAGCTCATGAGGCTTAATAAAATCACGAAATCTATGTGTGCCTTTTGGAAGAAGGCGAAGGATATATTCTGCTCCGATAATGGCAAAAAACCAGGCTTTGTATGTCCGGTTAATCGTTCCAAAAAAGATATCACCACCGGGTTTTAAAAGCGTTGCTGCCGCAGAAATAACTGAAAATGGGTCCGGAATATGTTCAATCAGTTCCATACAGGTTATGACATCAAATTTATCCGGAAATGTTTTGGAAAAACCCTCCACCGTTTCCTGAACATATGAAATATCAAGGTTGTTACCTTTTGCATGTGAAGCGGCAACGGATATTGCCTGTTTTCCGACATCTATTCCGGTAACATGGGCGCCTTTTTCTGCCAGCGCTTCAGAAAGAACGCCACCGCCACAACCGATATCCAGGATTTTTTTCCCGCTACAGTTAACAGTGTCCTGAATAAAAGACATTCGGAGCGGGTTAATATCATGAAGTGATTTTAAACGGCCATTTTTATCCCACCAATGGAGCGCCAGGGCTTCAAACTGTTTTACCTCTTCAGAATATATATTTTGTTGAGAAGAATCCATAATTGATGCATTCGTAAAAAGAATGCAAATTTTTATAAAAAAAATATCGTCAACGATATCAAGATAAAATAATTAAAGAAAATCCCTACTTGAACTTAATGAAGATTTTTTTTATAATAATAGAAATTTTTAAGAAAATCAATCGACCGATTATATCATTTTCTCATAAGGGATAGAACCACAATGTCCCGGCAAAGATAGTTGTCTTTATATTATCAATATCTACAGATTGAAGTTTTAACAAAGTAGTATTTTAAAAATAATGGAGGAAGCGTGAAAACAGCAGCTGACATTTATGATGCAATTTTACCATCCAGACTGAAGTTGTTTTGCGCGCTATCCCGGACCCATCATGGTATCCTGGACATGATGACACCCTTTTTTGCCGCTATATTGCTGATCGGAGGCTTTCCATCCATAACGGTTCTGTTTCTTGCTATTATAACCGTTTTTGCAGGCTATACAGCCGTTTATTCGCTGAATGATATTATTGGCAAAAAAAACGATAAAAAAAAACTTAACCGAAATGCCGGTAATGAAGACTCACCGGATCTGGATTCTGTGCTTGTCAGGCATCCCCTGGCACAGGATCTTTTGAGCATAAAGTCTGCTGTGGTTTGGGCTGTTTTATGGGGCGTTGTCGCATTTATCGGAGCCTACCTGTTAAATCCTGTTTGTGCGTTTATCTTTATTGTCGGGTGTCTGCTTGAAGCTGTTTATTGTTTTATGCTTACGATTAGCTGGATGCGTGTATTTGTCAGCGGCATTGTTAAAACACTTGGTTCTGTTGCAGCCGTATTTGCTGTCAACCCCGACCCGCCAGGAATGTATGTTTTATCACTTTTTCTTTTTTTGTTTTTCTGGGAACTTGGCGGTCAAAATATTCCAAATGATTATACAGATATAAATGAAGATAATCTTATTAATGCCAGAACACTACCGTTGAGGTTTGGTTCAAAAACCACAGGGCGGATTATTATGGTCTCCCTGGTTATTGCCGTTTTTTCTGTGTTTGTAACATTCAAACTGTCAGGGACAACATTTGAGATGCTGCCATATATGATTTTATTGACAGGTAGCCTTGTATTGCTTATCTGGCCGGCCTTTTATCTGCTAAAAACAAACCGGCCCGAAGATGCACTAAGGCTTTTTAATAAAGCCAGTTACTATCCGGCATTTTTACTGGCAGTTGTTTTGTTTGGAATAATATAAGACAGGCATACTTACTTAAATGCCTTATGTCTGACGGCAATGCCATCTGTAAGCCGTTTGTATGAAATGTTTTTAAAACCGATTTCTGAAAGAATGGATACAATTTCATCAGGAAGCGGAAATATCCGGATGGATTCAGGAAAAACGGTATATGCATCCTTTGACCCGGTAATCAGTGCACCAAGAAGTGGCATTATTTTATAAGAGTAAAAATCATAGAACAACCGGAACCAGAATGTTTTTGGCTTTGAAAATTCAAGGCAAACCATTCGGCCTTCTGGTTTTAATACACGGAATATTTCTCTGAAACCCTGTTCAAGGTGTGTCAGATTTCGGATACCAAAACCTATGATGACCGCATCAAACTGTTCATCAGAAAAAGGAAGCGATTCAGCATCACCCTGTATAAAGTTTGTGTTCTTTGAAAATGGGCGACAACGCTTTTTTTTAATACCGGTTTTAAGCATTTGCCAGTTAAAGTCACAGGCAACAATCTGGCCGGCGTTACCAATAATTTTTCCGGCCATACTTGAAAGATCGCCTGTGCCGGCACATAAATCCAGCAGGCGGTCTGGGGGCTTTAACGCAAGCGCCTTGACTGAACTTTTTTTCCATGCATAGTGAATGCCCATACTTAAAATGGTATTCATTAAATCGTATTTTGACGAAACAATATTGAAATGGTGCTGAACACGTTGGGCCTTATCTTTTTCGTGAAGCACTTCAGAGCCGAACATTGCTGTCTGCTGTTTTGTGACAGATTTTTCGAGTTGCCGGTGCCTGCCTGTTTTGTCAGACCATACTGATTTGTAAGAAATCATAGCAGATCCTGTAGGGATTGTATTACCGTATGAAAGATTAATGGACTATAACATAAAGTATACCCGGAACTCAAGGAGGAGCGATGATTAAAAAATGCTATCGGTTTTATATTTTTCTTTTGATAGCTGTTTTTTTAATGGCACCACAGACAGCCATAAAAGCAGGTGAAGAACTGATTAACTGTGATATCCAGAATGGATCGTGTACAAAAAAAGCAGAGAATCTCTCAGTTACGCTTGATATAAAGCCAAAGCCGGTTAAGGCTATGACAGATCTGATCTTTACGGTCACACTAACTGAAGAATATAAAGGTGAAGTGCCATATATTGATCTGGGTATGCCGGGTATGAATATGGGTCAGAACCAGATCCAATTAAACCGGTTGTCAGGTCGGAAATTTGAAGGAAAGGGCGTTATCGTAAGATGTCCCAGTGGAAAACGTATCTGGAAAGCAGATGTTGTAATTCCCGAAAAAGGAAAGGTAACTTTTATTTTTGATGTTATCTATTGATGGCCTATCCTTTGCGCTGTTTTCAACCGGACTTGCCGTAGGGTTTGGCCATTGTATCGGCATGTGCGGTCCTATTGTAATTTCACTGTCTCTTGCGGGAAGCGAAAACAGGATTGGAAACCATCTTTGTTATAACATCGGTAGGACAATAACTTACAGTGTGCTTGGCGGTATTCTGGCGGTTACCGGTTCCTTTACCGGATTGTTTTCAGAAATGGGCGGCTTTCAGAAAGGTGTAATGATTTTTTCCGGGGCCTTAATTGTTTTTATGGGAATCAGTATGACAGGATTAATTCCCAAACTTACTTTTCCTTCGGACTGTTTTAACTCATCAGGCGGAATGGGAAGACTGCTTAGCAAGGTAACCCGAAAGGGGAATGCGCTATCATTTCTGATTCTTGGGATCGTTCTGGGTTTTTTACCATGCGGTCCGGTTTATACGGCACTGCTTTCTGTTGCACGGTCCGGAATGGGCGCTTCTGATAAGCTTCAGGCCTTTTTCTACGGATTTATACTGATGGCACTTTTCGGGATTGGAACAATGCCGGCATTGCTGATTGTCGGCAGGCTTTCAACTTTGAAATGGTTGAAATCAAGAAAAGTGATTTATAATATTGGTGCTGTTACCATGATTGGTGTGGGGATTTACTTTATTTATCAGGGAATTAAGTATTAAGCCTTGCATATAAAAGCGCTGTTTGATATTTTTAAAAAAACTTCAAAAGTACCATATCAAAAAACAAGTTTATTGAAATCAAATACATCTCATAACTTAACATTAATAAGGAGTCATCTGTTCGCATGGATCGACGAACTTTTTTAAAACTGGCCGGTATCGGAAGCCTTTCATTTGCAGCCGGTTGCAGTGATCCGGAAAAAACAATCTATTCCCTTGTAAAAGCACCCGATGACATGGTGACAGGGCAAGCGAAATGGTATGCTACGACCTGTCGAGAGTGTCCTGCAGGTTGTGGCGTTTTGGTAAAAAACAGGGAAGGGCGTGTTATCAAGATTGAGGGTAACCCCCTCCATCCCATAAACAAAGGAAAGGTTTGTATTCGCGGTCAGGCAGCACTTCAAGGTGTTTATAATCCCGGTAGACTGAAAAGTCCAATACTCAAAACAGAAAATGGATTGCAGAATATCTCTTTTTCAGATGCAGAAAATTTGCTTTCAGAAAAATTCAGCATCGCAAAAATATCGGGTTCCGGTCGAATAAAGATGATGACAGAGGTTGTCAGCCGGCCGCTTTATCAAATATTTGATCATATCATGACCACATATGGCGCTGACGCCCCAACTGTTTTTGAACCATTCGCCTATGAATCGCTTAAAACCGCCAATGAAATGGTTTTCGGGATTGACGGTCTCTTTTCGTATAAAATGGAACAGTCGGATTTTCTGATTTCCTTTGGTGCTGACTTCCTGGATACATGGCTCTCTCCGGTTGAGTACACCATAAAATTCAAAGAAATGCATGGTGTCAGAAACGGCAAAAAGGGTCGGTTTGTTCATATCAGTCCGAGTCAGACCCTGACAGCAGCCAATGCTGATACATGGATTCCATGTAATATCGACGATGAGACTATTGTTGCCCTTGGACTGATCAGAGAGATGATTGTGTGGGGCAAGGGAGAGACCCTTGATAAATCATTACTTGGAAATCTTCAATCGATTGCAGATCCTTATACCATCCAAAAAGTTTCAGAACAGACTGGTATATCGGAGCGACTGATATCCGGAATTTCTGAGAGCCTTGTTAAAAGCAGGCATCCTTTAGTTCTGGGCAGTGGTAATAGTTTTAATGGTGAGCGGTCTTTAGAGACATGTATTGCTTCAAACCTGTTGAATTTGTTGCTAAATCCGGATCTTTCTCAGTTAGATTTTAATGAACGATATCGGGTTGAAACAGCAGCGCGACGATCAGAAATATATAACTTCTTTAATGAAGTATCTGAAGATAAAACTAATTTACTGTTGCTGAATAATGTGAATCCGGTTTTTACACTTCCGAAACAATCCGGTGTTCAGAAAGCTTTGAAAAATAAATCTGTTTTTGTGGTGTGTTTCAGTAATTTTATGGATGAAACATCAGCAAAGGCAGATATGGTTATACCTGTTGCCATGCCCCTTGAATCCTGGGATGTATATGAGAGTACATCAAAAGTGATCACAACGCTTCAGCCGGCTATGAAACCACTATACGGTGATCCCCAGATTGGTGACCTGCTGATAAGAAGTTCTTTCAAAGATGTAACAGAAACAGAGTTTTATAAAACAGAAGTTATACGAAGCCTTGTGAAAAAAGGCAGCATTTCCACTGAACTTCAGTGGCTTAATATGGTCCGGAACGGTGGTTTGTATAATGTACCGGAGAACAAGGCAAGTTTTTCAAAAAAATTATCAAAGAAAATTTTTGATGTTTTACTGTTAGATCGTAAAGAGACGACAATACCCCTGTCTTTGGCCATAATGCCTTCTGTACGATTTTTTGATGGCCGTGGTGCCAATCGACCATGGCTTTCGGAAATACCTGATCCATTGACAAAGGTTGTATGGCAGGCGCCTGTTCTGATGCATCCTGAAACCGTTAAACGTAATAACTTAAAACATGGGGATATGACTGCCATTGAAACAGATAATGGCCTGGTTGAAGCGATTGTTTATGAGACGGCAGGTATAAAAGAAAATGTGCTGGGCATAAGCATGAGACGGGATCACACTATTGACGGCCAGTTTATTGAGGATAAGGAAGATTCAATTTTTTCTTTATTGTCAGCAAATATAGAAAACTTGTCCGGTGGCCCGATCAGTCATGCCAGGGTTATATCCATTAAAAAAGCAAAAAGCTCTGAACCCCTGGCCCATACCGATGGCAGCCGGCTGCAACATGATAGAAAAATAGCAATGGCAATGCCTTTCAGCCAATACAGCAACAGTCAGGATCATAAAAAAACGCATGGCGGTTCAGGTCTGAGTATGCACGAATTCCCGTTGACCCTTCCCATTCCGGAAGGTTATGATGCACATCGTGATATCTATCCGTCACATGAACATGAAAATTATCGATGGGCCATGGTGGTGGATCTTGATAGATGTGTTGGATGCGCAGCATGCATGGGTGCCTGTTATGCGGAGAATAATATCGGAATTGCAGGAAAGCGGCAGATTATAAATGGTAGAGAGATGTCATGGGTCAGGGTTGAGCGTTATCTTGATCCGGAAGATAATAAAAAGGTGATCTTCCTTCCCATGATGTGCCAGCATTGTGATGCGGCGCCCTGTGAGTCAGTCTGTCCTGTTTACGCACCGCATCATTCTAAAGAGGGATTGAACAACCAGATATATAATCGATGCATTGGCACACGATTCTGTTCCCAGAACTGTCCGTATAAGGTGAGACGATTTAACTGGTTTGGTTGGAAATGGCCCTATCCGCTTAACCTGCAACTCAATCCGGATGTTACGGCAAGAAGTAAAGGCGTGATGGAGAAATGTTCGTTCTGTATACAACGTATCAAGGAAGCACATACAACAGCAAAAAGAGAAAAGCGTAAGATAAAGGATGGTGAGGTTATTCCAGCCTGCGCCCAGACATGTCCATCGGATGTGTTTACTTTTGGCAATCTGATGGACCCGGAAAGCCGGGTCAGTAAACTGGTTTCTGATAAACGGGCTTACCAGGTAATGGGATATCTTAATACAAAACCGGCTGTTATTTATCTTAAAAAGATATTAAACGAGATTTAGTCATGGCAGAACTAACGGCAGCACAAATTGATAATACTGTTCTGGACACACTGGCAGCACCCTCAAAAACATACTGGGGGATTGTTGGTCTGTTGGGCGTTGGTGTTATGATTGGATTAATGTGCTGGGGTTATCAGATTGTCGTAGGTATTGGGGTGGGCGGTCAGAACAATCCGGTGGCATGGGGAACCTATTTGATTAATTTTGTATTCTGGGTTGGTATTGCCCATTCGGGAACACTTATATCGGCCATTCTTTATCTGTTCAGGGCAGGTTGGCGAAATCCTATTGCCCGGGCAGCAGAGACGATGACTGTTTTCGCGGTTTGTACCGCTGGTCTTTTTCCATTAATACATGTCGGGCGCGTATGGGTGGTTTACTACATGCTGCCATATCCAAACCAGCGTACATTATGGCCCAATTTTCAATCGCCACTAGTATTTGATGTTGTTGCTATCAGCACATATCTGACGGTCAGCGCAATGTTCTGGTATACGGGTATGCTGCCGGATCTCGCTATTATAAGGGATCGGGCAACCGGTAACCGGAAAAAAATATTTTCAATTCTCTGCCTGGGATGGAGCGGACGGCTGGAACAGTGGCGGCACTATACCCGGATCTATCTCTTTTTTGCTGCACTGGCAACGCCATTAGTCATATCCGTACATAGTGTTGTGTCGTGGGATTTTGCGCTGGGCGTTATTCCCGGATGGCACAGTACTGTCTTTGCGCCATATTTTGTTGCCGGGGCTATTCATTCAGGGCTTGCAATGGTGGTGACATTGATGATTCCCCTGCGTAAGCTTTTTAAATACGAAAAGATCATCACAATGGGTGTGCTTGAAAATGTAGCCAAGACCATTGTTTTTACAGGATTGATTGTTGGTTATGCGTATGGCGTAGAATATTTTCTGGCTTGGTACAGTGGAAACAGTGTGGAGCAGGAGTCATTCATGTGGCGGGCAGTCGGAGAATATAAAATTGAATTCTGGATTATGGTTATCTGTAACTCCATTGTTCCGCTTCTTTTCTTTATCAAAAAAATCCGGACAAGTATTCCGTGGCTGTTGATCATATGTATCATGGTAAATATTGGTATGTGGTATGAACGGTTTGTTATTATTGCCGGAAGTGTGGCCCATGACTTTATACCCCATGCTTGGGGATATTATGCACCCACTCTGACGGAGTTCGGTATTATGCTGGGCGCATTTTGTCTTTTCTTCTTTCTCTTTATTCTGTTTGTCAAACACATGCCCTCCATTTCAATGACGGAGATGAAAGAACATCTTCATGCAGGAGGGAACGATGCCGGATAAGCAATATGTCATTGGACTTTATAAGGAAGAGGACAACGCTGTCGCGGCGATAAAGTCACTTAAGGGCTCGCCATTTGATCTTTTCGAGGTTCATAGCCCTGTTCCTGCAGAAAAGATAAATGCGGAGCTAAAAAAAAGTAAAAGTAAGGTAGGGTATTTTACGCTTTGTGGCGGAATCATCGGTTTCATAACCGGATTTTTACTTGCCATTTTTACAGCCACACGCTGGAGCCTAATCGTCAGCGGTAAGCCTGTAGTAGGTTTTGTGCCTTTTTTCATTGTTGGGTTTGAGTTTACTATTTTGTTTGGTGTTTTAGGAAATATTCTTGGTTTTCTGGTGATGTCTCGAATGCCGGCACGACTTGCTGGAAAGCCATATGATGAAAGATGTTCAGGTGAATATTTTGGCGTTGTTGCCACCTGTGATTACGGGCGAGAAGAAAAGCTGTCTGCACTTTTCACGAAAAATGGCGCAGATGATATAAAAGTGGAAAAGAATAAAAACTAAATTATGGAACAAATCATACGGCGCTTGAGCCAAAAACAGGCCGCAATATATTTATTCATGATTATACTGGGGGGCATCACTTTTGTTGCCCAGTTAACAGTGGGTGACGCCGGTCGAGCATGGCAGACATACCTGATCAATTTTCTGTTCTGGTCCGCGATAGCCCAGGGTGGTCTGTTGTTTGCCATAATCATGCATTTGACCAGGGCTCGATGGAGCGGGCCCATGCAGCGTATTTCAGAATCTTTTGTCATGTTTTTCCCTATTTCGCTGGTTTTGTTCCTGATCATTTTTGCAGGAAAGGATCTCCTTTTCCCCTGGCTTCATGAAGATTTGCACGGTAAGGAACTCTGGCTCAACATGCCGTTTCTTTTTGCGAGAGATCTTCTGGGATTAATTATACTATACGGGCTTGGTTTCGGTTATGTCCGTTATTCAATGATGCTTAATAATGGTGGGGATGAACAACAGTGTCGTGATCGAATGACAAGGTTTAGTGTGCTTTATGCAATCGGTTATGCGCTCGTATTAACACTCATCGGTTTTGATCTGGTCATGAGTATGGACCCTCATTGGTTTTCCACACTATTTGGTGCCTACATATTTGTAAAAGCTTTTTATATTGGTCTGGGCGGGCTGATTATTTTATCAGCATTATTACACCTGGGTTCTAAAAAGGAATCAATACTGACACCTGACCATTTTCACAATATTGGCAAACTCTTTTTTGGATTCTGCCTGGTCTGGGCGGATTTCTTTTACTGCCAGTTTGTGGTGATCTGGTATGGTAATCTGCCGGAAGAGACAAGTTATATTATTCTACGTACAATGGTTCAGCCCTGGCAGTCATTATCATGGATCGTCTTTACAATTTGTTTTATCGCACCGTTTTTTATTTTGCTGAATAAAAATATTAAAAAACGACCGACGGCCATGCTGCTGCTGTGTATCGTCATTCTGGGTGGCATCTGGCTGGAACATGTCCTGTTGTTAGGACCGATACTGAGCCCATCCGGATTTAATGTCGGTATAACGGAAATTCTGATTTCATTTGGGTTTTTTGGGATGATGGCAATGGCAATCTATTTGTACATCAATCGGTTTGGAAAAGTCATCTTTAGAAAGACGGTGCATAAAAACTGATGGACGATCGTAGAAAACACAGATGGATTAGCTTTTTAAAGATTAAGGGTAGTGCGCTCTTCTGGACTGCGTCCTGTGCTGCGTTGGCTATTTTTCTGGTTCTGTTTTTGTATGTGTGGCCGGAATGGAAAATGGGACCTGAACAACCCATTTCATTCAGCCACCAGGTCCACGCTGGTGTCAAGCAAATCAATTGTCGGTTCTGCCATTCCTATGTAGACAGGTCTCAACATCCGGGTATGCCACCGGTAGAAAAATGTTTGTATTGCCACAAATATATTATTGCAGAACATCCTGAGATTAAAAAAGAGCACAACTATTATAACACCAATACGCCAACACCCTGGAAGAAGGTGTTTTATCTGCCCGAGCATGTATTTTTTAAACATCAACGTCACATTGACAGGGAGATACAATGCCAGGAGTGTCATGGTGAGGTTGAAAAAATGGATCGCCTGAAGGGTGTTAATTTTAAAATGGGATTTTGTATTAAGTGCCACAGGGAGAAAGAGGGTACACCACTGGGGTGTTGGCTCGGCTGCCACAATTAATTATGTCTTGTTTCAGAAGCCGATGACACAGCATCTTCATCGTTGTCAATGGCTCGCGGTAGAGAGATACTACAGTTTCCTCTTTCCGCCTTGAGTTTGCCGCACCTTCAGCTTCTGAAACAAGACATAATGGTGCTATAAAATTAGATAGTAAAAGGAGTTCAGTTGTCGGAAAATAATAAAACAGCTTTGGGATTTTGCCTGACATCCAGTTTTTGGATGGTGGTAGCCACGCTTGCAGGATTGCTGGCAGCAACCAAGCTGGTGGCACCGGATCTTATGGGAAGTATTAGCTGGCTGACTTTTGGCAGGCTAAGGCCCATTCATATTAATCTGGTACTATTCGGGTTTGTAACACCGGGCCTTCTTTCGGCTGCATTTTATTATTTCCCCAGACTTTTGAAAACAGATCTTTTCAGTGAAAAGTTGGGCGTTATAACCATAGTTTTATGGAATATATTTCTTGTATTTGCAACGGTAACGCTGGGGCTTGGTCAGACACAGGGACGTGAGTATGCAGAAATGATCTGGCCGGTTGATATTATGGTAGCCGTTCTTTTTATAATGGTCTTTGTTAATTTAACCATGACCGTTGCCAACCGGAAAGAGTCCCTGCTTTATGTTTCAATCTGGTATGTCTGTGCAGGCATCGTATTGACCGCAGTTACATATGCGCTGGGTAATGTAATCTGGCAGCCGGATACCGGCGCACTTAAGGGGATACCTGATGCAATTTTACTCTGGTTTTACGGGCATAATGTATTTGGCTTGCTACTGACACCATTGAGTTTGGGTGTGGCCTACTATGTTATTCCACGATCCTGTAAAACACCGCTTTACAGCCACACACTTTCATTGCTGGGTTTCTGGTCCCTGCTGGTAGTTTATACCCATATCGGTACGCACCACTTACTTCAGGTTCCGGTACCAACCTGGCTTAAAGTAATTTCCATAGTGGATAGTATGGGTATGGTGATTCCGGTCATGATTTTTCTTATTAATATCTGGTATACCGCAAAAGGAAAATTTGCTGAAATTCATGGAGACATCGGGACAAAATTTATATTTGTCGGTACTATTATGTATTTCTTTGTAAGTATACAGGGCTCGATGATGGCGCTTCCGCAGGTGCAGCGGATTACCCACTTTAACAACTGGGTTGTCGGTCATGCTCATATCGGTGTTTTAGGGTTTGCAGGAATGATGGCACTTGGTGGAATGTATTATGTGGTGCCGCATATTACAGGAAGACCTTTATTCAGCCGATTACTGGCAGATTTGCAGTACTGGCTGATTCTGATTGGTGTGATCGGTTTTACAGTTGTTTTGACCATAGCCGGCCTGATTCAGGGCAATGGGTGGCTGAATGGAGAGACAGTTTACCGGATTCTGGCTGAAATCCATGTATATAATGTCATCAGGGCGTCACTGGGGGTAATGATTTTTTTCGGCGCCGTAATTGGACTATACAATATTTTAAGAAGTATTTTTGTTCGATCCGGAGGTGTTCAGTGAAGATGACACCGAGGATAGTTGTTATTGGAAGTTTGTTGATACTGGCAGCGGTTGTGCTGGTTGTTGTGGCTTTACCATTTTATACCGTGAGTGATGCACCATCGGAAATATATCGACAGCGCACAGATGAAGAACTTGCCGGGAAACAGATTTATATAGCCAATGGCTGTGTTTACTGCCATTCACAATCTATCAGAACAATCGATTGGGGCCTGGGTGCAGAGCGAATTGCACAGTCCGGTGATTATATTGATGATCATCCTATCTTGCTGGGGTCGGCGCGAACCGGCCCGGATCTTTCACAGGAAGGCGGCGAACATCCGGATGACTGGCATATGGCACATTTTAAAAACCCGAGAACAACGCGGCCAAACTCTATTATGCCACCATTTTTATTCCTGGGTGAGGAAAATATAAAAAAGCTGACAGCTTATGTTCAAAGCCTGGGTATGATCATGGCCGATAAACGAATAGCTCGCCAGAGAAAATGGAAAGAATTATCAACTGCTGCTTTTGAAGCTGGTCCGGAAGTCAATGTGAAATGGCTGCATAGTCATGTGCCCGAACCCTGGCAAAAGATTGCTAACCCCTATCCGACAACACCCGGCGCACTGGCCAGGGGTCATAAGATTTATCAGGATTTTTGTATGGGGTGTCACGGGCCGGTAGGAGATGGCATGGGACCGGCACAACCGGATCTTTATCCACCGCCATTAAATTTTACCATTTTAAAAGATCGCGGTATTTCCGGTGGGATATTATACTACCAGATTATGAACGGTATCACCGGTACGGCCATGCCATATTTTAAAAAGGAGCTTGAATCCGAAAAAATATGGGAAGTAGGAGATTACGTGGCTGTATATTTCATTAATGAAAGTGATGCCGGCCAGGGCGGCGGGATAGATGCTGCTTTTGAGAATTAAAAAAAGAATTTAGCCACATTCTTAATTATACTCATAATCGTAATCTGGCTTTTGGATGTTTGAAATGAATAAAAAGACAATTAAGAATAAGAGTACGATTAAGAGCACGAAGAATAAATTATGTTATAATAACGTAAGTTTAAGTAAAAATCAGGATGCAAAATGTATTATCCGTATTTTATTGCATATATGATAATCGGCTTTGCTATCAGTATTCCAGTATTTCTATGGGCACTGAAAAATGGCCAGTTTAGTGATCAGCAACGTGCCGGCTATTTACCCCTTGAGCCGGAAAGTGATGGCACCGATACAGGGGTAAGTAAAATTCATCGGCTGGAAATCTATGCTCTGTTTGTTTTGATTGCCATGGGCCTTGCTGCCAGTGCCAGTGTTCTGGTGTTTGCAATATTGAATGCGTAGGAGAGTTAATTCATGCGTTATTTTGAGTGGCTCAACATAGAACATGTAATCATGTTTACTGTACCGGCGATGATACTGATTATTCTGATCGGCATGGCGCTGGGCTATACTCATCTGAGCAGAAAGCGGGATAAAGATACCGGAAAAATAACAGCCCGATACCCTGATGAATTATCTGAAAGACATTCGCCATTCCCGCTGGTATTAATACTGATTGTTGTCGGAATAATCCTGTGGGCTATCTTTTATATTCTAATAGCAGGCTTGAGTGGAGTGAAGATTTAAAATGGATAAACAACCATCATCAGGTAAAATTTCAAAAAAGGCGATCAGATGCTCCTGGGTAATTGTCTTGCTGATGGTTGTTTTTATTATTGTTAAGGGCCTTGTTACTTTTTTTGTAGTTGGGGATAAGGGGCAACCGGACTGGGACTACAGACCGGTTAAGGATGTTCCCGGTGAATCTCAATATGCTGATTATCCGGATATGCCGGTGCCGCAGCATGTTCGTGGTGGTGAAGAAGAAAAGGAAATCAAATGATAAGGCGATGGATCATATTTGGAATTGGAATTCTTTGTCTGGCTATATTTTTAACTGGTTGCGAATATGACCCCGGTATGCGGGAGCAGCCCATTATTAAGCCCCATGAAGAACCGGTTCACCATATGGTTGAAGGTATTGTTCCTTTTGGCAGCAGTGAGGAGATATATCGGAAAACAGACCCAAAGATCTTGAAAAACCCAATTGCTTATAATGCCGAAGCAGTAGCTCTGGGTAAAATCAAGTACGGTATGTATTGTGTTATGTGTCATGGCATTAAGGCAGATGGTATGGGAAGTGTGGGGCAGAGTTTTAATCCGCTTCCGACAGATCTTTTGTCATCTAAAGTTCAACAGAAGACGGATGGAGAATTATTTAACAATATCAGTTTTGGGCAGAAGAGAGAGCCGGCTCTTGCCACGACGGTTTCGGTGGAAGATCGGTGGAAGATTATTATCTATTTGAGAAGTATGGTTGACTCTTGAAAGCTTTTTATATCATCGGCAATGATTAACAAAAAAATTACAATTTCAACTTACCTCTTCATTTTCTTTGCCCGGCCAAAGAAAATGAAGCAAAAGAAAGGCCGCCCCTCAACTTTGGCCTTCGGCTTCCCTCGCTTATGCTATTGCCTGCGGCGAATCCAGGAACTCGCTTAGGCTCAGACAGCCTGGATTCTTCTTCCGCAGTCAATAGCAACGCTCAGCTGCGTTGAAAGGGGAAAAGATTAAAGGATAGTATCCATTTTAATAAACAGTAAAACACCTTACGATATGCTATAAAGAAAAAATTGAAGAATCCAACACACATAAATCTTCTTTGCGATCTTTGCGGTCTTCCCGTATATTCCAATGCCTTTGATCAAATTATATCAGAAAAGACATATCACTTTTGCTGCACCGGGTGCCGTCAGGTTTTTAATATCCTGATGGCCGCAGAAGGCAGTAATGATCCGGATAAATTCAAGGAATCAGATGTCTTTAAACGGAGTCGTGAAATGGGGATCATCCCGGCACCGGATAGTCAGACGGACCTGGATGGCCAACAGACTGAAAGCCAGAACATTAGTTCAAGCCATGATACTACACTGCCAATTTCATTAAACGTATCCGGTATGTGGTGCCCTGCCTGTGCATGGCTTGTTGGAGAAGTTATTGGGAAGATACCGGGGGTATCAGAAGCATCTTGTGATTTTTCAATTGACAGAGCATGGTTCAGGTATGATCCTGTCAGAACTTCTCCTGCGGAAGTTATCAATAAGATAAATAGTCTTGGTTATAATGCATATAAGTCAGATAAAGAGGCGCGGCCATTAAGGTCAATTTTAATCCGTTTTTCATTGTGTGCAATACTGACATTAAATGTGATGATGCTTTCATTTGCTCTATACTCTGGATTTTTCACAGAGCTCCTATCCGGAAGTATTCTCAAGTTGTCTCTACCTATATTTGGTCTTTCAACAGTTGTTGTAATTTATGGTGGTTGGTATATTTTTAAAACAGCAATGCATGGTATTAAATCCGGCTTCATGGGAATGGAAATACTGGTGTCCGTTGGAACACTATCAGCATATATTTACAGCGTAACCCAGATGTTTTCCGGTAGCATACATCTTTATTTTGATACAGCAGCAATGCTGATCACCCTGGTGCTTTTGGGCAAGTTGTTTGAGGGTTTTGCAAAAAAAGATATAACTGCAGCTTTAAAAACGCTGTTCTCGTTATTACCGGGAAAGGTAAAAATCGTATCTGATGATTATCCAGACGGCCGTTATGTGCATGTTGATGCCCTTAATAAAAATGATCTTTTCAGGGTTGTCCGGGACGATGTGGTTGCTTCAGATGGCGAAGTGGTCAAGGGGCAGGCTGCTGTTGATGAATCTTCAATAACCGGAGAAAGCAAGCCTGTTACATATAAGAAGGGAGACTTTATAAAAAGTGGTTCAACGATATTACGGGGAGACCTTACCATAAAGGCACATTTTTCAGCAGGTAACTCAATGCTCGGACAGATGGTTGATATCATGCAAAAAACACTATCTCAAAAGATGCCGCTGGAAGGTAAAACAGATAAGATTCTTCAGTGGTTTGTTCCTGTAATTATTTTTTTGTCACTACTGACAGGCTCTTTTCTCTATTTTTCGGGTACGGCGCTTGAAGCATCTATTATGCGAGCCGTTACTGTAATGGTAATATCCTGTCCCTGTGCGCTAGGTATTGCCATTCCCCTTGCACGTGTTGGTGGTGTGGCACTCGCCGGTAGAAAAGGCCTTCTGATTCGGGATTTTGGCGTGTTTGAAGCGACGACCAGAGTTGATACGATTGTGTTTGACAAAACAGGGACGATAACTGAAGGGAAATGGCAGTTGCTTGATATTCAGGCTTTGGGTGAATATCAGAAAGAAGAAATTTTGTTTATAGCTGCAGCGTTGGAAGAAGATGTTGATCACTTCATTGCGACTGAAATATTAAACCATGCTTCAAGTAACCAATTCAACATCCCGATTAGTAATAAAAAAATATATGATAATGGTGTTTCAGGGACTTATAAAAATCAACCAGTTTGTATCGGTTCACGGGAATTTGTTTTAAATCAAGGTAATACTATTACTGTAAACGATGGTCCTGATTTCCAGAAACAGAAGAACAGCCTGCAGTCCAGAGTATATTTGAGTTGTGGCGGAAAGCTGGAAGCGGTATTTCTGTTTGGTGACCGTTTAAAAGAAAGTGTCTCTTTACTTATCAATAAATTGTACAGGCTGGGATATAAAACAGCCGTTATCTCCGGGGATGATGAAAAAGCTGTAACAAAAATAGCTGAAATTACAGGCATTCAATCTTTTCAGGGTGGCATGACGCCTGTTGAAAAGTCAACATTTATTAATAAACTACAGGAAAACCATCATGTTGTTATGATGGTTGGTGATGGCATTAATGATGCACCTGCCCTTGCCCTTGCAGATGTCTCTGTTGCCGTTCATACAGGAAGCCGTTTAGGGAAAGAGGCGGCGGACATTACCTTTTTAAAAAGTGATCCGGCCCAGCTCATCGAGCTGATAGATCTTTCCGGAACAGTGACACGAAAAGTACAGCAAAACTTCAGGGGTTCTTTTGCCTATAACCTTTTAAGCATCCCAATTGCCATGAGCGGTTTGCTGACACCATTGATTGCAGTGTGTGCCATGCTTATAAGCAGCCTGAGTGTTATTCTGAATACACTGTGGATGATAAAAAAGCCTCTGAAAACAGAAAGCGGCGCTAATTTAAAACAGGATTAGACTTGTCCTTATCCCTTTTGTTAAAAAATATAACACCTAAAATAGCGATATAGCTAAATATGGTCACTATTGCAAAGACCGGATAAAGCGTCCCAAGTGGTGCAAAAATGATAACGGTGAGCCAGTGAAAAAGTATAACGATCATTGAGTGAAGTTTAATGGGAAAGTCTTTATAACGGCAGACAATTGCAAGGCCGCAGAGATTCCAGCCATAAAGTGAAGCAAAACTGTGCATACGCAGAAGCAGTTTCATATTTTCCTTGATATAATAATCCGGAAAAAATTTGAATGTGATGTAAGCAATCCCGGTCAGCGCCGTATATAATAAAAAGGCGATGCCGGAAGAGAGAAATGCTTTTTGCTGAGTTTTGATACCGAGTTTATAAAACAGGAAGAAAACCATCAATACGGAAAAGAGCAGAAAATGGGTAATGAAAACCTGTGGCACGAGAAGCTCTGCAATAATTAAGAGAAAAAATATAATAACGCCGAGGTTGATGCTCCAGAAGCCAATCTCTTTAAGTACTAAAATGGTATTGCTGACATCGTTTTTCATCAGGGAAAAAATAACTGAAAAAGTAATCAAAGAAACAGGGAACGAAAACCCGAGGAAAAAAGTATTCAGGGTTAGCATCTCGAAAGTGAAAATATGAAAATATACATCATTAAGAATAACTATTCCTGATATGACAAGGCCCATAGAAAGGCAGAGAAGAGAAGCCTGGTTAAACTTTTCAGACACAGGGACAGAGGGCCTGACAAAATCCCGGGGCAGAAATGAAAATCGTTTTATGCGGATTGACTCTACAATTACAGCCAGAACAATGGATATTATGACAGCCGGTAAATAAAGTTCCAGAAATGCCAGTATGGCATAGATGATGGCCAGTATTAAAAAGAGAAGAGATCGTTTACTTAATACGGCTTTTTTTTCAGTGTAAAAAAGGATAGCCGTACCGCCGGCGCAGAGATTAAATAAAAAAATATGGAGCCGTTCAAAATCATAAATTGTTCCGCCCAGAACAAAAAGATGCAGGAACCCGAAAGACATGGCCAGCGCCATGAGAAACATTAAGACGGCTTTCAGTTGTTTACTCATAGTACTCCTTCTTAGCACCCAGAACATGGGACAATGCGCTGTAAAGATCCGGATATCTGAATTTATAACCTGTTTCAATAAGTTTTTCAGGATACACGCGGGTGCTTGATAATAAAACCTCTTTGCCCATTTCACCAAAAAACAGCTTTATCGCTTTTTCAGGAATATGCATAAATGCCGGGCGCTTCAGAATTTGTGAAAGAATGGCTGTTATTTCATAGTTGGTTGCCGGGTTGGGTGATACAATATTTACTGGGCCGGTTAAACGATCATTATGTATGATGTGGTAAATGGATCCGATAACGTCATCAATCCCCACCCAGCTCATAAACTGTTTTCCGGTGCCGATTCTGCCGCCCATTCCCATACTGAAAGGAAGCAGCAGTCGTTGAAGTGCTCCGCCGGAAGGTGTCAGCGCCACACCGATCCGTAAAAAGACAGTGCGGATATTCTTTTCCATAGCCGGACGGGCTGCATTTTCCCACTGATTGCAGACACTGGATATAAAATCATCACCCGGTCCGTCGGTTTCAGTCAGCTCACGGTTATCCCGGTGTCCGTAAAAGCCGATAGCGGATGCAGAAAGAAAAACTTTTGGCGGGATTGTCATTTCAGCAGCAGTTTTGGCCAGAAGAGATGTCCCCTTTGTCCGGCTTTCAATGATGATCTTCTTTTTTTCAGATGTCCATTTTCCCTGGCCGATATGCTCCCCTGCCAGGTGAATAAAAACATCTATTTGAGGCAGGTGTTCCTTTTCGATTATTCCGTTGGACGGATCCCAGAATACTTCATTTTCCTGAACCGGTTTTTTTCTGACAAGAGAAATTACACGATGCCCGCCGGTGGTTAAAAACGGGATAATAGCGCATCCAATTACACCGCTTGCACCGGAAATTAAAAAAGTTAACGGCTTGAATGGTGCTATGGCCTGATGTGCAGCCATATCAAGCCGGGTTGTTTCGTGGCGATAGACAAAGATATGTTCAAGACGTTTTTCTACAAATCTGTTTCCCAAAAGAGAGCCAAACGGCGGCACCGGCAGCGCATATTCAATGGCGTCTTTCAGATAGCAGGCATTTTCACCATCAGGGATAAATGTGTGTGTGTGAATCCATTTTCTGAATGGCCCCCGAGCCTGCCGGTCCCGAAACATCCGGTTCTCATCATAATCCAGATGTTCCGCTTTCCATGTAAAAGAAACCGGGCCGGCTTTCATTTTAAGGGCTACTTTTGCACCCTTTTGAATGCCGCCCTCCCTGTGCAGAACTTTAACCGGATCCCACGGCGGGCTGAGCCGCTCAAGTGCTCCCGGTCGGGCGTGCCATTGGAATAATTCACGGGCAGATACATCAATATGAGATTGTTTGATAAATATCTTTGTTTTCATAGTACCTCAAGATTTTAAAACCGTAAAATAACATAAAGTACTCATAAAACCAATTGTTTGGCAAAATGATGGAAAATTAACAAGCGGTTTTCAAATTTTTTATGCGTTTATGTCATATACGGTTATAAATTTTAAATTTGCAAGGTTTGGCTGAATATGGCATAGAAAATCTTAAATTCAGTTAAAGAGGATATTTTGATGAAACTAAAAGCACTTATTTTATGTTTTATGGCAATCTTAATTTTTTCGAGTGTTTATGCTCAGGAGCAAGGAGGAAACCCTGCTTCGAATTTTCCGGTTAAGACATATACGTTTGATCCTGTTCCGGAAGGTAGTGTTGCACAGTATGATTTTGTTGTCCGGAATACAGGAGATGCACCCCTCGATATTTCCAAAGTTAAATCCGGCTGAGGGTGTACCGTTGCCGATTTCTCCCGGCAGATCCCTCCAGGTGGAGAGGGAAAGATAACAGTAACATTATCAACATCCGGCCATGGCGGACAGAGAATGTCAAAGCCGGTTATTGTTTTCACAAATGACCCGGAAAAACCGAAAACAACGTTAAGCGTTATTGTGGATGTTGACAAGGTGGTCAGCATTTCGCCTCAATTTGTGCGCATAAACGGTAAGGTCAGCCAGAAGTTATCAGCAAAAGTGACGATTGCCCCGACTGAAAAATATGCGTTTAGTATTATTAGTTCAGAAATTATTGGTAATGGCGAAGAAAATATTTTAGTGGATATTACCTCTTTGAGCCGTCCTTCAGGGACATCTTATATTCTGACAATAGATAATATAAAGGCTACGCCGGGAAGTTATCTTGATACAATATTGCTGCGAACGGACAGTGAGGTAAGACCGGAGATAGAAATTAAAGTTTACGGCAATATAACTGCAGAAATACCGCAGGAACAGGAAAGCGGTTTTATAGATGAGTAATATCGAGGTTATTGTTTTTGATTGTGACGGCGTTATGTTTGACACGGAACAGGCAAACATGGCGTATTATAATGAAGTTCTTTTTCACATGAATCGCCCCGGCTTGACACCCGAAGAGTTTCAGTTTGCCCACATGCACACATCCGATGAGGTGCTGGCCCGTCTTTTCAAAAAGAAAGATGAGTATGATGCCGCTCAGGCTTATCGCAAAACAATGAGGTATGAAGATTTTTTTCAATACATGGACATAGAGCCGGGTCTGGTACCGCTTCTTGAAAAATTGCAATTGTCATATAAAATTGCTATTGCTACCAATCGTGCAGATACCATGGAAAAAATGCTGAAGAGATATAAAATCGAAACCTATTTTGATCTGGTGGTAACCGCGCTTGATGTTGAAAAACCAAAACCGGACCCGGAAGAACTTTTCAGGATTCTTAAGCATTTTAATGTTACACCGGAAGAGATGCTTTATGTTGGTGATTCTAAACTGGATGAACTGGCCGCCAAAGGCGCCGGTGTGCCCTTGATTGCTTATCGAAACAAAACCCTTGAGGCCGCTTATTATATATCCCGATTAAGTGAAATTGAAGAAATTGTTGGTGTGTGACAACTGAAAAAGTTGTCTGTTATTTAAGTTGAGCCTTAACAATTTCCATTGAAGACCGGATAAGTTCAAGGCTGGCAATCGCCTGGACTCTGTCTTCAGGAGCCATTTGCATCAGAAGTTGTTTGTGGATATCCTGTTTGAAGGTATTTATTTCTTTTATCTTTTTCTTGCCTGCCGGTGTCAGGGAGATCAGGCGTACACGAGCATCTACAGGGTCAGAAATACAACGAACCAGTCCTTTTCCCAGAAGACTCTTTACAATTTTTGTGACACGGCTTTTGGCAACATCCAGTTTTTTGGCCATTCCTTTAAATGATAGGTTTTGTTCACTTTCAAAAGCCATCAGGCAGGTGAGTTCTGCCTGAGGCAATTTGAATCGGAAATGTTCATGTATCTTTCTGACTTCAAAACATTTATGAATTTCATGCATCAGAAAAACGAGATTTTCGGTTTGTTTTTTAAGTAAGTTTGATGGGTCATTATTGTTCATAATGAGAACCAGATATTTTGAAATATACTCGTAGTCAATACTCCATATAAAGAGAAATCGGGCCTCAGAGATCTGTTATAATCTGAAAGAACAGATTAAACGGATCTGGTCGCTTACTGGTTTCCAAATCCATTTTGTTCACCGCAGTCAGGGCATTGCCACGTTATACCGTTACATGACATACCCCAGACATTGTCATCCATACAATACTGGCATATGGCAAACCCGCAACGGCACGTCCAGCAAAAACGGAATGTTCTTCTACAGCAATGACATTCCGTCTCCTTTTTTCGGCGGTGCCGCATTCTATAGGAAGATTCACTTACAGAGTTTGTCATGTTCAATCTTTATGCAACGGTTCATGATAACATCTATACCGGCATCTGTCAGAAGCTTTGCGGCTTCCTGGTTTTCGATACCAAGCTGCATCCAGAAAACCTTAGGTTTTATTCGGATGGCCTCATGGGCATGGGGAATCATTTGGGCCGGATTGCGAAATGCATCAACAATATCGACTTGCGCTTCAATATCATCAAGCGATGCATAAGCCTTTTCTCCGAGAAGTTCTTTTTGTCCGGGACGGACAGGGATAATTTTATATCCGTTTCCCTGAAGATATCTGGCCACCATGTTTGAGTCCCTGTTCAGTTTAGGGCTCAGTCCAAGAATAGCGATGGTTTTGTTTTCAACGAGAATTTTTTTGATATCTTCATCACCGGTTATGATTTTACCTGCTGGCATTTTCATTCTCCTGCTTGTCTTGTTGAATGGTCATTAATATGTTAAAAAAATCAAAACTTCATAATAATAGATGGATTTAATTCAGGAGGCCCGTTATGTCAAGTATTGGAATCTCCGGTTCAGATGCACCGGCCATCTCCCGGGAAGATGCACTGACCTTATTAAAAAAGCATTTGAAAAATGAAAAGCTCATATCCCACTGTGTCGCATCAGCGGCTATTATGCGGCATCTGGCAAAACATCTTGGTGAAGACCCTGATGCCTGGGGCATTGCAGGCCTTCTCCATGATCTGGATTTTGAAATAACAGATCAGGATGAATCAAAACATGGCGCTGTTGCAGCCGAAATTCTTGAAAAAGAGGGGGTCTCTTCCGGGATCATTGAAGCCATAAAAATGCATAATGCAGAAGGGTTGGGGCTTACCCGCACAACCACATTTGACCATGCGTTGACCTGTGCCGAATCGATTACCGGAATGATTGTAGCCACCGCGCTGGTTTATCCGGATAAAAAAATAGCGAGTGTAAAGCCCAAATCCATTACGAAGCGCATGAAAACACCGCACTTTGCTAGAGCCGTCAGCCGGGAACGGATAATGGAATGTGAAAAGATCGGGCTGCAAATTAATGACTTTGTGATCTTGAGCCTTGAAGCCATGGGTGAAATTTCAGACGAACTGGGACTATAATATGACTGATGATAAAACACTGTACCTCATAGACGGCAGTGCATATATTTACCGCGCCTATCATGCTATTCGCAACCTTTCCAACTCTTCCGGTATGCCCACAAATGCGGCATATGGCTTCACCCGGATGCTGATGAAACTTTTTGATGACCGGTCGCCTGACTATGTGGCCTTGTTTTTTGATGCCAAAGGGCCGACATTCCGGCATGAGCAGTATACGGAATATAAGGCTAATCGTCCCCCCATGCCCGATGATCTGTCAGTCCAGATACCCTATATAAAGGAAATTTCAGCCGGATTTAATCTACCGGTTTTAGAGATACAGGGTTTTGAGGCAGATGATCTGATTGGAACCATTGCAAGGCAGGCGGAAGCGGCCGGTTTTTCGGTTGTGATGGTTACCGGTGACAAAGATTTTATCCAGTTGGTTACAGATAAGGCTACGATATGGGATCCCATGAAGGACAAAATCATTGATATGAAATCTGTAAGAGAGAATTTTGGTGTTGAGCCAAAACAGATGATTGAGGTGATGGGGCTTTCCGGAGATACCGCCGATAATGTGCCGGGCGTCCAGGGCATCGGGCCAAAGACAGCGCTGACCCTGATCAGGGAGTTTGGAAATATGGACGTCCTGTATGAACAGGTCGATACCATTACAAAGAAAAAGCAGAAGGGAAACCTGATAACATTTAAAGAACAAGCATTGTTGAGCCGTGAGCTGGTAACCATCAAAACCGATGCCCCAGTTAAGTTCAATGCGGATGAATATAAAAAGCATGAACCGGATAGTGAAAAGCTGGCTGAGCTTTATAAAAAATTGGAGTTCAGGCAACTACAGAAAGATGTGCCTGAAAAGGCCGACCTTTCAAAGAAAAAGTATAAATCAATTCTTGATAGGAATGCGTTGACTGATCTTGTTACAATGATTGGAAAGGCCGGTGAGTTTGCCATTGATACGGAAACTACAGCACTTGATCCCATGAAAGCTGAACTGGTGGGCATATCTATTTCCATTAACCCTGACGAAGCTTTCTATATCCCCGTTGGTCACAATTACTTAAACATGCCGGAGCAGCTTGACAGGGAAGATGTTTTAAAAACACTGGCACCTGTTCTGACAAACCCGGAAATTAAAAAAATCGGCCAGAATATTAAGTACGACTGGATAGTATTAAAAAGACACGGCGCGGAACTAAATGGTGTTTCTGTTGACACGATGCTGGAGTCCTATCTCATAAATCCCTCAAAACGTGCACATGGTCTGGATCAGATAGCACTCGATTTTCTGGACCATAAAACCATCACATATAAGGAAGTGGTCGGCACAGGAAAAAAACTGATGAATTTTAGTGAGGTGCCCATAGAAACAGCAGCACCCTATGCGTGTGAGGATGCAGATATTACACTGATGGCGCATCAAATCCTCTCCCCAAAAGTAAAAGATCTGAACCTTGTTGATCTTTTTGAAAAAGTAGAGATGCCCCTTGTTCCCGTATTAATGAAAATGGAGATGCGTGGCATTGAAGTAGATAAAAAGGCATTATCCACATTATCAAAAACTTTTGAACAGGAACTTGATAACCTCGAGAAGGCAATTTATGTTCTTGCCGGAGAAGAATTTAATATCAAATCCTCCCAGCAGCTCGGCCATATTCTCTTTGAAAAACTGGAACTCCCTGTCCAGAAAAAAACCAAAAAGAAAACCGGTTATTCAACTGATGTAAATGTTTTGACAACACTGGCAGATTATCACGAACTGCCGGCTCATATTCTTCGCCACAGAACCATTGCCAAGCTCAAATCAACATATGCTGATGCCCTGCTTGATCTGGTAAATGAAGAGACCGGACGAATTCACACATCTTATAATCAGACGGTAACAGCCACAGGAAGGCTTTCAAGCTCTGATCCAAATCTGCAGAATATTCCGATCCGGACAGAAGAGGGCAGGAAAATACGTGAAGCCTTTGTACCTCAAAAGGACTGGCTGATGTTATCAGCAGATTACTCACAAATAGAGCTTCGTATTTTTGCACACTGCTCCAATGACAAAATTCTGGTCAAGGCTTTTAATGAAGATGAAGATATCCATGCCCGCACAGCCGCCGAAGTCTTTGAGATGATTCCGGGGCTGGTGGACGACGAACTGAGGCGACAGGCCAAGATTATTAACTTTGGAATTATCTACGGTATGGGAGCATTCAGCCTTTCCAAAGAACTCGGAATCAGTAACAAGATGGCAAAAACCTATATAAATAATTACTTTTCCAGGTACAGCGGCGTAAAGCAATTCATTGATGAGACAATAGAAACAGCAAGAGAGAATAAAAAAATCAGTACGTTGCTTGGCCGCATTCGTTTGTTGCCGGATATTGACAGCGCCAATAAAAATATTCGTGAATTTGCTGAGAGAACTGCCGTCAATACACCTATCCAGGGAACTGCCGCGGATCTGATCAAAGTTGCCATGATAAATGTGGACAGGGTTTTTGAGGAAAAGGGACTAAAGGCCGGTATGCTGCTTTCCGTTCATGATGAAATTGTTTTTGAGGTTCCGCCGGATGAACTGGAGGAGGTAAAAACGATAGTAAAATATGAAATGGAAAATGTCTGGGACCTTAAGGTTCCGCTGAAGGTTAATATGAATTATGGGAAGAATTGGTCTGAAGCGCATTAATACTGAACATAAAAGATAAAAACAAAAATCCGGAAAAAACCACGAAACACATGAAATACACGAAAGTTTAAAAGAAAAAGTTATTTTGACTTCGAAGCGTGATAGGGACGTACATTAAAACATGATTCCTTATAGCATATTGTAGTAAAATATAATAGTTACTTCTCAGGAATCCTTATTTAATGTGCGTTCCTCTCGTCCCTCTCTAAGCCCCCAGTCGAAAATGACTTTCGTGACAGATGAAATTTGCTAAAATCACAATTCAAGGTTTGACCCCATACTTTCTAAAATCACAATTCAAGGTTTGACCCCATACTTTTCTTTGACCCCATACTTTTTTCATCTTCTTTTAAGAACCGGCGATGTTAAATATCGCGAGTCATGCAGCGTATTTTGACGGGTTACGCTATTTCTTTCAACAGAAAGCATCACAGGCACAGCCATCTTTTTCAAAACGGATACAAATTTATCCTGCGCCGGGAAGATACCTATTTGCTTGAGCTTGTACGATACATCCACTTGAATCCATTGAGAGCTGGGATTGTCCGGGATATTTCCGGTCTTGAAAATTATCCTTATTGCGGCCTTAGTTCCTTTTTCGTGAAAGTGTCGCCGCCTTGGCAGGATACCGGTTATGTGCTCAAGGAATCAAAAGGTCTGGATTTAGAATCGGTTGCAAAAAAGGTGGGGAAGTTGACAGAAATTAAACCGCACGATCTTTTTTCGAGTGACAGGCAGCACAGCACAGTGCAGGCAAGAAGTTTGTTATGTTTTTGGGCGTATGAAGAAATTGGAATGACGCAGCCTGAAGTTGGGTCAAATTTGAGTATGACCCAGGCAGCGGTGAGCCATGCGATAAAACGTGAAAGGGGGGTTGCGGCAGAAAATAAATTCAGATTATTTTAATTTATTATTTAATGTACATCGCTCTATACGCATACTTTCTTTAAATTTTACCGTTGAGCCATTTTTAACCTGAACCGGTCGGTCAGCCCTGTCAAAGATGTAGGCCGGTCCGCGGTCTATAATGCCGACGGCAACATGGCCGCAGAGATTTGCGGGAACATCCGTTATTCTGATTGTCAAAGATAACCACACCACAAAAACTTTTTATATAATTTAATTGATTAATAAAGTATATTTTTGTTAATGATTCAGGTAGGTTTTTTTCGTATTATATCAGTCAAGGAAATTTGCTGGAAAACTATATTTATGAATAGAGCAATCGTATTAGGATGCAGTGCTACGGGATTGGGTATAATTCACGCACTTTCAAAAAAAGGTATTAAAATACTGGCGATTCCGACTGATAAACAGAATATTGCACAGTTTTCAAGATTTGTTTCTGCAAAGACAAACGTTATCAGCCCTGGGAAAGATAAAAAAAAACTTCTCGACTGCTTTTGGGGTTTGGAAATAAAATGGAATGGATCGCTATTGATAGTAGATGGTGATGCCGCTATAGATTTTGTGGCTGAATACCGAAAAGAACTTGCAAAACGTTTTATGTTGACCATCCCTGACCCGGATGTAATTCGAAGTATACTCAATAAGGGGAAATTATATAAACGGGCAAAAAAAAATAATATTCCAATCCCGAAAGTACTTTTTCCGGATTCAGTTGCGTATTTGCAACGGAATAAAGCTCATTTAACTTTTCCATGTATTATAAAACCGTTTGAAACCCATGTATTTATTTCAATCTTTAAAGAAAAATTGTTTATCATTAATGATTTTAAAGAGCTGATCGAGAAATTTTTAAAAATTCAGTTGAATAATCTCAACGTTATGGTGATAGAGATTATTCCAGGAAACGACGACTGTCTTTACCATTATCGCTCATATATTGATAAAAAAGGCAATATTCTGGCTGAAATGTGTACGCAAAAATTAAGGCAAATTCCGCATGGATTCGGTGTTGCCAGATTGTCAAAAACAATCCCTGTTATAGAAGAATTAAGAGAATTTAGCCTTACTCTGTTAAAGAGCGCTGCCTATCATGGCGTTTCTTCAGCAGAATACAAGTATGATTACAGAGATTCTAAATATAAACTTATGGAGATAAATGTGAGGCCTGTAAGACCCGAACGGCTTTTTTTTGCGGCAGGCATCAATTTCCCTTTTATCGCTTTTTTAGATTGTGTAAAAAACATATCTTTTAAAGTAAAAGATTATAAGAACGATATATACTGGATTCAAAATTTTCCGGATATAATAGAATTTATTAAAGCAAGAAAAGAAAATAATTATTTATTAAAAGAATATTTCAAACCATATTTTTTAAAGAATACATTTTGTATCCCTTTTTTTTATGATCCATTACCATTTATTGTAGAGTCGTTTTTTTTATTAAAAAATATTTCTAAAAAGATAATCCAAAAAATGAGCCATTTAGCAACGAAATAGTGGTTAAAAAATGATTATAGACAAAAACAAATGCATTGCTTGTCAGGTTTGTCAGGATTATTGCCCAGCCGAAGCGATACAATATGATTCTCAAACGGAAAGCATGTCAGTTATTCAGGAAAAATGTTTTGAGTGTGGATTATGCTTGAATGTTGATTTTTGCCCTTCGGATGCTTTTATTGAGCCTTTTGATGTTAGGGAATACCCCAAAGTAGTTTCCTCATTATTTAGTAACCCAAATACTATTCATAAATGTTCGAAAGTGCCGGGAAGAGGAACTGAGGAATCAAAGACTAACGATGTTAGAGGACGCATTAAGCATGGGGAGGTTGGCATTTTAATTGAATTCGGTCGACCCGGAGCAGGCTGCACTTTTAAAGATATTTCTCAAATGACCACACAGTTAAAAAAAATGGGTGCACATTTTGAAAAAAACAATCCATTATATGCCTTAATGGATTGTGAATCAGGTTCTTTTCCAAAGGAGCTGTTGGGTCAGAGAATTCTATCGACTATCATAGAATTGAAAATACAAAAAGATGAATTGGAAAATCTTATCCATACTATTAAGGATGTCAGCAACAATATTGATACGGTTTTTTCACTAAGTATTATCTGCAGGTTTGAGTCTGAAAATTCATTGCCCGTATTGAAAGAGCTGCAAAGAATAGGAATACAGGCAAGACCAAACGCTAAAATTAACCTCGGAATGGGAAAACCGCTAATAGAAAAATAGTATTCTTGAAGGGTTTTGTTTTATGACACATTCATTACACAGAATCGGGAGTGAAGAAAGCCTTAAAAATGACTATGTGTTTTTGTGTACGCCTGCAAATGGCGTCAATAACAAAGGCGCAGCCCAAAAATTGGTTGAAATTCTAGATATTTTACCCTGTAGTTGCATAAAAAAGTAGTAAAACAAGTAGTAAAAAGCTTGCGGAAGCCCATGAATAGTGGTTATATAGTGTTTACTACAACAAAAATAACATTATCCAGGAGGCCACCGCAAGTGAAGTCCAGTAAA
>JAIPEE010000071.1 GCA_021737275.1 Desulfobacterales bacterium
CAATACATTGCAAGCACTAAATCGTCATTTACATGGGTACATTTTGCACGTAAAAAACAGCTTATTACGAATAAAGATATATGATATGAGCGTGTTACGGGGAAAATAGGAGTGATTACTGCCGGAACTTCAGGCTAGACAAGGACATGCAAAGAATGACCCCTTTTGCTTTTTCTCAATGTCCTCTTCTGCCAGTTTAGCCCAGAAAAGCTAAAACTGTACATAACGGCCCGAATCAGGTGAGGGCCAAAAAAACTAGAATCAAAAAACTGCACTTTTTCCCGTCACCAGAATTGGACGGTTATGTCTGTTCAACTTCGATTATCTGTTAAATATACGAAAAGACCTAATGCTGATAAAAGCAATGCTGTACTGGTAATGATTGCTACTGGATAGTATAAATTACCAGCCAAATCCATTTGACTATATTTAATGACCATAATTAACCCCTCTAGAGATAAAGCAACGCAAACAGTTCCGATAAACCTGGGCAGCGATCTCCGTAAGCTATCGACAGCATCTTTCTCACCGTCTTCGATAGGGCCTGAATATTCTTTATTTATAATCAAGGCTAACTCAAAGACAGCTAACGCAATAATGCCAGTATTTATACTACTTAAAAAAACCTCGGTGATATTTTCTTTATTGAGTATACCTTCCACAATGTGGAAAAATAATGACAAGACAATAACCACAGCCAATCCAAAAAAGATCACCGTGAGTACTTTTGCAAAAACATTTCTCATTAATGAAATACTTGAATTATTCATTATATCCTCTAATAAAACGTAAAATTTTCATTTGACTCAATGCACATAACGTGCTGGTCAGCCGCACCGGGCCACTGACGTAGGAAATCAAAACTGCGGCCTTCCCGGTGTCGGCTGGACTAGTACAGCGTAAACCTTAAGGTGCCGTTTTGGGTTCGTCCGTCATACCCGAGTGCTCCCTGCTTAAAACATACTGGGACAAGCGTTATCGGGTATCCAGGAATTTAGCTACGCTCTGGATCCCCGATTACTCCCTCGAGGATGACTTCGATGAGAAGTTAGGCAATTCAAGGTCCTTCTCTCCCGCATGAAAAGCCCGTATGCCTTCATACATCATCATTCTCTCCCTGTTTTTGATCCATGTTTTCAGACTGATTATGACTTTGATGCGCATGGGTTCCTGCTGCCGCCGGCCGGCGACTGAGAAAAATACCCTCGACGAGCAGTATCAGGGCCATGGCAACGCCCGCCACGCCGATAACCAGAGAATCCGAAGTCAGTTTGAACAAGACAAACCCTGCGAGCACGACGAGATCCAAAACAATAGCTGTCAGTAGAACCCATATCTTGGCCCCAACGTCTTTGCGTAAATAGCGCAGTATGCCCCAGTGAACGGAGATATCCATGACCAGGTAGAAAATGATGCCCAACGCTGCAATCCGCGTCAGATCAAAGAACGCCGTCAATATCAGACCCAGCACCACGGTGTAAACCAGGGTATGTTTCTGAATAGTGCCCGGCATGCCGAAATGACTGTGGGGTACCAACTTCATTTCCGTGAGCATGGCGAGCATTCTCGATACTGCGAAAATGCTGGCAATGATGCCGCCAGCAGTGGCCATCATTGCCAGAATCACAGTAAACCAGAGTCCGTACTTTCCCAATACCGGTTTTGCGGCTGCAGCCAGTGAATAGTTCCGCGTGGCAATAATCTCGCTGAGCGACAAGTTACTGGATACCGCAAAACCTACCAGGGTGTAAATGACAACGCACAAAACAATTGAGAGCATAATGGCCCGCCCCACATTGCGATGGGGGTCTTTAAGCTCCGATCCACTATTAGTAATTGTGGTAAACCCTTTAAACGCGAGAATCCCTAGCGCCGTTGCACCAAGAAAGCCGGTGATCGTTGACTCGGGAGTTGATTGGGTGAAATCCACCGCGAGGCTGTCCGCCAGCCATACGCCGACCACGCCAAAGAGAATAATGCCACCGACTTTCAGAAAGCCAATGAATGAAGCCACCCCTTCAATCAGGCGGTTTCCGGACAAATTGATGAGGAAGGCTACGAGCAACAGGCCAACACCCAATCCTGGAACGAGTATTCCGTGGTCGCCCCCATCAATAAGCTGAACTGTGTATGACCCAAAGGTACGGGCCAAGAAGCTCTGGGCAATCACCATGGAAAAGTACATCAGCAAAGCATTAAAAGCAGTCGGCAAGGTGCTGCCATAAGCCTTATAGAGATACATGCCGATACCGCCTGCCGATGGGTAGGCGTTGGACATTTTCACGTAGGAATAGGCGCTAAACGAAACGATCAATGCAGCCGAAAGAAACGCCAAAGGGAACAGCGCCCCGGTCATCTCTGCCATCTGACCAGTCAACGCGAATATCCCGGCACCGATCATTACACCCGTGCCTAAGGACACAGCCCCAATCAGTGTCAAGCTATTAGCTTGATATTTCGTGGTTCGATCCTGTGAGTTTTTCACGATATCACCCCTATGGAGGCCTAACGGTCAGGTTAAGCCGATTGGTTAGCGCCTTTTCTTGATTTGTTTCAGAATCCATGCCGGATTTCTACGCATAGGCAATACTGCTACAACGTATGCAATGTCTTCAATGATTTCATAATAAATGGTGTACCGAAATCTTTTTGAAAACAATTGATGCAAACCGAATTTTTTCTTGTCAATTCCGGCAAATATGACAAGAGATTCAATGTCAGGAATTAAACAATCCCAAAAACAATCACCGATTCCAATTTCTTAAAAATCGTAAAATTGTTTTCCATCATTAAGGTCGTCAGGCGCTTCTTCTAATACAAAAACATCTTTGACTTTCATTGTTGCCGACTCTTTTTCAATTCAGCAAGGGAAATGAATTTTGCAGTTCCATTAGTAATTTTTTCTTTTCTCTCCAAAGAATTTTTTCATGCCATTCAGGTGTTTCAATTTCATCAATTTTATATAAAAAAACTATCCCAAAGGGCCTCCATTGCCTGCAATCGGTCTATAGTACTCATTTTTTTAACTCTGAAATGTTCATTTGATGCCTCCTTTGTTCATTGCGCTAACGTTTGGCATCACCAGTTGCCATGAAGCGGCAGCGGAATGGCAATCTGGTGGATGCCATTGTCAGGGATTTATTACAGCCCTTCAAATCCTTCCACCAATGATTTGTATTTCTCATGAATCATGTTTCGATCAAATTCCCAGAACTCTGCCAACATGGCCTGATCCTCATCGTCAGTAAAATAATTTCTGGTTGAAGGGAAAAATACTTTATCTTCTTTCTCGATATGTTTGGGATAAAATTCGGTAAGGGTTGTAAGGTTGGCGGTAATATCGCTCAAAGCAGTCTTATCACCTTTCCGGTAGCGGGTGTTGGCTTCAACAATTGCTTTGGTTGTCTGGCGGCCAAACACGTGTTCATCTATCAGTTCTTTCATGATTTTCCGGTCTTCTGAGGCCAGCGTTTTTTTATTCAGTTCTCGAAAAAGAATATCTTCCTCTTTTCCGTGATGTGTACGGTCGGCGTATACCCGAATGAAATCGACCGCAATATCCACGAACACAGGATCCACCTCGTGTTTCGATTCGATTTTGCCCAAAACACCTTTGATAACCGAAAGCATACGCTCAATAAGACGATGTTCTATCATGAGTGGGCCTCGTGCTTGCATATTGGTACCTCCTTTTTTACTCCCGAACGGCAGAAATCAGGCGCGGGCCAAAATCCTTGCCGGGACAGCGCCACCGCGCTTCTCCCCGACGCCTGAATTGACTTGATATGCCAATCCTTTTATGTATTTTAGACGAGGGCTTGAATTCCTTTTCTTTCAATAATGATGGCGTCGTATTTATACCCGACGTTGAGGGTGAAATCTCCTGCCTGTAAGGCTATTTGAATTTGTTCGTCAGACAACCCGAGTAGGGTTTTTGCAAACTCCTTCAAAGCGATAAGCTCTTTATTCGATAGGTTTGATTTTTCGTTTTTTGCAAATCCATGGACAACTATTGCCTTGTCACCTTTTCGGTAGCAGACAATTGTTCTGCCACTGCCACTTTTCCCTTTGCCTTCAAAACGAATTAGCTTTTTATAAATATGACACCTAAATTGGCTTCGTACTTCCCGGAGCTGACTTCTTCTAATGCTTTATATAATTCATTTTTCGAAATATTTTGCTTTGCAGTCCACTTCGCAAAATGTTTGGTCATTAAGTTTTTCACAAGCCTATTATAGCACCCAGTAACACCCTTAGCAAGCTGCCACGTTCAGGCTGTCAGGTGATTTTTATTGGGCATAACGCCTACATCAGTTGCCCGCCGTGGAGGTTGCTGATTAATTAATTGATAAAATCGTAAAAACCTCAAACCTAGGATGGCTAAGTATTTATGCCCGGTAGTTAGGGTGAAAAACTCCATATGCACCCCAAGAGTACTTCCTACGGGCGCGATGCGCGTATTTTTTATTTAATTTCGGCGTACTAAGGTACGTCGAAATTAAATAAAAAATGCAGCAACGAAGCAGATAGAGAGTTTTTACGACGCCATCAATTAATTAGGCAGGAGCTATAACCTTGTACCTGCCCAAAAAATCGGATACGTGATGCGGGCCAACTGAATGTGATGGTTCGGCAATTTTTGTTGTTTGATTTCTATATTGCCCATTTTGGTTCCAAAATCGACAATGCGGTCTTGCAATATCAACTACTTACAGGATGCGTAAACTGTCTTTTCATTGTAATCTCAACTGGTTAGCGTGGCCAGGCCCCATTTGTCCGCGAAACTGTCCCCGGAATACCGAGAAGACCACAAAGTTTATATTACAATTTTGGCATGTTTTATGTTTTATATCCACGCTTTTGTAATTCTCTCCAGTTCTTTTTGGGTGGTGCAATGCGGATCTGTTTGGCGGTTTCGCTTCTAAGTGTTTTGTTTTTAATGTTTTTTTGTTGCGTTTCTTGGTTGGCATAGTTCCTGCTAATACATTGCGCAGAGTGTGTGACAGTAATGTCCCCACTCAAAAAAAAGATGCCTTGCAAGACCATGTTAAAAAAAATGCCACATTTAACTCGGCAGGTATCCAATAAAAAAATTCAACAAGGAGAAAAAGAGATGAAGAAAGTTGTTCCAATGGCAGCCTTAACCGCACTTGTAAGTGCCTGGTGCTCACCCCAGGCCATAGCCGCTGATGTTACCGCAGCTGCAGATATCAATTCCGCATATGTTTGGCGAGGGCTCACTTTTAATGACGGTATCGTAGTGCAACCAAGTATCGATATCGCGGCGAATGGTTTCGGTCTTAATGTCTGGGGGAATCTGGATATTGATGACTATGATGACACACTCGATTCCGGTGAGTTTTCAGAGGTTGATATTACCGCCTCTTACGCATTCAATCTGGGACCAGTAGCTGCCAGTGTCGGCTATATTGAATACATGTTCCCTGCAGGAGGTGCCAGTACCAGTGAAATATTCGTTACTACGGGTATGGATATTGGCGCAGGATTTTCTGCTGGCCTGGAGCTCTACTATGACATCGACCAAGTGGATGACGTTTACGCCACAGCGAGTATTGGTTACGCCCTTGATCTCAATGAGAAGCTGGGTCTCGAACTGGGTGGGTTGATCAGTTACGCAGGAGAGGATTTTGCGGCAGCCTATGCCGGAGGAGTGGATGGCGGATTTTTTAATTATGTTCTTTCAGCCTCTTTGAGTTATGCTATAACAGATGCCCTGAGTGCCGGCGCCAGCCTTAACTACACCGATTCAATGGACTCAGATGTCTTTCCTGATACCGCGGTGGATACTAATGTCTACGGTGGAATCAGCATAGCCTATACTTTCTGATTTCTGCCGAACTAACAACTGTGATAAAAAAAATGGTCTGCCGCATTTTCATGTGTGGCAGGCCTTTTTTAATTATAAATTGGCCCACCCAAAAGCCGGGGTCTTGAAAAATCACTTTTGCCTGTTACCTGACACGACCTTGCTGACCGTTGTACAATGAATGCCGAGGCAATCGGCAATCTCTTTCAACGTATACCCATGGGTGATGTGCGCTTCCACAACCAGCTCACTCTCACCAATTACTCACAAGCTAGGTCTTTACTTGACTTTTTGATAGACATTCTCATTTCCTCGTACCGGGTAAAGCAACGGGAGCCATCTCTCAACAACATCTATCGGAAAACCCAGACGGACCGAACCTCGTGGTGTTTCAGAGACTAGCAATCCTTTCTTCACCAGAGCATACAGCACTTCTCTAGCGGCACGATCTTTAAAGCCAGTAATTTCCTGCGCCTTTCCTCTTTCAAATTCCCCGATCAACAATGCTTCGCGCAACAGAGCGTAACTTCCCTTGGGGAGTTCTTTCATGGCAATCATTTCTTCAACATGAATGCGCATGCGCTCTGATAGCACCTTAAAATCAAGAAGACTGTTCATGTATTCCACCTGATCAATACAGATCTTCAGGAAGAATTCACAGAATTTAACAAGTGCTTTTTGAGATAACGTTCCTCTTCCATCCAGATCGCCCTGCCGGGGCGTATCGGCTGCTTGCAAGATTGATTTATATTCATCTTTTTGCCTTGCCAATCCTCGCGCAACAGACCAGAGCTCCCTTCCTACATGGATATTTTTAAAAGCGGCGTAAGACATCAAGCGCACCACACGGCCGTTTCCATCTAGAAACGGGTGTATCCATACATAACGATGGTGAGAGGCCGCAACAGATGTAATGCGCTGCAGCTTTGAAAGACGCCTTGCATCATAAGCTTCATCAAATCGTTTTAAAAACATATCAAGGTTTTCAGGGCGTGGTGGAATATGTCGTCCGACTTTGACGGTTTTATCGCGATGGACTCCTGGAATGACTTTTATTTTTTCACCAGTATCTGGGTTTTCAACCCAAAGCAGCTCTTCTGGCATGCGATCACAAAATTCTTTATGTATCCATTGGCCATATTCTGATGATAGAGGACATATATCCGGCGCCTCTCCTTCATCTATCATTTTTTGCACAGCGATATGAGCTACAGCCTCTTTTTGAAGAGCACGTTTTTCAGGCTCGCTCGAATAATCTTGCGCTATGGCACGGTCAATATCATAAGGATGCGTATCGTGCCCCTCGATCAAATTCGAGTAATAGCAGTTCATGGAGCGAACCAGATTACCCACAGAGCGTGCCACAACAGGATTTAGCATTCCTGCAAAAGCACTTGCTTTAGAGACCAGATCAAGTGCAAGATCATTAAGGTCACTTGCGTTTTCTGGTGGGAGCAACGGCTCCATTAATCCAATTGTTTCTCTCATAAGAAGTCTTTTTTTATGCCACTATTATTGCCACTAATAGATTACATATAACAAACACTTAAGTGTAATTATACAAAATATTTTTGCCACTAATTTTGCCACTAATTGTAAAACATAGTCAAACATAGGGGGGGTCAGGTCTTCATTCTTGACACATATGTATATGTCAAGAATGAAGACCTGACCCCTACTGATTTTTACCCCTACTGATTTTTACCCCTACTGATTTTTCATGTTAGCCCTTTTTGAACAATTTATAAATTGCTGAAAAATCTTCTTGGTCTATGCCTTCTTCAAATGTCCTCGCGTAAAGTTCTTTAATTACAGAGCCGGTAAAAAGTGTTTTTTTCTCGCTATACGCTAGGTCCTGAAGACAATGGAGATCCTTGTAGATTAAGGCGCTTGAAAAGTGGGTTGAGAAATCTTCTTGGAGCAATTTGTTCCTCTTGGCATTGAGCACCAGCGAGTTGCCGCCCCCCACAGTTAAAATATCCAGGATTTTTTCCTTTGCAATGCCGACTGTTTCGCCGAGCGACAGCGCTTCTGCAATAGTAGCCATAAAGCTCCCCAGCGCAAGGTTGTTGATGAGTTTCATCTTGGTGGCAAGACCTGGCTCCTTGAGATAAAAAAGATGTTTCCCAATGTTTTCCAGAACTAGCCTGACTTTATCATACCCGGTTTCATCGCCGCTAATCAGAACAGTAAGAGCCCCCTGCGCTGCTGGAACGATACTGCCCAAGACAGGTGCTTCGAGATAAATTGCACCGACATCTTTGCAAAGCGCATGGAAGAGTGGCACTTCTTTGAAGTGGTTTGTGGAGAGATCAACGATAATTTTTCCGGAGATATCGCAGGACAAAAGTCCATCTTCCTGGCTGAAAATAGAATGAACCGCAGCACTGTCAAACATGCAGATAAAAATAATTTCGGCTTTCTCCGTTACCGCCCGTGGAGAAAAGACTGCCTCGGCCTTCATCCCTTCAGCTTTGGATGATGTTCTGTTCCAAACCGTAAGTGAATGGCCGCAGTCTAAAAGTCGTTCAGCAATTGCTTTACCAAGATGTCCCAGTCCAATAAATCCTAAATGCATGGTGCCCTCCGCGTTAATTGTATGAAACATAGGGGGTCAGGTCTTCATTCTTGACATATATGTACATGTCAAGAATGAAGACCTGACCCCTACTGACCTTTTGATTATTTTGAGTGCTTGCTTGTTGAATTCTTTCCGCACCTGTGGTTGCAAGGTTGCTAACAGGTGCGGTAACTACTTTTTTTGCGAAACGCTCCCAAAGCTTAGCTTTTCCCCTGTATAAGGATCATAATTGTAGTTCACTGGGTAATATTTCCCCGACGAATAGTTTTTCTTAATATTTCCAGATCCTGTGAAATCAATATGAACGACATCAGAGTCCTCCCCATGATTTTCGGAGGCCCCGTTCATTTTGTAATATTTATTCTCGATAATTTTTGATGTGAAGGAATCTTGAAATGTGACACTAAGTCCTCTGTTACCTTCCATACTGCGCATTATTGCTTCGTTACCATTCTTAAGGCTAACCGTAATTACATTTTCTTGACTTTCTCGTATGTCACCATCCCTGTCTGTATCCAGGTGATCAATATGGATACTTTTGATGTCTGACACATCTACATCAATTTTAATACCATCTATCGTTTTAAAGCTTATTCTTCCATCATATTTCCACGAATTACTCTCAATCTGAGATGCTGGAACTTGGCTTCCGCTCCTAAGACTCAAAATTCCACTTACAGAGATTTCATCTGCTGCATGGGCGACTGTAGCAATTGAAGTCATTAATAATAAGCTGATAATTTTTTTCATTTTAACCTCTTGTTGGTTCAGTTTTGGCGGGCTAATAAAACATTGGACAATGGGGGACAGACCACGATTAATTTGCCAGGACATTCCATGAATGGAAATTCTTGCTCGACGTGGCATGGCGGTGCTGCTCCAGTATCTTTGATTTCAATGATGCAGGTTATCAGATTAACCGTGGTCTGTCCCCCATTATTTTAGGTAATAATTATTTGCCAAGTGTTTTGCACAATTTTTTCGCAATTTCATTTACTTTGTATTGCGCTGTAGACAGTGCAAATTTGTCTGCCAACATCGGACTGTATTCGAGCAATTGTTTTCTTGTAATATTAAACCAAATAGGGAGGATTACTTTGTTCCCTTCCATTTCTTTTGCTACTAAAGAATTAAGCTCATAGCGGGGCCAGTTTTTTTTCAAAAAATCAGGTGATAATACAACAATCCCATATCTTGAATTTATAAGTCCTTTATCGATTGATTCGGTCAAACTGTCACCTATTTCTAGTTCGAATTCATCAAACCAAACCCGAAAACCGTACTCGCCGAGTATTTCTGCAAGAGGTCTAACGAAACTATCTTTATCTTCACTCGCATGTGAAATAAATGCATCGTACCCGATATCTTCTGGAGGTTCTTCCGATTCGACAAAATCACGATCCATTAATCTTGTCATAAGACCAAAGTGAAATGTAAATGCTTCGTCTGCATTTTTAAATGTGGATTTCTGATATAAATTTATTGGAGTATCGCCTCCCACAACCCAGAGTTCTGGAAGTTTCTTATCCGTTGTTTTTACGGAAAATACGGCATCATCTCGGCCTAATAACCTGAAGCTCTCGACAAAATCGACGCTAATAACTTTGACACTGGCCTCATTTTCAACATAGGACCAAGCACGCTTTTTTAGATCTTCTATATTCATAGTTTTAATTTTTTAAACATAACGTGGAGTTGTGGACAATGGGGGACAGGCCACGATTAATTTGCCAGGACATTCCATGAATGGAAATTCTTGCTTGACGTGGCATGGCGATGCTGCTCCAGTATCTTTGATTTCAATGATGCAGGTTATCAGATTAACCGTGGTCTGTCCCCCATTACTTGCCATTACTCATTATTATTACCAAACTCTTCCTTATAGGGTCTAAGATTTCTTTATTACCAGTCCAAGGGACCAACAGGTATTACAGGTTTTGTGTTCACTAGTTGCAAATAAATTTTTGTGCTTTTAATATCCTTATGCCCAAGTATATTGCGTAACGACTCTATGTCAGTACCCCTCTGCAACATATGAACGGCGAATGAATGACGTAGGATTGATGCTGTAACAATCTTTTCCAATCCAATCATCGAAGAAACCTTTTTTATAACTTTCTGAAAAGAACCAATATCTAAATGAGTTGTTGTTAATGTATTCAAATTTCTGTCAAAGCGGGCCTTTCGAGAAGAGAAAACAAATTGGTAGTCCCAACTTTCAAGCTCTTCAACAGGAGGAATAGGTTTCAAGCACTCAGTAGATGCAAGTTTTATCGTGGTAGAGCTTGTATATCGCTTTTTTTCCTTCGCAAAATGAATTTTGAACTCTTCAAGAATTGCTGATGGTAAAAATGTTTTTCTTGCGACTGCCTTTCTGGATGTTCGCAACAAAACTTGTTTGTTATCAAAGTCGATATCTCTGGATCGGAGATTTAAACACTCAGTTAACGTGATACCGCTACCATAAATTAAAGAAGCAATAATTTTGATGTGACCATTAAGAGCTTCAATAAGTTGGATTGCATCACTTCGAGTAATGTATTCTGGTAAACTTTGAATTCTTTCAGAGGGCCTCTTACTGATAAATTGCGCTTCTTCAAGAGGTGTCTTTAAGACAATTTTGAAATAATGTGATAGGGCATAAGATGCTTGTTTGTAAGTGTTAAATGCCATTGTCTTATGGATATGTTCTAAGTAGTTAATTGCATCTTGTTGACTAATCGAGTCCATTTCTTTAGAAACGAACTTAGATAAGTTTTCGGCCCAACACACATATGAATCAATGGTGGAAGGACTTTTTCCATCAGCATGAAGGGTAGAAGCGAACTCTTCCGAATGCTTGCTAGTATAGTCTGCATGGATAGCAACTCGGGTTTTCCGCTCAACTGCATGGATACTCTTCTCTACTATTTTTATAAAATCTGATTCGTTATCTTCTATTAGATACCACTCACCTCTTTGTGGTATATCTTTCAAAGATTTTTGGATAGTAAGTTCTGCTTCAAATGGGAAATCGGCTGGATATTTTTTAATGATGGATATTTCTGTCGGACAACCCGTTTGGAGTGTAGCAAGACGACCTTCGACGTGATTAGACACACCTACCTTGTAGTAATTATCACCTGTCTTAAATATGTAAATATTACTTTGCATGTTTATTATTCCAACGTTTTGCATCACCTGCCGGCCATGGAATTACCGTGAACTTTGAGCGTGGCAAAATGCTTGGTCTAAACCAAAAAATGTGCGTGTGAGCCGGTCAGAGTGTATGCGTTTGTTCGGCGTCTTTTTGCCGAGTTTTAATATTAGCGGGTAGTCAAATATATTCTATATCATTTTTTGCAGCCATGGATGCTTGCAGTATTTATTGCTAGAATATCATGTGTTATTTTGATATCTGGCTCATTAATTCTTGCACAAAACCAACGTGATTATACTCATCTTCTTTTTGATATGAAGGATGATACAGGTCGAGGAAAAAAGTGTTATTATAGGTTTTAATGTATTCTGTATTAGGATAATTTTCTAAATCACAAAAATTCGTAACATACCGCAGAGTCCCACCGCAGACTACAATTTCTGGGTTAAGAAGATTGATTTGTTCTAATAGTAACAAACCACTTCAACGCTAATCAGAATTGACCCACCTCTGCTAACATAAACTGACCCACCCGTTTTTATTTCTTTCTGTTTTTATTCCTCCTTCTGTTCAGTTCGATCCTGTTTTCCAATTTCAATATTCAGTATCATCTTTTCACA
>JAIPEE010000072.1 GCA_021737275.1 Desulfobacterales bacterium
AATGCATTTTTGTTCTTTGGACAGTGCCTCAACTCCACTACCAGGGAATACATATTCTCCGTTTACCCTATGGTATTCTCGACGCCATCTATACAGAAGATCTTTTTTGATTCCTAAATTGTCGGCCACTTCAGCAACTAATCTACCCGGTTCAGCACATAATAAAACTGCATTTCTTTTAAAATCCTGATCGTATTTTCGTCTGGTTTTTGAACTCATGTTTTCCTCCTTAATTCTCATTATAGAGGCTTAACTGAGTTTCCACAATATCGGGATAGGTTCAGCATTCAAGACACCCTATATGGGTGTAATGTACACGGACTTTTCTCTCAATTTCCACGAGGAATATCTTATCCTGCCATCTTCTTTACAACTTAAAAACTCCATTCGATATCAGGTATTCTGAACAATAAATGCACTGCGATATAATACTTTAGCATTAGAACAGCAAATGAGAAATAAGACTTTTTTCATACTTATGCCTGCTTGTAAATTGAAATGTCTATGATAGTCAAAGTTTAGTAGGCTCATTCAATATATATAGGAATGGACAGGAAATGGATTTGGTATAGATGGGTTGGTACTATGAATATTTATACTGAAATTATTATGGTTATTTAATTATGGAAAGCCGAAGAGGCTTAAGCGAATATAGCCTGATAGAATTAACTATTAAAATTTAAAGGTGAAATGATGAAAAAGGTATTTTTAAGTATTCTATCCATTTGTATGTTTTTGTGTTTGTCTGGTGTTGGTAATGCTACAACAATACGACTCCTACCGTCTCAAGATACTTATGTAAAAATTGATTACAGTTCTGATTATTCAGATTCTGATTATAGCGCCGAATCATATCTTTATACATCAGCTAACTCGTGGTCGACAGCGTTCGTTCAATGGGATCTGTCGACTCTTCCATCGAGTGCTACAGTTAATAGCGCAACGGCTGACTTTGTGCTTGGTGGCTACAGCAGCGTAACAGGACAATCAGATGCACCGAGTGTATATTTTCATGATGTAAATAAAAGTTGGGTCGATTCAACCATTATTTGGTCAGATGTTTACACAGGAGTAGATAATACCTGGCCAAGAGCGGGTATTATTAATGATAACTTTTATGATGAGGCATCGTTTGCAGTATATAATCTTGGGACTCTGAGTGGTCCATATCCAGAACCCGAAATTGATTTTACAGCACAAGTACAGGCTTGGATGATAGGTGATAATTTTGGAGTTGCACTAACCCCTAACTATTATCTGCCACATGGTATATTTTTCAATTCATCAGAGCGCGAAGGGTACCCAGATAGAAGGCCGTATTTGGAAATTGACTATTCTTTGGAAAATACGGGTGGAGCTACGGGTGGTAACCCTGTCCCAGAACCCGGCACCATGGTCCTCTTTGGCACAGGCCTTATTGGCCTTGCAGGATTCACAAGGAAGAAGATCAACAAGAAATAAAGAAATACTCCAAACTATTAAAGAAACCCTCGTCACCATTAAGGTGTTGAGGGTTTTCTTTTAGTGCTTACCTGACCTTTCTCTCTGATCACCCTGAAACTGTTGGAGACACTCGAGACAACTATAAGATACAGACCTTCGGTCTGCGACAGCATCAGACTCACGCAGAGAGCTCTAATCACTATTCATGATTCAAGACTCTGGTGTACTTTCATTCTCAACGAAGTTCTCGGAGAGTACACCCTCCTCTTGAAAAGTCTTATGAAATAAGATATTAGATGAGAGCTTTTCCTGTAGTACCATGATGTTTTCTTTGTTTATAATTCAGATATTACCCAAGCTTACGCGGTGAATGCATGGAGATGTTCAGCGTCAATAGAATTCTTGATAAAGATGATTTCAACTCATCAGAGTTGTCAGTCTTTCTTGATGAACGCTTCAAGCCAGAGTTAAGCCTCAGCTATATGGCCCCAAACCAAATCAAGAAGATTCCAAAGGATCTCGAAGAATGGGGAGAAAGGTTTCGTTTTTACCTACCACGTAACAAGGTCGATCGGTTTTATTACATTTGTCAAAACTCTGATGGATACTGGATATTCCACTCAATTCGGCCACTAATTCCGGAGCAATTCGGCCACCTGTTCCAGAACAATCCAGCCACCTAATCGGAGCGGAGCGACGCCGGATTTTCACTATTTCCCAAATTTGTTTTTATTAGTCAAGGAAGATAGTCTTTTCCTCATTGATTCCCCTTTCAAATTGATTCTATGAGCATTATGGATCAAGCGATCGAGAACCGCATCCGCTATAGTCGGGTCGCCTATGGCTTCAAACCAGTTCTCCATAGGGATCTGTGTGGATATGATGGTAGAACCAAGACCCTGCCTGTCTTCTATCACTTCCAGTAAATCCTTACGTTCAGCTCCTTTTATCGGTGTAATACAAAAATTATCAACGATGAGCACTTTTGCCTTGGCTATTTTATTCATCAGTTTAGGATAACTCCCGTCAGCCTTGGCAATAGAAATATCCTGGAACAAACGGGGCGTTCTTATATACAAGACAGAAAACCCTTTTCTACAGGAACTGTTTGCCAATGCACAAGCGATATAGGTTTTGCCGACACCCGTTGGACCTGTAACAATAATATTCTGTGCATTTTTGATCCAGTCACAACTTGAAAGACTTAAAATTAATGATTTGTCCAGACCTCGAGGGCTTTTATAATCAATATCCTCTATACAGGCGTTGTCTTTGAGTCTGGCGTTTCTGAGAAGCGTTTTCAGCCGCCGATCTTCTCTCCAGCTCCAATGATGATCTACCAGAAAACCAAGCCGTTCTTCAAAGGATAGCTCATTGATGTCCGGTTGCAACATCTGCTCCCTGAACGCATCCGCCATTCCATTGAGCCTCATGGCATAAAGCTTTTCAAGTGTTTGTTCGTTCAACATAACCTCCTCCTTCGTTAAAAATTAATCGATCTTTAAAATATTGTTTTCCCCTTATGTTGGGATGCTGTAAGGGCTTTTTCTCAACCTGCTCCGATTGAAGCGGAACCTTGTCCAGCCCTTTTTTCAAAATGGAGTCTACACTTTTATAAGAATAGGATCTGATGGATACGGCCCGGGCGCATGCATTTTCAAGCCGCTGTGGAGAATATCGTTTTCCCAGCCGCATAATGCCCATGCAGGCCCTGAACCCCTGCTCCGGATGCCGCCTGCTGTTCATAATCCCTGCGACAAGCTGTCCGGTCTGCGAACCGTTTTTTGCTGCCCATTTAATAATTTTTGACGGTGTCCACTCAAGATACTTCTGATGTGATTTGGGCATATGATCCCGGTATGTTGTAAAGCGACCTTTTTTATAGCTCCTGAGATGACTTGCAACTCTTTTATTCTTAAACAGAACCTCTACAGTGCTGTTTGTATACCGGATATCCACCTGCTCTTTTCTCAGCTGATAGGGCACACTGTAATAATGCCGGTCAAATTCAATATGGTAATCAATATTGACCCGGGCCTTTTTCCATTCAGCATATTCATACCGGATGACAGGCAGAGGTCTTAAGGCAGGCTTGTCGATGTCTTCAAACATCTTGCGGCGGGTGGTATCCAGCTTCTGGAACGGTCGATTGTTCAACTCGGTCAGTTTCTGCCCGATCGCCTTGTTGAGTTCGGCAAAACTGAAAAATGTATGTTTTCTCAATGCCGCTATGATCCGGCTTTCGGCAAACTTGACCGCATTTTCAGCTTTGGCCTTATCTTTCGGCTTCCTTACCCTTGCAGGGATAACGGCCGTGCTGTAATGCAGGGCCATATCGTTATAGGTGGGGTTCATGTCCGGCTCATACCGTGACGGATGGGTTACACCGGATTTCAAATTGTCGGGCACAAGTATCTGTGGAACACCTCCGAAGAACTCAAACGCATGGACATGGGACTTTATCCAGTAAGGCAATGCCTGGGATGGCGTCGCTTCCGCAAACGTATAATTGCTCGCACCAAGAACCGCAATAAATAGCTGAGCGTCTGTTATGTTGCCGGTTTCAGGGTCATGCACGGGAATGGTGTGCCCGGCATAATCAATAAACAGCTTTTCTCCGGCATTATGCCGCTGTCTTAAGGCGATATCGAGCTTACCGGCCCATTTCTGGTACAACTCGCAAAAGTAACTGAACTGATATCCGTCCGGATTGTCCTGCTTGTACTCGTACCAGAGCAGCTGAAGTGTTACGCCTTTTTTCTTCAATTCATTATGAATATACTCCATGGGAGGCATATTGCGTTTATCAACAGGCCTGTTCTCACTGTTTTTAAACAGGAGGTGAGAGATATCCGTATCGCTGAGATCTTCAGGAATAGGCCATGTCAGTCCAGCAGCTTTAGCCCTGCTCAGATAGTTTGCGACCGTACTTCGAGCAACAGAGCAGCTTTTTGCAATTTGTCTGTTCTTAAGTTCGCTGCTATACTTAAGCCTTAAAATTTCTCTTATTTTCCGCATAGATAATCTTTCTTTCGCCATTATATCCTCCTCAATTATGATTGAGAAAGACATCGGATTAAAAGGTCAAATTATCCAGCGTCGCTATTAATTATCCTGTATTACAGGGTGGCCGGAATACTCCGGAATGGGTGGCCGATTTGTTCCGGAACAGGTGGCCGGAATGTTCCGGAATGGGTGGCCGGAATCGAGCGGAATATCCATTTGAAAGTGATTTTATGTAAAGCTGTTCAATATCTTCCCAGGGGATTAGCTTGGCCAGCTGGACCCATCGATTATCACTTCGTAACTTCCCCCCGAAAGGCAAATTGAAACTTTCAAATTCAAACTGTTTAGCTTTGCTTCGATACATTTCTCTATCCAGGTGCAAGGGTTTTATATGGAAAAGTGGCTTTTGTTGATCACTTTTAACAGCCTGAATAGCATATATATAATATTATATCAATATGTTATATTATTTTCAGCAAACTCTAATTTCTTGCCGGCAGCAGTTTTTCTTCACGAACAATTTGAAACAGATCTTCAGATTTGCTTTTAAGCATACCGGCCATGAATTCAAAATGGTTATGGATGTCCTCATCGGAAAAACATTTACTGCTTGCTGCTTTTCTAAATTTGTCAGCAGTAACCTTATGAATCGCTTCTGTATTCACGTTAAATATATTCACATTTTCAAACATCTTTTCATCAATAATCATTTTTCCCTCAACTCTTTTTTCTATTAAGGCTGAAAACGCGTAAGATACGGATTATGCTGCGTTCAGCATCGCTTCAATATTGTCGGGCATTTCAATGCCGGTATCTTCAGATTTCTTTCCAGTCACACCATTGCGTGCCCACACGGTATAACCATTGCCGTTTTTAGGCTTAAACCTGATACCATACCCGTCATTGCTGCTTCTTGCTATAATGCCGCCTACTTTTATTGGAAATTCAAAGGCAGGATGAGCAAAGGAAACCATTATATCATCACCGACACAAAGGCGACGCTGGGTCTCAATGAACAAACCACTGTCACTGATGTTCTGAATAAAATCGCGGTAAACATGCCCGTTTACACTATAATCAACCGGCATAAAACAAAGATTCCTGTAGTGATTTCGATATTCACCGTTTTTTTTATCTTCGAGCATTTTTACAAGTTCGGCACGCTCACACTTTTTCATCTGTCTGATAAGTTCAAGTAAACGCGCATTTATGCTTTTTTTTTCGCCCGGCTTAATTGATTGCGCCATGATCGGACCTCCTGCCTTCAGGGAAAATCAGGTAAAAGACCGGCTTTGTTTTCCAGAGACATTACCCTGCCGGTTTCGGCTTTATACCTCTTTACAGCCATTTAAATATAATGTTTGTTATAACCCGTCCAGATAAAATATTGATTCGGAAACAGATTTGTTTTTTATCTCGCAATTGCTGTGCCAATTTTAATGGATGGATATAAGGGCTACAGCCTGTTATTTTATATATTATATAATAACAGCTATTTATGGAGATAATAGATAAAATTCGAGTTATTATTATAAGTTATTTTTTTATTTTTCAGGAGATTAGAAAGGAAGAATTTTCCTATTAAAACGCGGCAGGTATTGATCAATAAAAGCATCTACCTGTCCGGCCGGAATAGATTCCATTTTCTGGCGTATTATTCCCGGCCGACCTTGTGACAGCCAGATACAATCAATGCGTTTACTGGTACATGTTGCTTTTTTGCCATAAAGATCTTCAACACCTCCGATAAAAGGTGCATTTTTTTACTGACGATTACCATAGGGTCTGCACGTTGGCGTGCCATACCAGGGTTTCTCTTTTTCAAGTGCGGCAGCAGCCCGAAATACCGTTTCATCTTCATAGGTTCTGCCGACAATCTGTATACCTGTCGGCACACCATTATTTCCAAAACCGGAAGGTACGGCAAGAACGGGACAGCGGCTCAACATGTTAAATGCCGGTGTCATGCACCATGACAACATGGCATCAACCTTTTTACCATTAACAGTAAAATAAGGATCCTGCGGATCATGATCGGCCTTAACATTTGTCGTAGCTGTTGTCGGGCAGATAAAAACATCGTATTTTTCCATCATCGGTCCGAATGTATCGTACATTTCTCCGGCATAAACCTGAGCTTCCAGAAAATCCATTGAGGTGCTCTTTTTACCCGTTTCAGCAAATGCCAGTGCATATGAAGTCATCAAATCACCATATTCCTGTGCCATTGCATCAATTGCATTTCCAAACAGATGCCCGAGGTAATTTGCAGAAGCTTTTTCAAGCTCATCAGTCCACCCCAGGTCCACCTCATCAACAACAGCACCCAGACTACGAAAGACATCTAGCACTTCATGGGTATTTTTAATAACGTCCGGTTCAACTTCGTAAAAGCCCAGGTTTATGGAATATGCGATTCGCCAACCCTTTAAATCCATATCAAGATCAAGGGGAATATTGATTTTTGGCTTTATAGTGGCAATGTCTTTGGGATGCGGTCCGGATATAATATTTTGCATAAGAATACAATCTTTAACATTACGCGCCATCGGCCCCTGGTGATTATAGGTATCCAGATTAAAAGGCTTGCTTTCTTCAGGGTTTCGGCCATAAGGCGGTTTGAATCCAACAATACCGTTCATTGATGACGGGATACGGATAGAGCCGCCAATATCTGAACCACTGGCCATCGGTGCGGTACCGGCTGCCAGAGAAGCACCGGAGCCGCCGGATGAGCCGCCTACCGTAATATCTGTATTCCAGGGGTTTCGTGTTACACCGTGAATTCTGGAATGTGTCACTGCGGCACAGCAAAATTCCGGTGTGGCTGTCCGGGCATGAAATATAGCTCCGGCATCCTGAAGGCGGTCCACGATATAACCGTTTTCTTCGGTAATACTATCCTTCTGCAACAGTGATCCCTCTGTTGTTATTTTTCCGGCAAGCCCCACTTCATCCTTAAGTGCTATGGGAATACCTTCAAGAGGTCTCAAATCCGATAACTGATTGACATATTTTTGTTCTGCCGCCTTTGCCTGTTCCAAGGCTTCATCAAAGTATGTGGCACTAAAGGCATTGATTTTGGGTTCAATCTCTTCCGTTCGTTTTATTAATGTTTGCAAATATTCAACCGGAGAGAGCTTTTTAGATTTATACCTGGAAAGTATTTCTGTTACGGGGAGATAACAAAGTTCCATATCATTCATTTAATCACCTCAAAATAATAATTGTTCACAATTTAACACACATGAAATATTAAAGTTATGTTAATGAACGTTGTTATATTTTGTCAATAACTTTTTAAAATAGACCCTTCAATAAGGAGGCGCCTATGCCTTGGGCAGAGATGACTATGTCTTTGACTCGTACACTATAATAATTGATTTTAAAATGTGAGATCAAACCAACCCGGGTTGAATTTTCCTCTTAAAGAATATTCAACCCGGGAATAATTTTGCCTATAATGTGAAAGACTATTCTATTATAATCAATTCTGCCGGTATCGTATGCATGAATTCAACCTTATCTTCGGTAACGGCCATGGTATCAATAAAACATGACAGCCCTGCCCCTTTGGGCAGATAAAAGTTGGCTTCATAATTGGTGACTAGACCAGGCTCAAATGTATCGTCACCCGGATCCGTATCCACATCAAAATAATAGGCACCGACCCAGTCCGGCGGAAATGAAATGCCCAGTTCGTAACCGCCGATCCACCACTGATTTTCCCACAGACCGTTGGATTTATAATATTTTGTCATGACATCCAGAAATTCGGAAACCGGCAAGTTTGGCTTGAGAATACCCTTGGCGATATCAAGTGCACCGGTAACGTGTCCGATATATTCGGCCACTTCAGGATCAGGTGTTCCCATTGAAACCATTCTTGTTACATCTGAGTGGTATTTCTTATAAACGCCGCAGATATCAATATTTACCAGATCGCCCGGTTTAATTTCCCGTTTGGAGGAAAGTGCATGAAAACAGGCATTCTTTTTTCCGGCTACAACCGGCAATTGGATGGCCGGAATATCACCACCTGCTTTTAGCATGGCATACATGATTTCTGCAAAAACATCCAGTTCGCTGACACCCGGTTTAATCACATTCAGCGCCGCCTTAAAACCGATATCACCAATTCGGGCCGCTTCACGGGCACACTCGATTTCTGCAGGCGATTTCAGTTTGCGAACGGAAAGTGTAATGTCACTGCCGTCAACAATCTTTGCCCCTTTGGCTTCAAGAGTCTTCTGAAACGCTTCACTGTCAAGGCGATTCGGCCGATGGCTGTACATTTCAATGCCCACTGTCCCCTTAAGCCAGCCTTCGCTTTCGAGATTATCGGCTACAAAAATCTCCATGCCATGAGGATCTTCATGACCGACAATTCTTAAATCATCAGAAACCGTGGTACTCTGCGCCATCAGTTTTTCATCTTCACCTTCAAAGTGAATGTAATTATCATGATCGACATGGATGGCAATGCCACTGAGTCCTTTCCAGGCATGAGGACCTTTTTCCTGGTACCACTCTGCACGATAACCGCTGATATAGCAGAGATTATCCGGCTGGGTAACATACAGCATATCAATGTTCTTTACGGCCATTTCTTTCCTGATTCTTGTCAGACGGGACCGGTACTCTTCAGGGGTAAAGTGAAGATCTTTTTCCGGGGCGCCGAACGCCAGCGTATGCTCTTTATGGGTCATTTTTTTTTCCATTGCATTCCTCCTTTATAGATGTTTTTAATTCACCATACATTCATTAAAAAACGATTTCTTCCGTCCCTATAGGGAAGGAAGATTTTCATGTTAAAATATATTATTTGAGATCATATTTAAATACACAACCATAATCCCGGGGAGGCCATATGTTTTCAGACATGGAAAAGAGAGTCCTGAATATTATCGATGATAACCGAGATGAAATAGTAAAGTATCTTCAATCAATGATCAATTATAAAACGGTCACACCACTTGACGGAGAAGGTGCCGGGTCCGATGATTTTATCCGGCACCAGGAGATGATCAGCCAAACGCTGGCAGAAACAGGTTTTAATGTTGAATCATGGGATATTGACCCGAAAGAACTCAAACCTTTTCCGGGTGCCTATATTAATCCTGAGAGAAAACTTGAAAAAATGCCGGTGGTTGTCGGAACGCTTAAGGGAACCGGAAATGGTAAATCCCTGATTCTGAATGGCCACTATGATGTTGTACCTGAAGGGATACCTGAAAACTGGACCCATGACCCGTTTGGCGGTGAGGTTGATACCGGCAGGATTTTTGGAAGAGGCGCCTGCGATATGAAGGGTGGCATTGCAGCCATGATACAGGCTGCAAAATATATAAAAAAAGCCGGTATTAAAACGGTCGGTGATATCATCATGCAGGTGGTTCCGGATGAAGAAGCCACCAGTATGGGCACATTATCCTGCTGTCAGCGAGGATATACAGCGGATGCCGCCATTATCCCCGAGCCGACAAACCTCGATATCCTGTTAGCTGTCCGGGGCAACCTGAGCGGTTTAATTACGGTTCACGGCCGTGCAGGCCACGGAGATGTCAATCAGCCACACTGGCAGGAAGGCGGTGCCGTCAATGCCATTACCAAAGCCGCCAAAGTGATAATGGCCCTGGAGGAGCTGAATAATGAATGGCGTGACAGACCGGATATGAAGCATAAATATCTCGATCCGGCCATCATCACGCCAACTATTATACACGGCGGATCATGGAGTGTTTCCGTACCTGAAAAAGTGGAGATTGAATTTACCTCAGACTTTCTGCCCGGTTATGATAAACTTCAGCAAGAAATTGAAGATAAACTTGCTGCTCTGGCCAATACGGATTCCTGGATGAAACAACATCCCCCTGAACTTGAAGCCGGTATTATGTATGGTGCGGAAACGGATGAAAATGAACTCATTGTAAAATGCACCTTTGATGCAATCAGTGCGGTAAACAAAACACCTGATTTTATTGGCTGGGGTACGCTGAGTGATGCCATTCATCTGGTTAATTATTTAAATATCCCGACAATATCCATCGGCCCGGATTCAAAAACCGCCCATGAAGCAGAAGAGTTTATTACGGTAGATGATTTGATCAAAACAACAAAAACGCTGGCATTGGTCATAATGAGATGGTGCGGCACCAACTGAATCAATCAGAGATAGAAAGTTTTTCCAGAGAGCCTGTATTTGCTTCAATCTGAAAGAGGCTTTAGTTTTAGGTTATCAGATTTAGTCTACGTCAAACTTTATACCATTTTCAGGAGCAAATATTATGAATCACTGGCTGTTTCAATCTCTTCTGGTTACTGTAATGTGGGGTTTCTGGGGTTTTACCGGAAAAATCGCCTCCCGGTCTATCAGTTCACAGAACCTGCTTCTGTTTGCTTCTATCGGGAGTATCGTTGTTTACCCTGTATACATGATTCTTTATGCAAAACACTTTCAGTTTTCCTGGAACAATCCGGATTGCTACCTTGCCATTTTAGGTGGCCTTATTGGTGCCTTTGGCAGTCTTTTTTTCTATCTGGCAATATCATCGGGGGAAGTATCAAGGGTCGTTGCCATTACGGCAGCCTATCCGGCAATAACGGTGTTGTTGGCATGGATGTTTCTCCATGAACCAATGAGTTTGCTAAAAGGTGCAGGGCTATTACTGACATTGGTTGGCGTTTATCTGTTATCCCTTTGAAAGCGGTTTTTTCCTGAAATCGGCCGGTGTTATTCCGGTATGTTTTTTGAAAGCAGCATAAAATGCCGAAACGGAATTAAAACCGGACTGAAATGCCGCATCAAGCACACCTTTTTCAGTTGTCTCCTGCAATATTTTTTTCGCCGTTTCGATTCGGTACCGGTTTATATAAGTATGAAAGTTCACATCAAACCGGCTGTTAATCACCTGAGACAGGTGGTTGGTTGTCATGCCGAGTTTTCCGGCAAGCCCCGACAGCGTTAGACCAGGATCAAGAAACGGCTTTTCAATCGTCATGACCTGCTCAAGGTTTCGATGATAGTAATTCAGCAACCTTGGGCCAAGGCCGGACTTTACCCTGTAGTTGCATAAAAAAGTAGTAAAACAAGTAGTAAAAAGCTTGCGGAAGCCCATGAATAGTGGTTATATAGTGTTTACTACAACAAAAATAACATTATCCAGGAGGCCACCGCAAGTGAAGTCCAGTAAA
>JAIPEE010000073.1 GCA_021737275.1 Desulfobacterales bacterium
TCAAACAGACATGCCGGATTAAAAAAATAGCGACATTCCCGAAATTGGTCGATACGATTAAATGTTATTTTAAAGAACAAAAACCAGATTTAAGCTGGATATATTGAATTGCTATCTGTACCCCCTGAATGAATACAAAAATAGTATTCATTCAGGAGGTACGGTTAGTACATTTTTATTTATATTTTTGAGTTCTGAAAGGTTGGGAAAATGTATCCGGGGCTGCTAAATTATAAAAAAACGCGCATTCGGGATTTATGTATTTTATCGTCCCAATGCGCGTAATGTTATCATTTATTAAGCAGCAAACGTATCAAGTCCTCTAAAATTCAACGTAGCAAAATGATCTTCAATGGTTTCCGCTCTGCGGATCTCAAGAACAGCGCCATTTTTACGCAGCAGCAGTTCCGCTGATTTCAGTTTACCGTTATAATTAAAGCCCATGGCATGTCCATGTGCGCCTGCATCGTGAATTACAACAATGTCGCCGATATCAATTTTAGGCAGTTTTCTGTCTATTGCAAATTTGTCGTTATTCTCACAGAGTGATCCGGTTACATCATAAACCTGATTACATGCTTCATTCTCTTTATCAACGACAGTAATATGGTGATATGCCCCATAAAGCGCAGGACGCATCAGGTTTGTCATGCATGCATCAAGACCGACATATGTTTTATAAATATTTTTGATATGCAGTACTCTGGATACCAGGTAGCCATATGGGCCGGTAATCATTCTGCCACATTCCATAAAAATTTTCACGGGATGAAGATTATTGGATATGATCATTTCATTATATAATTTTTGAACATTCCGGCCGATATACTCAAGATCTACCGGTTTCTGGTCCAGTTTATAGGGGATACCGATACCGCCACTCATATTGACAAATTCAAGCTCAATGCCGATCTCATTTTTAAGTTCAATGGCCAAATTAAACAGCATGTTGGCTGTTTCCACAAAAAAATCAGGATCGAGTTCATTAGATGCAACAAAGGTATGAATGCCAAATCTTTTTGCGCCCTTGTCGCGGACAATTTTGAAACCTTCGAAAATCTGGTCTCTTGTGAAACCGTATTTGGATTCTTCAGGATTACCGATAATGAAGTTGCCTTTTCTCAATTTTCCGGGATTGTAGCGGAATGAAATCAGTTCCGGTATGCCGCAAGCTTTTTCCAGAAAGGAGATATGGCTGATATCATCAAGGTTGATTGTGGCGCCTAACTCCTTTGCCTTAACAAATTCAACGGCCGGTGTATCATTTGACGTAAACATGATCTCTTCACCAATTATACTGCTCTGCTCTGAAAGCAGTAGCTCTGCTAAAGAACTGCAGTCTGCTCCGCAACCTTCTTTTTGTAAAATCTTTAATATAAAAGGATTGGGTGTCGCCTTAACTGCGAAATATTCCCTAAACCCTTTGTTCCATGAAAAAGCACTTTGAAGTTGTCTTACATTATTGATAATGGCTTTTTCATCATACAGATGAAACGGGGTAGGGTGTTTTTCAATTATTTTACTCAATTCTTCATTTGAAATCGGTAATTTCTTTTCCAACTTAAAAAATCCTCCTGGCACATAAAATTATCCGGCACCGAAGAACCGGCTTATAACTTTTTATAATAACATATTTTTTGATCGATATTCAATAAACTTTTTATGAGATGAAATATCCATATTGTGGATAGTTTAGAGTGAGGAATCAAGACTATCATTGTAAACGGGGTCGGATAATTGAGAATCAATACTTTTATAGAATGTGTAATCCGTCCTTATAAAACAGATCCTTTCGAAGGCTAAACCCCTTACTCAGCTTTATGCCGTTGGGGTTTTCCGGTGCGAACTATTTAAATTTTTAAAGACTATAAAAAATCGGGATCCGTTTCCGTTACCCCAACTATGCCCTTTCCGAAATAATCATCGCAATTTTGTGTAAAATCTTTACGCCTTGAAACAGAACATCTTCGTCAAAATCGAATTGCTTATTATGGAAACCGCCGAATGTTGGAGAACCAATGCCAATATAAGTTGCTAAGCCTCCGCTATTTATCACTTCGTTCATGATAAAAGTGGCATCTTCACTTCCTGAGTCAAGAGAATGGTCTACAATGGCATTTTTCTCAATACCGGCATCAAAACATGCACGACGCACTATTGAAATCAGTTCAGTGGAATTAACTGCTGTTTCGGCGTCTGCTACGAACTTTATTTCATTTTCAACATCGTACATTTTTGAAGCGCCATTAATTATGTTCAGTGCCTGCTGTTTCAAGTATTTACAAACCTCATCTGTTTCCCCTCTTAAATCTAACTCAAATTGGGCTTTGTCAGATATTACATTCGAGGCATTATTAGATGTAAACGCTCCAATATTTATTCTTGAACTTCCGCCACTGTGTCTTGAGATACCATATAAACCGGTTATCGCGTTGCATGCTGCCAGCAAAGCATTTTTCCCTTCCTCAGGAGATCCACCAGCATGAGAGCTCCTTCCTTTGAAGAGAATATTGTATCTTTTATCTGCAAAGTACGATGAACCACATACTATCTTTCTTTCCTCCGGGATGCCTATATGCACCGGGAAAAAGTAATCCAATTCTTTTGTTATACTCAGTTTTGAAAATATTTTCCCCCCTAAAAGCAACTCTTCTGCGGGTTGAAACATTATATAAAATGTTCCTTTTGATTCATCGGCATTTTCTGCTAATGTTTTTGCTAACCCGAGCCCAATGGTTATATGCCCATCATGAGCGCAAGCATGCATATTGTTATTTGTAGAATGAAATCCTTTTTTAAAGGGAATATGGGATGCTTTATTTGACTCTTCTATTGGAAGGCCATCTATATCGACCCTAAAACCTACCTTAGGCCCTTCTTTTTTTCCCTTTATAACAGCTATAAGTCCGGTTCGACCATTAAGCTTTTTTATCCATTCATCATCTTTATATTGTTCTTTAGCGGATTTATATATGTTGTCATCCCATTTTTTTAATAATTCAGGTTCAGGAAAATTTTCATACAAGCGCTTCCCATATAATAACTTACAGTTTGGTAATTTATTAAGGTATTCACATATTCTTGCTGTCGTCCAGAATTCAGTAAACCCAATTTCCGGATTTTTATGAAACATTCTTCTCCAGCTTATTAATTCAGTTTCTGAAATCATTTTATTCTCCTATATAACAACTGAAAAAAGAGATTTGCTTTTTTGGGTTATTCATCAAATCAGTGTTTCAGATTGCAACGAGGGCCCGGCCATATAGCCACCATCAACAACAATATTGGTACCCGTAATATAGCTGCTGTCATCAGCAGCTAAAAAATGAAATGGCGCTGCCGCTTCATCAGCTTCACCCATACGTGCCAATGGAATCATCACTTTGCACCAGTCTGTGGGATCTTCTTCATCTTCCCATATTTCAGATTTTATAGGGCCGGGGCTGACGCTGTTAACTCGCACTTTACGAGCGGCTAATTCTATTGCAGCAGTTTTAGTGAAATTAATTAACACTGCTTTAGTGGCGCAATAGATAGATGCATTGCCTTCGCCTTCCATACCGGAAACTGAAGCAGTGTTAATAATGTTGCCGCCATCTTCAATATGTTGGCATGCCTGTTGTAAAACGTGATAAGCTGCACGGGTATTAATCTGAAAAGTATTATCAAATTCATCCATAGTGGATTCAGTTATGGTGCTGTATCCGCCGCCAATACCGGCATTATTGATCACAACATTTAACCCGTTCAATTGTTGTTTAGCCTGTTTGAATAACTGCCTGATGTCGTCATCCTTAGCCATATCTGCACGGATGAATCGGGCACCTATTGATTGGGCTATATCAGCACCATTGTCCCGGCGGCCGGAAATAATTACTTCAGCCCCGTTATTGATAAAACGTTTAGCCGTGGCCAGACCAATACCTGCTGTACCACCGGTAATTAAAACTTTTTTCCCTGTTAAATCAAATGCCATGTTGAACTCCTTTGATTTTATCATTAATTTTCTATGAAATTAATAAATCTTGTATATTGTCTGTCTTTACAAAGCTGTCTCCTGCATAGATTAACGCTCCCTTTATTAAACTATTACCAGTGAGAATTTCCGCTTTCTGAAGCGCACTGCCTAAGGCCTTCTTTACCTTGTCCGGATGAAGACTGCCAACATTTAAAGTAACCGGGATATTAGCAAGATCTGTATCAGGATCAATCTTATTTGCAGGAATCTGGATAATTTGCTTGTCTTCGACAAAGCAGGCATTTGCAATCGAAGTGGCTGAAGCATCTGCAATAGATGCGTTGTAAGCAATTGTTGTGATGGCAGACGCAATCCCTCTTGTGAAACTCCTGCCGCCCAGACCACTTGTCGTAACGCCCCATGACGGCTGGTCAGCTGTCAGTTGTATTACATGCGATATATCCGGTTTTTGAATGTCCGGACGGATTCCTACTGTAGTCGATTCGTTATCACGAAGTCTTATTGCAATATCGCCGCCATTATTAACAATGACTTTTGTCATGCCTTCATCAAACAGCCAATCTGCAACAAAATCTGCGATTGTTCCTGCAACTGCCGCCATAGGTGTTAAATCTTCATCGCCGACAGCTGTAACACTTTGGTACATGCGTAAAGCAATTTCATCATCGGGAATGTTTGAGATTTGTTTTACCGGCATACTCAGCGTTTTTTTCCAAACTGCAACCCGTTCAAGAAAAGAAATGGATTTTTCAGCAGCCTCTGTTAAGGCACTGGTTTGAGTACGTTGATTTTTAGTCGCCTGGATAGAGAGGAGCATAGGGCCACAATCAACAATACAGTGACCATCAGCAATCATATTGATGATATCCGAGAGGTTCAATTGTCTGGCCTCACTTTTTCTCAGGTTTTTTTGAGGAGAAGGGTTTCATCGCTTCGGTATGCCCGCCCATTTTCTCATAATCCTTTTTCTCTATCGTATATTCAACCGGACAGATTGTAGCAGGCGTTGGTGTCCAGTAAAACGCGCCGGTTTTAACCTGCTGCACATCTGCCATAAATGATATGCCGCCGCCAGGCAGGACAAATACCTGAGATCCGCCAACAGTCAGATTCGCTTTTCCATCATGAACGGCCTTTGTCAATTTTGCAGGATATTTTACGACGCCTGCCCGAGCACTTCCGCCAACACCACCTGTATAAATGGCTGATACAAGAGAAGGTTCACAGGTCTCTGAGATTGTTTTTAAGGCGTTACTACCTGATTCAGTGAGAGGAATTTCATTCAGACTGCCGTTTGCTTTAATTTGAAACATGGCTCCATTTTGGCCTGTTGCTTCAGTAATCAATATGGTCATTCCCGGCAAGGCAATTTTCATATTAATATGTTTGATGATATCTGCCGGATTACTAATTGACGTGCCGCCCCACCCATCACCATGGTCACCAAAATAGCGGCCGGGTGTACTCTCTTCAAATTTTAATGAAATTCCGGTTGGTTGTACGCCAATAAATTTTCCTGCTTCATGACAACTGAGCTGGCCGGTAATATGCGCATCAATAATAATAACTTCATCAGCCGTCTTTTTGAACAGTTCAGCAAATATCCCGATGGTCGCACTGCCGCATCCAACACGCATTTTCTCAATCATCTGGCCATCAATAGTTGGCGGCTGACCAACCTGGACCTTTAAACGGACGCCCTTTTCAATTTTTAAATTTACTGTTTTACGGTTGGCAATATCAGTAATTGTTCTGGCAACAAGAAAACCGTTTTCTCCTTTGAGACGATTTACACCGCCGATATGAAGCATTTTAGAACCATACTGTTCTGTTTCCAGATGTCCGACCACCTTTTTACCGACAAGGATAGCCTCCCCTTCTTTTCCGATAGGGAAATCTGTATCAATTTTCAGGATAATAGAGCTGTAACTTAACGGCACTTCAGTAACAACTGTAACAACGTCAATACCGACTCTTTTTTCTTCCATAATATAGGGTGCCGGTTTGCAATCCGGATATGTGGTGCCTGCACCGATCCCGGTGATAACCGGATGACGGATCACCTCTTTTGGACCAGGAGAAACTATTTCCTTTACTTCATCAAATGAATGTAAATGGGTTAAGCGAACAAGCTCACCATCTTCATTTTTATAGCGGCGGCATGCACCCAGGTATCCATTATGAATCCAGCATTTGACCGGACAAGCATTACACTCAATTGTGCCTTCAGGACAATTCTTTTCCGGTATTAATGCATTTTCTTTACACACCCGAAAACAGACACCACAATTTGTGCAGCAAAGATCATCAATGACTGCTTTTTTCTTTGTTACCCTGATCGCTTCTACCGGGCAGTTGCGCATACAGTCAGCGCAGCCGATGCATTTATCCTGGATAACCTTCATATGTTAACTCCAAATTAAATAAACTTATCCGGAAATAATTGAGTGTGTTCGTTTGGGTGGCGGTGTATTACGGCTTTTTGATACAACGATTTCGCCATCAACCATAACCATGGAAATGCCGGGCAAATCACCAGCGGAAAGTGCACTTAAGGTTGTATCTCCAACTGAACCTTTTGGCGCATCCATTAATACAAGATCTGCCTCCATACCTTCCGCAATAATACCCCGTGTTAATTTATGGACACATGCAGTACTGCCGCTGGCCATGCAGATTGCTTCTTCCGGTTTAATATTTGTAAGGCTTGAAAGGAAACTGACAACACGCAAGATTCCCAATGGAATAACACCTGTTCCGGAGGGCGCATCATTACCAATAATAATTCGATTTAACTTATTCTGTTCAACACAGTAGTTTGCTATTTCAAGGGCTATTTTAGGATTTCCGCAATGCACAATCTCAATTGCATACCCGGTTTTTGAAACCAGTTTTTTTGCTTCTTCCAGTGAAATGGCAGTGGGGCCACCGTTAATATGGGAAACAATATCCGGATCAGTATCGACAACCATTTCGGCAGTTACGGTGCTGCTTCCGGGGATGGAAGTTCCACCGGTATGCATCATAACCGTCATACCTAAAGCTTTGGCCCATTGAACCATGGGTGCGGCTTCTTCAGGCGTTTTAACAGAACCCAGCCCAATCTCACCTACTATTTTGACACCCTGTTCAGCCATCTCCTTAAAATCCAATTCAGTCAAGCCTTTTTCCAGGATGACAGCACCGCCTTCTACTTTTGCGCCACCGGGTCTAAAATTTTCAAATGATTTAGTGGCAAGAATTGCAAGTGCTTTTGAACCGGCTGCGTCTTTCGGCCGCCCGGGAAGATGAACTTCACCGGCAGAAATAAATGTGGTGACACCACCATGCAAGGCGCTTTCAAGAAAACCGGATTGGTTTTGCCGGGGTGTATAATCACCAAATACATTGTGGCAGTGAGAATCAAGCAGACCCGGTGTTACGGTTATACCGGCACAGTCAATTACTGTATCTGCATTCTGCTGGTCAATATCTTCTATCGCCCCCACTTGCCTGATCTTTTTATCAGCGATTAATATGGCATTTCCGTTCAGAATGGGATTGTTAATATCTCCACTGATAATTTCGCCAATATTTTTTAAAAGTATGTTACTCATTGTCATTCTCCTTTGGTTCAAAATTGCCTGATTTGATGCAGGCTTCCAAAACCCTTTCAAGATTGGCTGGCAAACTGTAAATCCTTTCACCAAGTGCATTGTTCAGAGCATTCAGTATTGCGGGGGAGGTTGGAATCAGTGCCGGCTCACCAACACCTTTTGCGCCGAACGGGCCTGAAGGCTCATTTGATTCGATAATAATTGGTTCAATATCCGGGATATCGATAGATGTTGGAATATGGTAATCTTTCATGGAAATAGTTTTACCGGGTTCAAATTCTTCCATAAGTGCAAATCCCAGGCCCATGGCAATTCCACCGCATATTTGTCCCTTAACCTGTTCTGGATGAATCGCCTTTCCAACATCATGTGCTGCAACTATTTTTTCAACATTCACCTCACCGGTGAGTGTATCCACTGATACAATAGCAAGTTGGCAGGCAAAGGCATATGTCGCGTAGGGCGCCCCTTGGCCATTTTCATCCAATGGTGTAGTTTGTGGGTCAAAAAATCCGTGCCAGCAGGTATCATCTTCTTTTTTATGTAAGGATACAGCTAAATCGGAAAAACTCACTTTTTTATCTGGATTGTTAGTAATTACAGCATATTCATTTGTTAATATGAGATTTGCTTTATCGGCATTAAGGTGAGATGCTGCTTGATCAAGCAGCGTATCTGCCATTTTATCTGCAGCCTGTTTTATAGCATTGCCTGATATGTATGTCTGACGGCTTGCTGATGTTGCACCGGCATTTGGTGTAAACTTTGTATCTGCAGTACATATTTTAATGTGATCTGTTGTTACTCCTAACACTTCAGCAGCAATCTGGGTAAAAATCGTAGTAGAACCCTGCCCAATGTCTGCGCATCCCGTGAATACAGTTATGGTCCCTTCTTGATCAATTTCAATTCTGGCGGATGCAGGGTTTTTAGTACCGGTATTACCAATACCGTACAACATGCAACCGATGCCGATACCTCTTTTCTGATAGGGCCGGGTGTTTTTTATAAATTGATTTTGACAGGCATCTTTGTAATGAGACCTGATGGCTTCAATGCAATTACCGATGCCGACACTCTCTTCGAGTTTCTGACCCGTAATTGTGACAGAACCGTTTTGAAGTGCATTTACCTGCCTGATTTCAAGTGGATCTATTTTCAAAGCATCAGCAAGCAGATCCATTTGAGATTCATAAGCGAAAGCGACCTGGGGCGCACCGAAACCCCTCATCGCACCGGAAAAAGGATTGTTGGTATATACACATGAACTTTCAACATCAACATGTTCAACAGAATATGGCCCGGCTGAATGGACTGCAGAACGGGCAGCTACTGCAATACCATAAGATCCGTATGCACCTGTGTCACACAGTATTCTTGCTTTGATTGCCAGAAGCTTTCCAGTTTTATCTGCACCTGTTTTCATCGTTATTTTTAGCGGATGTCTTTTTGCGGTAGCCAGAAAAACCTCTTCCCGGCTATAGATCAACCGTACAGATTGTTTGAGATGATAAAGCGCGAGGGCAACAAAGCCTGCAAGGTTAAGGTCCAGCCTGGAACCAAAACCGCCTCCGGTTGCTGTTTGAATTACTCTTACTTGTTGTTCATCCAATTCAAGAAGAGATATAATTTCCTTAAGGTCATAATGTGGATTTTGTGTAGAAGCATAAACAACAAGCAAACCATCATCATTCACATATCCGGCTCCGGCATCGGGTTCAAGGTAGACATGTTCAATATGTGAAGTTGTATAAGTGTTTTCTATTACGGCAGCGCAGTTTTGAAATTCCTGATCTGCATTACCCCTGGCAATTGTTTTTTTAGCCAGCAGGTTTCCTTTTTCATGTATTACAGGAGCGTTCTCTTTAAGGGATTCTTCTGCAGAAAATACAGCCGGTAATTCTTCATAGGAAACTGAAATAGCCGCCATCGCTTTTTCAGCCGCTTCTTCATTTTCTGCAGCAATGAGTGCCACAGGCTCGCCAATACAACGCACCTTGTTTTCTGCAAGTAGCGGTTGATCTTTATTTATGATGCCAAGTACATTTTTACCCGGTATATCCACTGCAGTAAGCACACCTTTAACACCTGATATTTTTAATGCCATCTCCGTGTCAATACTGTTTATAAGGGCATGTGCATATGGACTTCGAAGCACTTTTAATACAAGTGAGTTTTCAAAGCCAAAGTCTGCACAAAAAACCGGCTTACCGGTCAGTTTTTCGACGGCATCAATTTTCTTAATACTTTTTCCAATACTGGTAGTCATTGCTTCCTTCATTTGCAGTTTATAACCGGATGTAACAGACGCAAAAACAAGCCCTGCACTGCTTTTTCTTTATATATAGTTGATGGTCTTCTTCCGGATATGGCAACCATAATATCTGCCAGTTTTTTTCCGGCTTGCCATAATATTTTTTCAACAGGTTTTTGCCCGATCAAAAAGTTTTCAATTTCTTCAATTCTTTTTGAAACAGGCGTGGCAGCACCAAGCGCAAATCTTATAAAATCAACTGTACCATTATTTGACTTGCTTAATATGACCGCCATATTCATTCTGGAAATAGCAAGCGCCTTTCGCCGACCTATTTTTTCAAAATTTGAAAACTGGCTATCTGTAACCGGCTTTAAAACGAAACTGGAAATCAGTTCATTTTTTTTGATGTTGGTCAGATAAGGTCCGGAGGCAATATCGCTGACAGGAATATGTTTAACACCACTAATACTGTGAACAACTGCATATGCCTCATGAACTAAAAGTGAAGGAACTGTATCACCGCAGGGCGAACAGTGTGCTACATTTCCACCTATTGTAGCCATATTTCTGATTTGAGGGACAGCAAAGGTTTCTGTTGCCTTGGTAAGTGATGGCGCAAATCGATATACGTCCTGAGATCGGGCAATTATATTTATTGTTGATCCGGCGCCTATATGGAGTAGCCCGTCCTTCATTCCGATACCATGAATGTCAGGCAGTCGCGAAATATCTAAAAGATATTCAGGCGATATTTCACCAGATCGAAGGTCAATCATTACATCCGTACCGCCCGCAATGGTAACAGTATTATTACCATTTAGATCCAGGAAATTAACCGCCTCATTTATATCTGCCGGACGAATATACTCAATGGTTTTATTCATTGTTTTCATCTCCGGCACTTTGTTTGGCAGCCTCACCGACGGCCTTTACAATATGATGATAACCGGTACATCTGCAAAGGTTGCCGGATATGGCTTTCCTGATATCATTTTGATCGGGATTTGGATTTTCTGAAAGCAATGCATGGGTAGACATCAGCAGCCCGGATGAACAGAATCCACATTGGACAGCATGGTTTTCCAGAAAGGCATTTTGTTCAATGCTCAACTTTTCGCCATTATTCAACCCTTCAACGGTTAAAACTTCCCTGCCATCCAGTTGGGCGGCCAACATGATACAAGCATTAACGGATTTCCCATCAACCAATATTGTGCAGGCACCGCACTCGCCTATGCCGCAACCTTCTTTACTACCCTTTAATTTTAAGATATCACGGATAAGGGCCAGGGCAGAAATATCCGGAGGGGCGTGCACAGTATTTTCCTGCCCATTTATTTTAAGTGATATCTTTATCTGATTATTATACATTTGTTTTATCTGAGTCCATCTTCACCTTTAAATTCATTTTTCTGCAACCCGCCAACCCTTGGAGCCGGTCTTCCGGAATCTGTTACGGCAACAACCAGAACCAGTTCATTGGCTCGTGGTGCATCAGGTATTCTAACTTCCATGGCATCAAAATGAGATCGGACAAATGCTGCATCCTTATGACCCAGCGGGACATCAATTGCTGAACCGGGAAATCCCAGTTTTTTAGCAGATGGGATAAGGTATTCATTCAGGGGGTACAGATAGCAATTCAATATATCCAGCTTAAATCTGGTTTTTGTTCTTTAAAATAACATTTAATCGTATCGACCAATTTCGGGAATGTCGCTATTTTTTTAATCCGGCATGTCTGTTTGAAAG
>JAIPEE010000026.1 GCA_021737275.1 Desulfobacterales bacterium
AAACTCCATGATTTTGAACTTAACACATGTAAAACCATAAGTCTAGTTTTATTATAATTATTTCTATAAGTTATAACTATCAGATTTCAAAAGGTATTCCAGCAGGTTAGAGGTCCGTCTCTACCCCCTGAATGAATACGGGATAAGTGCCTTGCCGCCACCCACATTATTTCTGAATGGCTTGCCAAGAGCGGGATGCATAATGGCTGCACAGTGTTCCAGTTCTCCATTTTCTCCCACGATGGCCGCCTTGCCATAACTTTCAACTTTTTCAGGGTCGATTCCAAGTGCTGCCACTGCTTTTTCAGAAAGCAGATCTCCAAGAATTTCGCTATACTTGTATAGCTGCGTTAAATCTTTCTGATAGATGCCCGCAAAGGGGTTTTGAAAGACTGCAGCAACAGCAGCCTTTCGGGTCGGAACTTCAACTTTTATGGTACCGTCACAATGTGTCTCTTCAACGAAAGTATAAATCTTCCTGATGTGGATTTCACTTTCCATTATATTTTCCTCCCAAATTATTACCACCGTTCGGTTACTGTTTTTTGATCAAGAAACAATCTGAGTGAGTCAATTCTTGATTTGGCTGTCCCCAGTGCAGAATCGTTTTTGGAACCCAGTGGAAAAAAAGCATAAGGTTGTGGAACAGGTACATTAATACCAACATTGCCGACATCCGCTTCCTTTGTAAATCTGCGTGCATGCGATCCATTTGAGGTGAAGACACATGCAGAGTGGCCATAATTATCTTTGTTATTAATCCAATCCAAAGCCTCGTCCAGGCTTTTAGCTCTCATAAGGTTGGCTACCGGGCCAAAGGATTCAATGCGGCCTATTGTCATATCGGGTGTAACATTTTCCAGAATGGTCGGGCCGACAAAAAAACCATTTTCCAGTCCCTCAACTTTTGGATTTCTGCCATCAAGAAGCAGGCTTGCTCCTTCCTGAATACCTTTATCTATAAAATCGAGAACTTTCTGCATTCCTCGTTCCGAAACAAGAGGGCCAATCTCAGTTGATTCATCCAGACCATATCCTAATTTCATTTTGCCGGAAGCTTCAATAAACTTTGCTTTGAACTTTTCATAAATATCGCCAATGATTACAATATTATCCGATCCCAAACAGCGCTGCCCGGCCATACCATAACATCCCCGGAGGAGTCCGTTAACAGCCAGGTCAATATCAGTATCAGGCATTAGAACAACATGGTTTTTTCCATTGCCATTGACCGAACCTTCTTTGCCAAGTTTACCTGCTTTAGCAAACAGCTTGAGCCCGACATATGATGAACCGATAAACCCAAAGCCTTTTATAGCAGGGTGCTCCAGAATTTTATCATTGATATTCCGGCCACCATAAACAAGATTCATCAGGCCTGAAGGAAATCCATCAACTTCATCAACAACTCTGAAGATTGCTTCAAGACATATCGGGTCATTTTTACTTGGGCTCACAATAACGGGGCATCCGCTGGCAAGTGCATAGGGGACATAAGAAGACCATGCATGCATGGGAATATTATTGGGCGTAATAATCAGAAAAACACCTCTTGGTTCCCAATACAATGTCTGATCGACACCTTTTGCCAGTTCTGGGACATATTCTCCTTTTGTCTTCAAGAGTAAGGCCGAACACGCAGTTTCTATATTTTCAATACATCGGCGTATGGTTCCCCTGGCTTCTCCAATGGTTCGCCCATGATCCTGAACCAGAATTCTGGATAATTTATCACAATGTTCTTCAAACTTACCCCTCAGGTCAAAAAGATATCTGGCCTTGTCTCTCAGGGGAACTGTCCGCCATTTTTCCATTGCATTTTGTGCAGATTCAATGGCTGATGTTACCTCTGCATCTGTTGCTGATGGGAATGTGCCAATTACTTCTCCTGTTGCAGGATTGACGTCTTCATAAATCTGATCTGATGTGGACTCTACCCATTCACCATTAATGTATAGCTTGAGCTTTCCGTAATTCTTTTTAACTTCTTCTAACATCATAATATTATTTCCTTATATTTATATTATTTTTGATCAAGTTGGTTTTTTTTAGGATGAAAGTTTTTCAACAGATTTTTCATCCGGTTGATCTGACCATCGCGGGAGTTCAAGATTACCTCTCTTTTGGGGTATATTAATCTTCATCAAAATATGAAGACCTTCAAGAACATGTGTTTTCATTAATTTACAGGCAATATCAGATTTTTTTTCTGCTATTGCATTCACAATATCGCGGTGATATCGAACAGAGTCTTGCAGATGCTTTTTATTTTGAAAGGTTTTGTAGCTGTATCGTCTGATTTGATTGTGCAGGTTGTTCGCAAACTGTTTAAGCCGATTGTTGCCAGCCATATCCATTATTACTGTATGATACTCCTTGTGGAAGCCTTGGAACTTCAGTAATTTAACGGAAGCAGCAGATACACATTTTTCCATTTTATGGACCAGTTCATGCAACTTGACGATCTGATTTTCATCAACAGATTTAATGGCAAGATCTGTTGCCATTTCATAGAGAGCAGCCTTTAATGTATAAACTTCCCAAACATCTTTTTCTGTCATAGTTGTAACAAACACACCACACCGGGGTTTTCTGACAATAAGACCATCACTTTCAAGCATTTTAAAGGCCTCGCGGACAGGTGGCCGACTTATACCAAGCCATTCAGCAATTTCTTCTTCTTTAAGCTGTTGACCGGGGCATAGTTCTTCCGTTGCAATCCACTCTTCAAGCCTACGCTTTGCGCCATCTGCCAGAGACTCTGTTTTTATCTTAGCTTTTTTCATTTTATTAAATCCATAAATGATTAAATAATTACAAGATTATCGGTTATTTTGCCAAACAAATCGAATTTGTATATTGTATACAATTAAAGGTGTGGTGTCAACCCCGTGCCTTTTTAATCATCCGGTGAGTCTTCCCAAGCTTCAATAACTTCTTTTACCGATTTAAATGCGTCTATCCCGGCAGGTGCGCCGCAATAAAAAACAGCTTGAAGCAGTACTTCTTGAATTTCTTCTTTTGAACATCCATTTCTGAGAGCACCATGAACATGAAGTTTGAGTTCATTGGAACATTTCATTGCAGTCAGCATAGCAATGGTAATGAGGCTGCGGGTTTTTTTTGGCAACGCTTCCCGTGTCCATATTGTACCCCAACATCCTTCGGTTACGGCTTCCTGAAGCGGTTTAGTAAATTCTGTTGTTGCCTGAACAGCTTTATCAACATACTCATCCCCAAGCACTTCGCGTCTTATTTTCATACCTTTTTCAAATTTTTCACTGCTCATTTCACTCCTCCTTAAAATTAAGTATCCCCAGTAAATTGAACATAGATATTAACGCCTCACTAGATTAAGATGCTTATCGGCACAATATAAATAAAAGAATCGTGACTATTAGCATAACCAAGCATGTCTACGTAAACTTTTTTTATGCCTTTGATCTTTGTTCAAAATATACCCTTTGGTCTAATGTTTAGTCATTGTCTTATTGAATGCGCCTATCCTTTTAAAAAATACAAGCATTGAACATCGTGATGCGAATTTTTAAAACAGTTTTTGTATATTGTATACAATATATGTTTGTCAACAGGAATATATATTCATTAAGAATCTATTTCAACAATATGGGTTAGGGTTAAAAATCAAAACTTCAATCCTTCTGAAGAGTTTTCAGTGAAGGCTATTTTGAAAATATTAAAAGGGATTGAACCATTAAATCGGATCAAATTTTAGCATTTTATAAAGGTCATTGATAACATTGGGATTACTACGGTGGTTAAAACGAAATCCCATTTTTCTTATAAAGAGTTCAAAGTTTTTCTTATAACCGCCATGATATATTTTAAGTCGCCTTTTGATAAAGCCCCAAAAGTTTTCAATTTCGTTTATATGGGTTTTACCTTGGCCTAAGGTTTCATCATGTATTATTCGGACATGATGGAGCCCTTCGAGATCAAAGTTGTCATAGGCGCGAAAGCCATCTGAATAAACCCATGATTGGGGTTTCATATGAGTTTTTATCGCACCCTGAAGTGAGGCTTTATCAACTTTATCAGGGAATACCACCCGGGCTTCACCATGTCGCTTCAGAAGCCCTAATACCGGTATTTTCCCACCGGCACCACGCCCTCTTTTACCTTTTTGGACACCGTCAAAGTATGATTCGTCCACTTCAATTTCACCGGCTAATTGTTTGAGTGATCGCCTGCTTTCTTCGGTAATTTTCAAGCACAACCGGTTAAAATAACGCTGAACTGTTTTACTGTTTAAGCCAAGGCCTTTAGCCACCTTGGCAGCCGGTACCATAAGCCAGAACAGTCTGACAATTTCTTTTTAAACTTTAACAGGCAAACGACTAATGGAGCGTTTATGAGTAAACTTTTTCCACATCGTTTACATTTTCTTCGGCCATCAGAAAGCTTGTATGAGTCACGAAAGTTACATTCAGGACAAAGGATATGACGTACCTTTTGGCATGTAACATTTTCAAGGGTACTATTGTTACAAGCAGACTGTCTTATAAACTTTTTATTTTTAACCATCGAGCTCTTTTATCATGGCCTGATTTAAAGGTCTAATCCCGTTTTATAAATAGATGATTTTTTGAAGAGTTATGATGTACTATATAGCTGATTCAAGTAATGTGCCTGAAAGTATAAATTACAATCAGGCCTTACTCAAGCCAGCCGGCCATCATTCTTTTCAGGTGAGATTATATGAGATTTTCCACGTTGTATCCGATCTGACCAAAATAGCCATAATTATTGTAATACCATAAACTTTCAAGTGTTGAGAAAAAGAGGTAGGTTAATGCCAGTGGATCGATATCGGATGATAATTTACCACTTTTAATACTATCTTTAAGTACAGAGGTGATAACATCATGCCCGGCAGCATCGTTGTGTTTAAATGTCTGCCACCGTCAATATCGGGCCACCGGTGAATAGTTTACATTCGTTTTTCATAAGAAGATGCTTCCTCGATTAATTAACCGGACGCCAAATATTTGGGTTTCTTGAAATCATAATACTTAAATAAGGGCTTTTGCAATAGTTTCGAAACCAAGCAGTGTATTTTCAGTCATAAGCTCAGGGAGCGCAGTGGGTTCACTTGAAAATTTTACTATAACCAGATCTGCCTTTGGATCAATATAAACATACTGACCATGAATGCCGACACCAAAATAAGCACCATGAATATTTCCGGTATTCCAGAACTGATTATGATATGAGCCCTGAGGGTAAAATTTTCTCATTTGATCATCTTCTGCATTAAGCCATGCGAGATTATCACCTTTAAAGCGTGTGTCATGGATATATGATCCGGGGATAATCTGACGGCCATTATGTTCACCTTCGTGCAGCATCATTAAGCCAAATCGTCCCAGATCTCTCAGTGTAAGATTAAAACCGCCGCATGCCATGGCCGAACCCCATGTATCTACAGTCATTGCTGCGTTTTCCTGTGCACCCATGTATTGCCATATTTCCTGGCTGCATAATTCGGTAAACCGGGTGCCCGTCACCCGTTCAAGAAGCCATCCCAGAACATCAGTATTAGCAGATACATAATGAAATGCGTCTCCATGTTTCATCCCGGCTTTATGCTTTAATGTGGGATGAAATTCATACTGTGATTCGGGTACATCCCGGCTCGCATTTGTCCGGACACGCCACCCGGCAGCAATTTCATGCCTGGTAACGTCTGCATCCGGATTGCCATAATCTTCAAGATACTCAACAGCTACTGTCATGTCCAGAAGCTGCTGAAGCGTCGCATCGCCATATGCACTGTCTTTTAATTCCGGAAGATAATGACTATTCAGAGCATTAAGACTAAGTTCACCCTTTTCAATGAAAATGCCGGCCAGCACCGAAGTAAGTGATTTGCTTACAGACTGCAGCAGATGGCGTGAATGTGGTTTCATATCATTGAAGTATTGCTCACTGATAATTTTATTATGATGTATAACCAGTAATCCATCAGTATAAGTCTGCTCAAGAATTTTACCAATAGATGATTGTTTTTGCTCAATGTCAATAAATTCAATATGGTTAATATCCTGTTTCCGAACAGGAATTTCATATATAGGCCGATAACCGCGATGGGCTTCGGCACAGGGTATTAACTCACTGACATGCATGAAGCTCCAGCGGACAGGCGGGCCTTCGCTAAAATTTGCCAGTGTAACAAGGTTTTCCGGTTTCGGGGGAAACTCATTCATCAATTGCCATTCTGCTGCAGTTTTGGGCTTTTTTTCTAACATTTTTTCTCCCTTTAGAAATTATTGTTGGGTTCTTATTCAAAAGTTATTTGGGGTTCAAAGCATTTAGGATCATAATGTATTTTTTTGATCCTAAAGCGTTAATCGGTTTAAAAAGTCTAATATAATAGTAATAATATAGATGAATTAGGTTCAGTTAACAATCAAGTAAGTGTGTCAAAAACCTGGATAGATTCTCAGCCACAAAATCAATTCCAATACGATTTGCAAGAGTTGAATCAGTCTGAAATATAGCACCGCCGGCAACAATCTTTGTGTTTTGTGGAATATTCAGGCGAATTTTTTCCAATGCAGGCTCTGATGATCGTTGAAGAACAGTAAGTCCAAGGAGGTCAGGTTTTTGAGATCGGCATGTTTCGATAATATTTTCAGGTGAAATACGTAGACCCAGATCATTTATCCTGAGCCCCACAACATCGGCATAAAGATGGATAAGCTTCATGCCAAGGCCCCAACCATCGTCTAAGGTGGCTGTTACCATCAACGGAGGCTTTTCCCAGAGACTGTCGATATGGTTTTCCTGTTTCCATTTAATTATATGTTTTGCCTCGACTTCCAGCTCGGGTCTGAAGGGTTCACCGGATGTCTGCCATTTGCCGACCAACTGTTTTAAGTAATGATGAAACTGGTTTGAGTGGCTGGAATTATTCATTTTATTGAAAATCTATTTTTTTTGATTAAGGCCGGCTTCAATAAGAGGCACTACGGAATCTTTAAAAAAAAGATAAAAACTACGGCGATATTTTTTAATATTTTCTATAATATGATTATCCATATCATGCCCGGGGACATCACTTACAAACTTAAACAGGTAGCAATTTGTTTTAAACTTTTTGCATACCTGTACGACGGCAGCGGCTTCCATATCAACAAGGTTTACAGCAGCAGAAATCTTTATTCGTTCCTCATCTTTCAATATCGCTTTGTCCTGTGTCGCAATGGTCGCTTTATTAAAACCGTTGATTATGTCTGGTCTTACTGAAGACGCATTACCGGTTTTTAATGATGGCCGATCAAGTTCCACGACATTGTTAATATGGTAATTTTCACCGAGTGGATGCAACTTGTCAGCAGCACCGGCTGCACCGAGGTTAAAAATTACATCAGGTTTATAATTCATGCAGCTAAAAGTTGTTGCCGTTGCTGCATTTATTTTACCAATGCCGGAAATCACCAGAACAAAATCTTTGTTTTCATAAACGGTAAAAGGTTTATTGGCTGTTTTTTCAAGAGATAAACCCCTGATAAATGGATCAGCCTCAAAAACGGTAGCCATGACTATACCGGTTACAGAATGTTTCGGCATTTTGCCATCTCCTCAAGTTTATTTATAGCACTGTATCCCTGCTTTCCAAGAGAGACAGTAAAGTCATTTACATAGAGGTTAATGTGACCGTTGATAACATTATCATCCATCTCCTGGGCGAAAGATTTAACATATTTCCTTGAAGCGATCCTGTCCTTTTGTGCATAGAATATGGAGTTTTTTAAAATTTTTTCAATAATTTCCTTATGGATAATTGTATTCGGATCTTTTCTGATGGCAATACACCCTAACGGAATAGGGCAGTTTGTCTCATTTTCCCACCACTCTCCCAGATCGACGATTTTGATGCAGCCATATTCGGGATAAATAAAACGTCCTTCATGGATGATAAGGCCGGCATCATATTGACCGGACTGAATACCAGGAAGGATTTTATCAAATCGGGTTACGGAGACATTATTTATCTCGGGCTTCCATAGCTTCAGCAGGAGGTATGCGGTTGTGTTATCTCCTGGGATAGCAATTCGAGCCTTTGAAAAATCAAGATCCTCATTTTTGGAAACAAGCATGGGGCCGCATCCGAATCCTAACGCTGCACCGGAGTCAAGAATCTCATAGTGATTTCTCAACCTCAGATAAGCAAAAAAAGAGAGCTTGGAAATGTGCAACTCCTTGCTGAACGCTTTTTGGTTTAATAACTCAACATCATGAATATGGGGCATAAACTGAAACCCCTTTGTATCAATTAATCCATGAAGCATGGCATGAAAAATAAAGGTATCATTCGGACAGGATGAAAACCCCAGATTCAGCTTAGTCATCATGCGTTCCTTTACTACTGATTGTAATAGTAGCTACGCCAAAAGTCTGTTTATAATGCCGGGTATTAATGAAGTTGAATTTTTGAAGCAGTACCTGAAGCTCACACGGTTCTATGAATGTGGCAATCGTTTTGGCTAAATATCGGTAAGCCATTTTCTCACCTGAAATAATTCCGCCAATGATCGGAAGCAAACCGTGCAGATAAAACTTGTAAAATATGCGAACTATCGGATTTTCCGGACGGGTCAGCTCCAGTATAGCCAGTTTTCCACCCGGCTTCAATACACGGAAAACTTCTTTGAAAAAGTTATTCAGATCAGGGATATTACGGATACCGAATGCAATGGTTGCCGAATGAAAAGAATTGTCATTAAAAGGGATAACGCATGCATCCGCTACAACGGTATCACCTTTCAGCGCCTCTCTTTTTATCCCCTGTCGAATCATGTTTTCACTGAAATCAAGGGATGATACATTAGCATTATTTTGAGTTAACAGCAGAGAAAGATCACCGGTACCGCAGCAGAGATCCAGCACTCTTTTATTTTCTATGGGCGATATCAGCCGTATAGCTTTTTTACGCCATGATTGATCAATTCCAAAAGAGAGCAGGCGATTCAAAAGATCATACGTTGGAACAATGACGTTGAACAGTTTTTGAATAAACTGTTTTCGTTCTTTGGGGTTCCGGTTATCCAGTTCATATGTGATGGCAACTTTTTTCATTTAAAACTCCGGATAACCTTGTATTCTGAATCCCGCTGAACCGGATCTTTGCCGGCATTTTTTATGATATCCACCAGTTCATCAATGTTGGTTCGCGTATTAATGCCGGTGGCCTTAACAACCACCTCTTCAGTCAACACACCGCCCATATCATTGGCACCGAATGAAAGTGCAATCTGGGCAAGTTTCAGACCTTCGGTGAGCCATCCGGCCTGAATATAAGGTATGTTATCCAGAAATATTCGTGAGATGGCAACAATCTTCAGATACGTCATACCCGTGGCCGGTACAATATCTTCCATGAGGGTGTTGGCCGGGGAAAAGGACCAGGGAATAAAGGCACGCAGGTTTTTTGTTTCATCCTGAATATCCCGAATAACGGTTAAATGGTCAATCCGCTCTTCGTTTGTTTCACCCATTCCGTATGTCATCGTCGCTGATGATTTCATGCCATGTGCGGCAAGGGTGCGAATGACTTCACACCATTCATCTCTGGTGATTTTACGGGGACTGACCTGCTTACGAATACGGTCTACAAGGAGATCGGATGCACCGGGCATGGAATCCAGACCGGCCGATTTCAGGGCTACGATAACTTCATCAATCGTAATACCGCTTTTTCGGGCCATATGAACGGCTTCAGCAGGAGAAAATGAGTGCAGATAGACAAAAGGGAAACGATCCTTTACCGATTTTACAAGCGTCAGATAATTGCCGGCTGTGTAATCCGGATGAAGCCCACCCTGCAGCATTACCTGGGACCCACCGGCTTCGATAAGCGCTTCGACCTTCTGGAATATTTCATCCATCGAAAGATTATATTCCTCTATCCGGTTGGCTTTCGCATGAAATGCACAGAACTTACAGGCTGCTTCACAGACATTGGTAAAGTTGATAATGCGATCAATGATGAAGCCCACCTGGCTGCTTTTCAGTGAATTCTTTCTTCTGAGATCAGCCGCTTTCCCAAGCTCAAGGATATCCCAATCAAAAAGCTCAAGGGCTTCCCGGGGACTTATTCTTTTACCGGCGTATATTTTTTTTATGAGTTTTTTGTTTTCCATAACAAAATCATACTTTATAAAAATCCAGTTTTGAAATCTTTTTTAAAAATCCCAGCTCATTTCCCATTTCGTGATAAAAGGAGAGCGCTTTTTTCAAGTCATCCGAAAATGAGTAGTGAAGACGTGAAAAATATTTGTCCAGATCATAGATGATATCCGGATATTTTTCACCGGCACAAGAAATGACTTTCTCCCGCTCGCTTTTCATGCTTTCCAGGGATAATCTGAATGATCGTCTGATATCTTCAATTTCTTTTGAATATTTGTCTGCCACACGTTTTTGTACTGTAAAAACGGCAAATACAACCGGGAATCCGGTTTTCCTGAGCCAGAGATCACCCAGATCATAAGTATATGGTGCCGGTTCATCCATTTTAACCATGGCATGATTGCCGATTACAAGGCAGGCATCCACACCGTTCAGATCCGGTTTTGGCCCGGCGGCCAAGTAAACCGGATCAACATTATAATATTTTTTCAGAATTATTTTTAAAAGTGTAACGGTTGTATGGGATGCACTTGAAAGGCCGATCTTTTTTTTATCCAGTGCTTCTATCGGCTCTTTACTGAACAACATAACAGAACCGACATACCCGACCGAACTCAGGCAAAAGTCCGGCAAAACATAAACATCCGGTGCCATATCAGCACAGGATGCAGAGGAGACAGGACTCATATCCAGCTCTCCGGCAGACATTTTCCGGTTGAGCCGCCCGGGTAAGCCCGGCACAATATTGATGCCGTTCACCGGCTGTTTTTCAAACATGTGATAATAATACGGATAGCAGTTCAGATAGTTGATATATCCCAGTTTCATGATTTTTCTCCGGTACCAAGCCGGTTGTAACTTGCCGTGGTTCGTTGCGGCTTGAAACCGGCATCACTGATAAGCCTTTTCAGATAAGCTTCAGATCCATAGTCAGGTGTTTTAGCGCCGGCGGCATGTACCACCTTTTCATTATAGTAGGTTGCACCGATGTCATCAACACCGAATCGAAGCAGTATCTGGGCCATCTTTTCCCCGAGATACATCCAGAGTGCCTTTAAATGAGGCATATTATGCAGAAAAATACGACCGGTTGCATAAATCCTGATATCCTCAAATCCGGTTGTCTGAGCACGTCTTGCCTTGATCTGTGTGTTGGCATCATGAAAAGGCAGGGGCACAAAGGTTTTAAAACCGCCGGTTTCATCTTGGAGTTCCCTGAGTTTAGCGAGATGATCCACAATATCTTCCACCCGTTCATTGTGATTATAGAGCATGGTAGCATTTGTTTTAAGACCCTTGTTATGGGCAATCCGCATAATCTCAAGCCATCGCTTCCCGGGGATCTTGTCCGGTGCAATAATGGTGCGGATATGGGGTGCAAAAATTTCGGCACCGCCGCCGGGAAGCGCACCGACACCGGCATCAATGAGCCGGTCAAAAACCTCTTCTACAGAGATATTATTGACCCGTGCGAAATAGTCATATTCCACTGCAGTGAAGGCGACAATGAACATATCGGGTTTGATTCGTTTGATAATCCTGAGCATCTCTTCAAAGTAATCCAGCTTGAGATCCGGACGGATACCACCCACGATATGCACTTCATCAATGCCTGTTGAAACTGCATCCGTTACCCGTTTTTCGATTTCTTCATGGGATAACAGGAATGCCTGAGGGTCGTCTTTGTCACACGAATAGGCACAAAGAGGGCAGCGGAGCTCACAAATATTGGTGTAGTTGAGATTCATATTTACACCATAGAAAGCAATATCGCCATGAAGTTCAGACCGGATATGGTGTGCTATAGTACCAAGATCCAATATGTCACTGGTTGTGAGCATATATCGGGCATCAGATTCGTTGATCGGTGTATTGCCCATTACTTTTTCGGCGATTTGCCTGAGCGTTTTATTTTGAATACTTTCTAATATCATTGTATCAAATCTTTGCTTAATTCTTCCCAGCTTTTGAATAGATTATGATTGATATCCAGCAGGTTTAAAATTTTTCCAACAATAAAGTCCACTGTATCCTCAATTGTTTTGGGTCGGGTATAAAAGCCGGGCACCGGCATGACGATATCTGCACCGGCCCGTGCAACTTTTTGTAAATTTTCAATATGGATAATGCTCATGGGCGTTTCCCTCGGGACAATGATCAGCCGGTGTTTTTCTTTTATGGCCACATCTGCTGAACGTGTAATCAGGGTATCTGCGTATCCGTGTGAAATGGCTGCCAGGGTTTTCATGGAGCAGGGAACAACCACTGTTGCCTCGATTCGGGTACTGCCGCTGGCTGCCGGAGAAAAAAAATTCCGGTTATCATATTCTTCAAAAAGGGCGGTTTCTTTTGCAATGCCGCGTTTTTCGATTATGTTCCTGAGAGAGTCGGTGTGTCCCTCAAGATCAGGGATTTCGTACTCGATGATCTTTTTTGCAGGGTCTGAAACAACAGCAGATACGGATTTACCGGCATTGAGGAGTTCTTCTATAAGCCGGATGCCTAAAATAGGGCCGCTTGCACCGGAAATGGCAACGACAATCATGATCGCCTCCTGTTAAAATATATTTTTCGACAGTTCATAGATTCACTCATCTTGCCAGTAAATCAATCAGCGCACCGGCAAAAAGAAGCGGTGAAATCAGCATATTGGCTTTAAAAAATTTTTTGACCGCAACAGGTGTGTCATTCTGCCTTGCCAGTATTTGCTGGTAAGTGAAAATCAGTAAAATGCCAATGATGGATATCCAGTATGGCTTGCCCATGTCGACCAGCAAGCCCGCAATAATAAGTGCAGCCAGACATGACATATAGCAGATGGTTGATATCTTGATAGCTTTTTTACGGCCATATTTAACGGGAATGGAGTGAAGCTTTTCCTTTTTGTCAAAATCCATATCCTGCAGCGAATAAACAATATCAAGGCCTGCAATCCAGGTTAAGATCACTATGCCGAGAATAAAGGGCACGATTGTAAAATGACCGGTTGCGGCAAGATACCCGCCCATGGGGGCTGCAGCCTCAACCGCACCCAGATAAAAATGGACAGAGGAACTGAACCTTTTGAAAAACGAATAGGAAAAAAGTAAAAATATGGCCGGAAAAGATAAATAGTAACAAAGTGTATTCAGCATGTATGATGAAAATACCAGCAGAAGACATGACAGAATTGCAAGCAGCCAGACAATGTAAGGCTTTACTTCTCCTTTGGGAATCTGGCGGTCTTGTGTTCGGGGATTTTTGGCATCAATACGTGCATCAATGACCCGGTTAAAGGACATTCCTGCTGTTCGTGCAGCAAAAAGGGCAAGTGTTGCCCAAATCCATGTCGTAAAGGTGCCGCCGCCGGCAAAAAGGATGCCGATATATGCAAAGGGCAGAGCAAAAAGCGTCTGCTCAATCATGATCAGTTTTGAAAATGTCTTAAAATCCATATGATTTCCAGCGTTTTGTAACACGATCTTTTATCTCATCCGACATGGTGATTTCATTCGGCCAGTCGCGGCCCATGCCCTCTTCACGTGTTTTTCGGGTGGCATCTATCCCCATTTTCCCACCAAAATTAGCAAATGGTGCAGAATGGTCAAGTGCATCCAGAGGACCCTCGGACATCAGCAGATCCCGCCTGGGATCTACATTATTCAACAGTTTCCATACTACTGTGCTGTAATCCCTGAGATCAATATCTTTATCAAAAACAGCAACAAATTTTGTGGAGGCCATCTGGCCCAACCCCCAGAGGGCATTGATAACTTTTTTGGCCTCTCCGGGATATTTTTTGTCAATCGAAACCAGCGCACAGTTATGGAAAACACCCTCAAGAGGCAGTTCCATATCTACAATTTCCGGTACGACCATTTTGAGCATCGGCAGAAAAATGCGTTCGGTAGCCTTGGCCATGTAACAGTCTTCCATGGGCGGTTTGCCCACAATAGTTGTTGGATAAACAGCATTTTTCCTACAGGTAATGCATGTTACATGAAAGACGGGATAAATATCCGCAGGCGAATAAAACCCGGTATGATCGCCAAACGGCCCTTCTATCCTTTCTTCTGACGGATCTACATAACCTTCTAAAATAAAATCGGCTTCAGCCGGCACAAACAGATCAACCGTTTTTGCCTTAACAATTTCAACCGGTTTTGAAGAGATAAATGCAGCCAGTATGAGTTCATCAATATCCGGCGGCAGGGGCGCTGTGGCGGCATAGGTTACCTCCGGTGGCCCACCTATGGCCACCGCAACATCCATCCGTTTATTATTAAGGTTTTTGTATTTATCAAAATGACGTGTACCGTCTTTGTTATACTGCCAGTGCATACCGGTAGTTTTATTGTCATATTTGTGCATCCGGTACATACCCATATTCTGCATGCCGTGTTCAGGATCTTTTGTGATTACAAGGGGTAAGGTAATAAAGGGTCCCCCGTCTTCGGGCCAGCATGTTAAGATGGGAAGCGCATCAAGCATCGGGCCGGCAGCATCAAACGTTCTTTCCTGGCATGGTGCATTTTTCACCTTTTTGGGAATCAGATGGGCCATCTCCTTAAGGGTAAAAAGCAGTTTGATTTTTTCAATGAAACTCTGCGGCGGTTTCATCTTGAGCTGGGCCATCAGTTTGTCGGCAATTTCATCAAACCTGTTACAGTATAATGCCGACGCCATCCGTTTATAACTGCCATAGGCATTTATCAGGATAGGGAACTCTGAATCCTTTACATTTTCACAAAAAAGAGCCGGACCGTTATTCTTACTGATGCGATCGGCAATTTCCGTTATCTCAAGATAGGGGTCAACTTCTGCAGGGATTCGGTGCAGTTCATTCATTGATTCAAGCTTTTCGATAAACTGCCGTGTATTTTTATATGCCATGGCTTACAACCTTATGTTATATTTAAAGAAGTCTAAAAATATGAATTATTATAACCATTTTGCAAACATAAAAGAATAGTTGAACCCCATTTGTGTGTCAAGCCGGAAAAATTGAAAAAGTTACCCTATCTTTTCGATTTTCATCTGGCAAAGCGCTCAATCCATTAAAAGATAAGGGGTTAATCGGAATAGTTGTCTGTTTTTGGGTGTACTCCAGGGAAATAAACCACTTTTATGTGCTTTTACGGATTTCTTCATACGATGTGCTATTGTTGTTTTCTGCAGCTTGTGGTAGATGGCTGAAAAACTTATTAAAGGAAAAATTATGACTCAGGATAAAAAAGAGTATAAATATATATTTGGTCCGGTTCCTTCAAGAAGGCTTGGTATGTCGCTTGGTGTTGATCTGATGCCGCACAAAACCTGCACACTGGATTGTGTTTACTGTGAAAGCGGGAAAACGACAAATTTGACGGTTGAAAGGAAAGCGTTTGTTCCTACAGATGAGGTTATAGGCGAACTTACCGACTTTCTGTCGAGTGATCCGGCTTTGGATTATATTACATTTTCAGGTTCGGGCGAGCCGACACTCCATGAAGGAATTGGAGATATAGTTGATTTTATCAAAAAAAACTACCCTCAATATAATGTCGCAATTTTGACAAACGGTACGCTTTTTTATCTGCCTGAGGTTCGAAAACAGTTGCTCAAGGCCGATCTTATTAAGGCATCTATGGATGCCGTATCGGATGAAACATTTGTTCGTATAAACAGACCTCATAGAACTTTGAATCTTGAAGACATTTGCAATGGGTTGGTTAAGTTGAGACAGGAGTTCAAAAACAGTCTGGTTATTGAGGTGTTTTTTATTCCTAAGATAAATATGGCAGATGACGAACTAAAAAAAATAAAATTGATGCTTGACAGAATCCAGCCGGATCAGGTGCAGCTCAATGCACTGGACAGGCCCGGTACGGAATCCTGGGTTGATACAGCCGAAGAGGTAGAGATGAAGCGTATTGCATCCTATCTTGGAAAGGCAGAGATAATAAAGCACTATAAAACATCTGCAATGGAAAATTCCGCCGGGATGGATGTTGAACATGCAATTGTCTCAACCATCAAAAGACGGCCATGTACAGCAAGAGATATTGCACAGTCTCTCGGTATTTCAGAAGAAAATGTCAAAGCACATGCCGATATTCTTATTAATAACAGTCGAATTGTTGAACATAAAATGCCGAGAGGTGTTTTTTATAAACTTTATGAATAGGTGTTAAAAAATAGTATAATTTTTTATAAAATGCATATTTTGCTTGTAACCTAATATTATTTTTAGTAATACTGTTTATTCATTTCTACCCGGTAGCTATCATTTGACCGTATGACCGATACAAAAGGGGGATGTCATGCCGATTTTTCTTTGGGAAGGTAAAAACAGAAAAGGCGATGTTCAAAAAGGTGAGATGGAAGCCCCGTCAGCCGATGCCGTTCGTTTTAACCTGAGCAGACAAAGAATCGTTCCAACCAAGATAAAGAAAAAGCCAAAAGATTTATTTGAAAATGTCAGCTTTCTTCAGCCTAAAGTAAAACAGGGTGATATCATATTATTTGCAAGACAGTTTTCAACTATGATCGATGCCGGCCTTCCGATTATTCAGTGTCTTGAGATATTGCATGCGCAGAGTGAAAACAAGACATTTAAAGTGATCATGAAAAAGATAAAGGACTCCGTTGAGAGTGGCGAGACGCTTGCGGAGGCATTAAAAAAATACCCGGAACATTTTGATGATCTTTTTGTAAATATGATTGCAGCCGGTGAGGCCGGCGGTATTCTGGATACCATTTTGAGGCGACTTGCAGCCTATATGGAAAAGGCTGCCAAGCTAAAAGCCAAAGTCAAGGGCGCCATGGTTTATCCTGTGGTTACGCTTAGTATTGCCGTACTCGTTCTTATTGTAATTTTAGTTTTTGTAATCCCTGTTTTCCAGCAAATGTTTGCCGATTTTGGTGGAGATTTGCCTGTACCGACTAAAATTGTTGTCGCATTAAGTGATTTTTTTAAAGATAATATAATTTGGATTGTTCTCGGAATTGGGATTTTAATTTTTGCCTTTAAAAAATTCTATAAAACACCAAAGGGTCAGATTATAGTAGATGATCTCCTTTTAAGAATGCCGGTTTTTGGTATCCTTGTAAGAAAGGTTGCTGTTGCAAAATTTACCAGAACCATGGGAACCATGCTGGGAAGTGGTGTGGCAATTTTAGATGCTCTTGATATTGTAGCGAAAACAGCAGGGAATAAAACGATAGAAAAAGCAGTTTATGGTGTACGGTCCGGTATCTCTGAAGGGCGTACAATGGCTGAGCCCTTATCCGAAACCGGCGTTTTCCCTGCAATGGTCTGCTCAATGATTGCTGTGGGTGAATCAACGGGGGCCATAGATGCAATGCTTGAAAAAATTGCCGATTTTTATGATGAAGAGGTGGATCAGGCTGTAGAAAACATTACAGCCCTTATCGAGCCTTTTATGCTTGTCTTTCTTGGTGTTACAATCGGCGGACTGGTAATTGCTATGTATCTACCAATATTTAAAATTGCCGGTGCCATTTAAATTTTTTACGATATGTTATTGTGTAAACGTCAGGTGGAAGCCTGGCGTTTATGCATTGTAAGGGAATTATGTAAATCCTGAATATGGACTATTCTAATGTAAAGCTCGAAAATGATTTTTTTCAGAAACTTAAATGGCTGACATTTTTCAGGGTTTTATTTACCTCGTTACTCCTTGGTTCAACAATTGTACTGCAGCTTAAAAGTGAACCCTCCCCCCAATCGCCATCTCTTTTACTTTTATACGGTTTGATTATTGGAATATTTCTACTTTCTTTTATATATTCCTTAATACTGCTACGAGTCAGAAATGGTATTTTGTTTGCCGGCATTCAGATAATATTTGATACATTCATCGTAACTTTTATTATTGTGTTAACTGGCGGGTTTTCCAGTATTTTTTCGTTTCTCTATTTACTTGTAATCGTATATTCCAGCACTCTGCTTTTCAGGTGGGGGAGTTTTGCTACTGCCGCATTTTGCAGTATTCAATACGGCACGGTTGTAACTCTTGAATATGTTGGAATTTTAAACCCTTATGTCATTTCTGATAAACTTACTGCATTTTCTTTAGACTGGACATATGTCAGCTACAAAAGCCTGATAGTTGTTGTGGCAGGCTTTGCAGTCGCTTTTCTGAGTGGTTTGTTATCGGAACAGGTCAGAAAGACCAACCGGGCATTGAGTGCCATGGAAGCTCGTGTCAAGCGAGTTGAGAAACTGGCGGCAATAGGTGAAATGGCGGCCGGCCTTGCTCATGAAGTTAAAAATCCCCTGGCATCTCTTTCGGGATCCATACAGATGCTTAAAGAAGAGGTGCGGTATAACCCTGATCAGGATAAACTGATGCAAATCGCCTTGCGTGAGGCAGATCGATTAAGTGCACTGGTTAATAATTTTCTTCTATTTGCCAGCCCTCCTTCCGCAAAAGGCATTCCACTTGAGTTGGGTGAAATTATTGAGGAGACCATTACGATTTTTAAACGAGATAAAAATTGTTGCGGTTCTATAGATTTTAGTAGCGATTCGGTAAACGGGATATGGATTGAAATGGATCCGACCCATTTACGCCAGATTTTATGGAACTTGCTTTTAAATGCAGCAGAGGCACTATCGGATAACGGAAAAATTGAAATTAATATTTATAATAGTAAACAAAAAGCTATTGTTAAAATCAAAGATAATGGTGATGGTATTGATAAGAATACCCTGTTGTCAATTTTTGATCCATTTTTTACCACCAAGCCAAGGGGAACCGGCTTAGGGCTTTCCATTGTTCACAGCATTGTAGAATCCTATGGAAGCTGGCTTGATGTTGAAAGTGAGGTAGGCCGGGGCACAACCTTTACCTTGACTTTTGATCAGATCCCTTCTCCTTAAGATGTCAACCCGGGTACAAAATTATTTAATATTATCAGGCATATTGAGTTGACAGTATGGAAGTCAATGGATAGAGATAAATGGATAAAACAATGATCTGGAGATAAGTTGTATGAGCAGATATAAGGAAATTGATTTAAAGGATCTGAAAACATATTCAGCGACCACACGTGCTTCCAAAGTTACAACAGAAAATGAAGCATCTCCGATTTGTGCGGGAATGACTATATCCAAATTTCTTGATTCTCTACCCTCAAACCTTAAGGCAGATGATTTTAAGGCGATTGCCCGTGATGTGGTTCGGGCAAAGCAAAAAGGTAAACCCGTTATTATTATGTTCGGCGGGCATGTTATAAAAACCGGGTGCAGCCCGGTTCTGGCAGATTTGGCAGAAAACGGCTTTATTACACATTTTGCATCCAATGGTTCAGCAGCAATCCATGACACTGAATTGGCCCGGTTTGGCCATACATCCGAAGATGTTGCCGCTCAACTGGCTGATGGTTCATTTGGAATGGCGGAAGATACGGCGGCACTTGTCAATCTTGCTGCAAAAAATGCTGCCCGGAATTGTGACGGTTTTGGAGAATCAGTTGGCAGCCTGCTGGAAGAAGAGGCTCCTTCTTATCTGGGGCGTGCATTAATTCACAGATGCTATAAGCTTGGTATCCCCTATACACTTCATGTCGCAATCGGAACCGATATAGTACATCAGCACTCAAGTGCAAATGGAGCAGCAATAGGTGAAGCCTCTTTGCGCGACTTCAGGATTTTTGCCAATACTGTTGCAGGATTGGGCGACGGTGGTGTCGTCCTGAATCTGGGTAGTGCTGTAATAATGCCGGAAGTTTTTTTAAAGGCGCTTGCCGTTGCAAGGAACCTTGGAAATAGTGTAAAAAATTTTACAACAGCAAATTTTGATATGATTCAACATTACAGACCCGGGGTTAATATCGTCAACAGGCCTGTCCTGGAAGGCGGCAACGGTTATGCAATAACAGGCCATCATGAGATTATGATACCATTGCTGGCGGCAGCAATTTATGAGGCAGATGCAACGTATTAAGTTTATTATTGATATCTGAGCTATCGGGCATTGAGGAGAAAATGGCTATAAATCTGAAATTGCTTTCCAAGTCACGTGTGCTGATTGTGGGCGATGTTATGCTGGATCGATACCTGTGGGGTGAAGTTGTACGTATTTCTCCTGAGGCGCCTGTGCCGGTTGTTCGATCTATGGAGACATCAGAGGTTTTGGGCGGTGCCGGAAATGTGGCCGCCAATCTTTCCGGACTGGGGTGCCAGGCTGCTGTGATTGGTATTTGCGGAGGAGATGATGCCGGACGGCGGCTTACAGCAATATTTGATGAGAAAAATATCGGTAATTATCTTATTACGGATAACGAGAGGCCCACAATAACCAAAACAAGAGTAATGGCAAGCGGACAGCAGCTTTTCCGTCTTGATGAAGAAGAACCTAATGAAATCAAAGATGTTTTAAGTAAAAATCTTTTTAGTGCGCTTAAATCAAATATAAAAAAATTCAATGTGGTCATTCTGTCGGATTATGGAAAGGGAATATTCAAAACACCCGGCCTTTGCAGGAGAATTATAGCGTTTTGTAATTCCAATAATGTTCCGGTACTTGTTGATCCCAAGGATACCGATTGGGATCGGTATAAAGGTGCAACCTGTATTACACCTAATACTGCAGAGCTGGCAATGGTGGCCGGGCAAGATGTTAAACTGGCTGAGCAGATGCTTATCAAGGCATCTGAATCCATTATCAAAGAGCAGGAACTGCAATGGCTGCTTGTAACACGAGGCGCTGAGGGTATGTGCCTGTTTGGTAAAGATAAGCCGCTAAAGATTATTCCTGCTCGGGCCAGGGAGGTTTTTGATGTTTCAGGTGCGGGTGATACGGTTATAGCAACGCTTGCGGCAGGCCTGTCGGCAGGATATTCATTTTCAGAAGCGGCAGAGGTTGCAAATGTCGCTGCAGGTATTGTTGTTGGTAAACTTGGCACACAACCCATATCCTATTCGGAACTTGAAACAGCCTGTAAAATATCGGGCGCAGATGTATCTGTTCATCCTGTCAAGGTGATGGCGCTGGATGCTGCAAAAATTCAGGTTCGGTCATGGCGAACGTCCGGGGATAAAATTATTTTTACAAATGGTTGTTATGATCTGCTCCATCCGGGGCATATTGATCTTCTTCATAAATCAAAAGCGCTTGGCAACCGTCTTGTCGTCGGCTTGAATACAGATGCATCCGTCAGGCGGTTAAAAGGGGAAAGCCGGCCGATTTTGTCTGAGCAGGACAGGGCTGCGGTGTTAAGTGCGCTCTCATGTGTGGATATGGTGGTACTGTTTGATGAAGATACGCCGCTTAATCTGATATCAGCACTTACCCCGGATACGCTTGTAAAAGGTGCTGATTATCGACCGGATCAAGTTGTCGGAAAGGAAGTGGTTGAAGCCTATGGCGGAAAGATTGAACTGGTTCCGCTTTTAGAAGGCTATAGCACAACCGGCATCACAGCTAAAATTATAGCATCCCATAATAATGGCTAACTGAAAAATAATGGCAGAAAAAATGAGGCTTTGAGGTTTAATACAGGGTTTTGATCGGTCAGGAAAATTTTTGAAGATCGATGTTATCCTTTAACCTCAGCATATAGGTTTTAACTGCCTTGACATGATCATAATGGTTTTAAACATAAACTGCACCCCATTTTTTAAATTGACGATATTGCCCTTTTGAAAACCAAAAAACAATCTGCACGCTCAATTTTGTTAGCTCAATTTTGTAAAGCACAAGATCGGCAGTAAAAAATATTTTATATTTATTATAATATTAGCCTATAAAGCCATTTGTGCAGCTATTTTTTATGACTTATGAAGAACTGTGATAAGATTTATCAAAGTTTTTTACTTGACACTTCTGTTTTGTTATTCATAAATTAGCCGGATAAAAATACAATGAATTTAATCGGAACCCGAGGGAGGGGATAGGTATAGTTACGTTTTTTAGAACAGTTTCAAGAGGTTAATTAAAAATTTTAGATTTAAAGGAGATTAAAATGAGTATGAATAAAGAAGCTGTATTAAAAGAAGCCTCCCGGGTATTAGATTATATTTTAAAGGATGGCCTGTCAGAAGATGAAAAACAGCAGATCATTGATGATTCAATTGATAACTTTAATGAAAATGTAAATCCGGGCTGGTTGACTTATCGTAAATCCGTATCCACGGACGCGACATTTGTTGAGTGGGAAGACTCTATGGAGACTTTCAGAGATACAAAGGGGAACGAATTCATAGATTGTCTTGGCGGTTTTGGTGTTTATACTGCCGGCCACAGAAATCCTGAAATCGTTAAGGCTGTCCAGGCTCAGCTGAACAGATATGCACTTCACAGCCAGGAACTGGTTGATCCGTTGAGAGGCTATCTGGCCAAACTGGTTGCCATGATTACGCCTGGTGATTTGCAGTATTCATTTTTCTGTAATGGCGGCGCTGAAGCTGTAGAAATGGCGCTGAAGCTTGCACGCCTGGCATCAGGCAAACACTACTATATTTCTACCGTAAACGGTTTTCATGGAAAGTCCTTAGGTGCTGTTTCATGTACGGGTAAGGGTACCTATAGAAAACCTTATCTGCCGATTATTCAGGGCGTTCAGCACGTTGAATTCGGAAATGCCGACGCAGCAGAAGCTGCTATCAAAAATTTGATTGCAGTTGGTGAAACCGTGGCAGCCATGATTGTTGAACCGATTCAGGGCGAGGCGGGTATTATTCTGCCGCCCGAAGGCTACCTTAAAAAACTCAGAGAAATTTGTGATAAATATGAAGTCTTTCTGATCTTTGATGAAATCCAGACCGGTATGGGCAGGACAGGAACCATGTGGGCTGCGGATTACTATGATGTTGTACCGGATATTATGACATTTGGTAAAGCCTTTGGCGGCGGTGTTATGCCGATTACCGGTATTGTAGCCCGTCCGCACCTTTATACAGATGATATTAAGGATAATCCGTGGGTCCTGGGTTCACCTACTTTTGGTGGAAACCCGCTGGCATGTTCCGCTGCTATTGCTGCAATTAAATATACCATTGAAAATGACCTGCCCGGACAGATTGATGAAAAGGGCAGGTACTTCATGGAGAAGCTGGCCAAACTTAAGGAGAAATATAAGTTTATTGTTGATATCAGAGGTAAGGGCTTCCTGATTGGTATCGAATACCGGACAGCTGAAATGGGCTGGTCTGTTTCCAAGGGTTTGTTCAAACGTGGTGTTATGACCGGCGGCACACTGAATAATGCCATGGTTAACCGTATTGAACCTCCGGGAATTCTGTCCTATGAAACAATTGACACAATTCTTGCCAGGCTGGATGAGACACTTGCTGAAGTTGAAGTGGAGTTTGACGTCAAATAAGTATTGAAAAAAGAATAAATCTGAACAGGCACTCTCGAAACGGGGGTGCCTGTTTTTTATGCAGGATTAATATTAAAAAGTTTGCAGCTATTTTCCCATATTGTTTCGGATAAAGGCTCCGGCTCGATGCCGGTTATTTCTGAAAGCTTATATAAAACTGTTTTAACAAATGCCGGTTCATTTAATTTATGTCTGTTTCTTTCAGGTGTCGGTGTCAGGTAGGGCGCATCAGTTTCAATCACAATGCGATCAAGTGGCATATCCTTCACAAGTTTTCGTAATTTTGCACCACGTCCTTTTATGGTAAGGATACCTGTTATCCCGATATAAAGCCCCAGTCCGAGGAAGTTTTTCAGGTCCGTACTGCCCCCACTAAAGCAGTGGATGACGCCATTATAGGACGGTTTAAATGTTTTTAAGATTTCGTAAAGTCTTCCTTCACTGTCTCTTTCATGGAAAATGACAGGCAGGTTTAGTGAGTTAGCGACTTCAAGTTGACGGGCCAGCCACTTTTCCTGATCTTTTTGGGGAGAATGCATTCGGTTGAAATCCAGGCCGATCTCACCCCAGGCCTTTACCTTTGAATGGCTGCAAGCCAGGGACTTAAGTCTTTCAAGAATTGATTCACTGCAGGTTTGTGCATCATGGGGATGAATACCCACAGCCGCATAGACATTTTGATATTTTTCTGCCAGCACAATACCCTTCTCAGAACGTTCGGCATCTACACCGGCAATCATGACAGACATTACATCGGAACGTCTGGCACGTTCAATAACATCAGGAATATGGGTATAAGCCGGGTCATCTATATGGCAGTGTGTATCAAAAATTTTCATAGGAATCCTGAATTAAAATATCGCAAAGCTTAAAATATCGCAAAGCATCGTAAAAAAACTTATTTGTTTAATAAAAATATTTACGTTTTAACTAACAATTTAAGTTTGCATTAAAAAATCGACATCGCCAAATAACATTGTTATCGTAAAAATTCAAGTTAAGGATTTATTTTTATGGAAAGAGACACTGTTTTCTGATAAATGACTTTTTCGATTGCGAATTTGTTGAGGGTACACATGTAATAAATATGCCGAATTTCGGCCTGGAGGATTGATATGTTTAAAATTGTAAAACGGGAAGAGATGGCAAACGGAACGGTGATTTTAAATGAAATTGAAGCGCCGCTTATAGCCAAAAAGGCCAAACCCGGCCAGTTTGTAATATTGAAGGCCAATGAAAAAGGAGAGCGGGTTCCTCTGACCATGGCTGATACTGATCCTGAAAAGGGAACAATTACAATTATCTATATGGTTGTTGGTAAGAGTACGGCCCTTTTTAAAAGCCTTGATGAGGGTGATGAATATCTGGATATTATCGGGCCATTGGGGAAACCAACCCATCTTGAAAAACTGGGTACAGTTGTCTGTGTGGGCGGTGGTACCGGTGTTGCAGTGCTTCATCCTATTACAAGAGCACTTAAAGAGGTTGGCAACAATGTTATCAGTATTGTCGGATCCAGAAACAAGGATCTTCTTATACTGGAAAAACAGATGGAAGCCGCTTCACATAAACTCCATATCTGTACTGATGACGGTTCTTACGGTCATCATGGTTTTGTAACAGATGTCCTGACAACGGTTCTGGAAAATCAGAAAATTGACCTGGTTGTTGCGATCGGGCCTGTTCCCATGATGAAATTTGTTTCCAAGCTTACAAAAGACTTTAATGTACCGACAATGGTAAGTCTGAATCCGATTATGGTTGACGGTACGGGTATGTGCGGTGGATGTCGCGTTTCAGTCGGTGGTGAAACCAAATTTGCATGTGTTGACGGTCCGGAATTTGATGGTCATAAGGTTGACTTTGATGAACTGATGTTGCGCCTTCAGGCTTATACTGAAGAGGAAAAGCGATGTTATGATGAATTTTGTAAAATTGAACAGATGAAGAAAGCTTAAACAGCTAAAACCAAAGAAGAGCTGATTAGGTTCAGTGGAGGATATAATGTCTGAAAAAGAAAAGAAAAAACCGGTTCCCAGGCAACCCATGCCGGAGCAGGAAGCAGATATAAGACGCAGAAATTTTGATGAAGTACCTATCGGATATACTGAAGAGGCGGCTGTAATAGAAGCCGGAAGATGTTTGCAGTGTAAAAAGCCCGGATGTGTTGAAGGGTGCCCGGTTGGTGTAAACATCCCGGAATTTATTCAACTGATTGCTGATAAAGATTTTACGGGTGCCGCCAGAAACCTATGGACAAAGAACAGCCTGCCGGCAGTGTGTGGTCGCGTTTGTCCCCAGGAAATTCAGTGTGAAGGTAAGTGCATTCTTGCAAAAAAGGGTGACCCGGTTGCCATCGGTAATCTGGAGCGCTTTGCAGCAGACTATGAAAGAACTCAAGGAACTGGTGCGCTCCCGCCCCGGCAGGATTTAACCGGTAAAAAGATTGCTGTTGTTGGTTCGGGGCCTTCCGGTTTAACTGTAGCCGGCGATCTGATTGCCAAAGGGCATGATGTGACCATTTTAGAAGCATTCCATAAACCGGGCGGTGTACTGGTTTATGGAATTCCCGAGTTCAGACTGCCAAAAGATATTGTAGCCCAGGAAGTTGGTTTTCTGGAACGTCAGGGTGTGAAAATTAAGTGTAATGCTGTTGTCGGCAGCACTGTCAGTCTTGATGAGCTTTTTGAAGAAGGTTATGATGCTATTTATATTGGTGTGGGTGCAGGGTTACCCAGGTTTATGAATATACCCGGTGAAAATCTTGTGGGTATTCTTTCGGCCAATGAATACCTGACCCGTGCAAACCTTATGAAAGCATATCGCTATCCCGAGTATGATACACCCATTCCAAAGGGCAAAAATGTTGTCGTACTCGGTGCCGGTAATGTGGCCATGGATGCTGCGAGAACTGCCATGCGCCTTGGTGCGGAAAGCGTCAAGATCGTTTACAGAAGATCAAGAGATGAGATGCCGGCAAGGAATGCTGAAATTCATCATGCTGAAGAAGAGGGGATTGAACTTTTTTTGTTGACCACTCCGACCCAATATCTTGGAAATGCAAAGGGGCGTCTTACGGGTATGGAATGTATCAAAATGGAGCTGGGCGAACCGGATGATTCCGGCCGGCGTCGGCCGGTTCCAGTTGAGGGTTCAGAGTTTGAAATGGACTGTGATATGGTGGTTGTTGCCGTCGGATCAGGTGCAAATCCGATTTTGACCAATACGACAGATGGTCTGTCCCTCAATCCGTGGGGCTATATTGTGGCCGATGAGGAAACCGGCAAGACAACCAAAAAGGCAGTTTGGGCCGGCGGTGATATTGTGACGGGTGCGGCAACGGTTATTTTGGCCATGGGAGCAGGAAGAAAAGCGGCTGATTCCATCCATGACTATCTGACAATTGGTTGGTAATACCGGATCCGGGAAAGTTATCTGAATTTTTGAGCACAGTATAATAATAAAGCCGACCGGAAGTTAATCCGGCCGGCTTTGTGTTTTTATGGAGATACTTTTCAGTTTACTGAAAATTCATCAACCAAAGATAAAAATGAAGAAACTTGTCTTTTCCCATATAATTCCAGCCCTGAAATAATCTCTTCAATGGATTTTTCCCTGTCGGGTTCAGATCCCTTTGAGAAGAACTTATCCGCATAGCAGATTATTTTTTCCTCAACCGTTTTGGGCGTCATATCCCGAATCGGGAGCGGCAGATTTTGATTCCTGATTTCATCCGCCGTGATCCCGACACCTACATGCCGTTCACAAACACGGGCATGTTTTGGAAAGTTTAAGCCTTCCAGAAGCTTTTGTCCCAATATACCATGGCAAATATAGGGATAGTCTCCATGACAACCCAAACTGGGAGCATTTGTCATAAAAATACCAATATCATGAAGCATGGCCGCTTCATATATAAAGTCAAGGTCCGGCGAAAGATGTGGTACCTCTCTGGCAATATCCAGTGATTTTCCGGTAACCGGTTCAGCATGCTGTATCATTGTCCGGTGGGCCTGTGAACCCGGTTGATAATATTTCCCAATGATTGCAAGGGGATCAAGGCGACCGGCCGCAAGAATCACCATTTTATAAAACCCATCTTATTCCTGCTTTCCGGAGAGGAGAATTGCTTCAATAAAAGGATCCAGACCACCATCCAGCACCTGTGCGGCATTTCCGATCTCTACATTTGTCCTATGATCCTTAACCATCTGGTAAGGATGAAGAACATAAGAGCGGATTTGACTACCCCAGGCAATATCACCTTTGTTACCGTGCTCTTCCTGATGTTTTTCATCCTGAATCTGTTTTTCATGCTGATACAGCCTGGCTTTAAGAACATTCATGGCCATATCTTTATTTCGATGCTGTGATTTTTCCTGCTGACACTGGACAGCAATGCCTGTCGGCAGATGGGTTATTCTTACCGCACTACTGGTTTTATTAACGTGCTGGCCACCGGCACCACTTGCCCGAAATACATCAATCCGGAGGTCTTTGTCATCAACCTCAACAACAATTTCATTATCCAGGTCCGGAAAAACATATACCGATGAAAAGGATGTATGACGTTTTCCGCCTGCATTAAAAGGTGAAATCCGCACAAGGCGGTGAACACCTTTTTCGGCTTTCAAATATCCATATGCATATTCACCGGTTGCAGTGAATGTGGTGCTTTTTATACCGGCCTCATCGCCTGGCTGGAAATCTATGATCTTGATATCAAAGCCTTTTTGATCCATCCAGCGGGTGTACATTCGAAACAGTATTTCAGACCAGTCTTGGGCTTCAGTTCCGCCGGCACCCGCATTGATGGTAATAATGGCATTGTTCATGTCATCCTCACCATCCAGCATGATTTCAAGTGAGAACTTTTCAGTTTCTTTTAAAAGCGTTTTTACCTGTTCGGATACTTCCTGAATGGTATCATCGTCATCTTCTTCAGTTGCCATTTCAAAGAGAAGCTTACAATCCTCAACACCATCACACAGTTTTGAGATTTTGTTGTCTTTACCGGTAAGAAGCGATCTTTCTTTTAGTATGGATTTATTCTGATCAGGATTATCCCAGAAGCCGGGTTCCGCCATCATGGCTTCAATTTCCTGAAGTCTGAGTTTCAGGCCAGGCTGGTCAAAGACAACCTCGGAGTTGGTCTGTTTTTGCCTCAAGTTCTTTAAGTGCTTGTTTTAATTCTATAGACATACTTTCCTCCAGTTTAAAAATAATAGTAAGGTTCTTTGATAATAAACAAATCATAATATCTTATATGGGCAAAAAAACAAGAAATATATTGTTGATTAGCAGGGGCAACGCATGTAAATTGTGAAAATCCTATCTCAATTTCATTATTTTTGAATTTCAGAACCGGACATTTGATATTTTGTATTGTTCCAATATCGTTAAATGAATCTCCTGCAAGTGAAGAGATTGAATCCATTTCTGAATTTTTTACCGGAGCCCTGTTGCTGATAAGCGGGCTGATAAGTATAAATCTATTTATATTACTATATTGAGAAGTATTGACAGCGACCGTTGAGTCAATGGATCTTCCGAATATAAAAATATTCTCCGACCGATAACCCATTTGACTGACATACCTACAAGATCATTATGTATTACTTGTTGCTCTTGGTTGTCACGAAGTAGTCTTTTACTCAGTCGGATGTGATCGAATAATCGAAGAGAGTAGATGAAAAATTAAATTTTTAGGTTTTTGCTCTTTCTTGCCTATGAAATTATCTATTGACATTAATTTTTTTTTAAAATAGCATCGCAAGTAAAGTTGCTAATGCTGTCTGATATGTTTTTAATCGCTTGTGCGGTCTATTACTTTTCAATTGAAGCTAACAGCTTTATCATGTCTTGCCCGGTAGTACCTAGTAGTTCCCAGTAGTATTTAAAATTTAAACTCATTGCGCTTTATCATGTGAGCATTTCTATATGCTTGTCATAATTTGGTAAAGTCCATGTTGTGTGGAATATGAATGTCTAAATCAAGGCTTTTGATTTTAGAGCTTTCAAATAATTAATTTATCATAAGGAGACTTAAGATTATGAGATTTTTAAAATGTTTCAAAACAATGATTATCGCTGTTTTTGTAGTGTTGATATGCTCAGATGTTTTGCTCGCAGGTAACTTAACAGCATCAAGTACTGATACATATGCTCAAGTTACAATTAAAGGAACGGTATCGAATTCTGCCGAGTTTGCACGCTTAAAATTTAAGAATGTTGACGGTTCAACAAATTATGATGGCGCAAGGATAACTTCATATAATGAAGGTGGAAACAAAAGTGGTAACCTTGTTTTTCATACCAATAATAACAATGCAGGATTAATAGAAAGAATGCGAATTGATAAATTTGGCAATGTTGGCGTCGGAACAACATCGCCCCAGTCTATGCTTGATATAGCTGGAGATATTAATTCAGGCTCAATAAATTCAACCGGTACGATTACATCCGGTGAATTGAGTGTTGAAGGGAAAATTACAGCAGAGGAGATTGAGGTAGTTGATACCATTACAGCAATGAATCTTAAAGTATCTGCTGATAGTTGGGCCGATTATGTATTTGAATCCGGTTATAGTCTTCGTTCTCTTGAATCCCTTGAATCATTTATAAATTCGAACCGGCAGCTACCGGATATGCCTTCAGAAGAAGAAGTCCTTGAAGGTGAACTGGATGTTGCAGGAATGCTTACAAAACAAATGAGGAAAATTGAAGAATTAACACTTTATATCATTGAACAAAATAAAATTAACAACGAACAAGCTGAAAATATCTCTCGACTTGAAGAACGCTTGGCGATTTTAGAAGCAGCAATACAATAATTTATAATTTGAGAGTCATGGCATTTTTTTGAGGAAATGAAATGAAAAATAATAAGGTATTTTCCATATTTCTTATGGTTACCAGTATGCTTTTAATAACTATTGAAGCCCATTCTGCAGATCTTGAAATCAGCGGTGAGACAGCTACAGGTAATTATTATTCTGCAGAAAGCATATATACAGATGAGGAAGCAGGTTGCTGGGTTAACTCCGGAAGCGATGTGCAGTTTGTAGCAAATGATACCATCATATTAAAATCGGGTTTTTACGCACATGCCGGTAGTAGTTTTAAAACATTAATACGTGAGGTTGATCCACTTGATATGGACGCAAATACCTTGCCGGATGCATGGGAGTTACAATATTTTGGACATCTTGAAAATGATCCGGACTTTGACTCTGATGGTGACGGATTCACCAATTTCCAGGAATATGAAATGGGTTCTGCGCCAAATAATTCTGCCTCGGTTCCTGCTCCCATTGTTACCTTTAATGCTGATCCACAAATTACAGACGGTCTGACATCTGCCACACTGGCATGGACTACACTTTATGCTGATTCAATTTCTATTGAGCCTGGCCCCGGCGATGTTACAGGCCAAAATACCACTGATGTTTTCCCCGAATCAACAACAGAATATATATTAACGGCAACAGGCAACGGTGGGATCACCACTGCCACATTTACAGTCATTGTTGATAGTGAATCGCCACAAATCATATCTTCATATCCCACGGAAAACGGCACATTCAATGCTGAAAACTTACAAATGGGATTAGTTGCAACATTTGTTGATAATACCGGTATTTCATCCGTAACATTATTTAAAATAGATGGGCAGCAAGAAACAGATGTAACCGCCCTGGCAGTGATAGGTGATAACGCCATAAACTTTGATATATCAAATCTTGAAGACGGTATTTACAATTTTAAATTGGTTATTATTGATGATTTAGGAAATCAGTTAATCCACTATTTTACATTCACAATAGACAAGACATTTCCAGTCACATCTCCCAGCATAGCAGCAGGCGCTTACAAAGAACCGTTTTCTTTAGACCTGGTTTGCTCAGAACCTGCGACCATTTTTTATTCCACAGACGGTTCTCCACCATTTGAGGGCGGCGCAAATACCATTTCCGGAACATCTCCTATTCCGGGCATCAATATCAACCGCATTATGTGCCTGCAGTTTTATGCAAAAGATGCGGCCGGGAATATTGAACCGGTAAAACGTGCTATGTATCTCGCTGTAATCCCGGATGCCGTCACAGGGGTTACAGGTCAATACAATAATCCCAATGTAGACATTACCTGGGCGCCATTTAATGGGGCTGACAAATACCGTGTATACAGAGCATTGAGCGCTATAGATCATAACCTCCTTGTTCAAAGTGGTAAAGATGGATACGCACCACCAGGAAGGCTTCTATATTGTCCAACAGATCTACCGGCTAGTACTACTTCCTTTGTTGATACCAATGTAATGCCCGGCGTAACCTATTATTATGGCGTCACTCAGGTGGACAGTAATGGGACAGAAGGGGTAATCGGACAATTGGTGTCGGTGCCAGTCCCGGAAACTGGGACGGCTTTAAATAAAGAAGAAGCGATTACCAGAGCGCTTGCCTGGCTTGAATCAAAACAGGACAAAACCGGTTTTTGGGGAGAAACCCCGGGAACCAGGATTTTGGCAACAAGTCAGGTTCTGAATGCTTACAAATTGGCAGAAATATACGATTATAATACCTCCTGTGCCTTATTCTATTTGAGAGGACACCGGGCTGACAACAACGATTATCTGGCACGTAAAATTCGGACACTGAGCACATTTAACCAGAATGCTGATATGCTTATAAGTAAACTTGTATCCCAGGCTTCTTTCGTCGGGATATACCTCCAGGGGTGGGCTCTGAATACTCATTATGCTTATGATCCTCTGGATACAGTTCTGGGTAAAAAAGCCATCGATTGTCACAGTTCAGACACAATTTCAAATTATGCAGCCTATAAATTAAAAAATAATGAAAATCTTCAAAGCTCAATCCCCGACCGATTTGCCTGGATAATAGGATCAGACCCAAGCATTTATGTATCGAGCCTGGTTTATCAGGTTGTTGATGACGCTTATCCAGCTGATGCCCCTGTTTTTAATTCATCCTGGATAACCGGTTCCCAGGCGCCGGATGGGTCTTTTGGCAATCGATTGGTTGATACCAGTGCAGTCCTTATATGGTTAAACTATTTGGATGAGTCTCAAAAGCAAAATGCCATCACTTATCTGATTTCGCAACAAAAACCCAACGGAAGCTGGGGCAATGATCCGTATCTTACAGGGCTTTGTCTGGAGGCACTGTTAAAATGAAGATAAAAAATCAAGCAAACAAAAGCGAATTGAATATATCCAAAAGGAACAGAGAAATGAATATTTCAAAACAACTTCACAAGCTTCCTTTAACACTGATCATGCTTGCTATTTTTGCCCTGCTTACAGCGACTTCTTTTGCAGATGATGAGCCAACATCCGATCATCTTAAAAAAACCATGGATTGCGACTGGGCGATTACTAATCCGGACGAGACAAATCCAGACAACTATATTAATGATGGAAATGACGATCTGGTAAAGCTTGCTGAAAGCCTGGGTAATGATCCTGTTAAAATATATAACTGGGTTTACAAAAATATTTATTTTCCTCAGTTTCTTTATGATAAAGGAGGGCATAGGTGTTATTATTATGAAGATTCCCGTCTGGGAGCTATGGGTGCCTATTTAAATAAAATCGGGAACCATTGGGACCAATCATCTCTTCTTATTGCATTGCTTAGAATTTCAAAAATTCCCGCTCGTTATGTCAAAATACACAATGGCAATATTGTATACGTAGAAGCCTGGATGGATTTGGATAATTACTGTAGTATCTTAGGCGGAAGTCAAAAAGGGTGGGTGCCCTTAGTTCCCTGGTTAAAAGAAATTGATTTAGTTGAGGGCTTTGATCTGTTCAAGGATGTCGCTGACTTTGAAAGTGATCCTCCCCCGCCTGGTTTGGATTTCGATTTTACGGGCTATCTGTCATCGATAAAATACCAGTCTGTATTAGAGCTTTATGAAAATAAGATTCAGGAATATCTCAATGTTAATTATCATGGAAAATCTTTGAAAGATATTCCTTTCAAAGAAGTTTTAATTGACAAAACAACATCTCTACTGCCTCGATCACTTCCTAAAAAACTTATTTCCGGAGACAGAACACGATACTTTGAAGTTCCTGAAGAAAATCGGGACAATATTCACCTGTATATTAAAAAAACCGACGGTACATCATTGCTGGATTACATCTTGTTTATGCCTCAGATTGCAGGGAAAAAATTCTGTCTGGATTGGACATATTCGGGGACTCAACTCACCCCGGTTTTCAAAATCGATAGCCGGATCACTTGTACCGGTTCCCAATCCATAACTGCTGAAGAATCGATAACGCTTTCTTATAAGATTAAAGATCATTCCCAAACAGTAAATCGACCGGAACGGGTGGCCGGTACCTATATCCATATGGGATTTGACCCATTGAGTGCCTCTATAAAAACCATAGAGAAAGCAAAACAGAATCTGCAAACTATTGATGCCGGCCTTGTTCTGGACCCTACTACCCACGAAGAGTATTTTGGTTTAATGGGTCAGGTTTTGGTAGAAACTTTTTTAAACAGGCTCTATGAAAATTCTAAAAAAGCAGCCGGATATTTTTATGGAACACAGTGTTGGGGCCTCTGTCCTGTATTTATCTATTCAAAACCTCATTCAGAAGAGAATCCCGTTCTAACGGATGCAGAATCTAAATTTTATTACCATCCGCAGTGGAATATCGATGCCCAAGTCAAAGGTAACCTCAAAAGATTAGACAGTGTAGATAATGCCATTATCTCTCCACCTGGGGACGCCCCCATCAACCAAACCTGTAGCCGGCTCATTGGATATGGTGCTTCATATGATGAAGGCAGAATTTTTGAGGACTGGATGGATACACCTGGGGCAAGCACCATCAAAGGGTTGATGGTTGCCAATGAGGATTTGGATGGTACAGGCAATCGAAGTATAGAGCTGGTTGAATCTGATATTGATGAGACACCAACTGCTTTAACGTGCAATTTTAATGATTTAACACAGATCGAGAAAGTTGAAAATAAACTTTTTTGGATTGATCCATATAAAGCCTTTGACGGGTTTCATATTGATGGCCTTAGAGTGGCAGATGGTTTTAAAGCCGACGGCTATTCATATGATACTAATGCTGTTGCCGGTGACTATGCAATATTGGTTACAGGTACAACAACTATCGAAAGGGGTACTAAATTTGATCTAAATTCAGTCGATGTAAGTGCCCTTTTTAATGATACTGCTGGCGTAACAATCAAATTCCAGGGCTATAAAGGGTCAAGTAGAACGCCTGCGTTTACTGTATATAAATATGCAAAAACTAAATCTCGAGCAACTAAGAATTTTAATAATACTAATGCTATTACGGATATTAACAAGCTGGTCATAACCCTGGTCACTACCAATAAAGGGCCAGTGATTTTAGATAATATGGCATATACCCGCAAAGAATATATCGCAGATATTGAAAACGAAACTGAATTGCATTTAGGGTATGAATCGGTATTGTCACTCATTGATCAATTGCGAGATGGCAGCCGGGTGATTACTCCTATTCAGCAGGTAAGATATGCAGAATTGTCCGGCGATATTAGAATTGTCCACAGTCCGGTCAGCGATTTGTACTCTTTTGGTATGGATAATGGCGGTTCCGCATCAACATTCACCTTGGACGATTATTCATCAACCTATCTGGACGCCTATAATTTCGATACATATATCTATGGCACGCCGGCATATACCAGTATTCTGGATGATTATTCAACCACGGTCAACAACATAGAGACAGCCACCTATATAACCCTTCCCAATACGGCTAATGCTCTGGAACATTATGCAGGCGATCCGGTTGATATGGTTAAAGGCGAGTTTTATACAGAAGAAGAACCGGACTTCAAGATTAAGTCAAGAGGTTTTGATCTGTCAGTTTATAGAAAGTACAAGAGCAGGCTGATATACAATGGACCTTTTGGTTTTGGATGGACATGGAACCATGCCGAACGGATTATACCCCTGGAAAGCGACGATGTCATCTACCATAATAACGACGGTGTCTCTTTTGAAATTACTTATGAGGATGATGTATGCGTCTATCCCAAAGGCAGCCGGTTTGTATTAGAAAAACTGGTCGATGGATACAGTATTACACAAAATCAAAGCAGAATTAAATCCTTCTTTTCTATCGATGGATACCTGGTCAAAAAAGAAGATCCATTTGGAAATACCCTGGAATATGAATATACCCATCCGGAATTTGCCAATCGAATAACAAAAATTAAAGATGCGTTGGGAAGAAGCCTGACTTTAGATTACAATGCCAATGGAAAAGTTGAAAAAATAACTGATTTTACAGGCAGATATTGTACATACGGATATGGACCGGAAAATGATCCGGATAACCCGGACAGAAAAGACAACCTGATTGCCTTTACGGATCTGGAAAGTAATCTTACACAGTATGAATACCTTTATGGTCAGGAGAATGAATTCAACAACCATAATATGAGAAAGTACATTCTCCCCAATGGAGACTGGCTTGAAATCGGGTATTACAGAAACGACCAGGCGGCCTATCATACCAACAAAAAAGGCGAAACCTTTAATTTTATGTACAGCCGCCTGAATCGGTATGCGGAAACCTGGAACGAAGAAGGCTATTATCGTAAAATCTTTTTCAACGAAAGCAGTGATGTTGTCAGGTATGCCAATGAAGACGGTACTATTGAGCAGATGGAATATGATGATCACCACAATAAAATATCCCATACAGACGGCAATGGTAACACAACCGTATTTCAATACTATCCGGATGGCACACCCGAAAGCGAGCAGGATGGATTTGCCGCCAAACGCAAACTCTATGTCAAAACGAATGCCATGGGCCAATCCCGGCACTACAAGTATGAATCTGTCAACCACCCGTTTGCTCCATCCGAAATCATAGATCCCAACGGGAATATCACCCGATTTGCCTATAACTTAGATTCAAGCCTTAATCAAAAAATTCAGGCACCAGGATATGAATATAATGAAGAAGGTGTCCTGGTTAACAATGGTAGTGATGGTCTTATTACCGTCTACACTTATGATGACTACGGTAATGTTTTAACCATCACCTCTCCGGATGAAAGCTTTATAGTAAATACCTATGATGAAAACGACCTGTATCTGGAATCCGTCCAGGACAAAAATGGAATGGTCACCGAATATAACTACTATAAAACCTGCGGGGCTGACAGGGCGGACTGGAAGCCCATTAGCAGTATGAAATCAAAAGAAGTGGTGCTTCCCGACGAAACAACGCTTAAGACAAGTTATGAATATAACCTCTACGGACAGGTTGCCAAAGAGATCAATCCATTACTGCAGACGACAGAATTTAACTATGATGTTAACCGAAAATTGACTAAAAAGATCGAAGCAAATGGAGCGGAAACCATCTTCGAATATGATACGGCAAGAGATGTTGTATCAGGGGCAAAGCTCATTCAAATGACAGATCCTGAAGGCCATATTGAAACCTATCAATATGACAAGACGGGTAATCTCATTGAAAAAACAGATAAAAACGGTAATATTACTATATACGCGTACGATCAGATGAACCGGCCTATCTGTGAAATAGACCCCTTGTATCAGTCTAAATGGCTGACCTATGACGGGGCAGGAAATGTTGTTGAAAAGGTGGATCCAAACGGAAATGTCACCACCTTTCAATACGACGCTGCCAACCGGCTGGTAAAAATGATTACGCCCGAAGGTGAGGAAAACGGATTCTACAGCACCATAGCGTATGACAGCAACGGCAATAAAATCATTGAAACCGATGCCGAAGGTATAAAGACTCAATACATTTACAATGAATTGAATCAAATAACGTCTAAAACCATCGGATATCTGTCATCACAACCCAGAACTTTCGAATACCGTTATAATGCTGCCGGTCAGATCATAAAAGAGACTCAATCACCGGGCAATTTTACTGCCTATGAATATGACGGTAACGGAAATCTTATCGATCAGAAAACATATGACAAAGACGGTATTACCCTGCTTCGTCATACCATCATTGAATATTACGATGATGCGAGAAACCTTATCAAAAGCAAAACCATTAAAGATGGGTTTGAAACTGACGGTACGTCCAGAGATATAATCGAGCAGTATGAGTATGATGCGCTGGGTCGTAAAATGTCTGTCACAGATTCCAACGGCTATAAAACAAAATATGAATATGATTCTGTGGGTAACCTGGTTCTGGTCATAGACCCTTCAGGAGCCCTTACCCAATATGGTTATGATAAAAACAAGCGGTTGATTTCTACCACCAATGCCATTGGTGACACAACAATTACCGGCTATGACGCTGTAGGTAATGTAACTATGACTCGCGATGCACTGGGTAATGAAACATTATCCTTTTATGATGCGGCAAACCGTAAAATAAGTGTTGAGGACGCCCTGGGCAATATCAACATTATTGATTATGATGCCAACGGCAACGTCATCGCTCAAACCGATCCCAAAGGCAATGTCACCCGGCTGGAATATGATATGGACAACCGGCTGGTCAGGGAAACAGATGCCCTTGGCAATGAAACAAAGATGACCTACGACCATACTGGACGGATCATACTAAAAGAATCAGCCAAACATGTGTTCACACAAATGCTTTATGATGACCCGTCAGGGCAGGTTACAAAAACAACACAGGCAATGGGTACAATGGATGAAAGCATTACTCAGTTCCAGTATGATGATAACGGCAAGCTGGCACAAGAAACCGATGCCATGGGTATTCCTACCTCCTATATCTATGACGGTCTTGGTCGTGTGGTTTCTAAACGAATCGGTCTTGACTCAGATGACAATTCCATTCTCCCTGCCGGGTCAAGTGAGCCTGTTAGGGAATATTTTTCTTATTATCCTACAGGACGGATCAAAACCCATACCGACCCTAAAAACCTTGTCACAAGATTTGAGTATGACGGTGTCGGCAACAAAACCAAAGAGACAGGCCCCCTACTCAATATCACGCGATACGAGTATGACGATAATAATAACCTGATATCTGTTCTTTACCCGGAAGGGGTTATCCATTCATATGAATATGATCTTCTTAACCGGGTAACCATGAAATATGAGCAGGGTGTCGAAACCCGTATGAGATATAATGCCAATAATCAGCTGACCATCGAGTCCAGCGGCAATAATATCGATACGGTTTTTATCTATGACAACCTGGGACGTCTTGTTGAGAAAACCCAGGGGTGGCTGACTGTAGAACAGACCACGTCGCGGTTCGGGTATGATAGTAACAGTAATATGGTTTATGTGACCAATGGCCTTGATAAAACCGTATTTTACCAATACGACGAACTCAACCGTAGAGTCCTTGAAACCAAAGCAAGCGATGTCGATCCGACAACCCTTGATCCGGATAATATAAATTATGCTGCCTTTACCGCATCAAAGAAAGTCCGATACGATGCCGGCAGTAACCCGGATAAGGTTACCAAAGCAGACAACAGCAGTATTTACTATATCTATGACAATCTGGACCGGGTTACACAGGTAAAACACAATACCAGACTGGAACAGGAATTTTTCTATGATACCGCATCCCGTATGATACTGTCTTTCGATTATAACCGTAATCAGCATACCCAGACCGTGGAATATTTAGATTACAACCTGTATCAGCAGCATACAATTGAACTTCAGAATGCCAGACAGGTAGAAACAGGATATGATGATAATGCCAACTTGACCGGCATTTTATATCCTTCCGGTAAAACCATTACCAGAACCTATACAGATAACAATCAGCTTGAAACCGTTGTTAACGGCAACCTGACTCTGGCCGCGATAAACCAGTACAACGGCCTTGGCAGCATCAGGCAGATGACCCTTGGTAACGGGATCGATCTTTCTTTTGATTATGATACCCACAACAGAGAAACACAAAGAATCTATACCAAAGGCAGCACTCTGTACAATCATGAGATTACATTCCGTGATGACCAGGGGAATATCCGTGAAGAAACCATTGCTTCGGTTACGGGAACGGTCCAAAAGACACATACCTACGACAACCTGGATCGCCTGACAGGGTCCACTGTCACTAATGGGCCCAGCCTCTCCTGGACCTATGATCTGGAAGGCAACTGGACCAGTACCAATCAGAACGGAATATCTGAAACCCGTACTTTAGATAATGACAACCAATATGACAGTATTACGGGCCAGTCACCTGCCTATGATGCCAACGGCAACATGACTGTATACAACGGGCTGACATATGTCTATGACTGGGCCAATCGATTGGTTCAGGTCAAAGAGGGCTCAACGGTTAAGATAGAGTATTTCTATGATGCCCGAAACAGGCGAGTGAAAACTTTGGATGCCTCTTCCGGTATAGCTGTTGCCATTGAATATATCTATCATGACAGCCGGGTAATCGAAGAATACAAAGACGGCAGCCTGGATAAAACGTTTGTCTATGCCAATTATATAGACGATCCCATTGTCATGACATCCGGTGGTAACCGCTACTATTATATCAAAGACCGTCAGTTCAGTATCAAGGCTGTATCTGATGATACAGGATCTATTGTTGAATCTTATGAATATTCAGCGTATGGTGTGATGACGATCTTTGATAATCAGAATATCGATATCAGCGCAGCAGGATCTGCCATCGACAACCCTTACGGCTATACCGGCAGGCGATGGGATGCCTATACGGGACTCTGGTATTACCGGAACAGGATGTATTCACCAATGCTTGGCCGTTTTATGCAGAAAGATCCGGCAGGGTATGTGGATGGATTGAATCTGTATGCTTATGTATTAAATAATCCTCTTATGTACACAGACCCGATGGGGTTAATGGCACGGTATGATAGCAGTTATTTTGACAGCTCATCGTCATATTCAGATATTTATCAGATTCCAACCTTTTCAACCTTTGAATATGATAATAATATATCTTTGAACGTTGCGAAAGTTCCTTTTAATGCAAGTACAAATATTGTTAATGATGGAATAAGCATTGCAAATAATGCTATTTATGATGTCAATATAGCAACTGAATATGGGACATCCGCCTTAATTGGTTATAAAGCCCTTGACGCTATTGTTTCGGTTAAGAATTTTTGGGATTCAATACCCAAATCACCTTCTGATGTATGGTCATCTCTAAAAAACAGTATAGACAGTCTTAAATATGCTAAAACGTATGAGACTTCCGCAACGATTGCAGGTGAAGTTTTACTTGCAGAAAGAATGCTTACAAATAACTATTTGGGAGGAGTTCCAAAGAAAACATCTCTGACATATGATATCTCTAAATGGGGTGAATATGGCCTTCCATCTGATGGCAATTTTGTTAGGACGCTAACTCCGAAACAATACCGTGATTTAAAAGCAGGAAGGCAGTTTGATTTTGCTGGTAGTAGTCAACCAGATTTTGGATATCCTGAGGGAATGGGATTTGTTGGGTCTGCTGAGGAAGTACGCCACATTAAAACGATATCGGGATATAGAGAAGCCCTTAAGTTAAATTATGATCCTAAATACATAATGGAGTTTCAGCTAAAAGACCCATCGAAATTACAAAATGTACTTGATGCACCTTGGGATGAGTTTGTTCGAGGTGGAAAAAGTGGATCAGGTTTTTCAGAGTGGAATTATCCAGGAATAAATAGCACTGATATTATTAATCCTACAGTGAGGTTATTAGAATGATGCCCTGTAAATATTTAGGCATTGATGGAGTAGAAAAAATGCTTGACTTAGACAATGTTGTTGACATTGTCAGAGGCGATAGCAAGAAAAAGATTGGGTGGTCTGCTTTAATTGTTTTCGATCCTAGCTCTAAAACCTTTGTGGAACTAAGGGATTCCCCTCCAGACGTGAAAGGGAATTCAGAGGATGAGGCAGAAGAGGTTACGCCCAGCTATATTTCATCTGCATTTAATATTGATGAAAAATTAGTTTTAGATATTGAGAATAATATAAAAGAATGGCGGTTTGTTGATTTAGGAGGGTAACACCAAAACCCATCGGAGCAAACCCAATAGGGTCAGGTCCTAATTATTAACTATTCGAGCGGTTAGAGGAAGTAATCTTCCTTTAACCGCTTTTTGCTTTTGGGGCCGGTGGGCGGGATTAGATATTAGAATTGCCGGCCGCTTACCTTTAGTGTTTTTTGCCTGGCGTGGTACCTGCAAATTGATTACATAATCAGAATTATCACTGACGTTGCAGGCCTTTGATATTTTATATAGGGCAATGTCTGATAATTAAGTTTTGATTATGTAAGAAAATGCAGGGAGCATGACAGGCATGGTTTTATATAAGACAAGCGGCCATTCCTTGTTTTTATGGTGGGAGGGCGGGGAATATATAATCAGATCGGCTGCCCCCGCAGGAAGCGAAATCCCGCCTGTCGTTTGGCGGGATGCAGCCCAAGGCGGCAGACGCTACCTTGTCTTATGGAAAGAATCGATAAACGTCGCTTCTGTGTAAAAAACGGACAAAGGTGACGGTATCACTTTCAATGATCAGGCCGAGGCGATAATCACCGAGCCTGATCCGGTAAAAATCGCCGTTTGCCTTCAACTTTTTGAGATTTTTGATATCATGGATGTGTTCTACAGCTTCCACTTCATGGATAACCTGCTGGACACGTTCGGATAATTTTTGTCCCGGCTTTGCCTTTCTTAAATCCTTGGCAAAACTCTTTTTAAATTCGATGTTCACGAATGACCTTCCAGTATGTTGAAGATGTCTTTTTTGCTTGCGGTTCCGCTTGTTTTACCTTTTTGAATGGCGTGAACCATTGCAATATCCTCAACTGCCTCGGTAATAAGGTCCTGGAAAACACCTCTTCTTTCTTCAAGGGCTTCCATTAAGGCTTCTTTAAAAAGCTGTTTGATTCTGCCTTCGTCTATAGGTGTCGGTATCATGTTATCCTCCAAAAATATTGATAGCTGTTAAATTGCCGCCACTTTTTTCTTTAATCTGTCTTTTTCAATAAATGTATCTAATATCTGTAATACCTGGCGTTTTTCTTTTGTATTCATTTGTTCAACCTTGCTGAACCGTCGCCAGAGTCGCATGTCTTTTTTTGAGCCGTTTGTTTTCTTCATGCCAAGCAGTTCGTCCGCTGTCGTGCCCAATGCTTCCGCTAAAATGGGCAGCAAGTGCGTAGGCGGATACTTGGCCTGTTTTTCATAATAAGCGATCATTCTTTGTGATACTCCGGTCTCTCTGGCAAGGTCACGCTGAGAATAACCGGCTGCATTTCTTAGTTTGGCCATTCGATTGCCAAAAGACTCAGTCTCGTTAATGTTTATTTTTTTGGGCATATCCATTTTCTCCTTTATGGAATCTTGCCCTTTATTATACACCAATATTTTGCTGTTCATGGATTATCTCCTAAAATCGCTTGACAATTAGATACATAAGATGTATCGCAAAATAAAACAAAAAACAAACAATAATTTTTGTAAAAATCATCAATTTTTAGCTTGACAGGTTTTTGAAACAGGGGAAATTCGAAAGAAAAGGCCATCAACTTTGCGACTTTGGCGGGTCTCAGTTGATGGCCGGATCAACGAACCTTTTAACGGGCATCGTTTTATCTTTTCTATCGTATCCCCCCCTAAAAAATCAACCCGGATCCGCCTTCGCTTTAAAAAACTATGGCGAGACAGGAAGGAGGTGGTCTTCTTGGTCAGATTAGAAACCACAGACATATTTAGAGGGGGATGATAGAGGACGTACATTAAAACATAAATTGACAGAAAAATTTTTGACACATATTACCCATATGCCAAGAAAAGCCGGAATAGACGCGTCAGGTGCGCTACACCATATTATTATCAGAAGGATCGAACGCCGCAAGATCTTTCTTGATGAAGATGATCGGAATAATTCCATAGAACGTCTCGGCAATATTATTGATGAAACCCATACAGGATATTTTGCATGGGCACTTATACCTAATCATTTTCATCTTCTCTTAAGAACCGGCGATGTTAAATATCGCGAGTCATGCAGCGTATTTTGACGGGTTACGCTATTTCTTTCAACAGAAAGCATCACAGGCACGACCATCTTTTTCAAAATCGATACAAATCTATCCTGTGCCGGGAAGATACCTATTTGCTTGAGCTTGTACGATACATCCACTGAATCCATTGAGAGCTGGGATTGTCCGGGATATTTCCGGCCTTGAAAAATATCCTTATTGCGGCCTTAGTTCCTTTTTCGTGAAAGTGTCGCCGTCTTGGTAGGATACCGGTTATGTGCTCAAGAAATCAAAAGGTCTGGATTTAGAATCGGTTGCAAAAAAGGTGGAGAAGTTGACAGGAATTAAACCGCACGATCTTTTTTCGAGTGACAGGAAGCACAGCACAGTGCAGGCAAGAAATTTGTTATGTTTTTGGGCGTATGAAGAAATTGGAATGACGCAACCCGAAATTGAGTCAAATTTGAGTATGACCCTGGCAGCGGTGAGCCATGCGATAAAACGTGGAAGAGGGGTTGCGGCAGAAAATAAATTCAGGTTATTTTAATTTATTATTTAATGTACGTCCCCCGACGATCCTTTAACCGCTTATGCGTTGCATGGAGTGGGATTTTTTCTTCCAGAGCCCGGCCAATTTGAGTTAGCCGAACAGATCCGCTCGAGGAAATACCCAAAATAGCCTCTTCAATAAAACGAGAACCAACTTTGCTCATACCGAAACAAAGTTCACCCGAAAAATAATGAATTTGTTGTCGTAATTTTCTGCCAATCCGGTGTATCATGATTACAGGCCTCCTTGGATTTGGTAATGAGTTGTCGGATTGGCACTCATAACTTTTACCACGAGGAGGTCTTTTTTTGTATGGTAAAAAGTTCCTCCATTTTTTTGGTTTTCTCTTGGTAAAACGTTCAACCCGCTAAACAATAAAGGATTAAACAGGATTACTGTTTGTTTTTGGGTGAACTCCAAATATATTGTTGATTAACGGCGCTTTCGGCGATTGTCAGCTACCGAACAGATTACTGAAATCACGGATATGATGAGGCAGAGTATTGCAAAAATGTCACCATGTTTGGTGTAAAATGTGTTGTTTTTAAGCAGGGGAATAGTTTCTGTAATGGCGGCTTTTTCAAAGATTTGGGTGGTGCTGATCACACGGCCGGCCGGATCGATAAAGCCGCTGATACCGGTATTGGCGGCTCTGACAAGTGAGCGCCTGTTTTCTACAGCCCGAAATACCGTCATGAAGAAATGCTGATAGGGTGCGCCGGTTTTTCCAAACCAGGCATCATTGGTAATATTGACAAGCAGATCTGCATTATTTAATACCTGTTTGCGGGAAAGATCCGGGAAGATGACTTCATAACAGATTTGTGTGCCGATAGCGACGTTACCCCACGGAAGAACCTTTCCCTTTTCTCCTGTTGAAAAATCTCCGATACCGGCAACCATTTTTCCTATAGGCAACCATTTTCCCAACGGGACATATTCACCAAAAGGGACAAGGTGAGTTTTGTCATATCTATCAGGTGTAAGTCTCTCGGGATCAATAAGATAGGCAGAGTTGAAGTATTCAATATCCTCCGCGTTTTTTATGAATGAGGGGCTGCCAACCAGAAAATATGTATCAAGAGTCTTAAAACCGCTTTGGGCATGTCCGGTCAGTTTATAATCATAAAGATAATAAAAAGGAAGAGCTGTTTCGGGCCAGATAATCAGATCAGGGCCAGCGGTGGCAACACTATTGGAAAGGTTGATATAATTATCAACAGTTTTCTTTTGATTCTCGGGTTCCCATTTCATTGATTGATCAACATTTCCCTGAATAACCGATACACGTTTTTTGGGCGCATCGGATATTAAGTTGTCAATTTCATTTATGCGATATCGGCTATAAATCAATGTAGATAAAAGGATAGCCGTTAAAACCAGAATAGAATATGAGGCAAGCCGTTTTGAAGGGCACGTTCCATACCACTTATTTTTTTTTAAATAAAGTAAAACCATAAACAGTACGCAATTGGAAAAGGCAAGTATGAAAGAAATCCCATATACACCTGTAATATCAACTATTTGTATGATATTAAGCACGTTATGTTGAGAATGACCGAGCAGCGCCCATGGGAAACCGGATAATAGATATGAGCGGGCGTGTTCCAGCAAAACCCATAAGGCAGGTCCTGTAGCAATAAATAACAACGGTTTTTTACATAAGAAAGGGATTGCCATACTGAAGCAGGCAACATAGAGTGCCAGATAGAATGAAAAAAGAACCAGGATGATTATGCCAAGCCATATCGGCAGATATCCATAAGTGTTCATTGTGTGAACAAGCCAGTACAGTAGTGATATGTAGTGAACCATGCCGGTGATAAGCCCGACCCGAAAGCTGTTTTTTACAGAAAGCCCCTTTATTGCAAAAAAAAACGGAATCAGTGCAATCCATGCAATAATATGTAAACCTGAATGGGGAAAGATTACTGTTAGAAGCAGACCGCTAACAATGCTGAAAAAAATTTTCTGTGTGTTGATGGTTCCTGTATCCAATACGTTTAACTCTAATACGCGCTTACTTTAAAAATGGTTTATATGAAATTGTAAAAGTGAAAAGTTTTCAGGGAGAAATATCTGTCTTAACCATCTGTTGTCAATATAAAAAATGAATTATTAGAAATGTCTTTGACACACCGGTTATTTTGGGCTATCCAACGTAAAAAAAATTAAGGAGGCGTTTTCGATGGATATAATTAAGATGATTTGTGTACTTGCTGCCGCCATTATAATTGGCAATATGTTTATGAGTGAGTTGAAAAAAACAAAAGCCGGAGGAAAGCCTCTGTACACAGCGTATCTTTCCCTGCCCGGCATTTTAATCATTTTAGCTGTGCTTTTACCTTTGGCATTATGGATATATACCAGGTGATAATAGCTTCACTTATTTTGTTAAATTATTCATCCTCTTCAGCATTATCCTCAAGCTCATTTATCTCCCCGAGCTGCGCATTGTATTTCCGGGTTTCAGCTTCATAAGCGGCTCTTTTTTGTTCATAAAGTTCAATCTGCGTATTTAAGCGTTCCATCCGTTCATTATAATCATCAATATCCGCTTTGTTTGTGCCCGAATGGAGAGTATCTTTTATTAACTCAAGCTGATCTTTTTCCGTATTGAGCTCATTAAAATTATTTTCCAGCTCTTTATGGATCTCGTTAAGGCGGCTCTGCATAGCCTGCATATCTTCACCGTCAAAATCATCAAGTTCCTCTTCTTCAAAATTATAATTGCTGAAAGATTCGGAGTATATTTTAACTTCGCCACGCTTTTCTGCGGGTATCCTTGATAAATCGTCTGTATATATGACCTCACCCTTTTCATTGATATATTTGTAGAATTCTGCGTGGGCAGCTGCAGAAAATGTCAGAATTAAGATATAAATTAACAGCAATGAGGGGTGACGCATGGTGTAATCCTCCTTATTATATGTTCTGATATGTCAGGGCGAAGCAGTCAAAAAAATTATCAGGAGCGTTGAAAAAACAAATCTCCGAAAATAAAGTTTATGAAAATGGGTGAGACTCAATATTGGTAATTTTATAAAACAAAAATAAAAATAAGTAAACAACTTTAACGGTGCCGTTAAATAAGAGAGATTAAAAAGGTATTAAAAAATAAATAAATGTTGTATATATTGATTGATATAAAGAATTCAAAAGCATTAATAATTTATTATGATTAATAACCGGAATAACCATAAAGCTTCTTTATTACGATGAAAATTAAATTCAGATTTATATGTTTTCTTTTGGGTCTGGCCTTCTGCGTATCATCATGCCAGCAAAAGATAGTCCAGGTCGTCCCGTATGATATCCCAGCCGATGCGGGCTATAAGCTGTTTTCAAGTGCTGAAAAGTTGATGGATGAAGGGGCTTACAATAAGGCGTTTGAAGTCTATTCAGACCTGATGGAAGAATATCCGGGAAGCCCCTGGAAAATTATTGCCATGCTCAGGACAGGGGAAATATATTCAGAAACAGGAAATTTTGAGAAAGCCAAAGATGTTTTCCGGAAGGTTATTGAAGAGGAGCCAGACAGTATTGCGGCATCTGACGCACGAATAAATATTTTGTCGATTTATTATAATGAAGGCCGGTACAGTGAACTTGTCAATATCTATGATACCCAATTTTACGGCCATATTCTTGATTCCAGAAAACAAAAAGCCTTGGAAATGGTAGGCGATGCATATCTTTATCTCGGAAATCACGGAGAGGCATTGTATTATTATGGATTGTCATTCAGCGGCATTGATGAGGCCGGTAAAGATGAATTGACCGGAAAGATCAGCCTCGCTATTTCAGATATGAATGCAGATTATCTTCTGGCAACTTTGTCACTTATTGATAAATGGGCACCATCAGACAAACTGACTTTTTTAATGGGCAGTATTAAAGCAGAAAACCTGATTTTTGAAGATGCGCATAAACTGCTTTCAGTTTACATTCAAAAGTATCCGGAAGGTGATGATGTTATAGCTGCAAAACGGATTTTGTCTGAAATTGAAAAATCGATATCCTATAATCGCTATAAAATCGGGTGTTTATTACCATTATCGGGAGCATACAAAACATTTGGAGATAAGATCCTAAACGGTGTTCAACTTGCCTTTCTTCAGTTTAGCATGAGTAGCAATAACCCGTTTCTGGAAATTGTAATAAAGGATACTCAATCAGATCCTCAAACTGCTGTTGCGGCCGTGAAAGAGCTGGCTGAAGAAGGCGTGGCTGCAATTATTGGACCGGTCGTCAGTGCAGAACAGGCTGCGAAGGTGGCGCAAACAATGGGTATACCCATTATTACACTGACGCATCGGGATAATATTGTAAATATTGGAGATATGGTTTTTAGAAACTTTTTAACGCCTCATATGCAGGTAAGTGAGCTTGTATCATATGCCGGCAGCACACTGGGTATTAACAGATACGCCATTTTATATCCTGACGAGCAGTATGGTAAAACTTATATGAACCTGTTCTGGGATGAGGTTATCAAGTCCGGCGGGACTGTTGTCGGCGTGGAATCTTATGATCCTGACAAGACAGACTTTTCAACATCAATAAAAAAACTGGTAGGCCTTTACTATGATGTCCCTGAGGATTTAAAAGAACTTGAACCGGTTGAAAATAGTCCGGTTGAAAATAGTTTGGAAGAAGAGAGTTCCCAATCCGAAGAACCTGAGGCCATCGTCGATTTTGATGCTGTTTTTATCCCGGATGCGCCGGCTAAAGCAGGTTTGATTCTGCCCCAGCTTGCCTATTATGATGTAAAGGATATATATCTTTTGGGGACAAATTTATGGCATTCTGAGACCCTGATTAAAATGGCTCATAAGTATGCTCAGGGCGCAGTCATACCCGTGGGCTTTTCACCTGAAAGCCTTTCCGAGAATGTTGTGTCTTTTGTCAATTCTTTTGAACGTACATATGGCCGGAAGCCGGATTTAATGTCAGCTATCTCATATGATACGGCTATGATATTATTTGATATTATCAACAGGCCTGATGTCCGGTTCAGAAGAGCCATTGTTGATAAACTTCTTGATGAAAGCTTTGTTGGTGTTACCGGTGTTACGTCGTTTGGAGAAGATGGTGATGCACAAAAAAATCCGTATCTTCTGAGGATCAAGGGAAAGCAGTTTGTTGAGCTCGGTATAAATAACAATTAATTACCGGAGACGTGCTATATATTAAATTTTAATCTTCAAGGGTGACTGTTTTCTAAAGCCATAATTTTCATATGACATTTTTTTATCGCTTATATCTTTTTCTGACAACAAGCCTTTACCTGTTTTTTTTCCCTTTGATTTGTTATTGTGCGCAATTCTCATCAAAATGTAAGCGTATAGTCGATGAGCGATGTGGGAATTACCCTGATAAAACAGTGTCAAGAATTTCAGGCAAACCACGTATCTGGATTCATGCGGTTTCCGTCGGAGAGGTTGGGGCCGCAGTTCCGCTCATAACACAACTTTTCAATATGCTTCCGGATTGCGCTATTATTCTTTCCACAACAACCCCCCATGGGCAGGTCTTTGCAAAGGAGAAACTTGGACACAAGGTAACTTGCATCATTGCACCCATTGATATTATCTTTTTTGTCAAAAAGGCATTGAATTTAATAAAGCCGGACATCCTGGTATGCATGGAAACTGAGATATGGCCGAATTTACTGAATACGGCAAAACGGCTTGGGGTTCGGACCGCACTTGTTAACGGCCGGATTTCTGTCAGGTCGATAGGCCGTTACATGAAGTTCAGACCTCTTATCAAACAGGCCCTTAGCCGGTTTGATATCATGAGCATGATTAGTAAAGATGACTCTCTCCGGATCAAATCTTTGGGTGCACCAGAAGATCGGGTCAGTATAAACGGTAATACAAAGTTTGATCTTTTATTGCAGGATGTTAATGATGGTGTGCAAAAAAGAATGGCTCAATTTTATGGGATTGCGCCGCAAGTGCCGGTATTTGTAGCAGGCAGTACCCGGAGCGGTGAAGAGGCAATAATCCTGGATGTTTTTGAAGTGTTAGTAAGAACGTTCCCTGAATGCCTTCTGATCATTGCGCCGAGGCATGTCGAAAGAGCGGTTGAGATAGGAGCACTTGTTGAGTCGCGGGGACTGATCTGCCAGTTTCATGATGCACTAAAAGAAGAGAATAAAAGAGTTGCCAATATTATTATTGTTAATACGATAGGCGAATTGAAGCAGATCTATAGTGTTGCATCAGTCGTTTTTTGTGGAGGAAGCCTTGTTCCCCTTGGCGGACAAAACATTCTCGAACCGGCAGCATGGGGAAAGCCTGTCATATACGGGCCGTCTATGGATGATTTCTTTGATGCAAAAATGATTCTGGAAGAAAATGGTGCCGGCATAATGGTTGAAAGTGGAAAGGAACTCTGCAGTAAGGTTCTGTATCTGCTAAACCATCCGGAAGAGGCCGGACATATTGGAGAACTCACCCTTAAAGCAATTCTGGCGGGAAGTGGCGCTTCTGAAAGGCACGCCGGAGCAATTCTTGATGTGCTTAAAAAATAATCAGGTTTTTAACATATTTTTTAAAGCGTTAAGGCTATTCATCGTTTAGCAAACTTCCTTGGCCGGTTGCGCCCAGAACACCTTGCCAGAGCTTTTCGTTAGGACACATTTTTTTCCGCTTTCCAGCAGAGGCATCCATAGGCAGGTGGACAAAGTGATTGTTCCAGCGTCCGACAAGTAGTTTCGTTTTGCCGGCCATACCGGCATGAACCGCATCTCGCCCAAAAAAACTGCATGTGACATGATCATTGGCATTGGCAGGAAGGCTTCTGATCATATAACTGGGATCAATATATTTAAGAGATATTTCAATTTTTTTTGAATTGAAATAGTCGGATATTGCTTCCCTGAGATAAAGACCGATGTCCTTGAGCCTGATGTTCCCGGAGGCATCTTTGTCAGATTTATCTGCAGTAAAAAACTTTTGGCCTGCCCCCTCAGCAACAACAATAACAGCATGACCTCGCTGCTTAAGGCGCTTTTCTATTGAAGCAAACAGGCCCCTGGGTCCTTCCAGGTCAAAATCCACTTCAGGTACCAGAACAAAATTTACATCCTGTTGCGCCAGGGTTGCAGTGGCAGCAATGAAGCCGGAATGTCGACCCATCAGCTTGATCAGGCCAATGCCGTTGGGATAACCCTCGGCTTCGTTATGAGCGCCCGTGATGGCACTTGTTGCCACATCAACTGCGGTGTCAAAACCAAATGATTGTGAAACCATGTAAATGTCGTTATCAATGGTCTTGGGAATACCGACGATACTGGTTTTAAGGCCTCTTTCGGTTATGGCATCAGCAATCCTTGCAGCGGCCATCAAGGTGCCGTCTCCTCCAATCATAAAGAGGATACCAATGTTCATTCTTTCAAGACTGTCGACGATTGCATCAATCGGTTGCGGGCCTCTGGATGATCCCAGAATAGATCCACCCCTTTCCAGTATATTGACAACTGTTTCTGGTTTCAGTTCAATAACATCATGTCCATATCCGGGAATAAAACCCTGAAGCCCATATTTTATACCAAGAACATTTTTAACACCATAACCATAATAAAGCTCAAGAACAACTGAGCGTATGATATCATTCAAGCCCGGACAAAGGCCGCCACATGTAACCAGCGCGCATCTCAATTTGCTGGGGTCAAAATAGATATTTTTTCTTGGTCCGGCAAGTTCAAAAGATGGAAGTGGTCTGCCTTCCATTATTCTGCTCAGCGTCTGATTTAAATCTACGTCAACTAATACTCTGTCCGAATCATCGATAAAAGTATCATCCTGGGTGTCTCTTTCCGGCTTAGGAAGCGGTGAGGGAATTTTTGCTTTGCCAAGCGCTATTATGGTTGTATTCAAAAAATCAAAATCCATTATTACTCCTGTTGAGCTGATGGTTAAAGGCGAGCAATAGTGACCTTCAAAAATATGTCTGAAATCAGGTAATACAACGATATAGAAATCTTTATGCCGATTTTTTTAGTTTATATAATATGAGAACAAAAAATTAGCTGCCGTTAAACTTGAAATCACCTTTCCCAAGAATATCATGGAGGTGCAATATACCAAGAACCTTGTTTTTGTTATCGGTTACGGGGAGTACCGTTATCTGATGCAGTTCCATTATATTCAGTGCATCATATGCCGGTGTTTCGGGCGATACCGTTATCGGGTCTTTCGTCATAAGATCAGAAATCCGTAACTGGAAAAAACGTTCTCCCTGGGTAACGGCCCTTCTGATATCACCATCAGTGATAATACCAATAACCAAGTCATTTTCATCAGTAATAAAAACGACACCAAGTTCCGGTCTGTTGATTTCATTAACGGCAGAAAAAATTGAGGCCTCTTCGGTGATTTTAGGAATATGGGTGCCGGTCATCATAAAATCACTGACTTTTTTTGAAAGGCGCTGTCCCAGCATACCGCCCGGATGAATTTTTTTAAAATCACTGGACTTAAAGTGTTTTTTATTTATCAAAACAACTGCCAGCGCATCCCCCATAGCCAGAAGGGCAGTGGTGCTGGATGTTGGTGCCAATCCAAGGGGGCAGGCTTCTTTGGCAACACCGACATCAATAACTATATCACTGAGTCCGGCCAGCGTTGATTTTGTATTACCTGTAAATGCAATTATATTACATCCAATATTTCGAATACTTGGTAAGAGTATATTTAACTCATCTGTTTCGCCACTGTTTGATAGTGCCAGAAAAATATCATCCTTGCACACCATGCCGAGATCGCCATGCATTGCTTCAACAGGATGAAGAAACAGAGATCTGGTTCCAGTGCTGTTCAACGTAGCAACTATTTTTCGTCCAACAATTCCGGATTTACCAATTCCACCGATAATAAGCCTGCCGGAAGTATTAAAAATAAGCTCTACCATTTTTACAAAATCATCATTAATTCGTTCTGTAAGAGCGAGAATGCCTTCAGCCTCAATATTTAATACTTCTTTTGCTTCCTTTATAATCGTTTCCAAAAAAGATTACCTTATGTAATAGAGTTAAAATTAATGCTCGATAAATAGCCTGCGTATGTCTTTCATGATGCATAGTTACAATAATTCTGTTAAAAATCAAGATTCTTTAATTTTATAAATTTAAGAAAGGTAGTATAAACTCACAAGTTATGTTACCGCACCTCATTGAAAAAGTTTATACAAGTTACTAATATAAAAGGGTTAATGATAAAATATATGATAAACCGCACTGTACGGACAAATACAGTGTCCGGCATTTTTTTTGTAAGGTATAAAGGTAAACCAAGAATTCTATTGATTTTAATTAATAAATACGGCATTAAGATCTATAATTGTATTTAATTATATATAATTAAAATTTAATTTTAATCAAATTTCATTAAAAATAACTTGACATGGTGCTAAAAATAATAGATATATCGAAATCAGGCGTAACATTTTTTAATTCTAGCTTTTCTGGCGAATATACCAAGCAAGACGATAAACATCATTCCATGTAATGCATGGGGAAATAACTTTTTTGTGAATGAAAAACAAGAAGAATTCATTAAAGCAAGTTCGTGAAGAGCGATTGATGAGTAAGGCCGAACTGGCCAGAAAGGCAAAAATTTCTCCTGTTACAATTTCACGTATCGAAAGTGGCAGCCCGTGCCGAATGGAAACAAAAAGAAAGATATTGTTGGCTTTGGGGTACAATCTTTCTGATAAAAACAAAATTTTTGATGAATAAGAGAATATTATGGCATTTGGTAAAAAAAACCATCTGGTAGGCTTGGACATTGGTTCCCGAACTCTGAAAGTGGGAGAGCTTGTTGAGTCCTCAAGAGGATATTCGTTAAAAAGATTCGGAACTATTGATATTGAACCAGGGGCAATCGAAGACGGTCTTATCAAAAACCCTGAGAATGTAGCAGAGTCCATTTATCAATTATTTAAAACAGCCGGCATTAAGGAGCAAAATGTTGCTATTTCCATTGGCGGCTATTCTGTAATTGTCAAAAAAATAAGCGTGCCAAGCATGCCGGAAGAACAACTTCAGGATACCATCCAGTTTGAAGCTGAGCAATATATTCCATTTGATATTAGTGATGTTAATCTTGACTTTCAGATACTTGGTGACAATGAGAACAATCCAAATCAGATGGATGTTCTGCTGGTTGCGGCTAAAATCGGAATGGTTAATGACTATATTAACCTTGTACAGGCCGCCGGCCTTAATCCATGTATTATTGATGTTGACGCGTTTGCATTGCAAAACGTATTTGAACTGACATATGGCGATAATGAAGACAATGTTGCACTTATTGACATTGGCGCAAGTAAAACATCGTTAAATATTTTAAAAGGAACAACGTCGGTTTTTATGCGTGATGTGTCGCTTGGTTGTGGACAAATAAACCAGCGGATCATGACTCAGACAAGTTGTAGCTATGAAGACGCAGAGCAGTTGAAACTTGGCAACCGCCTTGATCAGATATCTCAGGAAGATCTTAACGGTATTCTCACTTCAGTTGTTACAGACTGGTGTACGGAAATTAGACGCGCCCTTGATTTCTTCTATTCAACATACCCTGAGGATACTATTAAAAAGGTTGTGCTCAGCGGTGGTGGCGGAAATATTTCTGAATTCCGGCAGCTTTTAGCTGAAGAAACATCGGCTGAAGTTGAAACGATCAATCCTTTCATAAACCTCCAGGTGGATAGCAATAAACTGGATGCCTCTCTTATAGAACGAATGGCACCACAAGCTGCTATATGCATGGGCTTAGCTTTAAGAAGAGTTGATGACAAATGATACGAATAAATCTTCTACCGTTTCGTGTTGCACGTAAAAAAGAGAATGTCCGGCGTCAAATTACCTTTTTTGCATTCTCTTTTATTCTTGTTGCTTTTGTATTAATAGCATTTCACATTTATCTTAATGGCAAAATTGCGACCTTCAATGAGGAGATAGCCGCCACTAAAAAAGAAATTGCCAAATATGATAAAATTAATAAAGAGATCGCAGAGATAAAAAAGAAACTTGCGCTACTTGACTAAAGTTTAGAGTTTCATAAAGCATTTGCTCTTTGAAAAAAATCATAAGAAACGTGAAAAAATATTGAAAAAGTACTTGACATCATAGTGGATTCGCGCGCCGCGCCTTTATAAACCGTTATTAAGGCGCGGCCTCT
>JAIPEE010000074.1 GCA_021737275.1 Desulfobacterales bacterium
AATTCGAGCCTCCTGATCAGCCATTTTGCACCTGATTGCACCAAAAGGCGCATCGTTAATTGTAAAAGAGCAAATGTTTTAAACCATCCACCTTAAAAAATGCGATGGATGGTTGAGCTGTAACTCTAAACTTTAGTTTGTATAAAATACTTGTAATAATAAACCTTGATAATATTTATGTAACATAATGAAATAGTTATAAAATAAAATTGCAATCAGACAATCTCCTGATTCGCCAGATCCAATAGCTGTCCCCTGAACCACATGTGGGCTGGATCCTTATCGTAAAGAGAATGCCAGATCAAATTAAGCCGATAATCAGGAAAGCTTTCAGGTGGATCAACAATCCTTAAGTCCATTTTTTTGGCAAGGCTTTGTGCAGAACGTAATGGCAGGGTCAAAACATAATCCGTTACTTCTGCTGTTTTGGCGGCACTCAGGTATCCGGGTGTAGTGACTGTAATATGGCGATTTATCTTTTTTGTTTTGAGCCATGAGTCCAAAAATGTTGGTTCAGATGGTATGCCCAGTGTGGAATGCGCAATATGTCGGGCATCTTTAAACTCATCAAGGGAAATTTGATCACCAAATAATGTGTTGTCCTTCCTGACGACACAGGCCAGAGTGTCATGTATCCAGGGTTTGCAATGCAGGCTTTTTGGAACCTCGTGCATCCCCTCAACACATATAGCATAATCGACTTCACCGCTTAATAAGCCTTCCTCCGGAGTCTTTTTTATTATGATGTCCATTACTTGGATATTTGGGGCCAGTTTTTGCAGGCGCGAGGACAGGACAGGCAGATATAAGATCTCAAAGTATTCAGGTGTATAAATAACAAAGGAAGCATGATTAACTGAAGGATCAAATGGTTCCGGTGTATATAAGCTATGCTGCAAATTAGTCAATGCCTCTCTGATCGGCACTTCCATGGATAGCGCCTTATGGGTTGGCGTCATACCCTTTTCTGTTTTTACCATGATCGGGTCGTCCAGAAGTTCCCTCAGGCGTTTTAATGCATGACTCGTGGCGGGCTGACTCAGGCAAACGCGGTCAGCTGCCCTGGTTACACTGCGCTCTATCATTAGTGCATCAAAAATAACCAGAAGATTTAAATCAAAGTTTTGAAGTGATATTTCCATAATCAATCACCTTTATAGTTATTCAAATTTAATATGTAAAAATAATAATAATTCATATAAATTATAATGATTGCCATGTAAAGCACAATAATCATGTGGTCAAGAATTGAATCTTAAACCTTCTAAAAATTGATTTTAATTCAAATTTTTCTGGACCGTTTAAATTTTAGGGTTATAAGTTTTATGAATATAAAGATTCAGTTAATGCATTTTACTTATAATTATTTTTATTTTAAAGAATTAATCATGCATATAAGAAACAGAACCTTAATTTCGACAAAAGAGCTTTAAAAAATTAACCGGTCTCTCAAGTACAATATTATGTCACAGGAGAAATTATAAGTGGGCCTCGAAAGCCTTCGCATAAATGGACTTCGCTTAAAATATGCAATGGAAGAAATGTCTAAAATTGGAGCCATTGCAGGTGGCGGCGTTCAACGTTTAAGCCTATCTGATGAAGATAAGGAAGCCAGAGACCTTTTCGTTCATTGGCTTAAAGAACTTAACCTCGATATTACAATCGATGAGATTGGAAATGTATTCGGAAAACGACCGGGCAGATACCCTGATCTTCCGCCTGTAATGAGTGGTTCCCACCTTGATTCCCAGCCTAAGGGAGGACGTTTCGATGGAACACTGGGTGTTTTAGGTGCTCTGGAAGTTTTCAGAACCATAGAGGAAAATAACATTGAAACGAATCGCACACTTACGATTGTAAACTGGACCAATGAAGAGGGAACTCGTTTTTCGCCGGTCATGTCCGGATCCGGCGTATGGGTCGGCGCACTTGAAAAAGAGTGGATGTATAACAGGACTGATACAGAAGGTAAAAGGTTTGTCAATGAATTGATCCGTATAGGATACAGGGGTAATGTACCATCACGAAGCAGTGAGATTCATAGTTATTTTGAATATCATATTGAACAGGGGCCTATACTGGAAAAAGCGTGTAAAACGATTGGTGTGCCAAAGGGGATAGTCGGTATCCATTGCAGCGATATATATATCAAGGGAGAAACAAATCATGTGGGGCCTACACCTATGGAAGGCCGACACAATGCACTTTGCGCTGCAGCAGAGATGATTTTAAAAGTAGATGAGCTGCCTGCAAAAATGGGCGGCAATATGGTTGCTACTTCAGGAGAAATACACAATCGTCCAAATTCCCGTAATACAATTCCGGATGATGTTCACTTTACGATAGATATGCGCGCCTGGGAAGATGACCTGATACAAAAAGGATTTGAGGATCTGAAAAACTCTTTTGAAGAAATTGCTCAAAAAAGAGGCTGTCCTGTCCGAATTGAAGAAACACTGAGTGTACCGCATGCAGAGTTTGATCAAAAGCTTGTGCAAAATGTTTTCAGAGTCTCTGAAAATTTAGGATATCCCGGTCAACACATGCTCAGCGGGGCGGTTCATGACGCCGGCTACATAACACAAATTGCACCGGCTGCAATGATCTTTGTTCCCAGTATCGGCGGGCGAAGTCATGTGGAAATTGAAGATACAACGTGGACGGACTGTGAGGCTGGAGCCAATGTACTCCTGCATTGTATGCTGCAATCAGCGAGTGTTCTTTAGCCGATAAGGAACTTATTTATAGGCTTATGTTAACGGAGAAAAATATGAACAATACTACTTTTAAATATCTCAGACCAATATCACCCGTCAAGGCATGTGAACTGAAAGACAAGTACGGCGAGAGCTCCAGATTTTGGGCTGGAGGTACCGACCTGCTTCTTCAATGGAAGGAAGATGTTGTCTGCCTTGACTATTGTATAGATCTCTCCTTCATCCCCGATCTTGATTATATCAGAAAGGATTCCGATGCCGTTTCCATTGGTGCTTTAACAAGGGTAGCTTCAATTGAAACATCTTCTGAATTAAATCATTCACTTTCGATTATTAGGGAAGCTGCAGGTGAACTGGCTACCCCACAGATCCGCAATACAGCAACTATCGGTGGAAATATCTGTCGTGCTGCGCCTTCTGCTGACATGGCACCACCGCTTCTTGTTCTTGACGCAGAGATGAAGTTTGTCAGTGCTTCAGGCGAAAGATGGGTGGCTATGGATGCGTTTTTTCTTGATCTGAATCAAACCGCTTTGGAAGAAAATGAGCTTTTAGCTGAAATAAAAGTGCCGATCCCACCGGTTGAAACCGCTTCCTGTTTTTTAAAGATCGGGCGAACAGTTATTGATATTGCCATAGTTAACATGGCAGCGAGAATGACGATGGATGACAGGGGGATTCTGACAGATGTAAGAATTGCTTTTGGTGCAGTAGCACCCACTCCGCTTCGCATAAAAGCTGCAGAAGAGATACTTTTGGGAACAGATGTTTCCACGATCGACGATACCCTGGTTGGTAAAGTAAGTAATAAGGTAGGGGATGAAATAAAACCGATTACAGATGTTCGTGGTACTGCAGAATATCGCCGGGAAATCAGTAGGGTCTTAACGAAAAGAGCAATAGAGAATATTATTCAGACTCTGCAAGGGAGGCTAAACTCATGATTAAACTTAAACTGAAGGTCAATGGCAATATACATGAGCTTGAGATTGAGCCTCATGCAATTTTAGCAGATGTGCTGAAAAAGGAGCTGGGTTTAATTGGTGTCCGTGTATCCTGCGGTGAGGGGGAGTGCGGGGCATGTACCATCCTGATGGACGGTAAACCAGTGCTGGCATGTATGATGCTGGCCATGCAGGCGGAAGGTAAAGAGCTACTCACCATTGAAGGACTGGGGACTTATGAAAACCTTCACCCCATTCAGGAAGCGTTTGTAGAAGAACATGGTTTTCAGTGTGGTTTTTGTACACCCGGCATTATACTCAGCACCAAAAAATTACTTGAAACCAAACCTGATTCTACTCCCTCTGAAATTGCCATGTCTCTCAGCGGGCATATTTGCCGTTGTGGTGCCTATCCGAAAATCATCAAATCTGTTCAGAAAGCGGCAAAAAAACTGGAGGATAATCATGGCAAAAAATAATTCAAAAATTCCGCTTTCAGTAGTTGGTAAGTCTCTTCCCATCAAGGACGCAAGGGAAAAGGTGACGGGCAGTTTGAAATATGCCATTGATCATAAAGTTCCGGATATGGCGTATGGGAAAATCCTCAGAAGCCCTCACGCGCATGCCAGGATCAAAGGAATCGACTGCACGCGTGCCGAGGCACTGCCAGGTGTGTTTGGAGTTGTAACCTATAAAGATGCACCCGATCTTATTTGGGAGGCCCACTGGCATAACTACAGAGGACATATTCTCGATGACCGGGCAAGATTTGTGGGAGATGAAGTTGCTGCAGTGGCGGCAGTCGATGAGGATATTGCAAAACAGGCCGTTAAACTGATTGAGGTAGACTATGAAATATTACCAGACGTATTTGATCCGGAAGATGCTTTAAAACCTGATGCGCCGCAAGTGATAGCTGAAGGAAATGCTCGTGAACCTTTCATTGTAAGCTGGGGAGACGTAGATGAAGGCATTAAAGCGTCAGATATTGTTGCTGAAGGAAGTATGAACTTTGAAAGCCAGCACTACGCCCCAATTGGGCGAAATGCCTGTATTGCGGAATGGTCAGGAGATCGGGTCACAATGTGGAGTTCCTCACAAACACCATCCGAATGTCGGGACGGGATTGCGATGGGACTGGGGGTTCCACTCAGTAAGGTCAGAGTAATCTCAATGCCGTCAGGTTGTTCTCAGGGGATGTGGTGGAGCAACAACTTCCAGCTGGTTACAGTCCTTCTGGCTAAAAAAGTTCGGCGGCCTGTTAAGATTGAACTTGACCAGAGGGAGTGTTTTGCCACAGTGAAGAGGCGTCACCTGGAGCGTTCCAGAGGCAGAATTGGATGCAGCAAGGACGGGAGTCTGGTATCAATTGAAGTTGATCACATATTTGACAACGGGGGATATGGTTTTAAAGATGATCCGGGTTATCTTTGTGCCGATATGTGGGGGAAAAGTCTTAACGGACGTTTTGCTGTACAGGGCGTATCGACAAATCTGGTTACAGCAGGCTGTATGCGCGGTGTGGGTGATGTGACACTGGGTGCATTTTTAGAGCGCCTCCTGGATATGGCCGCTATAAAACTGGAAATGGATCCCCTGGAGTTTCGGTTGAAAAATCATATCCGTGCGGGTGACCCTCTGCAACAGTTATACAACACAGAACTGGCCGAAGACTACCAAATTCCACCAGAGTGTAAGGATAAATGGCCGCAGCTTTTTCATCTTTCGTGCGAAGCTCTGCATGAGTGTTTAACTAAAGGGGCGGAGCTGTTCGGTTGGAAGGAAAAGTGGAAGGGATGGGGAAAACCGCTGGCAGTGGAAGGTCAAAAACGAAGAGCGGTCGGTGTGGGAACCGGTACGCACTGTTGCGGGACTGAAGAAGATGGCGGTACCTCGGCTATTGTTCGTGTACATTCGGATGGCAGCGTTTCACTGAGTTGTAGTATGGGGCGTCATGGCCAGGGGAGTGAAACAACACAGGCTCAGATCGTGGCAGAAGCTCTCGGTATTTCACCGGATCAAATTGATGTGGAAGCTGGAGATACCGAAGTCTGCCCGTGGAGCCACGGATCCGTTGCAAGCAACACGGCGTATCGAGCCGGATTTACAACTAAATCGGCTAGTATGGACGCCAGATACCAGATACTGGAAATTGCAGCAAGGCATTATATTAAAGGTGAACCGGAGCAATTGGATATCAAGGATGGTATTATTTTTCACAAGGAGCATCCTGAGCAAAACATGCCACTTGCGGAGTTTATGTCTACACACCAGCCTGACACTTTAGCACCACCGGTAATTATTGGCCGACCGACTGAGCGGATGCCGCCCACTATCACTTTAGCTAGACAATTTGCAGCGCATTTTGCAGAAGTCGAGGTTGATACTGAGACCGGACAAATAAAGCTATTGAACTATCTTGCAACACAGGATAGCGGTACTATGCTAAACCCTAAGGTGCTTGAAAACCAGGTAAGCGGTGGAGCCATAATTGGTTCCGGGTTTGCCCTGGTGGAAGGTATGGTTTTTGACGAAAAAACCGGGGAAGTTTTAAATCCGAATTTTCTGGATTATAAAGTATTACGGGCACCGGATTTTCCAACACAGTTCGAGACACTATTTTGTGAATCATATGATCCTGTTGGGCCATATGGTGCTAAAGGCGCCGGGGAATCTCCCATTGCTGCTTCCATACCAGCGATAGCACAGGCGGTTTATAATGCGATTGGGACCTGGCTGGATGTACCCATGACACCTGAGAGAGTCCTCAGGGGGCTTGGTAAAATTTAGTATAAAGCAAGTTTTAGAGGCATCCTTAATTTTACAAAACTCATATACCGTTTCAAATATAGAAAGAGAGGCAATTATGAAATATCCTGAATGGGATGAAATCAGAAATGACAGCTATGTCAGTAAAAGAGATTTTCCGATGATAGAGGCTGATATGCCTACTTTTATGGGCGTGCCGCTAATTAATCGTCCTGAGGATCTTAAAGGTACTGATGCCGTCATTATTGGTGCGCCGTATGTTGCAGGCTGGGAAGGTTACGCCGGTGTTAGTAAAAGTGAATGGCTTGCTTCTCCAAAGCGTGTCCGGCAGCAGTCGATCAGATATCCGTCAGGTTACCTGCAGGATTTTGATCTTGATATATTTGAAGTTTTAAACGTTGTTGATTTCGGAGATGCTGATATACCGCCTGAGTGCAATGAAAAACCGACTGCAGAAAATATTCTGAAAGCACAGGCTGCGGTGGAAAAAAAGGTAAATCAAGTCCTTGATGTCGGCGCTATTCCCATTGTCATTGGTCAAAATTCACCGTGTGGATCGTACGCAATTGCTAAACCAATTGCTGAGCGAACAAATGGAGATGTCGGTGTCATTAGTTTAGATACACACTGGGATAGTGGGCGTTTAGATTCACTTACACTGGACCCGAGAATAGCAGGAAGTGATTCCTGGAAGTGTAAAATGTTTGAGTTTCATGATAATATTCTCCATAAAAATCTTGTTGAAATCGGTGAGAGAGGTTTTATGGAGAGCAAAGAGATCGTCCGGGAAATGTTAGATAAAGGCACCCATTTTTACCCGATGTGGAGAATTAGAACCGAACTTGGAATCGAAGGTCTTTGTAAGGAATTGGACCACGCTTATAAAGGAACCAAAGCTGTTTATGCCCACTTCGATATGGATGTGATAGGCGGTGCCGGACCCGCACCGGGTGATATCCTTGGTGACCTGGCAGAACCCATTGGTATGAGTGACTATGAAGTTATCAGGATAGCTTATGAAGCCGGTAAAAGAGGACTGGACGGCCTTTCTTTTATTTGTATACCGCCGGGTTCCGCAGTGGCGTATCGGACAATTGTTTATGTAATTATGTATATGCTTGCGGGGAAAGCTCAGACCAAAATTGAAAAAGAGTAAAATTAACTAACAAAAAAGTGATTTTACTATGGAGGAATACCATGATTAAAAATCCGATTAAGTGGCCTGATGGTGCAAAATGTGCTGTTGCCATAACATTTGATATGGACGCAGACAGCATTCTCCACCTGGATTACCCGGATAGTTCGATCAACATGATTTCGGCTTTATCTATGCTGCGTTATGGTCCGGAAGTTGCCGTACCCCGCATACTTGAGACCTACAAGCAATTGGATATCCGGCAAACCTTTTTTGTTCCGGCCTGGTGCATTGAAAATTATCCCGCAACAGTAAAAGCTATTGTTGACGGCGGACATGAAGTTGCTCATCATGGTTATATCCATGAATTTCCGAATTCCCTCAGTCGAGAAGCGGAACAGCACAGGCTGAAATATGGAATCAAGACTATTGAAAATTTTACCGGACAACGCCCAAAAGGCTGGCGGGCGCCATATTACGATTTTTCAGGTAATTCGGCCGACTTGTTGATTGAAGAGGGCTTTCTTTATGACTCATCATTAATGGGAGATGATATCCCTTATATTTTAAAAACAGAACAGGGCGAGCTGATGGAGTTTCCCTGCCATAATGGAATGGATGACTGGCCTCAGTTCGCCAATTATTCAGATTTTAAATATGAGATGCCCATCAAGGCACCATCAGAAGGCGTAGCGATTTTCAGGGAAGAATTTGATGTGATGTATAAATATGGGGGACTTTGGGTTAGTGTCTGGCATCCCTTTGTGACGGGACGACTGGCGAACTGGGACAAGATAACGGAATTGATCGAATATATGAGATCAAAGGAAGATGTCTGGTTTGCCAGAATGGATGATATTGCACACTATGTTCGTCAGTGCATTGATGATGGGAGTTATACACCAAGGACAGATGAACTTCCCTATTATACCGGCAAGGTGCCCTTGACACCTTGCAAAGAGCTTTAGCCGCTAAACAACATAAACAATATGAAAGAGGTATTATTATGGCAACACCGAGACAGGATGGATATTTTATGCCGGGCGAGTGGCATTCTCATACGGCATGTTTTATGGCATGGGCCTGTGATGCGGAAGCATATTCCAAAGCGCCAATGGGTTCTGAAACGGCCCGTATAGCGGCAAAAAAGTGCTATGCCGAGGTGGCAAAAGCCATATCACGTTTTGAAACTGTATATATGTTGACCAACAAGGCGGATCTTGATGAGACACGATCATTGTGCGGCCGTGATGTTAAGGTGATTGAAGCTGAAATTGATGATGGATGGTTCCGCGATTCAGGTCCGTCATTTGTAATAAACAAAACAGGTGATGTTGCCGGTGTAAACTGGATTTTTAACGGCTGGGGTAACCGGTATTCGCATGAACTGGATGGCAAGGTTGCCGGTGAGCTTTTAGATCGGTTGAATATTAAAAGATATGATGCCCCGTTAGTTTTAGAAGGCGGCGGTATTCACGTGGATGGCGAGGGCACGGTACTTCTTACAGAAAGTAGTCAGCTTAATAAAAATCGAAACCCGGATCTAAGCAAAGCCGAGATAGAAAACTATTTAAGAGAATACCTCAATGTTGAGAAAATTATCTGGTTGTGTGGTGATCGCAAGCAGACTGATACCGACGGCCATATTGATGCGGTTGCCAGTTTTATAAGGCCGGGACGCATTTTACTGGGCACTTCTGATGATATAACACACCCGGATTACGAAACATTTCAGAAAAATATAGAGATTCTTAAAAACACTAAAGATGCGCGTGGGCGAACAATAGAAATTGTGAATATTTCAGAACCATATGAAATTATGGAAAACGGCACCCAGGCAAAAGGCATTTACGTCAATTTCTATATGGCGAACGGTGGTATTGTTCTCCCGTCATTCGATTTTCCGGAATATGATCGGGCTGCGCTGGATATCTTTACACGTGAATTCCCGGATCGTGAGATTGTTCAAGTACCAACACGAATTCTTCTTTATGGCGGCGGTAATATCCATTGCATTACACAGCAGCAGCCACAGCCATATAAATAAAATTTTAAAAGAAGCTGGTAACTTCTCAAAAAGCCAGGGATAAGGGCGCACCTATGCACGGGGACAAGTCATTTGGGTTTTTACAATTTCAGCAAGTGGGGGGTAATTATTAACCTACACCGGTTAATCTTTTTGGGAAAACATATCAGAATTTTACCGGGCTGTTTTCGTATAAAATACTTGTATGATCTTTACCCAATATAGTGGACAGTTGGTTAAGCCACATTTTCCATTTTCATCCATTCAGCTTCATACATAGCTGAAGATTGATATCCATTTGTTGAATGTCGTCTGCGGCGATTATAATAAATTTCAATATAGTTAAAAAGAGCCTGTTCAGCTTCATTCCGATTTTGGAACTGGCTGTGGTAGACAAGCCGGGTTTTCAATGTATGAAAAAATGATTCCGCTACCGAATTATCCCAACAGTTTCCTTTTCGGCTCATACTCTGTACAAATTTGAGATTTTTAAGCAAATTCCGAAAATCAGCAATGGCGTATTGTATCCCACGATCGCTGTGAACGAGAAGCCCCTTACCCGGTCTTCTTTTCCAAATGGCTTTTTGAAAAGCATGGAGCATTGAATGGCGCTCAAGGGTATCGCTCAGATTCCAACCCACAATAATACGAGAAAATAGATCGATAAACACTGTCAAATAATGCCATTTCTGGCCAATCTTGATATAGGTGATATCGCTCACCCAAGCGGTATTCGGAGCTGGTACGGAAAACGCCCGGTTTAAAATATTGGGTGCAACAGGCTCATTATGTTTGGAATTTGTAGTGGCAACAAATTTCTTCGTTGCTTTGCATTTTAATCCCATATCTTTCATTAAACGTGCAACCCTGTTCTTGCCGACTGTTGCAAACTCCGGCTCAGATCTAAGGTCTGCTGTAGCCATGGGGCTTCCAACCATGCCGTTATGCTCAGCATAAATCTCACGGATTTGTCCCTTAATCCGAATATTTTCATTATGCCGGGCAGAACAGGGATTGTTTTGCCAACGGTAAAATCCGCTCGGAGAAATATCGAACGTACGGCACATCTTCACCACCGGAAACTGAGGAGCGGTTGTCCTTTATAAACTTATATCTCATTTCGATGTTCTGCTGAAGATGGCCATGGCTTTTTTTAATATATCCCTCTCCATCTCTGCATCTTTAAGCTTCTTCTCAAGTTCCCGAATCCGCTTTTGATCTTGGGTGAGCGCCATTTTACCATGTCCTGGAAAGGCCAATTCCGGATTTTCAAGCTGCTGCCTGCGCCAACGATATATTAGATCACCATTTATACCTAAGCTTTCAGCTACTTCTGGAACAGTTCGACCTGGTTCCTCAGTTAGCCGAACCGCATTTCTTTTAAATTCAGGATCGTATTTTCTTCTGTTTTGAACACTCATGTTTTCCTCCTGTCGTTTTTATAACAACGGCTTATTAAAGTGTCCACTTTTTTAGGGAAGGATCACAACTTCATTATAATTTGTAAATATCGGATGGATATTGCCCACTAATTGTCGCTTGTTTGTTTTTTGCATAACAAACAACAATTCAAATAGTTTATAATTTTCAGATATTGACTTATGAACCATATTTTTAACTATACTTAAACTGACGTAAAGGCCTCGAAGTTTGTTGGTAGCTCTGGAGGCAATAAAGGGCACCTCTAAAAATCACTTTATTTGAAAAGTTTTATTTTTTGATGCCAAATTGATGATAGTTAACCCTGTAGTTGCATAAAAAAGTAGTAAAACAAGTAGTAAAAAGCTTGCGGAAGCCCATGAATAGTGGTTATATAGTGTTTACTACAACAAAAATAACATTATCCAGGAGGCCACCGCAAGTGAAGTCCAGTAA
>JAIPEE010000075.1 GCA_021737275.1 Desulfobacterales bacterium
TACCCCCTTCGTTTCTATAGTCTGTGGAGGGTAATCATATCAGCGCGAGCAGGCAGCGGAAAGATGGGTTGGTCTGACGCTTACTCCGAAATTCCAAGAGAAGCCTCAATAAGCTGTCCGCCGGGCAGTGGCAATCACGTTCTGTATAAGACCCATTTCCTCTTCGGCTGCTCTTTGCCAGGAAAACCTTGACGCCAGTCTCTTTCCCCTCGCCCCCTGTTTTAGAAGCCTATCTTCATCCTGCAGCAAAGAAATAACCGCCTCAGCAAAGGCCCCCGTGTCAAAACAAGGGACCTTTTCAATGCAGTCTTCAAATATGCCCTCATAAACCGGTAAATTGTAAGCCACCGCCACACAGCCACAGGCCATTGCCTCTGCAATGACAATCCCAAACCCCTCCTCATGGGAAGGGAAAAAAAAGATCTGGGCAGATTTCAGGATGCCAAACGCCTCTTGGTCATCGAGAAAGCCCAATATTTCAATATATTCGCTGAGCCCTGCATCCTTTATTTCACTTCTAAGCTTTTCAACGATTTCGGGCGAACCATCGCCGATGAGCCCAAGCCGCGCATCTGGAACAGAAGACACCACTTTTTTCCATATCGGGACCACGTCATCTATCCCTTTGGACTTGGCCAGTCTGCCCAAGAATACCCCTTCAAAGCGTTTCCGCGAAGGTGGTATCTTTTTTAGGTAATCCAGATCCACGCCCGGAAAAACCACACGGAGCCTAGACCTTGGAATACCCGCTTTGACAAAATCGCTTCTCGATTTAAAACTGCAGGTGATATTTATTTTCGATACTCTGGAGATAAGCCATATGGATAGCTTTTGTGCATAGTACGATACAATGCGTTCTTTTTGATTTATATGATAATTTTTTTGGATCCAGATTGGCTTCTGTTGGGTAAAAGAATATTTGAACTTAACAGCGAGAGCGGGCAAAATGTCTGGAAGGATATCAGAAGAGATGTACAATATGTCTGGCCTGGGGAGACGCCATGATTTAATAATTCCTAATAGAATACGTTTAACATAAAGCCAAATTATGTTAGGAACAGATTTTTCGTGTGTTGTAATCACAAATGAAGGTGTTTTAAACCCCATTTGATGACACAATTCTATACCGAGCTGGGAGGTCACAACATAATGTCTGTAAACCTTCAGTCTTTTGAAAACCTCCACAAATATAGCGTCGCCCCCACTTTTTCCATGGCTAAAGGCGTTCATATAAGATATGACAATTTTGTTCTCAAGCAAAACAGACCGGTTTCCTATGATTTTCACGCTAACAACATAAAAAAGCTTCCAGCCACGCAGCACCGCATTTTCGTTCATAAGACACCTCGCTTTCTTGGATTCTACTCTTAGCAAGGTGTCCGTCAACATTAAACCACTTCACATGCTTTTATGGAAAACTCTAAATGAACAAGCTCATTAAATCAAACCTATTAGTTCTCATCATCTCTAATACAACGAATCTTTTCAATTATCTGCTACAGGTATTTCTTGCCCATTCCTTGAGCACTCAAGATTTCGGTATCTACAATTCCGTCAATTCTTTGGGGCTTATCGCATCCTCACTTGTCAACGTGCTCATGTTCTTGGGTGCCAAATATATTATTCATTTTCAATCTTCCTTTCCAAGGCAATGTGCACTCATCCGACTCCTTACGAAAACCATACTGGTCTGGGGAACCTTGCTTTGTCTTATCATGACAGCCTTTTCCGGTAGTCTTGCTAAATACCTCAAGCTCGATGAAACAGCCCCTATTTTGCTCTTCATCGGCTGGTTTTACACATTCTGTTTTATCGGCATATATATGGGAATCCTGAACGGTTTCCTGCAATATGTAAAAACCACTTTTCAGAATTCCTGCCAGAATCTGCTAAGGCTTCTCTTTTCCATCATAGCCGTAATGCTCATCGGCTGGTCGTACAACGGCGTTCTGTTTGCAGGCATCCTTGCCAATATAGTGACCGTTTTCTGGATGGTTACAGCGATCCGCAAAAAAATCAATGTGTTTCAAATCACACCCGGGGTTCTGCCAGAAAAAACGCACTACGAGATGTTGAAATACGCCCTACCTGTTGCGCTCAATTGGATCGCCATAAGCATTCTTTCGAATATGGATATCGTGCTGGTCAAGCATTTCCTCACAGCCTCAGAAACTGGCCTTTATTCGGTAGCTTCGCTCCTGGCAAAAATAGCCCTTTTCCTGCCCATGATGATGCTGTCCGTCCTCTTTCCCGAAGTCGCGAAACTTCACGAGAAAAGGGAAAGCCCTCTTAAAACCATTATGATTACAATGAGTTTGTCTGTAGCCGTAACCGGAGCATACACACTGATGGTCTACCTGTTTCCGGAGTTGATAGTGGGCATGCTCTTTGGCGAAACCTATCTCGGGGCATCGGGGGTTCTCGTCATCATCACGCTTGCCATGTCCCTGCTCTCACTCAATTTCGTCATATTCAGCGCATTTCTGGCTAAGTCTGTATTCTCTTTTCTGTTGCCGACCTATGCCGTCATCGCATTGACCGTCATGGCCGTATATCTGAAATTCAACCATTCGTTTGAAGAGATCGCCATGGCAATGCTCATGGGGTCAGCGATCCTTCTCGTGGTAAATTTCCTTATTATCACCCGTTATATTGTGTTCGGCTACCGAAAAGCTCTGACTCGTAATGGTTTAAGGAAGTACCATGGTTCATAAAAAAAGCGAGGAAGGTGAACCGATATCGAGAGCGAACTCCCCTTCTCAGTAGTGAATTCCCGCCTTTAAAAAAACGCAAGGGATTCACTCTCGTTTTTCACACGGTTTCTCCTCGTCACCGCCCTCGACTCTCCTTCTGACAAGGTACAAAGGCCGGCCCACAACCTCGGCATTGATATTTCCCACATAAAGTGCAATCAAACCAAGGGCGATCAGGACCAGCCCCATGAAGAACGTATTGGCAACCAAAACGAATGAGAGGTTCGTGAAGTTCCCGAAATGCCAGAATAATCTGTCTATGATCATAAAGAGGAGCAGGAAAGCTGAAACAAAGGTAATAAACACGCCCAGATATCCCCCGGCTTTCAGGGGAACCAGAGAAAACGAGGTGAAGCTATTGACTGCCAGGGCAATGAGTTTCCTATAGCTGTAGACCGATTCTCCAGCTGTTCGAACAGGTGCTTGGAATTCTATGTGGGTCTTCCGGAAGCCCATCCAATCCACAATCCCCCTGACCATGCGGTTTCTCTCGGTGAATTGTTTGAGTTGCTCAATAACAACTCGATCCATCAGACGAAAGTCCGTGGATTGAGGGACAATTTGCACCTCAGATATCAAATTGATAATCTTATAAAAAATAAAAGAACCGAGGCGTCTCATTAAGGGCTGCTTCTCTATGCTGACCCTTCGCCCGGCAACTATTTCAAAGCCATTTTCCCACTTGTCTATGAATTCAGGAACATAGGACGGCGGGTGTTGAAGGTCTGCATCCATCATGATAACGGCATCACAGTCCAGCATATCGATACCGGCTGTCAATGCAATTTCCTTTCCAAAATTTCGCGATAACTCCACTACGGTTATCCTGGGATCTTTTCGTGCAAGTTCTTCTGCCTGGACAAATGTTCCGTCGACACTACCGTCATCCACAAACAAATAGGTAAAGCTGTATTTCTCTATCTTGGAAGTCACTTCTTCTAATTCTGAATAAAATCTCTCGATGTTTTCTGCTTCATTGTACATGGGTACCAATATTGTGATATGCCTCAATGGGAAATCCCCCCTTTTAGGCCAGACTTACGTCTTAAAGCAGGCCACATTGACAAATTCAAGTTCCGTTTCAGGAATTCCAATCCGACACAAAATCGAAGCAGATACATTCCAACCGTCAACAACGGGTGTGAAATCACCTTTCTCCATTGATCTTTCGCTAAAAATACACCAAAATAGCGATACCACAATCCAAACTGTTTCTTTAAATCAGGATCGTCCTTTCCCCACTTATCAATATATCTGTCAAATTTTTTTGCATAATTCCCCTTTTTCTTAATGTATTTTTTAACATTAAATTCTTCTTCATTATGATATATCACATTCTGTTTCGCAGGCTTTGCTATTCCAAGCTTCCAAAGCAGGGGTTCCAACTTCCAATCCCATGGCGTCTCTTCACAAACAATACTATTTAGTAATGATATGGAACCGATTGTCTTGACTTCTTTATCTATATCCCATTCCTCCCCAAAGTCTATTTGCTCATCAAAGCCACCCACCTGGCAAAAAATATCGCGTCTGTAAATCCTCGCACTGTCGATTACCGTCGCATCATAAAAAGACCTCTCGAAGCGTCTCACCTTACACCAATAGGAAGTTCCTATCACAATTTCTGAAATAAACAGCGCCACCGAATTTCCCTTCTCCAGTTCTTTTACGCAAGCTTCGACAAGACATGGCGATAACATCATATCCGCATCAATAAACATCACATATTTACCTTTGGCCACATCGATCATGCCATAATTTCTTTGTGCTGATCTTTCCGGGCCTTTATCAAAGACAAGTTCCGTATACTTTCTTGCAATCTCCTTCGTATTGTCAGCTGAATCATTATCCACCACAATTGCTTCAATATGAGGGTAGGTCTGTTCCTCTATGGACATCAGACAATTTCCGATATGATTTTCTTCATTCTTAGTCGTCACTACGATAGAAACCAGAGGTTCCATCTTGTCACCCTACGCATTCTTTCTGAAATCAGCGATATGAGCGAGAACTTTACTGCCCGCCCTCAGCAGAAACTTGAAGTCATCCATACTACGAATGGAAACAACTTTCCTGCCGATAAATGACGGGCTCAATGCTGCTTTATACAGGTCTTGTGTATAGCATAATACATCATCATTGGTCACTGGACTCTTCCAAACCGACTGCTTCATATCATAGTCATCCCAGTCCTTGGTCAGAATCCAACCCTTCCGGGTGGCCTCCTCGAACAACGGCGTTCCTGGATAAGGGACGACAATGGTAGCTTGCAAAGAATCGATATAGCCCTGCGTAAACATTCGTTTGGCAAATGAAATGGTCCTCTCAGCTTCCTCTTTGCTTTCCCACGGGTACCCTACCATGGTCGTGATGTGAGGCATGAGTCCGGCGGTCTTGCATTCCTTAATTGTCTTTTCTATCTGTGCCACCCTGATACCTTTGTTCAAACGATCAAGGGTATCCTGATTTACAGATTCCAAGCCAATCAAAATGAACCTGAAATTGGCCTGTTTCATCAGTTTCCACTGATCGGAGTCCAGGGCGCCGACACGCATATTGCAGCCGAAGACGGCCTGTTTGTTATAGCCTTTGCTGATAATGCCCTGGCAGAATCGCTGGAGCCATTCCCCTTTTGGGAAGCATCCGCTATCATCAAAAATCTCACGCACCTTGTAGTCTCTTATCAGATGCCCAACCTCCTCAATCTGATGTTCCACAGGTACGGTTCGGTAGCTTGTTCCAGGATACAGGGTTGTCCAGGAGCAAAAACTGCATTTCCCCCACCAGCAATCCCTGCCCGCCATTGTATATGCCCCCGGTGTAAATTTGAAATTCCCGTTCTTGAAGGCATACAGTTCCCATCGGGTTAAATTCCGGTCGATAATAGGAAGATTGCTCAAGTCATGATCAAGTCCAAATGTCCCCGTGTTTTGTATTTTCCCGTCTTTTCTAAACCAGAAGCCAGGCTCCAGCTGGAAATCGGAGGGCTCAGCTTTTGCACGCTCCTCAAGACAGTTGCACAGATTGAGCATCAAAAAATCGTAATCCCCCCCAGTGAGCACATAGTCTACATCGCTGTTCAGCATTGATTCTTCGGGCAAGGCCGTAACATGGTCTCCGAACAACACAACTACTGGGTTCCATTCACACTCCCGCTTTATCTCACCTATGACGTGCCAGTGTCTTTTAATTACAGGCGTTTTTGACTCTATGGCAATAACAACTGGCTTTTCTCGCTTAAGCCGCCTCAGCCATTGTTCAAAACTAAGCGATTCGGCGATACCATCATCCCAGAAAACCTCGTGGCCGTGTGCCTTAAGCAAACTGGCAGCATAGGCCGGTACCATGGGGTAAATATAAGTTGGATTCTTAAACCATTGGAACTGGCGGTTCTGTGACAGCAGAGGTATCCCTTTGTCTGATTTAAGCGGGGGATAGGAAATCGATATCTTCATCTTCCCAGTTTACTCTTTAGATTAAAAACAAAAATAAATCCCTTGATAAATCGCCACCCATACCAAAAGTGAGTACTCACAAGGTATGGAATGGTAGCGACGGCTACGCTGATGTCTTTGATTTTCCTGTAAATTTGTACAGTTGAAAAACACAACGCAATCATATAAACGAGCCAGAGAAAAATATAACCATATGCGGCTAAAAATGGTCCCAACAACATCACCCAACCCAAAATAACAAAAAGGAAAAAAAACGATGGAATGAAATAAGATAGTCGGAGAGAGGTTTCGGGAAATTTCTTTGCGAAAAAGCCCCGGTGCATCCCATAATTACCAATCTGCTTCAGATGTCTGATGAAACCTGCCCTTCGATGGTGATAGACCTTTAGTTCAGGCACATATAATATCTTTTTTTTTAGTTTTTTCGTGAGATCCAGACATAGTTTCGTATCTTCTCCAGGCCAGTAAGCTGAGTCAAACCCACCTACCCTCTCAAATGCCTCCTTTTTAACAATCAAATTCACGGATGGCCAGTCATCGACGTAAAAGCGGTCTCCACAAGGCCAGTAGCGACATACTGATTTTCCGTTGAGGGGTGACAGAAACATGGCGCCAGAAACCTTCTGCCAGAAGCCGTCATCTTGAGGAGTAATTTGTGGGCCGCAGACTGCCACAACGTCCTCAAGAGAAAACGCAACAATAGCATTCTTAAGCCAATCAGGCGTAGGGTACGCATCATCATCTATGAAAGCCAGAAAGTTCCCCTCGCTCACTTCAGAGCCCATGTCTCGCTTAATGGCCGGACTGACGGATCCCGTTGGAGCAATTTTAATTTGGAAGTCGTATTCGCTCACTTTGTCGTCTGTCAAATCATCATCTGGTAACAAAATAACTTCGAAGGTGATGCCCCTAAGTTTAGAAATATGGAATAGAGATTCAGCCAAATAACCTGAAGCTTTTTGAAAGGGAATTATAATTGAAAACTGGATATTCTGTTTTGCTTTTCTCAACATACGCTATAAATGGTGTAAATAAAATTTATAAATCCACTGAGTCAATGATTTACTTTTTCCACTTTGTATTCATACATACAAAAGATCAGATCAGGATATCGTGGGTTAAAGGGTGGTGCATCGGAGGATATATTTATCAACAACGAACTCTCGGCATTGATGCGCAATATCCTCCTGTAATCTATTTCAGTTCTTTTGCTCTTTATGGTCTCATAGAGATATGGGCAAGATTCAATGACCAACGTATGACCAGGTTTTAGGACGAAGATAGCTTCAAAGTTTACTTCTTTTTCAAACTTGGAGTGGTTTTTTAGAATTATCTTACCCGCTCTACCACACCATACCCAGTACCCCCTATCATTGTTTTGCGGAGTCTTAAAATCGCCTCCGAGTGATAGGGTCGGTTCAGAATAAACAAAATGCTCCAGGAAATCATACCTCCCAAACAACTTGTCAGTTTTCATGGAGAAAATTGACTTATTTTCATTTTCGCCTATCAATTTTAGGCCCGGTGATTCCCTGAGTCTTGAATCATCGATTTTCCTTCGGTCAACCACTATGTAACGAACACCTGCCAGCTTTAGGTCCTTTAAAACTTCGTAAGAGATGGTATTTATGTAATTAGACAACCTGTGTAGGATATCACGAAATTCCAGGTTTGTCGGAAGAGGATATGAAGTATTTACAATAGGAAATCCGTGTGTCGTCCGGTAATATTTATACAAATAATTTTTCTCAGGAGAATGTTTGATGGGTGAATACATAGGCAGTTCTAATAGCAGTCCTGGCGGTTTATCTCGTAATACCTCGTAGATGGATGTATCCGGAAGCTTCAGAGAGGGCACTTTGTTCCATATTCTATCTCTTGCGATATCTATTATACCAATCGCCGTAATGAAGATCAGGATTACAATTAATGCCACGTTTAGGATAAGATAAACAATAGATGATTTTTTTGCGACAAGTCTTTTCAAAATGAAACAAAAGAGAGCATCAATGGTATAGACAAACAGAACGATCACTGCTATATCGACATACAAAAAAGCACGGGCACCAACTCGAAACATTGGAGCTATTTTAAAGGTAATCGGAACCAGCGATATATAATGCCGTGGATCTAATGCAAATATTACCATTAATGCGGAAACAGCCATCCAAATAATGCATTCCCACAATACAACCTTGCTCTTCTCATTTTTATGAAAAATATAAAAGTAGCCAAAAAATAGTATACAAGCCAGAATAGCTACGGGAGCGGCTGTGCCGATCCGAAAGGTAAATTCTCCAAGATCCGATTTAAAAACATCTCCTACCACCACTTGCTTGAGCCATGGAACCCATGGGCTAAACAAAGACATGGGTTTTCGGACACTATACACAAGAAATTCATTCCATGGATGAGACGCATTGTGAACAGGTACACCATTCTCTGATCCGATCTGTATCAATTCTGCAATTTTCCCCAAGACTATATGAGGGTAGGATAAAGTCATGGCACTGACGAAAAAAATCCCTGATAAAATGAACCATACCCCTGTCTTAATTTGCAGAAAAGAAGGCTTATCAGCGAACTTAAGGAAATATCCCAAAAACAACCCATATGAGAAGAAGAATCCATAATACCCGTAATATTCATTCACCCAGAAATTGAATACGTTAAGAAATGCCAAAATCAGCATTCGAAATAATGTTGGTTTTTTCCCTGCCCAAACCGCTCCCCAACAAAGAAGAATTGGGATGAAATAAGTTCCAAGACCTAATAGATGACCGTTGAGTCGACTAAAAAAGTGATCTATGTGCGTCAGCAGTAAGGCTCCAATGAATGAAAAAATGAAGGAAACTCCCAGTTCTTTAAGAAGAATGAAACTAAAAAGCCCAATCAGCGTAAATGCAATTATTCCATTGACATCATATACATCTTCCGGCGAGAATATCTGCGAAAGCACCCCTAAATTCCACTTCCAGTATAAACTCTGCGGTGCTGGTGCGCTTAATCCGAAACCAACTTTATCCGATGAACGGGTGTCACCGAAAAGCGCCACAAAGCCAGACTCATCTACCTCTTGTTTCAGCGTAAATATATTTCCGATGCCCCCAATTCCATCGCCAGCATTGGTGAGACACATCTCTGGAGTGGTTAACACATCATTGAACTTCCAATACCCAAACCCTGAAAAAAACAAAAAAACCGCGAGCATCGTCACTAGCGGTTTGGGACTCTTAATTTTACTCAACAGTTTCGAAAACATAATTTTAAAGACATGAATGGTTATAGCGTGTCTTCCTTATTCAAAAATTCCATGATCTCGCGAGACACCTTTTCTATGTTATGATCTTTTTTTATGTATCGTTCTGCACCTTCAGACAGCTTTTTCATACGTTCAGGATTTTTCAACAGATGCGACAGTTCTCTGCTCAGGTCTTCCAATACCATATTATTTGCTAACTTCAGGACGACATCACTTGGCAACTCCGAAAACCATGCATCATCACTAACGATACAAGGTTTTCCTAAGCTCAAGGCACGAATAACGGCACCAGAGGTTTCTCCCATGGATGGATAACGTAAATTAATCACCACATTGCAGTGTTTAATGAAGCTATTAAATTCGACTAAATCGACATAACCCGTCTTCCTAATGCCTGGAGTCATATAATCGTTTACATAATCACCTTCACCAACCATTAAATATATGAGCCTGTTGCCAAAATCCCCATTGAGCTCATTAACTGCCTCACAAATTACGTGATTTAATTTTGTTCGGTCGATTGACCCGAAAGAGCAAAGCAAGATGAAATCCTCAGGGATATCGTACTTGCTGAACAACCTTCTTTTGTCAATAAAGCGGGTATGCTTATCAATCAGGTCAACGTGGTTGATCTTCCTCAAACCGTTCTCGTTTTTTTTTACACCATAGACCCTATCATAAGTATAGTCTGAATGGACTACGATTTTGTTGTCTGAACAAATAAGTTCTTTGTTGAGTGGGACATCAGGAGCCAGATGTTTGAACTCAAGCAAATCGATTCCCTGCTTTGTAAAGGGCTTAATACGGTGAACCGCGTTGGAACCTCCGATTGCATAGATCTTTGAATACAGATTCCCCACGTCTTTATAGTAGCCCACGAACAAATAATATAGGCTAAAATCGTGCAGCATGATCAACCCTGGATTTTTTAGAGCGCATTCATAAATATAACCGTGAAAATCAGGGTTGTTGCCGATATTATATAAGCGATGATCGAATAAATTGAAAGAGACTTTATCCTTACCGTAGACTCTAACGTTGAAGTCCTTGTAAAGCTGTTTGTTCTCAAGTTGATAATCATCAATCAAAAGCGTAATATCAAAATGTTCCTGAAGCCCGTAAATCAATATCTCAGAGTAATCAGATATCCCACTCTTCATGGGCGGGAAGGGGCTCGTGTATAAAAGCTTTTGCCTGGAAGATGGAGGCATGTCTGATCTCAACTCAACAATGAATCGATGACATGGTCCCAGTTGATGTTTTTTGCGAGCAACGACTCGTATCCTTTTGCGCCCATTTGCTTAGCTTTGTCCCGATCTGAACTCCACGCATCGATCCTTGCTGCTATGGCTCTCGGGTCTGTGCTTGTAATGAACCCATTTATATTATTTTTCACAAATTCCAGTGGCCCTCCCGCATCCTCGTGGATAACCACCGGCTTCTTTGAAAAAAAGGCTTCCATTGTCACATAGCCGTAATCTTCGTCGTAGGCGCCAAAGTAAACCCCCAAACAGTTGGCATAATAATCTATTTTCTCCTCTTCAGTTATAAATCCTAAAAGGTTTACATTTTCCTTTAAATCATATTTCTCAATCAAAAAACGCAGATAGTCAATTTCACGCTCGGACCCTTTTCCCGCCAAGTAAATTTGCGTGTTGGATTTTATATATCGGGCTGACTCCACCAGCAGTCGCTGACGTTTCATTTTGTCAATACGGCTGGGATAAAAAATATAGTTTCCAAAACTTTCACATCTGAGTTTTTCATGGTTTATAGGGGGATGATACAAGGGTATTGCATTAATATTATTGTATTTCTTAAGCCTTTTAGCCGAGTTCTCAGCATTTGTAAAGATGCGTCTGGCTTCTCTAATATAGGCATTATCGTTGCTTATAATCGTATTCCTGACGAACTCCCCAT
>JAIPEE010000076.1 GCA_021737275.1 Desulfobacterales bacterium
ATTTACTGGACTTCACTTGCGGTGGCCTCCTGGATAATGTTATTTTTGTTGTAGTAAACACTATATAACCACTATTCATGGGCTTCCGCAAGCTTTTTACTACTTGTTTTACTACTTTTTTATGCAACTACAGGGTTAAGTAACGCGGGTAAAGCTTGTGGCCTTCTGAAACAGTTTTGGCCTTTCTATCCGGCAAAACCAGAATAATAGGAATATCGTCAAAAAGAAACCTGGACGCAACTAAATTTGTCAGATCACGTTTGCTGCTGCATAACAGGACAGCGACCGTACTTTCTGCCTTATATTGGCAAAGCTCTTTTTCCAATGAATCTATTGTTTGACAACTCTCTATCTTCCCTTTAGGAATCAAATCCTTAATTAAATGCCAAAGATGTTTTCCTGGTTCTACAGTGACATTTCCAAACAGTACAACTTTCATTTCAATTCCATTTCGCAATTCAATTTTGTTAAATCAAATACCGCTTGTTCTGATAAAAGATGATTTGCAATGGGTATGCCAGAAATGATACAAGTGAATATGTACTATTATTTTTAATACTTAGAAAAACAAGAGGTAGAATAGGCTTGTAAAAATATTGCTTTTTTCTTTGTCAAAAAAAACATTTGTTCATATTTATGAACAAATGTTTTTGGGTACGAATGCCGTGTTATATATCATTCGGGGAATACCAACCGAATCTGAATATCTCATGTTTCATCATACGAGTAAGAAACCTGGCTTAAAGAACTATGTTTTTTAAATCAAATAATTAACCATGATCAACACTTTAAACTTTATGGCCATCCAGCACTTTTCGAATCATACCCGACTGTTCTTTCATCACAACAGGCTTCATCAAAAACCCTTTAATCCCGATAGCTGCTGCTTTTTCTTTTGACATCACTTCACTGAAGCCGGTGCAAAGAAGAATCGGTATGTCGGGCCGAATTTTAATCATTTCCTCAGCCAGTTTATCCCCGGTCATGTTCGGCATTGTCATATCAGTGATAACAAGATCAAAAATATCAGGATTAGCACGAAAGGTCGATAGAGCCTCCGTGCTGCTTGTTCGGGTCGTCACATAATATCCCAACCGTTCAAGCTTTTGCCTTTCCATATTTACGATTAGATCCTGGTCATCTACAAGAAGAATGCGTTCAGTCCCTTTTTGAATCTGTAAATCGGTTTCAATTTCCTGTGCTATCTTTCGGGATTTAATGACGGGCAGAAAAATCTGAAATTCAGTACCTTCGCCGGGTTTACTGTATACAAGAATATGCCCGCCATGGCTTTTAACAATACCATGAACAACTGCCAGGCCTAAACCGGTGCCCTTACCTTCTTCCTTGGTGGTAAAATATGGATCAAATATATGGGCGATGATTTCCTGATCCATGCCGGGGCCGGTATCGGCGACTGTCAGGCGGACATAAGACCCGGAATCCAAGGCCGGATCTTTTAACTCTTTGCTCGTCAACTCAACTTCTTTCAGATTAACCGTCAGCTTCCCTCCTGTTTCCGCCATAGCATGATAGGCATTTGTTATCAGGTTCATGACTATCTGGTGAATTTGTGTAGGATCTGCCATTACCAATTTGCATTCTCTGCTGATATCCTGACAAATATCTATTGACGTTGGCAATGAAGAACGAATCAGTTTTAATACTTCCTTGATAACAAGTTGAACCTTCAGGGGTTGTTTCTCATGTTCAGTCTGTCGACTGAACGTGAGTATCTGTTTGACCAGATCCCTTGCCCGTTTGGCGCTGCTGAAAACTTCGGTAAGATAATCATGTAACTGGCTGCCTTCAGGTACATCTTCCAGCATCATCTCCAAATAACCGAATATGGGGAAAAGGATATTATTAAAATCATGGGCGATTCCTCCGGCCAGTGTCCCTATAGCCTCCATTTTTTGTGCCTGCCGAAGCTGGATTTCTAATTTTTTTCTCTCTTCATCTGAACGGTTGCGCTGAATAAGCCGCCACATGCCCTGCATTAACAAAGTCAACTGGTGTACATCGGAATCATCATAAGCGTTCTCTTTGTTGCCGACGCCGGCTATGGCAACAATTTTATCTCTATCAAATACAGGAATGTTCATATGCCGTTCTATCGGCACATAGCCCTTGGGAAGACCCTTCTTTAAGGCATTTGGATCGACATAATCATTTGTAATAACAGGCTTTCTTTGTCGAACGGCTTCACCCCATAGCCCTGTTTCCTCAATGGGATAAATGAGTTGCTTATGAATAATCGCACACGCTTCCATTGCTCGTTCCGACCAACTATACATGGATAGTTCAGTCTCATCTTCGTTTATAAAGGCGAGGTATCCAAGTTTACTACCGGTCAGCTTAACAGCCTCTTCAAGCGCAAAATCGGTTATCTTATTCAGAGACGCTTCCGTCATTTGCGCAAGTTTCAACAGGGTCTCAAGACGCGCCTCATTAAGATGCAGCGCTACTTCCGCCCGTTTGCGTTCAGTGATATTGACAATAAAACCGTCGAGGTACTCAAGCCTCCCTTTTTCGCTGATCACGGCACTACCCTTTTCGTACACCCAGCGGATATCTCCGTCCTTATGGTGAATTCTATACTCAATCTCCCATGGCTTTCCGGACTCAATCGCTTCAAAGATACCCTGCTCAACTTCTTTGGAATCTTCTTGATATATGATACTTTTATAAGTTCTGACAGCGTTGTTGATAAAATCGCCCGGCGGGTAGCCGGTTAACTGATCGACATGTGAACTCATATAAATCATCGTCCAGTATTCATCCAACGCACACCTGTAGGTAATGCACTGGATATTGGACAGGATAGACTCGAATTCATCCCGATTCAGTTTGAGAAGCACTTCCGTCCGCCTGCGATCAGTAAAATCTTCAACAATTCCGACACCCGCAAGTAACTCGCCATTATTTATTGTTGGAATCCAGTTAGATCTGATATATTTTTTTTTATTGTTGAAAAATGTGAGCTCACCTTCAAAATGACCAGGATTGCCATTTAACGACTTATAAACTTCTTTTGTAACTCTTTGGTCAAAAATTTTACCAATATTTTGACCGACAAGTTTTTCATCAGGCGATCCAAAAGTAGCAGTTAACACTTCATTAACTTCCGTAATCTCACTTTTCCGATTATAGTGAATAATTCCAATTGGAGCGTTTTCAAAAAACAATCTGTGTTTTTCTTCACTTTCACGCAATAATTTAAGCGCCTGTTCCCGGGCGGCTAACGTCAAGAACAGTCCCAAAAATAAAAATATAACCACAAAAGGCAAAAAGGCCTGCTTAATAAGCTTCCAGTTCCAATCATTTGCGTTAATATCCATACCGAGAACGGCCACAAGATTTCCTGTTTGCGGTGAAATAACAGGAACCAGGGCCGTTATTAATGTTCCCCACCGGTCGGTTACCGGCCCCACAACATTTTCCTGTTTCGCATCAAATGCTTGCAGGTATAATTCCGAGATTTCTCCGTAGAGCATCCCCGGCGACACATAGTCTTCTGAATTTTCAGGCAGGGAATCGACGAAGAAAAAAACTTCACCGTTTGCACGCTGCCCCATCAGATAGAGAAAGCGGCATTCGAGTGTAGCCTGGCGTATCCGGGATAGCTGTGCCTTGAGATAATGATAGTGGAGTGATTTTAAATCTTCTTCAGAACCCGCCAAAGATAACAAATGTTCGATATTGAGCGCATGGGCAGAGATTCGGGACTGTTTAAGAAGCGCCAATCGCATATCTTTATCGGTCCTATGGACCACGTACCATATGGCCATTACGCCAACCGCAATGATAAGCAGAAGCAGAGTTATAACTCTACGATTTATTAATTTAATCATCAGGATTTTTTTATCCTATTATTTTCGAATGCCATAGCTTATAATTATTCTTAGATTAAATAAGATTCTTTCAAAATTAAAGATAACAACAGATTCTTAAGCTTATGAATAGTTATTTTTGGGTATGAACATCATAATTATGGATCATCCGAAAAGGGCCATCCTAATCTGGATATCTCATATTTTTTCATACGGGTAAAAAGCCAGGTACGTCCCATTCCCGAAATTTGCACTGCATCCTTTATGGAACCTTTGGTAAATGTGACAAGTTCTTTCAAATATTCTTTTTCGGCACAGGAAAGAATATTGGATTTAAAATCCTCAAAACAGGGATATTTAAAAGAAGATTTTATTTCGTTTTTTAAATCACCAGTATCCGGCATTTTGTCATGAACCGATGAACGCGCAATATAAATCCGAATATTTGTCTGGAGGTGCTTGGGAAAAAGGGTTGGCTCATAACGTGCTTCACTGATCGCCCCTTCCAGAGCGTTAACAAGCTCACGTACATTACCGGGCCATTGATATGCATAAAGGGCATCGATCAAATCCGGAGACAGTTTTTTTTCTTCCGTCCCATAACTTTCACATATTTTAGTTACATAATATAAGGCAAGTTCTTTAATGTCCTCCTGATGTTTTCGCAAAGGAGGCAGCTCTATGGTGATGGATCTCAGACGATAAAGCAGATCTTTTCTGAAAAAACCTTCCTTAACCATTTCATCCAGATCTCTATTCGTAGCGGCAACCAGTCTGAAATTACTTTCAATCTCTTTTTTAGACCCTAATGGTCGAAAGCGCCGCTCCTGAAGCACCCGCAGGAAAGCCTTCTGAAGAGAGAGGCCCAGTTCTCCGATTTCATCAAGAAAAAGTGTGCCACCATCAGCCTGTTTTATTAACCCTGTTTGTGGTTTGTCTGCGCCGGTAAAAGCACCTTTTTCGTAGCCGAAAAGAGAACTTTCAATAAGCGTGTCCGGTAGTGCAGCACAATCTACAGTTACAAAATTATGATTTGTTCGGGGGCTGTTAAAATGAATCGCTCTTGCAAAAAGCTCTTTTTCTGTTCCGGTTTCTCCAACAACTAGGACATTCGCCTCGCTGTTGGCAGCATGGGCCAGAGAATCAAGAGATGCTCTCATCTGAGGAGAAGATCCAATAATCCCATCAGTTTTTAATGCAACAACCGGATTTTGTATTTTCGCTTTAAATAAATCTTCACGGTATTGGACAACTCGCCTGAGGGACAAAATCATTTTTTTTGGTGAAACAGGCTTTTCAAGATAATCCCAGGCGCCGTTTTTGACGGCTATTTCAGCGCCATCGGAGCTGCCTTCACCCGTCATGATAATAACCTCCGGTGGACGTTCAGTATCTTTTATTTGTGGTAGAAGTTCCAAACCGTTTCCATCCGGCAGCATCACATCTAAAAACACTATATCATAGGGTTTCGATAAAACCTCATTAAGTCCGCCTTTAACGGAGTTTGTAACAACAGGTGTATACCCGATTGTTCTCACCAGATCAGAAAGCATTTTACACACATCCAAATCGTCATCAATAATCAGCACATCGACCATCTCAAACTCCATTGGTATTTGTTATTCATTTTTCAAACTTCTTATAAACCGGTTTCAAATTCTATCTTTATCATCTAACACCTTTCTGACTTTTTCTGCAAGATCATGCATACCGACTGGCTTCATCAATAGTTCACGTATACCTGTTTTTCTGATCTCAACTGATGTTATCGGCATATTGAAACCGGTACAAAGTATTATCGGAATATCCGGTCGGATATCCAGAAGTGCTTTGGACAACTCAATACCGGTCATGCTTGGCATCGTCATATCTGTAATGACCATGTCAAAACTACCGGGGTTAGTCCGAAATGCTTCTAACGCATCGGGACCACTGTATCTTGCAGACACCTCATACCCAAGATGGTTCAATACCTTTTGTGCCATATCAACAATTATTAACTCGTCATCAACAAACAAAATACGCTCATTTCCTTTAGAAAGTGGCTCAACGGATCTGCTTTTCATCAAATCTGTTCCCGTTTCAAGCACCGGCAAATAGATTTGGAAAACACTACCTTTTTCCAATTCGCTTGAAACAATAATTGTGCCATGGTGGCTCTTCACAATACCGTGCACCACCGCCAATCCAAGTCCGGTCCCTTCTCCTTTTTCTTTTGTCGTAAAATAAGGATCAAAGATTCGGTCCAGAATTTCCGGCGAAATGCCAGGGCCGGTATCGCTTATGGTCAACCGGACATATAACCCGGGAACCAAATCCGGTGTTCCAGGTGGTTGTTCTTCTATCGTTTCTTCAGTAAGGTCAACTTTCAAAACGCTTCCTGATGTACGCATGGCTTGTGCAGCATTTGTGCAAAGGTTCATGACAACCTGATGCATCTGGGTTGTATCGGCTAAAATCAATGATTTTTGATTTTCTATATGCTGAACAATCTCAATCGTTGAAGGTAATGATGCCCTGAGAAATTTTATGGCCTCCTTCACGATAATACCGAGCTGAACCGGTTTTTTCTTCTGATCTGACTGCCGGCTGAAGGTAAGTATCTGTTTTACCAGATCTGTCGCACGACGCGCACCGGTTAGAATGGCATCCAACCGTGACCTGGCCTCACTGCCTTCATCAATATCAAACAGTTCCATCATTTCTGCATAACCAATGATCACACTCAGGATATTATTAAAGTCATGCGCAATACCCCCCGAAAGTGTTCCGATAGCTTCCATTTTCTGGGCCTGTTGCAGCCTTCTTTCCATCTCAGCCTTTTCCTCATGGGCAATCTTGACGTCTGTAATATCCCTCCCGATAGACTGATATTCAACAACGGTTCCATAAGGATCAAAAAGAACCCGGTCCGTCCATTCCTGCCACCGAATACCTTTACCTGGAATAAAGATTTTCTGTTCATATATAACCATCGGCGTTTTCTCATCAAGTGACATAAAGTGATTCTTTACCTTTTCCCGTTTGTCTTCCGGAAAAAACTGAAAAAAGCTATGACCGATCAATTCCTCTTTTTTTTTGCAATAATAACTGCTGTAAAAACTGTTAACAAAAGTTAATGTCCCGTCAGGTAAAAAACGGCAAATCATTGCCGGCATATCTTCCACAACATTACGATATCGCAATTCACTATCCCTGAGTGCCGCCTCAGATTGTTTAAGCTCAGTTAAATCAATCACACAACCCCTTAAGCCTATGGCCTTCCCATCTTGTAAAATAGCACTGGAATTGATTAAAGCAGGAAAGGTATCACCATTTTTTTTCAAAGCCGTAATCTCGTTAAGCCCAATCTGTTCTCCATCCATAACCTTTTTAAAGTTTTCCATTTTACCGGCAAGCTCTTCTGGAACAATCATTTCAAATATATTCAATCCATTTTCAAAATCTTCATGTGTGTACCCGAAATGATCAAGTGCCTTAAGGTTTACAAACGTAAGGTTTCCTCTTTCATCCGTCTCAAAAATGGTTTCCGGCAACAGTTCTGATAATTCCCTGAACCGCTTCTCGCTTTCTATAATAGCTTCTTCGTTTTTTTTAAGATCTGTAATATCAAAATGACATCCCAGTATCTTTTTAGATTGTTCATCATGGTAATTAATCATCTCTCCACGAGACAAAATCCAACAATACGAACCATCTTTATGACGAAGACGAAACTCCTGCTCATACTTATTCATATGGCCTTCTATATAGTCATTAATCCCCTTTAATATATGGTCTCTGTCTTCAGGGTGAAGACGACTTTCCCACTCTTCGTAACAGTCCACAACTTCATCTTCCGAATATCCCAGCTGACTTTTCCACTCTGGTGAAAAATATACATCATTCGTATCTGTGTTCCACTCAAAAAGACCAATATTGGAAAATTTAAGCGCCAGTTCCAGGCGAAAATTGCTCTTATAAAGAGCTTTTTCAGCTTTCTTTCGATCGGTTATGTCAAAAGCTATTTCGAATCTTACATCTCGTCCATCCGGCCATTTTATAATTTTATCAATTATCATTAAATCCTTATTCAGGAAGGAATTGCGATGCTCCCATTGATAGGGCGTGTTTTTATTATTAAGAATGATATTATTGGTGCAGAATGGACAGGGTACGCTAAAACCATAAAATTCCTTATAACATAAGCTACCAACAGGATTTTTTTTCAGAAGACCCTTTAAAGAATCATTAACATAGAGGATTTCATAAGTTTTTGGATCAACGACATATATGATCTGGTTAATGCTGTTAAAGAGTGATAAAATTTGTAGTCGTTCTAAAGTTAAGTCGTTTTCTACCTTTTTTCGATCAGTGATATCCTTGCAAACCGCAATAATGAATTTTTCATCATCTTTGTCTTTATACAGTGATTTTTGTATATTCAGAAATGTTTTTTGACCCGTCACCTGGTTGGTGAGATACTCCTCATTAAGATTTTCCGTACCCGACTGGAGTACTTCATTATCGGCTAACCAAAAATTATCCGCATCCTTTTTAGAAAAAAAATCATAATTGGATTTTCCAAGAATCGATTTTCGTGCTGCCCCGGCAAATTCACAATATTTATCATTCACCATAACCCAACGATGATTTTCATCTTTTACACAGATTGGATCTGAAATTCGATTTAATACAGAGCTTAGTAATTCATTCGATTTGCACGTATTGCGTTCTTTAAGCCTGATCTGCTCAATTTCCTGTGTTAACTCATTAATCTTTTGTTCCAGCTCTGTATAGGTTGGATTTCGGGACATGTCGTGTCTCTCCAGCTTATAAATAGGTTAAAATCTACCTTATTATCAAATTTTCATGACTTAAAAATACATGAATTTGTATTGTATGATGCATATAAGATGTCCACATTGCAATAATGTAGATTCTGACAAGTATTTTTCAATTCTATAACATAATTTTATACAATGGTAGCATAATGCAGAGCTTATGGAAATGATAACAAACATGCTAACAAACATAATAACAATCAACATCACTAAAAAACTTGTAATATCAAATGTAATTATATAAAAAATACCGCTAAGATGTTAAAAATGCGCCGGTCTCCATTTGATGAAATTAAGGGACACAATACTATGACTTTTGAAATAGCCATTAAAAACCAAAACTACAAAGAGGCTGAAAAGTCTTTAATGAAAATTGCCGATTCTCTTTTAAAAAAAAATGCACATGATGAGATCCGATCCCTGATAGCGCTTTTTCCTGAAAATTACTCTAAAAACAGTGCCCTGTTGTCCTTTTATCATCATACGTTAAACCATTTGATTTCGCCATCTGCAGCACAGGAAGGGCTGGTCCGGCTAATTCCCTATTTTTTAAAAAAACAGGATTTTTGCAGGGTAGTTGATATTTATACTACTTTGTTAAAAACTTATATGGTTTATGAAAATATCGAAAATATAATCAACTTGATTGAAGAGGTTGATAAATTTGATGCAGATTTTGGGTCATCCCTGAATTTAAATTATTGCAAACAATTCAGAGCCTGGATCAACCTGGGTAAGTGTTGGGTTTATAAAGACCGCGACAGGGCCATTGAAACATCAATCCAGATTGAGGAAACTGCTTTAAAGCTTCAGGATGAATTGATGTTAATTTTTTCTCTCATTATAATGGCACATCTTTTTAATGGGAGAGGTAAATTCAAAATGGCGATTGAGCACCTTGACAAATCTTTGAGAATTATACGGACTAATAAAAAACACAAGGATTATGAAGCGTTTGCTCAATGCAATAAAGCGAACACATACCTTTTAATGAGAGATTTTCAGAATCTTAAAATTGAAATAGACAGAGGCTTACAAAATTTACAAGAGGGATCCCTCTATACGTTTCATTTTTATGAACTTTTATTTTATTACGATTTATATAAGGAAGATATAAAGGCCTGTGAGCAAACAGCAGAAAAAATAATATATAATTATCCGGAACATAACTCAAATTTCAGACTTAATTTTATGTATTTTTCTCAATTGCTTATTTCATATATTTCAGGCAATAAAGACAAGGTTGAATATTATTGTAAAAAGCTCAGCCTCATAGAAAACAGAAACTATTTTTTATATGACTACCCGCTAACATACTTGCGATTTGCAGAAGCCAGTTTATTTATTGGTAATTATGACGCTGCACTCAATACACTTATGGCTCTGTTAAAGGAAATTCCTGAAAATAAATTTACGTATCACGCGGTAGCGACCTATGCATTAACCGGCCTGGTTCATGGAAGAAGAAAAGAGAAAAAGCAAGAACAGGCTTATTATGAAAAAATGGGTAAGGTATTGACCGCACATGATATCGGAGCCATTAATATAACCAGCCTGGAGCTTTTAAAAGAACTCACCGACAGATCGAATAACAAACAACTGCAAAATTTACTGCAACGCCGGTTGGATCATATTATTTTTGATGCGGACAAACAACCCGGCTTTTCAGAGCTTAAAAAAATTCCGGATAATTATGTCGAAATCCGGGCGTTTGGGCAATTACGATTTATTCTTAACGGCCATGCGATCCCGGATTCAGAAATGGAGCGTCATAAAAAGGCGATGATGTTGATAAAACTCATTATTGTACGACCTGATAAATGTATCGCAAAAGAGGTCATATATGATTATTTCTGGCGTAATTATAACACTAAAGATGCAAGAAACAATCTGAACAACATGTTGTTTCGGTTTCGTAAACTATTTGGGGAATATAAGGATTTTATATCATCGGAGTCAGAATTTATAAGACTGGTTAAGGGAAAATACAGACTTGATGTTGATGTGTTCGAAAATTATGCCGATTTAAGTAAAGAGTTATTAAAAAACTGTGAATATGAAAAGGCGATAAGCTTATTTGATAACATTGATAATATATATAAATCGGATTTTATTGAAAATGATTTATACAATGATCTGATAAATGAAGAAAGATATCGGCTCAAATATAAATATAACCAAATATTGTTCAACTATACATTAACGTGTCTGAACCAGGGAGACTGCCATCGTGCTTATCGATATGCCGGCAAACTGGTTAAAAGTGATCCTTTATGTGAGCCGGGCTATCGATTACTGATGATTGCAAGCGTTTTAACAGGAAAAAGACAAGATGTGTCCATGATAATGAAAAATCTGAAAAGCAGATTAAATAAAGAACTTGATGTCACACCGGAAGATAAAACAATAAAGCTGATGAAAAAACTGTTAGGAAATGTTAATCTGGAAAATTCACTGTGGGATGATGAACAGTTCGTATTATTTGATTGAAAAATTGAGTTATCCCACTGCAAACTTACCGATTTGACAATCTTAAGCAACTCTCCTCAAGCTCTCCCGGTGCCATCCGACCTGCACTTTATGCCCGGCTTTAAAGGTACTTCCGAGCCGGGTGCTCATTTCCCTTAAATTGATTACATATTCAGGGCTGATCCGGATGAGGTAGCGTTTGGTTTCAC
>JAIPEE010000004.1 GCA_021737275.1 Desulfobacterales bacterium
AAATTCGAGCCTCCTGATCAGCCATTTTGCACCTGATTGCACCAAAAGGCGCATCGTTAATTGTAAAAGAGCAAATGTTTTAAACCATCCACCTTAAAAAATGCGATGGATGGTTGAGCTGTAACTCTAAACTTTAGGCAGATAAGATAACCCTTGAAAATGAAAAGAATTCCACACTTAAACCTGTTGTTATTTCCCAAAAAAGAGAAAAAGCGGAAAAATCCTATATGGGCCGTATCGGCAAACTGATCGCACCTGTTTTTGCACCGATAGGCATAGACTGGCGGGGGAGTGTCGCTCTTCTGACCGGCTTTTTTGCCAAAGAGATTGTTGTCAGTTCACTGGGTATCCTTTATGCGACAGAAGAAGATGAATCTTCCGATGCGCTTCAAAAAGCCCTGAAAGCATCCGGCATGTCACCTCTTTCTGCGCTGGCCCTGATGGTTTTTGTTTTACTCTATGATGTGCCCTGCATTGCGACAGTAACCGCCATTAAGAGGGAAACCGGCTCTTGGAAATGGGCATCTTTTAACATTGCATACAGTACCTTTTTAGCATGGTTTATGGCTCTGCTTGTTTACCAGGGCGGAAGACTATTTGGGTTGGCCTGAGTCCAACCCTCTTTTTGAGGCAGGTTCAAATCGTTTTCAAAGTCTGGAGGAAAAATTAATGACTCCGGTACATCAACTATTCTACATAAAAACCTTGAAATATTGTCAGGTCTTGATATTTTTACATTTTTTTTGTACCTATACCCGAGCAATATCTTTTGAACGCTCTTAACATCAGGATATATTATGACTTTGATAAAACAGAAAAAGATTCTTTTTATTGCCGCTGTACTGTTTTTCTTATTTACCGGAGCCGCTTTTGCCGAGCGTCTCTCTATCAAGGTATCCATTGCCAATGTCCGCTCCGGACCGGGCAGCAACTACGGCGTACTCTGGCAGGTTGAAAAATACTTCCCGATTCTGGTTGTACAAAGATCCGGCCAGTGGATCAAGTTTAAGGATTTTGAAGGAGATACTGGCTGGATTCATGATTCGCTTGTATCTGATAACGCTACTGTTATCTCCACCAAAAAGGTCAGTAATGTCCGAACGGGCCCGGGTACGGATTATGACATTGCCTTTACAATAGAGGCCGGTATTCCTTTCAAAGTTCTTGAGAAAAAAGGCAAATGGATCCTTATCCAGCATGGAGATGGTGATAAAGGCTGGATTTACGACTCTTTGGTTTGGTAACTATAAGGAAATAATGACTATACCAAATATTGATTTTGGATCAAAAAAACTAATTGTCGGCATTGGCTCGGCGCTGGTTGACATTCTTGCCCGTGAAGATGATGTGTTTCTTGGAAAAATTGGTGCTGCAAAAGGCGGTATGAATCTTGTTGAACAGATTGTTATTGATAATGCCGTCAAGCTGCTTTCAGACGACCATATAATTGTACCGGGAGGTTCCGCATGTAATACCGCTATCGGTGTAGCCAGACTTGGAAGCCCGTCTCGCTTTGTAGGTAAGCTGTGTGATGATGATTTTGGGGAAATATTCCGAAACGGTCTCAACAAAAATGGTGTTTCCCCCCTTTTACTGGACTCACCTTTACCGACAGGCAGGGTGCTTTCCGTTATTACACCGGATGCCCAACGATCCATGCTGACCTACCTGGGCGCCTCTTCAGAAACAATACCCGGAGATGTCACATCCGACTGGTTCGATAATGTTGCAATTGCACATATTGAGGGCTATCTGCTTTTTAATCCCGACCTGATGATGGCCATTCTGAAAGAAGCTAAAAAACATGGCACAAAGATTTCTCTGGATCTTGCAAGCTTCACGGTAGTTGAATCTTCAATAGATATTCTCGAAAAAATCGTTGACGATTATGTAGACATCCTGATTGCCAATGAAGATGAAGCTGAAGCATTCACCGGTTTTAAAAATGAAGATAAAGCCATTGATGCACTTTCAAAGCTGGCAGATATTGCCGTGCTGAAAGTTGGTAAACGCGGCAGTTATATCGCTCATAATGGAAAAATTATCAGAATCAACCCTAAAGGTTCAGGTGACGCCGTCGATACAACCGGCGCAGGCGATCTTTGGGCCGCCGGTTTTCTCCATGGACTTGTAAGCGGAAAAACACTTGAAGAAAGTGGTGAGATCGGCTCTGCATGCGGATATGAAGTATGCCGGGTTATTGGCGCCAGTATTCCCGATGAGGGCTGGAAGCGCATAACCGGCAGTTTTTAAAAATTTTCAACTAACTTAACGTTAGAACCCTTTGAAAAACATATTATTTTGCTCAAAGGATTCTACAGGGGGAATGGATGGCCAAAAAGATAACTCGTAAAGAACTTTTGAAAGAACCCGATGAATTTTTGACACTTTCGGCCAAAGCTATTGGTTTTGCTACAGAAAATAAAGATAAAATTATGCTGTGGATTGGCGGCGTAATCGTACTGATTCTGATTATCTCCGGCATTGCATACAAGATGAACAGGGATGAAAAAGCCTCTTATACCATGCTGTATAAGGCTATGCAGGTATATGACGCCGGCATGAAAAACAATGGCCCGGAAAAAGTGTTCCAGGATACTGAAAAACAATTTGATGAACTTATCAGTAGATACGCTTCACATTCCGGTGGAAAAATCGGCTGCATTCAGTTTGCCAATATCTGTTATACAGCCGGAAATACTGAAAAAGCTATCATGCTTTACGAAATGGCTCAAAAAGCCTTCAAGCAAAACCCATCGATGACCAATGTAATTTTAAACAGCCTCGCTTATGCTTATGAGAAAAATGGAAATAATGAAAAGGCTATCTCATGTTTTGAAAAAGTGGCTTCCGGTTCTGAAACCATCATGAAGGCAGATGCCCTCTATCACCTTGGTACGCTTTACGCAGCTCAGGGCGATACAGATAAAAGCAGGGAGGCTTTTGGCAAGATTGTTTCCGAGCATACTGATTCCGTTTTTGTAAAAATTGCTCAGGAGAAAATTACGGGATAATTTTTAAAGTTTTTACCAAAATTGAAACGGCTGCCAATTTGAGTTGGTGGCCGTTATTTTATAGTGATCTCCTGTCTGCTCTTTTCAATGGTCTTTTTTGGTGCCGACTTCTATACCTAACTTCTTGATCTTCTGATTCAAGCCGCTCTTGCCTATTCCCAGCATCTTCGCCGCATGAGCCTGAACATTATCCGCCTGTTTAAGTGCCCGCTCGATCATACGCTTTTCAACCATCACAAGAGTATCATAAAGGCTCGCATTAGAGGGAATGCCGTCCATCTCAAAAGTGTTGAACACACTTTTTTTAAAATCCCTGGGAAGATCTGATACCGTAATCGTATCACCGGGGCAGAGAATCATTGCCCGTTCAATAACATTTTCAAGCTCTCGCACATTACCGGGCCAGGCATAATCAAAAAACAGCAGTTCAACTTCATGATCCACACCCTTAACCGGGATTTCCACCTTACGCTCATCTGCATACTTGTTGATAAAGTGCTGCACCAGTAAACGAATATCATCGAGTCGCTCTTTTAGTTCAGGCATAACAATTTGCATGACATTCAGCCGGAAAAACAGATCTTCTCGAAAATTTCCCCTGACAACTTCATCTTTTAAGGACTTGTTGGTTGCAGCAACAAATCGGGTATCAACAGATATTGGTTTTTCACCACCAACTCTTTCGATGGTTTTTTCCTGTAAAACACGAAGCAGTTTAACCTGAAGGTATTGTGACAACTCACCAATTTCATCCAGAAAAAGCGTCCCGCCTTCGGCAAGTTCAAAACGACCCTTTTTCATACTTATTGCACCGGTAAAAGCGCCTTTTTCATGACCAAAAAGCTCACTTTCAAGCAAGCTTTCTGCAAGTGCACTACAATTAACAGCCACAAAGGGCTTTCCATGACGAGGGCTGTTGTAATGAATTGATTTGGCAACCAGCTCCTTGCCGGTTCCACTGCCCCCCTCAATCAAAACCGTGGCATTAGTTGGAGCCACCTTTCGGATTGTGGAAAACACTTCCTGCATGGCAAGGCTTTTGCCAATGATATTATCAAAACTGTATTGTGACTCGATGGAATCTCTTAGCAGGCGATTTTCTTTAACTATTCTGAACATTGCTATCGCCTTGTTTACATAGATAATCAGCCGCTCATTATCAAAGGGCTTTAGGATATAGTTATATGCCCCCTTTTGCATAGCTTCCACAGCCTTTTCCACTGTCCCATGGGCTGTCATCATGATAACCGGAAGCTCACTGTCCATCTCCTTTATATGCTCAAGAAGCTGAATACCGTCCATATTCGGCATTTTCATGTCGGTCAGGACAAGATCAACATCACAGTTTCTAAGCAGGTCGAGTGCTTCCGGGCCACTGTTTGCTTCAAGGGTTTCATACCCTTCATCGGATAGAACCGCACTTAATATGACTGCATAATTTTTTTCATCATCAACAATAAGGATTGTCTCCATGACTATCCCTCCAACTTTATCGGCAACGTAACAACAACACGGGCGCCGGAGTCTTTCCTGTTTTCAATAATAATTTTGCCGGCATGAGCCTCAATAATATTTTTAACTATACCAAGGCCAAGACCGGTGCCTTTTTCCTTGGTTGTAAAAAAAGGATCCCAAATTTTATTAGCCTGTTCCTCTGCTATACCCTTCCCCTCATCTTCAATACAGATCTGAATATTTTCATCATCGGTGCTGATTTCGACATGGACTTCCCCACCCGCCGGCATAGCCTGCATGGCATTTATCAACAGGTTTAAAAATGCCTGGTAAAGCATTGAAGCATCTGCATTGATTTCAGGGATCTGATCACGCTGGAACTTTTTAAAAATTGTATAGCCCCTGGATTTGATCTCCGGTTCCAGAAATATGATATTTTTATCAATGATTTCTTCGATCCGGCATGGCACCAGATTAGGGCGTCTGGGACGTGCAAAATTGAGAAAATCCGTAATGATATTGTTCAGACGTCGTGACTCTTCGATAATTATCTGTGTAATTCTATTTGTCCGATCATCCGGTTTATCTGTTTTCTTTTTCAAAAGTTCAGCAGAACTTATAATTATTCCCAGCGGATTTCTGATTTCATGGGAGACACCGGCTACCATTTCACCAATAGATGACAGCCTTTCAGCACGATCAAGCTGCTCCCTGAGCTTGATCTCTTCCTGGGCACGTTTCTGAGAAATACGCTCTCCCCTTTTTACAACCAGAAGAAGTGCCAGGAAAAGTGCGCACATAACTGAAGATCCGGTTATAATAACCCTGATCTGAAAACTGAAAATAGTTTTATACTCATCGGAAAGATCCTGAACGATCTCCACTACTCCCAGCACAGGCCCTGAAAGTGTAGAAAGCGGGCGCTCTGCCCTTAATGGTGCAAATGTAATAATTTTATTTTCCTTGGAAATCCCCAGCAATATCTCCCAGAAACTGCCCCGTTGCTCTACTATTGATGTAGCTGAGCCTTTCAATGCTTTTTTATAGATTGTTCCGCCGGCATTTTGCTTTCCGATCAATGCCTTGTCAAAGCTGTAAGAGATTGTATCATTCATGTTATAGATATTCACCTGCTCCACGTTAAAGCTGTGCAGGGTGCTCCGTACAACCTTATCCATTCGCTCAAACTGCTCAGGATTACTGAGCTGTATTTTTCCGTATTTAAGTGCGACAGGGATAATAAACTGTAGAAAGACTTGATGGTTCAGGTTTTCGACAAGAAGAAGTGCATAATCTTCACTTTTCTGGCGTTGCGTTGAGCGCGCCCAGTGAATATTCATAACGGAAAGTACAATTGTACCAATAAAAATAGCAATAATACTGGTAAAAGTGAAATACTTAACCAGTCTGAAGGGTTTTACTTTTTCTTCTGGAATTTTTGGCCTCATAAAGGATGAGCGTCTTTTTGCCCTGCTCTGTTTTATACCTTGTTACTGTACAGGCATTGAAATGCCGGACATAAGGGATTTTATATCTTCATCAGAAAAATTAATCCCTGCACCTATGAAAAAAGAATCGGTATCATTATCACTGATAAAATCATCATAGCCTGCCGTCAGGTAGATGTGTTTTATGGGTGAAAAATCAGCGCCTATCTTCAGGTGCGCATTTGTATCCGGATCAAAATCAAAAGCGTCAAAAGAGAGTTTCAGATAATCTTCAAACAGGTAGTAATCCAGGCCGAAACCACCGGTTGATTCAATTATACCGCCACGCAATACAACATCATGATATCTTTTGGCAATCTGGGCTGAAAATTTCAATTTGTCTTTCTCTACCTCTTCAACACGCTCATATGTTGTATTGCCGTTTTTATCTGTCCGGGTATATTCGGTAACGGTTTTCTTGCCCCTGGGATCATCCACAAGCTGAAGAATATAATACTTGTCTTCCTTGGGCTGAATCTTCAATGTTACATAAGACTTTATATCTGAGGTATCCGTCAGATATTCCGCTTTGTAATCAAGATACGTTTTGAACCGTTCCTGCTGTGCCAGAAAATCATTGATGCTTTCAAGGGTTTCATTGAGATTTTCGACGGTTTCCTCATCATTTACCAGACGACCCAGCGTACCCTCACCATTGTCAATCTTTTCAGAAACATTCTTTAACGATGCAAGAGCGGCATTCAGATTTTCGACCGTCTCTTCATCATTAACCAGTTTGCCGAGGCTACCTTCGCCGTTGTTGATCTTGGCTGTAATTTCACCCATGCCGAGCATAAGATCTTCAACCATCTCCGATGCTTGTCTGACATTTGCAACAATCATGCGAATATCTTCGCTGTTGGCATTTCCCATCTCTTTTAGCTGCTCCGAAAACTCGGAAAAATTGGCAATGATCCTTGTAACATCTTCATTGTTTTCCTGAACAGTTTTATTCAGTGTTTCAAGCATCTCACGTGAATTATCGATGATAGACCTTAACGCATCCTCACCACTTTGACCGCCCGCAACATTGGAAAGAGACGTTGTCAGTTTTTTAATATCATTTGCCACATCACCCAGGGCACTCATCATCATATCCATATCAATTGTGGAAATGGTCTTTTTGATGGTGTCGCCCTCTGCCAGTGCAGGGGAAGTCGATGATCCCGGAATAAGTTCAACAAATTTGTCCCCCAGAATACCTCGCGTACGAATGATAGCACTGACATCTTCGGTAAGTCTTATTTCAGGTCTTATTTTGAGCGTTACCAGTGCTTTTCCATTTTGAAGTGCGATCTTGCCGACACGCCCAACTTCAACACCGGCTATTTCAACACTGGTATCCTCTGCAAGGCCGGTAACAGAATCAAACAATACATATAAACTATAACCACCATTGCGGGAAAATCCTATGTCACCAACCCTCATGGACATAAAGACAAGGATTACAATTCCGGCAACAACCAGTAAACCAACTTTTGCTTCAGCGCTAAATTTTGACATAGCAAAAACCGTTAGAAATTATTATCTTCTACCTTTCGCTCTATGAATTGCCTGACAACAGGGTTCCCGGTCGCTTTAACCTCTTCAGGTGTACCCTTTTCAATAATTTTACCATGATACAGCATGGCCACTGTATGCGCAATCCTAAAAGTAGAATCAATATCATGGCTGATAACAATACACGTTGCACCTGTTTCCTGCTGGGTTTTAACGATCAGCTTGTCAACGGCATCACACATAATCGGATCCAGGCCGGTTGTGGGCTCATCAAAAAGTATAATTTTGGGATCAAGTGCAAGCGCCCGCGCAAGCCCCACACGTTTTCGCATACCGCCTGAAAGTTCTGACGGCATTTTATGGGTGACATCCTTTAGACCTACCTGCAGGAGTTTCTTCTCAACGATGGCCTTAATTTCTCTTCCTTTAAGCTTTGTATGCTCCTTCAGCGGGAAAGCAACATTATCACCCACATTCATGGAGTCAAAAAGTGCCGCATCCTGAAAAAGCATGCCAAATTTTTTGCGTACCTCATTCAACTCTTTTTCACCAAGTGTTGTGGTATCCACACCATCGATCATGATCTTACCTGAATCCGGTCGGATCAGACCGATCATATGCTTCAGCAGTACACTTTTGCCGCCGCCGCTCTGTCCGATAATAACCGTAATCTTACCGGGTTCAATGGTCAGATCAATGTCATCAAGGACTTTCTGTCCGTTAAAGGATTTTTTTATTTTTTTTAATTCAATCATTAAAACATTACCGCTGTAAGAAAATAATCACTTACCAGGATTGTGACGGAAGCCATAACAACCGCCTGTGTTGTTGCCTTGCCAACCCCTTCTGCACCGCCGGTAGTATAAAACCCCTTGTAACAACCTATCAGGGAAAGAATAAAACCAAAAACTGCCGACTTGATCAAACCGTTTATGATGTCATCCACAACCAGAAGGTCATAGATGCGGGCCATAAATATACCGGAATTAATATCCAGCAATTTGACCCCGACAAAATAGCCGCCGGCAATCCCGATAAAATCTGAAACAATGGTTAAAAACGGCAGCATAATGATACTGGCAACAACCCTGGGCACAACCAGATACTGAACCGGGTTAACCGACATGGTGTACAGGGCATCTATCTGTTCGGTGACACGCATGGTACCAATAGCTGCTGCCATGGCTGAGCCGGCTCTGCCGGTTACCATTAGCGCTGTAAAAACGGGCCCTAACTCACGGGTGATCGCCAGCGCAACGGTTGCTCCCACAAGGCTTTCACCGCCGAATTTTCTAAACCCGTAGTATGACTGTATTGCCAGCACCATTCCTGTAAATGTACCTGTAATAAGGACAACCACAAGGGAGTTGGTGCCCACAAACTCCATCTGTTTTAATATTTCTTTAAGTCTGAAAGGCTTGCGGAACAGCCAGGCAGCTATAGACAACAAGAAAAGAAGAATCCTGCCGAACTCTTCTAAAAGATATATGAATGGCCTGCCTGCGAATTCAAATAAACGTAACATAGATATAGATAAACGGAACCTGTTTTAACAAATTTATGATAACTTTTCGTCATTATTGTAATAATGTATATGGATATAAGGAAATCAGCACCTAAAGTCAAGGTAAAGCCTTATTTCGAGGGGCATTATATACGGTCGGGTTTTGATAAAAGGTTACAATATTAGCGCAAAGACTGTTTAATATCATATGAAAATTCCTAAACGGCTAACTATCCTGATTTTTTTCATAATGCCGGCTTTTTATAAATTTCAATTATAAAAGTTTGTAATAGTTGATGAAAAAGCCAGATACCTGCATATACACCTTGCCCATAAATAATTAAAATGATATCAAAAAAGGAAACTTTAACTATTATATATGAGTGCAATTATGGATATCCGGATGCTAACTGACGAGCAGCTTGCCGGCCAGCGAATCATGGCCGGCTTTAACGGTACAGATCTTAATGATGATCTGAAATTTCTTATTAATAAAATTAAGGTCGGTGGTATTATTCTATTTTCCAGAAATATTGAAACGCCCGACCAGGTCAAAAATCTTTGTGTATCTGCTCAGAATTTTGCCAGATCATGCGGGCAGCCACCACTTTTTATTGCTATTGATCAGGAAGGAGGATTGGTTGCAAGATTAAGGAAACCACTTTTTAAAGAATTCCCTGGCAATCCGGCTATAACTTCTGAAAGAGATGCGATTGATTTTGCTACCGCCTGTGCAGATGAACTAAAAAACATCGGTATTAATATGAACATGGCCCCGGTCATGGATGTTGCTTTGAAAGATATCAACAGCATCATGAAAGACAGGGCCTTTGGAGATAACCCTGAACGGGTTTCCCAAATGGGTTCGGTAGTTATTAACCGTCTTCAGCAAAATGGTATCATAGCCGTTTCAAAACATTTTCCTGGAATCGGCAGGACAGTGCTGGACTCCCACCTTGATTTACCGCCATTGGATGTATCGAAAGAAGAGATGCAGACTTTTGATCTACCGCCGTTTATGACCGCTATAAAGAATAATGTATCTGGCATCATGCTTTCCCATATTCTCTATAAAAAGCTTGATGAGAATTGGCCGGCCAGCCTTTCACCAATTATAGCACGTGATCTTTTACGAAAGGAGATGGGATATAATGGTGTTTCCATGACTGATGATATGGATATGGGTGCGATCAAAAAACATTATAATGTCCATATATTTATAGCTCAGATTCTTAAATCGGAAATTGATTTAATACTGATTTGTCATAAAGGCCCCAACATAATGCGGGCTTATGAAAATATTTTGCATGCCCTAACAACATCTAAAGACATGAAAGAAAAGGGCATTTTATCTGTAAGGCGCCTCAATGCCCTCAAGGAAAAGTATTTATCAAATTAGAATTCTTATACAACGCCTTTTGGCATCGGTGGTACACTTTCACCGCCCAGTACATAGCCACCATCCAACTTTATGACACTTCCTGTCATAAACGGTGCATCATTAATAATAAACTGAACAGCCTTGACAACATCATCAACAGAGCCTACGCGTCCTAACAACGTATGACCCGTCAGTGCTTTTTTCTGCCCGTCAGTCAGCAGCCCCCACCCTCTGGTATTGGTGGCATGCCGGGTATCAATAAAACCAAGCTGAATCTCATTGACCCGAACCTCAGGGGCAGCCAGTCTTGCCCAGGTTTCTGTCAAAAGAGATATTCCGCGGCTGGCAGTGGAATACCCTTCATTGAACACATAACCGGCCGGGCCTGACCGGCCGACGATACCGGCTATGGAAGAGAAGTTGATCACCACCCCATCACCTGAGGCTTTAAGGTGGGGTAAAGCAGCTTCAAAAACCCATCGTTTTGCTCTCAATGTTGTGTCCATTTCAAGATCCCACTGCTCTTCAGTATATGGGCCATGAACCACCGGCCAACCGCCCCGCTCAATATTATTAATGAGGATATCAAGTCTGCCGAAATGCGTCACAACCTTTTTAATGAGTTCGGGAATCTGACCTGTTTCCAACAGGTTGGTCCGGATGATAAGATGGGGGTTACCGGTTTTGGCAAAAACCGATTTCATCTCTTCAAGGCTCTCTTCCCAATCATAATAATTGAGGGCTGCATCAATGCCGTCATTTGAAAGGGATAGGCCGATAGCGCGGCCGATGCCTTTAATAGCGCCAAGTACAAGTGCAACCTTTTTGGGTTGTTTCATATTTACCGACCTGTATTAACTAATTAGTATTTATACTTAACTAAGGCTTCTTTCTGGATTCCCGCTTCTGATGAGGCTTTCAAAATACTTCCAATTTGTTAAGTGAAAAGCACCCTTTTAATCCACTCAAAGCCGAGCTTCAGCAACTCAACATCATCCGTTTTAATTTTTTCCATAATACGCTCATCCAGATTAAACTCACCCAAAAGTCCCTTTTCAAAAATATGAGTTCTAAATGAATCCAGATCATAAAACGCCATATGCACCATCAACTCTTCCTTAAAATCAACCGGCCCGGATTTTTTCTGATTTTTAAGGCTGATGATTTCAAGCAACAGATCATTCATTTCATTATATTTCTTCAGTCCCTGGTTTTCAACCCATTCAAGCGGTGTCTGCGATTTCCCCTCGGAAAAGCCTTTACAGTGAGACTCCCTTATGAGCGCAAAGTGTTCCATAAGCTGACCGGTTTCCCTTGAACGAGTAACCGCACGAGCAAGCGGATACATCCGGCAGGATGCCGGCCGGTCATTATAGACACTGCATCCTTCAGGCGTTACAAACGGACAGGTCAGACCATCAGCCGGATTTGGTTTCAGGGTTACAACCGGAAGGCCGGACTCGGGCCCGATATGTCGGCTGGTATATTTTGATAAAAATTCTTCACAGGAAAGACCAAGGCTCTTTCTCATTCTGACCATATCATAAGGTGTTATAAACTGGTTTAAATCACGGCAGCATTCATTGAAACATGCTACCCCTGAATGACAGGCAAATATAAATGGCTCATCCGGCATAATCTGAACAATATCTTCTTCCATAGTACCTCGAATCTGACTCGATAATTCACATTTATTTTTTTTAATACATACAATTACGGTTTACATACCTGAAAAGCACCGTCTTTGGCAAGCATCTTAAAATAAATAATAATATCGAGCCTATATCTATACAATTGACGGTTTTAATTTTTTTTTAAGTTTCAGTCAGACTTTCACTCAACTCCGGATTTTCCTGGCAAAAATTATTTTTTTTTTATTACCGAATATGACAATATATTGTAGCCCATCATCTTAAACCTACCAGATATTGTCTCCAGCTTTTCTGCTGCAAAAATATCACATCTTTTTAAAAAGCGCTTGGATGAAATTTCTTGACAAGGAAAATGCTGAATGATAAAAATCTATCTTTATTTTGCAATATCAGCTATATAGCTGATATCAAAGCGTTTTTTAAAATTCAGGGCAGTATATTGCTGCCATTTGTTGACTAAAACAGGTCCATGAGACCGATATTTTAAATGTAAATATTTGGAATTAATATAAATAATTAAATGTGAGGGGAGGTGCAATAAGTTTAGTTAATTTTTGTTGAATTGGCTATTATTGTAAGAATTATTGATAACTTTTATAAACGCAAAATCAGGAGGTATGTAAATGCCAAGTTTTGTAATAGCTGAAAAATGTGACGGCTGTAAAGGTGGCGATAAGACAGCTTGTATGTATATCTGTCCTAACGACCTGATGGTATTGGATCCTAATGCAATGAAGGCTTACAATCAGGAGCCCGATCAGTGCTGGGAATGTTTTTCTTGTGTAAAAATTTGCCCGACCCAGGCTATCGAAGTTCGTGGTTACTCTGACTTTGTTCCGCTTGGAAGCAGTGTAATGCCTATGATGGGTACTGAAGACATTATGTGGACCTGTAAATTCAGAAATGGTCTCATCAAACGCTTTAAGTTTCCTATCCGGACAACTGCAGAAGGTACGGCAAATGCTTATGCTGACCTTAAAGGAAAAGATCTGGACAGTGGCCTGCTCTCAACTGAAGAGGTTGATGGTAGAGTATTGCCGACTCCAATTGCAACTGTTTAATTGATATCTGAGGTTGAATAAACACATTAAAATTTAATCTTAATACGAAATATTTTTAAGGAGGATATAATGGCATTACCAAATAAACCTTTGGGTGAAATTAAGGCCGTAAGAGATCCTGAAGTTGAAGAGCGCGAAGTTGATATTCTGATCGTTGGTGGTGGTATGGCTGCCTGCGGTACTGCTTTTGAGCAAAAAAAATGGACACCGGACGCAAAAATTCTTCTCTGTGACAAAGCTGCTATGGATAGAAGTGGCGCTGTTGCTCAGGGCCTTTCTGCAATCAATACTTATATTGGCGACAACACAGCTGATGACTATGTCCGTATGGTACGCAATGACCTTATGGGCCTTGTTCGTGAAGATCTTATCTTTGACCTTGGAACTCATGTTGATGACTCTGTTCATCTGTTCGAAGAGTGGGGCCTTCCTGTTTGGAAAAAAACCGACGATGGTAAAAACCTCGATGGTAAAAAAGGTCAGAAAGCCGGTACACTGAAAGCTGGTGCTACTCCGGTTCGTACAGGTAAATGGCAGATCATGATCAATGGTGAATCTTACAAACGTATCGTTGCTGAAGCTGCAAAACTGGCTCTTGGCGAAGATAACATCCTTGAAAGAGTTTTCATCGTTGAATTGCTGCTTGACGCTAACAAAGATAACCAGATTGCCGGCGCAGTTGGTTTCTCTGTTCGTGAAAACAAAATATATATAATCAAATGTAAGACTATGATGGTTGCCTGTGGTGGCGCTGTTAATATTTACCAGCCACGTTCAGTTGGTGAGGGTAAAGGTCGTGCATGGTATCCGGTATGGAATGCAGGCTCCACATACACAATGTGTATGAAGGTTGGTGCTGAACTTTCCATGATGGAAAACCGTTTCACCCCGGCCCGTTTTAAAGACGGTTACGGCCCTGTTGGTGCATGGTTCTTGCTCTTTAAAGCTAAAGCACTTAATGGTCTTGGTGAAAACTTTGCCGCCGGCGATGCTGCTAAAGCAGAGCTGGAAAAATATGCACCTTATGGAACCGCAGCAATTACACCGACCTGTCTGCGTAACCATCTGATGCTGTTCGAGATGAAAGAAGGCCGTGGCCCGATCCAGATGGATACGGTTACAGCACTCGCTACTCTCGGCGAAACAATGGACAAGAAAGAACTTAAGCATCTTGAATCAGAAGCTTGGGAAGATTTCCTTGACATGACTTGTGGTCAGGCTAACCTGTGGTGTGCAACAAACACCGAGCCTGAAAAGAAAAACTCTGAAATTATGCCGACCGAACCTTACCTTCTTGGTTCACATTCCGGTTGCTGTGGTCTTTGGACTTCAGGCCCGGATTACGACTGGGTTCCGGATGCATACAAAATTACAGCTTCCAGTGGTAAAATATACAACCGTATGACTACAGTTGACGGTCTGTTTACAGCTGGTGACGGTGTTGGTTGTTCAGGTCATAAATTCTCTTCAGGTTCTCATGCTGAAGGTCGTATGGTTGCTAAAGAAATGGCCAGATATGTCCGCGACAATGCTGATTTCGCTCCTGCGCTGTCTCAGAGCAAAGAAGAGCTTGTTGACCTTGTTTACAAACCGGTCAGAGTTTACCTCGACAACTGCGAATACACAACTGCAGAAGACATTAATCCTGAATACATCAAACCTGCAGGCATGGCTCTGCGTCTGATGAAAGCAACTCATGAGTATGGTGCCGGTACGGCTACATACTACCAGACAAGCAGCAAGAGTCTTGAAGTTGTTATGGAACTTCTTCAGGTTATGCGCGAAGACTGTGAAAAACTGGCAGCCGGTGATCTCCATGAGCTGATGAGAGCTTGGGAAATCTATCATCGTATCTGGACTGTTGAAGCACATCTTCGTCATATCCAGTATCGTAAAGAGACTCGTTATCCTGGATTCTACTATCAGGCTGACTATCCGGGTCAGGATGATGAAAACTGGTTCTGCTTTGTTAACTCAAAGTATGATCCTAAAGCATCAAAATGGGATATATTCAAGAAAGATTACATCAAGATCATCCCTGATTGATTACGGAACCCATCATGCAAATGATAGTTCAATAATTGAGACATACCTCCAGATGCCGCAAGGCATCTGGAGGTTTTTATTAAGGTATGACAGCTCCCCGGGCGGTATCCAATGGTTTTAATGCCGGGATACCCATAAATTTTACATATCGATTACAAGTCAGTAATCGGTTCCGGGAATATTTTTTGTAAAATTTATGGTTATCATGACATAGTATTTAAGGATATCGTCTGATGGAAGCCTGTCAGATTTTTTTACGAAGTAACTGTTTGTAACCAAAAGATAAAAATGCACGGAGGGATGGCATGACAGAAGAAAAAGCGGCTCCTGCGAGTGGAAGCATTTTGGTTGTAGGCGGAGGGATCAGCGGTTTGACCACTGCACTGGAAGCTGCAGAAGTGGGATATGAAGTATTCCTGGTCGAACAAAATCCTTACCTGGGCGGAAGAGTGGCACAGTTGAATCAGTATTTTCCAAAACTTTGCCCGCCGACCTGTGGCCTTGAAATCAATTTCAGAAGACTAAAAGACAACCCCAATGTCAAGGTCATTACCCTGGCAGAGGTTGATAGTGTTTCCGGCGATCCGGGTAATTATGATGTTACCCTTAAAATGAAACCCAGATTTGTAAATGAAAACTGTGTTGCATGTAATGACTGTGTGGATGCATGTCCGGTTGAACGCAAAAACAGCTTTAACTTTGATATGGATACAACAAAGGCTATCTACAGACCGTTCGATATGTCATTTCCCATGCGCTATGTTATTGACGAGTCTGAATGTAAGGGCGCCGAGTGCGCAAAATGTGTTGACGCTTGTAAATATAATGCAATCGACCTGAACATGGAAGTTAAAACCATGGAACTGAATGTCGGTGCAATCGTATGGGCTACAGGCTGGGAACCTTATGACGCCAAAAAGATCGATAACCTCGGTTTCGGTCAGTATGACAATATTATTACTAATATGATGCTTGAACGCTATGCATCTACTAATGGTCCAACTGCCGGCAAAATCGTCGTACCGTCAAATGGTAATCCACCTGAAAGCATCGCGTTTGTTCAATGCGCAGGCTCAAGAGATGAAAATCATCTGCCCTACTGCTCTTACATCTGCTGTATGGCATCTCTGAAACATGCCACCTATATCAGGGAGCAGTACCCGGATGCCAAGGTCTATATTTTCTATATCGACCTCAGAACACCGGGGCAGCGGTATGAAAAATTCTATAAAAAAATCAAGGAAGATGAAAACGTCATACTTATCAAGGGTAAAGTGGCAGAGGTAAATGAAGATCCGGTCACAAAACAAATTACCGTGGTAGCTGAAAATGCGGTTACCGGCGAAAAAATCCGCCAGAAAGTGGATATGGCCGTTCTTGCTACCGGTATGCAGCCGACGGCTGCAGGATGTAAACTCCCCGCTGATCTGAACTATACTGAAGATGGTTTCATTATCAATGATTTTGAAAAAGGCGGAATGTTTGCAGCCGGATGTGCCAATAAACCGGCCGACGTTGTTTCCTCAAATCAGAATGCAACCGGTATGGCGCTTAAAGCGATCCAAACCCTGGTGAGAAGGTAGGAGGTTATCCATGGATAAGAAATATTGTGTATATATCTGCACAGGATGTGGAATCGGAGATGCCCTGGATATTGAAAAACTGACCGAAGTTCCTGATGAAGAGGGAATCAGTTGCAAAACCCATCCTATCTTGTGTAGCAAAGAAGGCGTTGACTTTCTTAAAAGTGAAATTGCTGATGGTGTCAACACAATGGCTATTTGCGCATGTTCCCGCCGTGTCAATTATGATGTTTTCCGTTTTGAGGGTTGCATCGTTGACCGCGTCAATCTTCGCGAACAGGTCGTCTGGACCCATCCGGTGTGTGAAAAACCGGCTGATGAAGATGAAGAGTTTATCGATCATCTGCAGATGCTGGCTGAAGATTATATTAAAATGAGTATGGCCAAACTTGAGAAAATTAATCTTCCCGAGCCCTACAAGCTGGAATCTTTCAGTAAAAAAGTCCTGGTTATCGGTGGCGGTATCACCGGTATTTCTGCAGCAATCGATGCAGCCAAAGCCGGATATGAAGTTACCGTTGTAGAAAAAGATGCCATTCTCGGTGGTTATGCTGCCAAAATCAGAAAGCAGATTCCTGTGAGCAGCCCTTATGAAGGGTTAATTGATCCGATTATCGGTTCTAAAATCACAGAACTGGAAGCTTATTCCAATATTACTATAAAAACTGAAACCGTAGTTGCCCGTATCGCGGGTGAACCGGGCAATTTTACCGTAACAATGAAAAAACCGAGTGAAAAAATCGAATTTGACGTACCGTTCCCGCTACCTGAAAAGATGAAGGTGGATGAAAATGGTAAAGATCTCGATGCCGAAGCTCAGTATGCCAAGTATCAGGAATATAATGAAGGCAAAATTGACATCCTGAAACTGGATCCCAATGGCGAAAAATATGGTGCCGTTGTCCTGGCAGCCGGTTGGCGTCCTTATGAAATTGAAGACAATTCCTGTGCTCATCTCGGATATGGTGAATTTCCGGATGTTATAACGAGCCATCAATTTGAAGAGATTGCGTCCAGAGGCAAAGTAACCCGCCCGTCAGACGGCAAGGATGCTAAATCTGTTGTGTTTATCCAGAACCCCGGCAAAGATGAAGATGATTCAGACTTTGATTACAGCGGTTCTGTTGCCAGCATGGTTGCACTCAAACAAGCCAAGTATGTCAGGGAAGATTATGACGCTGACGGAAAAGCGTTTGTATTTTATCAGCACATGAGAACACCGGGCCTTCAGGAAAACTTTTACAAAAGCATACAGCAGGATGAAGGAATTTTCCTGACAAAAGGCAATGTAATGAGTGTTTCCAAAAATGGCGCCGGCTTTATTGTTGAAGCTGATAATACACTGTTGGGTGAAAAGATTCAGGTCAAAGCTGACATGGTTGTTCTGGCAACCGGTATGGTTCCCGTTACAGTTGATGATCCGGTTATCAACCTTGCTTATCGCCAGGGTCCGGGTTTCCGTGACAATGATATCTTTAACGGATATTGTGATTCTAACTTTATCTGCTTTCCGTATGAAACCCAGAGAACCGGTATCTATGCAGCGGGTGCTGTTCGCCGTAACATGACCATTGAAGAGTCAATGGAAGATGCCGCCGGCGCCGCACTTAAAGCGATTCAGTGTATTGAATCCTCAAACCGCGGCGTTTCTGTTCATCCGAGATCTGGTGATATGACATTCCCGGACTTCTTCTTCCAGAGATGCACACAATGTAAACGCTGTACGGAAGAGTGTCCTTTTGGTGCCCTTGATGATGATGAAAAGGGTACGCCGAAACCTAACCCGTCTCGCTGTCGCCGCTGCGGTACCTGTATGGGTGCATGCCCCGAACGTATTATCGGCTTTGCTGACTATAATATCGACAGTATCGGCTCAATGGTTAAGGCTATCGGCGTTCCGTCTGAAGATGATTTTGATGAGCCGCCGCTACGTATTCTCGGACTCGTTTGTGAAAACGATGCGTATCCGGCCATGGATATTGCCGGCCTGAACAGACTTCAGTATTCTGCTGATGTTCGTATTATTCCGGTAAGATGCCTTGGTTCAGTAAATGTTATCTGGATCAAGGATGCCCTGGCACAGGGTATGGATGGTGTTTTCCTCCTCGGGTGTAAACATGGCGATGACTACCAGTGTCACTTTGTAAAAGGTAGCGAGCTTGCCAGTATCCGTATGAAGAAAATCGGTGATGCATTAAGCAGTCTTGCACTTGAAGATGAACGTGTTGCCCAGTTTGAAGTTGCGATTGATGAGTTCGACAAAGTTCCGACAATCATTAATGATTTTGTTGACGTTGTTGAAGGACTTGGGCCGAATCCGTTCAAGGGCTTCTAATATTAATACTTATGGTGAAGGTTTCAGTAAATTTTCTTACCGGAACCTTCACTTTAGTTTTTTTTGAATTTGCGAGTACCGCATATACTGTGGTCAAACATCGCTATTTAGTTCAGGAGGTTTAACATGTCGAACCAATACCTAGTTGAGCCTGATGTCGATTTTATCAAGGAACTGGAGGCCCTCGGCGGCGATACACTTAAAAAATGTTTTCAATGCGCCACCTGTTCCGTTGCATGTCCTATTGCACCTGACAACAATCCTTTCCCAAGAAAAGAAATGATTGCAGCGTCCTGGGGTTTAAAGGACAAACTGGTAAAGAATGAAGACATCTGGCTTTGTCATAACTGTGGGGATTGTACAACACTGTGCCCGCGCGGCGCAAAACCGGGCGAAGTACTTAGCGCGGTTCGCTCTTATGCGATTACCGAGTACGCTACACCCAAAGCCTTTGGTAAAATGGTCAATGATCCAAAAAAATTGCCCATTCTGTTTCTGATTCCTGTTGTTATTTTTATCGTTCTTGGAACACTGACCGGGCTTTTAAACTTTGCACCGGGCGGAGATGAAGTGGCCCATCATCTATTTTTCTCAACATGGCTTGTAGATTTAATCTTTGTTCCGCTTGCTATTGCAGTTGCAGCTATTTTTGCGCTGGGCGTTAAACGTTTTCTGGGAGATATCCATGAAAATGCAATCCAGCAAGGCAGAACTGAAAATAAACCGATAGATGCCAAGGCTTTTATCAAATCATTGATTAGTATTTTGCCCACTATCCTGAAGCATGACAAATTTAATGAGTGTGGTGAAAACAAGGAACGCGGCACTTCTCATCTGCTTGTTTTCTATTCATTTGTTGCACTTTTTGTTGTAACCAATATTTTCTTTGTTGTTCTTTATGTGTTCCAGACTCATGGTCCTTACTCCCAGCTGAACCCGGTTAAATGGCTGGCCAATATTGCCGGAATTGCCTTGATCATTGGCGCATCCATGATGATCAGCAGCAGACGCCGGAATTCAGACCAGCCATCCGGTTATAAGGACTGGTATCTGCTGGGTCTGGTACTGGGACTGGGTGTAACCGGTATGCTGGCGGAGGCCACAAGACTGGCTGACCTTGCAGGCCTTTCATATACCATCTACTTTCTTCATCTGGTATTTGTATTCAATCTGTTTGCATTTCTGCCGTTCTCAAAATTGGCCCATCTGGTTTACAGAACCATAGCCATGACATACTCGGAGTATACAGGCCGAAAATAGCCAGATAGTATTTTTTGAAAAATTTAAAGGGTGAGGTTTTTATAACCTCACCCTTTGTGTTTGCTAACTATGCTCGGACCATTTATATAACCTGGTGGCATGATCAGATTACATCAGGATCTTCATTTTCAAACTCTGAAACTTCAGGTGCTTTATCATCAAAACGCGATGGTTCAACTATTTTAAGTGCGGCCTCATATAAATCCAACAAATCAACATCCGGGTGACCATTGCGAATAGTTTCCAGAGTTTTTGAGGTAATTTCTCTGCTGGAAGAATCGGGTGAAGATAATGCAATTTTACGAAATAATTCCAAGAATTGATCATTCAGAGAGACTTCCACATTTACAAAATATCTTGCCATAAAATCAGTGGCCAGACTGCCATTGTAAGCAGCAAAAAGTTTTTTATCAATGAGATTGATAACGCCCGGGGGTCTTGAACATAAGCCTTTAAGACTGAATCCATTCATCTCTTTAGACAGTTTTTTAAAAAGCTTTCGATCAGCATGGTGAATGCCTTCAAATACTTTCTTTCGTGTCTCTTCAGGCTGTTTTTTCCATGAAACATATAGTGCATCTATCAGTCCATTTTGTTTTTTCTTATCCATAACGCATAAACTCCGAGTAGATATTTTTCTATGTTTTAACACCTGTGTGCCTTACCTCGATGCCGGCCGGCGACCGATATATCAAGACACTTTTTTACAAAAAAAGGGAAACGCCAAACGACGTTTCCCTTTAGATTTTATATTCAACGCTTAACTGGATTAATTACCGGTTGCAGCGCCATGCAGTTTAACTTCAACCTTATCCGTAACACCTTCATAGTACTTTCGAAGAATAGCAACAACTTCTTCACGACCAAAGTGATCCGGAAGATCGCCGCCTTCGGAAAGCATCTTGCGAAGCATGGTGCCGGAAAGCAGTACGCGGTCTTCTTTGCCATGCGGACAAGTTCTGAGAGAAGCCATACCGTCACATTTGTAACAATAGAAGGTCCAGTCAATCTTCAGCGGTGCACACAGCAGTGCCTTGCCTTCTTCAGCAGGTGTCGGGATTTTGTCAAAAATGGTCTGTGCTTCAAACATGCCATAGAAGTCACCAACACCGGCGTGGTCACGTCCGATGATCATTCTGGAGCAGCCATAATTCTGACGGAAAGTAGCGTGCAGGAGGCCTTCACGAGGACCGGCATAACGCATATCCAGCGGATAGCCGCCCTGAACTACATTATCTGCTACAAAGTAGTTTTTTACGAGTGCATCAATACATTTTACACGAACTTCAGCCGGAATGTCGCCCGGTTTCAGGTTACCAACAAGGGAGTGGATAAAAACACCGTCACATACCTCAACAGCAATTTTTGCCAGGTATTCATGTGAACGATGCATCGGGTTTCTCAACTGCAGTGCTGCAACTTCTTTCCAGCCTTTTTTATCAAAGATCGCACGGGACTCAGCAGGTCTCTGGTAAACGCCTGCATATTTTACCGGGTATTCACCTTCGCTCAGGACCTTAACCGGACCAGCTATATTAATAGCTTTCTGATTCATAACCATCTGAACGCCCGGATGATCATTTTCAGCGATTTTCCAGAACTCTTCTGCCGTTGCCGTACCTTCGCCCATGAAAACTTTTTCACATTCCCAGCGTTTGTCGGCTTCTGTCATCTCATACTTTTCGGTAACCTTCATGGTAGCCATGATTTCATTACCTTCAGCATCGTACAGTGCAACCTCATCACCTTCAGTAATTGCATCAGCATCTTCCTGAGAAACATCAAGTGTTACAGGAACAGGCCAGAATGTACCGTCTGCCATAAGAAAGTCGTCACAAACACCTTTCCAATCTGCTTTTGTCATGAAGCCGGTAATGGGGCTGAAACCGCCGATACCCATCATGATCAGATCACCTTTTGCACGGGAAGAAATTTCAATCTGTTTCAGACCGGCAGCTTTTGTTTTTTCAGCTTCCAGTTCTGCGCCTTCGAGCAGGCAGCAAGTTAAGCCTTTACCGCCATGTGGTGGAATTAAATTTGACATACTATGTCTCCTTTCAGTGTATTAATATTACGATTTTACCAATCGTTTTAGTGTCTATAAAAATATTATGAATTAGTAAGGAATTCATGTTTTGTCAAGCGGTAAATGCGACAGTATGGGTATAAAATTTTTGCCGTCAATTCAATGATTTATTGATATGCCCGGACGCCTGCTTACCCTGCCGGATGCACTATCTTGGAGGCTGGGACAAGCCTGACCTTTTTTTTGAGCAGCGGCAGCATCTCTTTCAGCACTTCATACGTCACCCTTGAAGGGTGGCCGATCCCAACGGCCTCACCATGCTTTTCCGCATCACGGATGAGCTGGTTGATCTGTTTGCGAATAAAACCCGCATCCTGCTTATGATCCAGAAAAACATCCCTTTCGGCAAACGGCACTTGAAACATTTTGGCAGACGGGCGGCAAAGTGTTCCAGCGGTGGTTCGACTGTCTATGAAATAGAGATTTCTCTTTTTCAAAATAATCATTATCTGATTCATCTGGTCCGAATTTTCTGTTAACCTGGATCCCATATGATTATTCACACCAACCACAAAAGGAACCTGTGCCAGGTTGCGTTCAAGGCGGGATACCAGTTGGTCGGGGGTCATATCTGAAACAAGCGCACCTGGTCCGGGGTCAATTTTTGGATATTCCCTGGGCTCCATAGGCAGATGCAGCATTACCTCCAATCCTTTCTGGTGAGCAGCACGGGCGATCTGTTCCTGCTTCGGGCTGTATGGCAGAATTGAAAGCGTGATCTCGGCATCAAGGCCCAGAAACTTATCAGCAAGAGGGCCGTCATAACCCAGATCATCTATAATCAGGGCAACCATTGGCCGCTTATCATTCGGATCAAACTCAGGCGGCTTAACAGGTGGTTTTTTGGCCGGAATATCCTTGATGGGATAGACTTCGTATGTTGGTATCTTTTTTTCCGAGGCCGGTTTTGAAGCAGGTGTTTTTGCAGCGGGCTCAGGCTCAAGTGCTGCGTTATGGCCACTGCCCGGTATAAGAAAATGTGCCATTACGCCCAGTCCGATAACAATGCCCGCCAGAATAAAACATCCATAAACAGCTCTTAAAATATGACGTTTAAGAGATGGATTTTTCTTTGATTTTTTGGAAGGTTTTTTTTTGCTTCCAGCCTTCTTCTTTACCATTTGGATCTACCTGGCCCACCTTATACGTTGGATATATGAAAACTCCCTGCAGGGTTATACAGGGAGTTTCTGTTGATAAATTATTTAATGTTCAGCAATTTATTGTTGTGTTTTTGAAAAAATATCATAACTCATCAGAATATCCAGTGCCCGGGAAATCTGGTAATCTTTTATAAGAGACTCAGCGGCAAATTTAGTCTCATAAATTGACCGGTGTTCTTCCTGAACTTCTTGATCATCTGTCTCCTTTGCAGATTTCTGATCCTCTACCTGCTGAACCTTCTGATCCGGTTCCCCCTCTTTTGAAGGTGCGGCATCAAGATGATTCTTCAAATCTTTTTCCTTCAGGAATTGTCTCTCTTCAACAACATTTTTGCCGTCAAGACTGCGCTGTTTTACAACAATATCCGGTTCAATGCCCTGGGCCTGAATGGATCGGCCACTGGGAGTATAATAGCGGGCGATGGTATATTTGATCCCATAACCATCACGAAGTGCTTCAACCGTCTGAACAGAACCTTTTCCAAAAGAGGTTGTTCCTAGCAGCAAAGCTCGCTTGTTATCCTGAAGTGCACCTGCCACAATTTCTGAAGCACTGGCGCTGCCGCCGTTTATAAGAACAACCATCGGATAGTCCCGCTTAACCTTGTTCGGTTTGGCGCTATATATTTTTGAATTTCTTTCAAGTCTGCCCTTGATGGAAACGATCTCACCCTCTTCCAGAAAAAGATCGGAAATGATTACAGATTCATTTAAAAGGCCACCGGGATTATCCCTGAGATCAAGAATCAAGCCTCTGAGCGGTTTATCTGCTGCTTCCAGTTTTTCTAAAGCTTCAACAAGAGACTCCATGGTATTATCATTAAAGTTGGTTATCCATACATATCCGTATCCCGGTTCCAATTCCGCAGAACGAACACTTTCAACAGGGATAATATCTCTGGTCAATATAAAGTCTATAGGGTCTTTCTCTCCGTCCCTGACAACAGTGATAACAACATCCGTGCCTTTGGGGCCGCGCATTAATTTGACCGCCTCCCAAAGCATCATCTCCAGGGTAGACTTTTCATCAACCTTGATAATTTTATCTCCGGCCTTAACGCCGGCTTTATATGCAGGTGTACCTTCTATGGGAGAAACAACGGTAAGAACTTTATCTTTCATGGTAATAACAATACCGATACCACCGAATTCGCCCTGGGTATCTATCTGAAGCTCTTCAAATGCCGCGGGTGGCAAAAGCTGGGAATGTGGATCCAGACTGTGTACCATACCCTGAATCGCTTTTTCCATCAGATCTTTGGAATCTACCGGTTCTACATAGTTCTTTTCAAGAATATCGACAACATCGGTAAACAGTTTCAGCCCCTTATATGTATCTGAACTACCGGCAGCAAGCTCTCTGTAAAACCCCGCACCAATTGTAAGACAGATGACGGCTGTGATTACAAGCGGCCATAGTTTTATCCATCGTCTTTTGGAAATGGTCATAGATTACACCTTTATCCTTTTTTTATCCATTTTAAGGGATCAACCGGTTTTCCGTGGTGCCTTACTTCAAAGTAGAGGCCCGTACCTGTTATTGAGCCTGAATCGCCGGTAGTCGCTATTACTTCATCTGTTGCAACAACATCGCCCTTTGCCTTGAACATCTCTTCCACATGGGCATACACGGTGCAGTAGCTTTTACCATGGTCCACAATAATCATGTTTCCATAACCCTTGAACCAGTCAGCAAAAATAACCTCACCATAACTTACAGCCTTTACAGGATCTCCTCGTTTAGCAGCAATATCAATTCCACTACGGAAACTTTCAATGTTGTATTTCTTATTTCTGTAAGCGCCGTACGAACTAATTATTTTACCATTAACCGGCCCATTAAGCAATCCCTTTGAATCTGCAAATGATCGGTTAGACGGTTTAAGTTTCTCATGAACAATAAAGCCCGGTTCCAGATCCATTTTATCGATCGCATGATCCAGATTTTTGGCTGCTTCCTCCAGTGCTTTTATAACCGCCATCTCCAGAGATTTTTTATCCCTGATATTCACGAGTATGGATGACCGTTTATTTCTATCTTCGGACAACGCTTTTATCTGTTTATTGTATTCCGCCTCTTTCGCAAGTTTTTGTTTCTTCTGCTCATTCAGCTTTTTAAGGAGGTTTGTTGTTTTTTCCTTTTCCACCAGATAGCGGTTTAGGACAGATTCATCATGGGAGAGGATATGTTCAAGGCTTTTTTTGCGCTGAAAAAGTTCGAACATGGAATCTGCTGTTGAAAGAAAATGGACAGCCCCAACCTGATTTAATTTATAAAGTGCCACCAGCCTGACAGATAAATATTCTTCTTGTGTTTTTATTGAAGCGGTCAGCGTATCATACGCCGTCATATTTTCATCGATCTTTTTGCTAAGCGCTAAAAGCTCCGATCGGGTTCGTGATGCCTGTTTGACCGTTTTATCAATACTCAGATCCAGATTATTGAGATTTTTAACGATATTTTTCTCATCGCGAGTGATCCTTTCAATTTCAGCTTGCCGGGTTTCGATCTTTTTATTTATATCATCGGTAATCGCCTTTACACTATAAACCTCTTCATCTTTTCCGGATCCCAGACTGATAATCTCAATATAATCACTATTGTCTATAATAAAACCGGTTTGGCTTTTATAGGATATTTTGAGCCACTTACCGGTATCTTCAAGGATATCAACCCGTGTGCCCTTCTGGAGCTTGAATATGGGGGCCATACTGCTGCCCGGAACCGGCCTCACATTCAAATCGGATGCCTTTATAATCCCCACTGAGGGTCCAGACGCCGGGTAGGCGGCTGTTGAAAACCCTATCCAGAGAATCAGAAACGGAAGTATTATTATTTTAAAAGTTGTCTTAAGGAAATATAACACCCTAACCATCCTGCAAATGTACTTCCAATAAGGACAACACCGGAAGCTTGAATGGAAAGAAACTTTATCTGGATCAGGCCGACTGCAAATCCCTGTGAAATATTTGTAGCGATGATCACATAAAAACAAAAAAGGGCAGTGAGTCCCAGTATTCCACCTGCAACACCCTGCAGCAGCCCTCCGATATAAAAAGGTGCTTTAATAAAGCTGTTTGTGGCGCCAACCAATCGCATAATATCCACTTCATCTTTTCGGGCATAAAGTACCAGGCGGGCTGTATTGGCAACAATAAATACAGCGGCCATAAAAAAGATGCCGACCATTGCATATCCCAGCACCCTGAACAGGTCAAAGATATTGGAAAACCGGCTGAGCCAGCCCTGTCCGTATTCAACATCACCCACGGCATCCAGCAGGGTTATCTGTTTTGCCAGATCTTCAACCTTATCCCAACGCCTGAAGGTCGGTTTCATCAAAATTTCATAGGAATCGGGCAGAGGATTGGTATCAAGATTGTCCAGCAATGAGGCCTGACGCTTCATCTGCTCTTTCAAGGTCTCAAGGGCCTGTGAGCTGGAAATGTAATTCACCTTCTGAACACCATACATCTCCAGAATCTTTTCCTGTATCTCCGTTATCTCCGGATCAGGAATGTCCGGCTTCAAATATGCAATAATCCGGATACCCTTTTTCCATGAGTTGAGGATATCATCGGCATTTGCAAAAAAGAGCATAAACGAACTGACAATCAAGACGGCAAATGAAATGGTAACCACCGTAATAGTGTTCAACATTCGGTTTTGGTGAATATCTCTTATGGCACGCTTAAAATTTATCATAGGATCATATCAGCTTTTTTGAAATCAACCAGACGTCCCTGATCCAATTTGCATATTTTCCCGCCTGTTTTGCGAATCATTTCATGATCATGTGTCGCAATAATGATTGTTGCTCCCCGCCTGTGTATTCCTTTAAGCAGATCCATAATAATCTCTGCCGATTCCGGGTCAAGACTGCCGGTCGGTTCATCGGCAAGGATAATCTTGGGATCACCGGCAACAGCACGGGCAACAGCGATTCTCTGCTGCTCTCCACCGGAAAGACTGGGTGGATATGACTGGGCCCGATCTTCCATACCGACAGTCCGAAGCAGATTGTTCACCTTTTTCTGGATCAGACGACTTTTTCTGCCCATAGCTTCAAGCACAATGGCCACATTTTCAAAAACGGTCTTGGTCGGAATCAGCTTATAATCCTGAAAAATAACACCAATTTTTCGTCTGACCATGGGCATTCGGTTGTTTGGAATCCGTGAAAGGTTCATACCATCCAGCAACACATGCCCCTCAGATGCAGCCTCTCCCAGATAGAGCAGCTTTAAAAGTGTAGATTTCCCGGCACCGCTTTGCCCGGTTACAAACAAAAACTCATTTTTAGGGATATCAAGGGTTATATCGATCAGTGCTTTTTTAGCACCGTAGTGTTTGTGAACATGAAAAATTCTTATGATGGCATCGCCGGCGTTGCTCTCAATCATTATTCAGGTAGTGCCCTTTATGGTACTCCGATTATAGATGAATATAAGTAGAGCCTGTTGAAACCTAAGCCTAAAATATTGACCCACACCCGGTTTGCTGATAATGAATCTCGTGAGTTCAGGGAGTGCTGCCTCCAGTTTTCCTTGCTCAAGCCTCCACTGAATCCCATTAAAATGGCTTCTTCCAACTCGGTGGGGGCTTTTTATCGGATTTTCGCTTGGAAATCAAGTTTTTCTTGAGGCATAAAAATTTAAAAAATAATGTTTTTTGATTTATAACATATATTTAAAGGATACTATTCTATGAAACAGGAACTGATCAAACTCATCTGTAAAAAATCTTTTCAGTATGAAAAAGAACCGATTTTTAAACTCGCATCCGGTAAAAGAAGCCAGTATTACGTCAACTGCAAACCGGTTACGCTGAGCCCTAGGGGGATGTATCTTATCGGCCATCTGGTTTTTGATGCCATCAAAGATGCGAATGTCAAAGGCGTTGGCGGTCTGACCTTCGGTGCAGACGCCATTGCGACAGCAGCATCCTTTGCATCCGAACTCAAAGGGCAACCGATCAATGCATTCTCCATTCGCAAAGACCGGAAAGATCATGGCATTGTAAAATGGATGGAAGGCGACCTGCAACCCGGTGATCGTGTTGTTATCATTGATGATGTGGCCACCACCGGCGGTTCAACAATCAAGGCAATAGAACGCGCTCAGACTGAAGGCATGGAAGTGGTTAAAGTGGTTATCCTTGTTGATCGCCAGGAGGGCGGCGTGGATAATATTAAAAAGCATGTAGAAGATGTGGTTTCGATTGTGAAAAGAGATGAGTTGATGGCAGAGATTGGCGCTTTATAAACAGTTTCTGATGGATATCAAAAACTGTTTATAAATTATTGTTTAACTTCACTCAAGTATGCTGTTGACCATTGTATGGTTACAAAGATATAAAAAAATATTAATAATTTTTAAAATTTTTAATTTTCCTTAATTTGTATTCTACCCATGAGACGATATAAATTTTCATCAAAAATTGATGGGCTGGCTCTCCTTAAGGAGGATGAATCAACATATATCTCTCGTTGTTCAGGTGAACTCCTTAAAAATAAAAAGAGATATCGCCTTATTGACCTTTTTTCAGGCGCAGGAGGCTTGTCGCTAGGATTCTCCGAAACATTCGGCCAACCGTTTAAAACGGTTTGTGCTAATGATTTCAATAAGTTTTGCGCAGATACATACAATGAAAATTTTGGACCGCATTGTCTTTGTGGTGATATTGAAGAACTCTTGCAAGACAGCACACTCAAAATTCCCAAGGCTGATGTAGTTATTGGAGGGCCACCTTGCCAAGGCTTCAGCCTTCTTAATAAAAATCGTAAGAATGACCCAAGAAAAGAATTATGGAGACCCTTTTTGGACGTTGTTGAAAAGAGCGGCGCATCCGTTTTTGTTATGGAAAATGTCCCGCAACTGCTTGGCACCTTCGAACATGAAGAAATTGTCGGCGCAGCAAAAGCCATTGGCTTCAAGGTTTGGCAAGACAAACTAGTTGCTGCAGATTTTGGCGTCCCTCAAACACGAACTCGAGCATTCATTATTGGTTGTAAATATACTGACCCCGCAGTATTTTTCCCTCCACGAAAGACCCATTATAATCCTAATGCTAATGGTAAATCCTTAGCTATCCCTTTTCCACATAAAGATTATTTATCTAAACCTCAAAAGTGGCAAACCGTCAGAGACGCCATAGGCAATTTGCCTGCTCCTGTCGGAACAAATATTCGAGATATACTCCCTCCGCTTAATTTGCACTTCGGACGTAATCCTACTGAACTAAGCCGCAAACGGTATAGCGCTATTCCAAAAGAAGGAATGAATCGGTTTGACTTGCAAAGAATTGCTCCGGAACTAACCCCTAATTGCTGGATACGCAAAAAATCCGGTGGCACGGACTTATTCGGCAGACTCTGGTGGGATCGTCCTTCAGTCACAATACGCACTGAATTTTTCAAACCTGAAAAAGGGCGTTATTTACACCCGGAACAACATCGGCCGATAACCCATAGAGAAGCTGCAAGATTTCAAAGTTTTCCAGACAGTTTCCGGTTTTTAGGATCGAAAATTGAAATCGCCAAGCAAATTGGAAATGCCGTACCGCCAATGCTTGCTGCTCGTGTTGCAGATGTTGTTCGATTATTGCTTGATCAAAAAGATAACAAATGGACATCTTTTCGAGAGAAAAAAGAAGCCAAATTATGTCGCGCATAGGCGGCAAAAACACAAAGCCGGAATTAATTGTACGCTCTTTACTCCATAAAATGGGCTACAGATTTCGACTCCATAGGCATGATTTGCCAGGCAAACCTGATATTACCCTTCCAAAATATAAAAAAATCATATTTGTTCACGGTTGCTATTGGCATGGGCATTTTGATTGTCCAAAGTCAAAAAGACCGACCACAAATATAGCATTCTGGGAGACTAAGTTAGATAAGAATATTTCAAGAGATAAAAATAATATTAAATCTCTTATTGAGTTAGGTTGGGATGTAATGGTAATTTGGACTTGCGAAGTAGGTGATATAGACACCCTTAAAATTAAACTTCTGAATTTTCTGCAAAATTGAACATAATAAACTTGAAAGAGGAATCGCTCCGGCCCTCGCCATTTGGAATTTCATCATATAAAGCCGCATGTTGAAGGTGGAGAAAATACAGAAGAAAATCTTATAGCACTTTGTACTATCTGCCATGATGATATACATCGCAACAACAAATAATTGTATTGATATGCATGTTTTATTTTTAAGGTTGGTTAGTTTACATTGAGACCTTTGAAAAGTGTTCAATGGTCTCAAATAAGATTAAACAATATACGTAGCACATGCATCGTCGGACTCCCAAGACGTAACCCGCGTGACACTCACATCATTGGGCTCTGCATCAAGTTTTTTCTGAAGCATATTGGCCACATACAAAGCCACATTCTCGGAAGAGGGCGGACAATCATCATTAAACATCTCGAGTTCGTTCAGAAACTTATGGTCCAGGGTCTCCATAATTGCCCGGATATGTTTTTTAAGAATACCAAAATCTATTAACACGCCCGCACTATTCAGTTTTTCGCCGCCGACATGAACTTCGATCTTCCAGTTATGGCCGTGTAGGTTCTCACACTGTTTAGCGACCATCTTCAGCTGATGGGCTGCTGCAAAACGGGTCACTACTTTTAATTCAAACATTTTCAACTCCTATCATCACATAAAAGGCTTCAATCAGATCAACTCACCCCGCAGCCTTTGTTCCGTGACCCTTAAACATGTTTTTAAATTTTGTGGTCAGTTTGCCCTCTTCGATCTTTTCAAACTCCCTGAGAAGGGTTTCCTGTTTTTTATTGAGCCCGGTCGGAGTATTGACCATCACCTGAATGATCTGATCCCCACGCTGGCCATTTCTTAAAGATGGTACACCCTTTCCTCGGAATGTAAAAATTTCCCCGGGCTGGGTACCTTTTGGAATTTCCAGCTTTTTATCACCATTTAATGTCTGCACGGGTATTTTATCACCCAGGGCCGCCTGAACAAACGAAATATCTATCTGACAGATTATATCGGTATTTTTGCGTTTAAAGAACTCATGGGGTTCAACATCAATGAAGACATAAAGGTCTCCGGATGGTCCGCCCTGTGGTCCGGCCTCGCCCTCTCCTGTTAACCGCAGACGAGATCCACTGTCTACACCGCCTGGAATCTTTACAGAAACTTTCTTGTTCACCCTGATCTGACCGGATCCACCACAAGAGTGACAGGGATTGGGAATTGATTTTCCGGCACCACGACAGGCTGAACATGTTGTACGAACAGAAAAGAAACCCTGTGTTCGTGTCATCTGGCCTGTGCCCTGACATGTGGGACATGTTTCCATCTGTGTGCCGGGCTGACAACCACTGCCGCCGCAATCTTCACAACCGGCCAGTTTCTGGATATCAATCTCGGTTTCAGTTCCAAAAACGGCTTCCATAAAAGTGAGATTCATATCATAGCGAAGATCTGATCCCCGCTGAACCCTTTGCCGTGATCTTCCGCCTGAACCAAATCCAAAAAAATCTTCGAAAATATCACCAAAACTGGAAAAAATATCTTCAAATCCGCCAAAGCCGGAAAAACCGCTACCCTCAAGGCCCTGATGGCCATACTGGTCATAAACCTGTCTTTTCTGGGGGTCTCTCAAAACTTCGTAGGCTTCGGCAGCTTCTTTAAATTTTTCTTCAGCTTCTGTATTTTCCGGATTTCTGTCCGGGTGGTACTTCATAGCGAGCTTTCGGTAATTCGCCTTTATTTCACTATCCTGAGCACTCCGCTCGACACCTAATACTTCGTAATAATCGCGCTTATTATTCGCCATCTCTATTCCTGATCAGTAACTTTTATATACAATTTTCAGCCTGTTCACACCGCTGGTTTTTGTCTAAAATAATGCACAAATCAAGGATGTCAACGAAGAATATGTGACAGCCCGCTATTGAAACATGATCAATCTCTTAAAACACTTCGGAAATGGCTTCAAAACATTAGATTATGTTCAAGGGCAAAACCTCAGCCTTTTTTGAAACCACAGGAATAGATTTCCATTTCGGTAATTTCAAAAATGTGAGAACACAGCCATTGGATATAAAATGAGGTTTTGAAACCAGTTCTCATTCTTGACTTGGGATAAGGCTTCTGGTATGGCTCCGACAATTAATTTAATTGAAAGGATATTATCATGGAAAGAACACTATCAATCGTCAAACCCGATGGCGTTGCCAAAAATGTAATCGGAGAAGTTGTAAAACGTTTTGAAAGCAATGGCATTAAAATTGTGGCTATGAAAATGATCCACATGAACCAGGCACAGGCAGAAGGTTTTTATGCCGTTCATAAAGAACGTCCCTTTTTCGGAAGCCTGACCGAATTTATGACATCCGGACCAATTGTGGTTATGGTTCTGGAAGGCGAAAATGTTATCGCTAAAAACCGTGAACTGATGGGCGCCACCAACTTTAAAGAAGCCGCAGAAGGTACCATCCGCAGAGATTTTGCCACAGACATTGAAAAAAATGTTGTTCATGGTTCAGATGCACCGGAAACAGCTGCGTTTGAAATTGGCTATTTCTTCAATAGTTTTGAGATTGTCGGCTGATGCCGCTCAAGGTAAAGCTTGAAAATATTGCCATTGTGTTGCAGCAACCCAAGTATCCTGAAAATATCGGGTCTGCTGCACGCGCCATGCGCAATATGGGCATCCGTGAACTTATTGTGGTAAATCCTGATAACCTTGACATGGATAAAGTGTTAAAACTTGCCACACATGAAGCTGCAGACATCATTGAAGCAATGAAGGTGCATTCCGATCTTGTTGAAGCACTTGCACCGTTTAATTATGTTGCCGGCACAACAGCCCGCCTGGGTGGAGAACGCCAGGTTGTAAATAAACCCGCAAAACTGGCCCGTCAACTGATTCCGATTTCACAGGACAATAAGATCGCGATACTTTTCGGCTCTGAAAGCAGGGGATTAATTAATGAAGACATCCGCCTCTGTCATGCACTGGTCAATATTCCCACAAACGATTTTTCATCTCTGAATCTGGCACAGGCTGTCATGGTGATGTGTTATGAACTTTTTCAGGCCTCCACTGAAGAGAACCTTTCTTTTTCACCCAGACTTGCAAATCGCTTTGAACTGGATAATATGTATGAACAGCTTAAAGATGTTCTTATAAAAATCAGTTATATGCAACCTGACAACCCCGATTATTTCATGAAAAACTTTCGTCAGTTTTTCACCAGACTTCAGCTTCGTGCCAAAGAGGTCGGTATTATTCGTGGGGTTTGCAGACAGATCAACTGGTATGGTGAAAAAAGATACAAGGACGGTCTCGAGGAAAAAGATAAATGCACAACACCCTGATTAACAATGTTTCCCCAACTACAGAACTATAAAAATCTGGTAGCCAAAGTGGATGCCATGTGCCTGAAAGTTTCAAAGGCATATCATTCACATATCAAATGCCGGAAAGGATGTGACGGCTGCTGCCGGCAAATATCTATTTTCCCGGTCGAGGCCTTTGCTCTTTTGGAAGGATTACTCACCTTGCCAAAAAATGAAATGGCAAGGATCAGAAAAAAAATAGAAACCATAATTGAGGACGGTTCCTGCCCGCTTCTGGAAGACGAAGTATGCCTGCTGTATGGTTATCGGCCTATTATTTGCCGAACCCATGGCATGCCCATCAGGATTATGCAAAACGGAGAATCCAAACTGGACTTCTGCCCCATGAATTTTCAGAAGCATTCTTCCATATCAGTCAAGTTGACGATTGATCTGGAAAAGCTGAATGAAGCCCTGTCGACCATCAATGCACTTTTTATTAAGGAAAGTAAACTGGAGGATATGCCTGAGCGGGTGACGGTTTCGGAAGCTTTACTGTATCTTGATTTTGAGTATGAATAATATTGCTTTTGCCTCTTTTAAATAATCACCTGCGGATTGTTGGCAATTCGTTTCCATTTTTGAACCATTGCCGAATTTTTATAATTTAGTACTATGGATTGTTGGCAAACCCCTGTTTGAATTAATTCAGGACTTCTTTTTTAACCTGCTTGTATGGTTTAACAAGATAAAGGTTTGCACTCAACCTGCCGAAAAAAAGCGCTATTGTTGCGGCCAGCGCACCGATGATATCAAAAACATAAATGGATAATGTCATGATGATAACAATCGAAACAATTTCAGCAACAGTTGCGCCTGTTATTGGAGAGGTGTTTCCTTTAAAAACAAGTATGGCTCTTTGAAATGTGCGGATCATGGCAAGCCCCGGTGCAAATGAAATAAATATGGCCGGGAAAAATGCAAACGCTGTAAGTGCATCTGACAGACCTGAAATATGGTGAAACCAGAAATGCGAAAGCACGGGTATACATGTCACCAGTGTGAGCAGAATCGTCAGCGATATACCAAGTATAAACGCAAAGTTTCTCAGGTTATAAAAATCATCAATATTTTTTTGAAGCAGCGCAATAACCGCTTCCAGATAGGAAATGCAGATACTGCCAAAGAAAAAAGCCAGTGAACTGATAACCGGAAAAACAGCCAGTGAATCTATTGCGCTGCGGCTGTGTCCCAGAAAAAATGTTATCAGGGGAAATGATCCAAGAGAGAGAATAGATGTCAAAACCAGTGGGTAGTAAAATTTAAAAATAGATTTATAGGTGGTTTCCATTTTATTATTGAACGGTGTATTCTTATCATGGATCTCTTTTACATTTTTATGAGCCATTATTCTGCATAAAGCGGCCTCTACCAAAACAGCCACAGTCATAGCAAACATGCCCACATATACACCTTTAAGCTCAGTAAAACGGGCAAGCAGCAAAGCGGTGCCAACCAGGGAAATAATTCGTAAAAAAGTGCCGAAAGCAACCAATCTTGTCCGGTTGTTAATAATCAGTATCCCCTGGTAAAACCGTCGATAACCGATAGCCGCCGGCCAGGGCAGAAGGATGATCAAACTTATATGAGCCATCCGGGCTATATCTTGCGGAAGATCCATAAGCCGTGTTGATATAAAGTAAAAAATGGGTGAAATCATGCATATCGCCATAATGATGGTAACAATACCGTTAAGATACATCGTAAAATTGAAAAGCTTTTTAAATTTTTCCAGGTTTTTAACAAACGCCGTAACTGCACTTGTAATCATCAGGATGGGTGCCTCAAATATCCATGCCATCGGAAAAGCTACGCCATAGGCGGCAAGATTGTATTTCGGGTCAGGAAGTCTTGCAATAATTGCAGCGACAATAAACATCTCAAAGGCAATCATAAACCAGGTTGCTGCAAGTGGTGCCCAGAAGATAAATATTTTGTTAAATGTAATCTGCCCGGATGAATTTGTTTTTATATTTATCATTACAAAACATTGTTTTTTAAATTTAGCGTTCAAGTTTGATTAGCATTATGGGTTGATTAGTTCAATTGGTAATATTTATAAAAATAACAGAAAATATAAGCGCAAACTCAACAACTCATTACCAAATCAAAGGAGGCTCAAGTTCATGATACACCAAATCGGCAGGAAATTGCGACAACAAATTCATTATTTTTCGGGTGAACTTTGTGCCGGTATTGGCAAAGTCAGTTCTCGCTTTATTGAAGAGGTTGTTTTGGGTACTTCCTCAAGTGGATCTGTTCGACTAACTCAAATCAGCCGGACCCTTGAGGAAAAAGCCTTTTTTATTCAGTTTAATTTTTTACCGGTCAGTTTACCGGAATGTCCGAATTGTTTTCTGTGACTTGTCGTTGTTAAAGGTTTAAGCAGAAAGCCGTTGATGCTTTTGACCACCGAACCGATGCGTAGAAACCGAAAGGTATTATGGTGGGCTGTTAATGCATATTTAACCCGCTGGAAAGTGGAAGATACCATCCGTTTTATTAAAAAAAGCTATAATTTTGAGTCATGATCATCCTGTTTAAGTATTTTCATCAATTTTTCTAAGCGCCATATTGACTTTGTGAGCTGCAAAGAACAAATATGACATTTCATCCTTTTTGTTTTCAAGGTTATCTTCTTTAGCTGAATATGATACTAACCCGTCAAATGTCAGAAAATAGAAGATAACCACCCCGGTTTTGGGTTTTGGGAAAGATTTAACTTTTTCTGCTGTGAATGAATTACTGATTTAAGCTTCACTTGCTCTTTGAGCGCCACCTCTTCTTTATCCAGGGTATCGCATCTGAAAGTGTTTCTGTGAATTGTCCGGTTGCATGATGTTTTATCTTTTCTACGGCTACAAATTCAATATCATATCCTTTTCCCATCAGGTCATTCACGGCTCTTTCTGTAGGTGCTATCGGCATTATCTCGTCAGCCCGACTGTGGATCACATATAGCGGCATCTTTACACCGTGCTTTCCGGACAGTTTCGGCGGCCTTCCTGCCATCACTATTCCTGCAGCAAATCGTTCCGGATACATTTTAGACAAATGCCAAACCCCGACACCGCCCATACTGTAACCAACAGCCAGTGTTTTCCGGGTATCGATCTTATATGTTTTTTCAATCTCATCCAGTAAAGACATTATCATCTCGGTGCTCTGCGGCTGAGTCCAGTTACTCACCGGGCAATCAGGGGCAACAATAATTGCGCCCAGATCTCTCAGCGCCGGTTCAACCAAACCGGACAATATTAAACGTCCGTAGTAAGGCGTGCCATGTCCTGCAAAATGCAAGGCCAGTACGAGAGGTATCGGCTTTTTGCCGGAATAGTTATGGGGAGCTGCTACGGCATAACGGAATTCGCCAGGTTGTAACTGTTCATTTTTTATTTTTGATGGAAGAGTTTTCATTTAGTCATCTTATATAAAAATTATCTTAGATGCTACATTTAATTCAAATATTTGGAATGGATTGATATGTAATTAATTCCCCGGAGGTTAAAGTCACCCTATAACCGGTGACTTTAACCTCCGGAACAGCGCCCACCCCAATTAGTTCTGCAGGCTGTCAATCAGGCCGTCCAACGCATAATTGCCAGCGCTATTGCCTTTGTCTGATCAATCAGTTCCTGAACTGTAATAAATTCATCTGCCATATGGGCCGGTTTGTCTGACGGCCCGATAGATATTGTTGGAACCTTGGCATAATTGATCAGATGAATGGCATCGGTCAGGCTGCCCATACCGGAAAAACCCGTGTCATAACCAAGCTCTTTAAGAACTTCTATTCCCAGCTGGGCGATGGGTTCATCTTCACTGATCTCTGCACCATACATACCACCAAATTCTATCTCAGGCGGATTTTCGGAGAGCCAGTCATCTGTCTGGGCAACTTTCATAATTCGGTCTGTGATTTCCTGTTCAAGGTTTTTTGTGGCCGGTATATAGTTGGCATTAAAGCTAAGCTCAACTTTTTCCGGGTAGGTAATACTCCATTCTCCACCGTGGATAACCGTTGTCTGAATGGCATCCGGATCAAGATATTTGTGCTGCTTGTCCGGCCGGGTTCGCCACTCCTCACTTAGATCTTCTATCGCCTGAAGAATTTTTATGGATTTTGTAATTGCATTTACGGCACCACCCTCTTTCCAGTGGGGTTGAGTCATTTCAGCATGTCCTGCCCTGCCGTTAATCGTAATCTTTCCACCGGAATTTCCGCGCATGGCAATCAGTACACTCATGTTTGTGGGTTCCGGAATAATGGCGGCATCCGCTTTATATCCCTTTTCACAGCAGGAAAATGTACCCATACAGGTTGCCTCTTCATCAGGTGCAACCTGGACCGTAATATCGCCGTTCAGCTTTATGCCTGCCTGCCGGATAAACTTAACGGCTTTGATCATGGCAGCAACGCCTCCCTTCATATCACAGGAACCCCGGCCATAAAGCTTTCCGTCTTTCAGGGTGCCTTTAAAGGGATCATATGTCCAATTCTCCGCAAGCCCGGCGGGGACCACATCATAGTGACCATTCAGAATCAGTGACTTTCCGGTTCCGCCACTTTTCATTTGCCCAACCACAACAGGCATACCACTCATATCTCTATCATGCTGAACACCTGAATTTTCGAAATTCCCCATCTGAGATGCATCGATTTCCCAGGAGTCCACCTCAAAATCCATATCCGCCAGAGTAGCAGAAAAAATAGCGGCAAGGGCACGATAGTTATCCTTGTTTTCCCCTGCGCCCTTACCCGATTCAGGTGTGACCGTTTTAAAGGAGATAATTTTACTTAAATACTCAATAATTTCATCCTGGTTTTCGTCGATCAGATCAAGTACTTTTTGTTCTTTTTCAGTAATCATATCAATCCTCACTTATTTGAAGTTAATAAAAAATGCCTTATATATTTAGGATTCAGCGTATCTTCATGAACAGAACCATACTCTTCTTCAATTTCAGCAAAAAGGTTTTCCAGTGTCTGTGCATGTGAGTTACTGATCACATAACTGTCAATTCCTGTTCGTTTTGCAATCCAGTTCAGGAATGATTCTTTTACTGCCGGATCAATTTTCCGTGGTGCCTTTTGGTCCACCCAGAGCTTGATGAAAATCTGTTTAAAATCATCCATATCCAGCGGAATCAATTCATCGGATAATCCTGCTTCATATCTTGCCCAACAAGTGAGCAGCAAGCTTTTATAATTAATAAGGTTGTTAACAACAGGATCAAAGGAAAGATTCATAGCCGCCAGCAGTTCATCAAACGCAAAAATATCGGTGATGGCATCTCTGACTTTCCGGATATCTTCAAGCGTTTCAAATTCCCGGTAGAGCTGACCGGTACTGCGGGCAGCATCGTAAAACATGGGCCGTTTAATCATAAGCCCGCCCAGTATGCCTACCCATTTTTCATCCCAGAATGCAAGAACCAGTTTCTCTTTTTCGAACCACGCAGATTTACGCCATGCATCCACTTCCCATTTTAATGAAAGCGCTGCCCCAAATCCAATTCTGAAAATCTGGTCTAATGTGTGTTTTTGAATAATAGTTGCAGCATGAGCCGGTTCAAGATCTTCTTTCCATAAAATGCGAGAAAGGCCGATACTTAAATAACCAGATGCTTTATCGATTATATTTTTCAAATCATCTCGGGTTTTAACGCTTTTCTGATCCGCAGAAATGATCTGGTTGGAAAGACCCGCAAAAGCGGTCTGAAGAAGCTGCCGGCTTATTGGAGAATCCACCATCCGGAGTGCTTTTGTAAAAATATTTTCTTTAGACAACAGGCCGGGAGAGTAAACCGGAACAGGAACAAGTGACCGGATTTTATTTTCCGGCTGGTAAAATTGGGGAGAAATCTCATCAATATCTTCCGGTTTCAGCGGTTGATATATCCCAATGGCCTCATCAAACGGCAGAAATCCTTTTTCAGCCATACGGACATTTTTAAGTCTGAAACACTCCTCTTCAACTTCGGATGGCAAAATAGAGGTGAATTCCGCCATAACACCATGAAAAAGAGATATGTCTTCTACGGCAAGCTGTTGCAGTATATCCTTCAGCATCTCATATCGCTCTTTTTTTTCTTCAGGATCAGTATCGGAATCATCCGTTCTTTGCATAATTCCAATGTAGAATGTACCGTCAAAGGTAAAAAAAGCATCATCAAAGTCAGAGGGATCCTGGTCCTCTTCAAGGATTATAACTTGAATATTGTGATACAGAAAAAGTTCAAACAGCTTTGTTTTCTCTTTTACAAACCAATTGACGGCGCGCTTTGAATCAGCTTTGAGCAGATGAGAGATCCATGGCAGCATAGCATGGTTATCCAACCTGTCTCCATCCCAGGACTCTGCATCCAGCATAAATTCCCACTGCCTGTCCGATGCCAGCGAGGTAATCGGCAGGGCGTCTTCCATTCCGATATCATTAATAAGAAAATAGAGATCCTCTTCGGAAAATGAGCGAACCAGTGCCGGAGGATTGGGTGCGTCAAGTATAATATTTAATGCCTGTTCGGAAGTTCCGGAAAGAATTTTTCTTCTTTGTTCAAGAAGTTCTTGCAGTTTTTTTTGGATTTCTTTGCTCATAAATTTATTTAACCTTGATGAAGTTTTAAAAATCTTTGGTTGTCTTTGGTGATAATTTCAGCAACAGCAACAACCCCGGAATAGCAATCAGCGTACAGAAAATAAAAAAACCCGTCCAACCTATATATTTGGCCATAAAGCCTGTTGATGCTGAGAGAAAGACTCTCGGTATCCCCATCAGACTTGAGAGCAGAGCATATTGTGTCGCGGTGTACTTTTTGTTTGTGATACCGGCCATAAAGGCCACAAAGGCGGCGGTTCCCATTCCACCACACAGATTTTCAAATGCGATCACAGCAGATAACAATGGAATACTGTATCCAATTTCCGATAGCAAAGCAAATCCTGCCGTGGAAATGGCCTGAAGAAAGCCAAAAATCCAGAGACTTTGGTATATCCCCAAATGCAGCATAAGGATTCCGCCGAGCAGACCACCGCCAATGACAGCGACAGTGCCAAACAGTTTAACCACAGCGCCGATTTCCGTCATGGAGAATCCCATTTCCAGATAAAAGGGAGTGGTGATAAAGCCGGCCATTGTATCCCCGACCTTAAACATCAAAATAAACGCCAGTATCCATATTGCATCTTCTCTGCTGAAATATTCTACCAGGGGATTAATAACCGCATCCGTAAGCGTTTCAGGTGTGCCAAAAGGTGTATCCGGCTCCGGTGTCAGCAGCGTTGTTATGATACCCGGAATCATACAGGCCGCCATAATCAAATAAACTATTGAAAATGGCATGTGGTCCGCCATGATAAGACCGCCGCCTGAAGCCAGCAGCATGCCGAGTCGATAGCCATTAATAAAAAATGACGATCCAAGACCAAGTTCATTGTCCGGAAGATCTTCACGGCGATAGGCATCCGCTGCAATATCTTGTGAAGCACTGAAAAATGTTACAAGAAATGCCGCAAGTGCCACCAGCCATGGTGTTTCTGCTGGGCTGGCCATACTCAGATACGCAATTGAAGCGACCAGTAAGATTTGTGTGATCAGTAACCAGCCACGACGTCTGCCGAGAAATGGCGGTATGAATCGATCCAGAAAAGGTGCCCAGAGAAATTTAATGGTATAGGGCAGTCCGACCAGCGCCATGAGGCCAATAACGGTTAGATCCACACCCTCTTTTTTCATCCATGCCTGAAGAACAGAGATAGTTAAGAGTAAAGGGAGTCCGCTGGCAAAACCCATAATGAGGGCCACCAGCATTCGGCGGCTGAAGATAGCTTTCAAAGTGGGGCGGTCAGTGTTATGGATCATAAAATCAAAAACCTTTATCTCTCTCCCGCTTCGCTCAGGTTGCAGCGAGCGCAGAGAAAACCTCTTATTGCACAGAAGTGCATAACTACAGTTGACAACAAATAATTCAAAAGCCTAATCAATCAAAGACCTATATCCTGAAAAACCTCAAAGCTTTATGACGTGTTTTATCTTTTTGCGGAGCAAAAAAACTCTGCAGTCCCTGCATCTCGAACGAAGCGGGCGAGAAAAACTGTTGTAATCATTTCCCAGCTCTCTGAAATTAACAAAAAATCCCCTCCTGAAAAGAAGGGGATTTAATAAGTTACTAAATAACCGGAACTTTTTACAACTGATCAGGTTTAACAACAGGGCCGAACCTTTCTTTAAGTTCCGTAAGACCCTTGTGCTGTTTGTCCAAAATCAAAAACAGTTGCTCAGGAAGATTGCTTTCCTGCCCATATGCTTCCCTCTGGAGCTCATTTCTGGCAATAATATTGTCGAGATACAGAGAAAACTGTTTTTCATATAAATCTTCAGAATAATCTTTATCAATGATCGTTTTGAAAAGATCCTTAAGATCATTATATTTCGGAAGCTCACCGATGGGTGTTTTAATGGTTTCAACTTCTCCGTGAGCTTTTCTTTCCAGCCATGCGAGCCAGACCTTTACATCTTTTTTCTCACCCAGCAACTTCTTGGAATCACCACCTCTGGATTCATGTGTCAGAAAGTAGTTCAGTCCGGCCAGTACCGGTTTTTTGTCAGCTGCAATCTTTTCATTTCCAAAAAACTTGAACTGGGCATCCATGTAATCTGCCAGAGAGCCGGGGATGAATGGTGCATTCGCCCATGGGGCACGTTTGACACCCCTGGCGCCAACTTCAGTTGCGGTTGCAGCAGAAACAATACAGGCGCCTATCACAACACCCTCTTCAGGTGTATTGGCAGCCCATACCGGCGGCATGGTATCACTGTCTCTTCCACTGTAAGTAACAACGCGGGTTTCAGCACCGGCCGGATCTTCTGCTGTTTCACTATAATTAGCCAGAGCGGTGGATGAAAGGGTACATCTTGCGTTTGGGTGAGATATTGGAATGGCTTTCCCATTCTCATCAACCATGCCCTGTTCCCATTCCCCCTGAAAGTTCTTACCCTTTGCCGGTGCCTCTTCACCATTACCGGTCCAGTGCGGTATACCATTTTCATCAATAAGTACATTGGACCAGATAACTTCAGTAGACTCATTTCTGAGCAGTTTCATCAGCTCAGGGTCACCCTCCCAGTTAACATCTTCCACAATACCGAAAATACCGCATTCCGGGTTAACGGATCTGATTGATCCGTTTTCGTCAATCCACATCTGGGCAAGGTCATCACCTACAAAATGGTTTCCGGCCATGGCAGTTGTAGTTTTACCGCATCCACTGGGTGCTGCACCGGTAAACCATGTAATACGGCCACCAGGGCCGTCAATACCGGTAATAAACATATGCTCGGAAAGTTCTTTTCCCCTGTTTTCATAAACCGATTTATCAACGGAAAATCGATGATTCCCCTTTTTCAGCAGCAAGGTGTTGCCCGCATAGGTACAGTACATACTGTATGTGGTCCAGTGACTGCGATCCATAAAAACACGGGCGTTGGGCAAATCTTCTGCCCGGTTCAGACCTTCACTGTGAATATTTGTATAAAAATGACCAAGGCGTACAACTTCTTTATCAAACGCTTCAAAACAGTTTCTGTAAAGAATTTCTGCACTGTGTGATACATATGCAGAGCTTGTAATTTCCAGTGCCGGGTTTGATACCGGGCTGCCGACCGGGCCGCGTGTATAACAGCCGACGATCATCACCATGTCTTTCATGATGCCGGTCATTTTTTCGCGAAGCTCAATCAGCGCATTATCCCGAAAAAGCTTGTTGGCCAGAGAACTGATCTCCTCACCTTCGTTGGCAATATAAAATGTCCGGTCAACAATACGACCCTGTTCCGCCTTAAGATCATAATGAATGGTATGATCTTTCATGGGCAGGTTGGCCTCTTCGCCTTTTTCCCATGCAAGATACCTGATAAACTGAACATCTTCTCTGGATCCTGAATTGATAAAGATTGTTTTGGGTCGGCACATAGCCGCTGCATTTGCAATTTTTAACAGTGCTTCAGGGGTTGTAATTTTTTTAAGTTTTTCCCGATTGGAATCATCCGAGAGCTTTTCGATATACGCAATCGCATCCTCAACTGTCTTGATTCCGCCAATTTCCTGTACAATATCTATTCCTTGATTCCTTACCAGCATTTCGTCTATCTCCTTAAACAGAATTTAACACATATATTTTCAATCTAAACAGTATTAAATTCCATAGCATCTTATTACAATATCGTCCAAGTTTCTTTTGGGTTCATGATGAACATGATCCTGATCCCGCCAGTATTTGATACTGCCGTTAAATCATTGCCGATCTCTCTGACACTCAAACCTTTCCTGAACCGGCATGTTCTGCCTGAGCCAGGTAATAATCTTGTCAATTTCTTCCTGAATTTCCTTTAAAGCCTTTCCCCGGTGACTGACACTGCTTTTCTCATCAATGGAAATTTCAGCAAATGTTTTTTTTAAATCCGGATAATAAAATACCGGGTCGTATCCGAATCCATTTTCACCCGAAGGTTCTTCCGTTATAAGCCCCTTACAATCAGCTTCATAGGTAAGTGCCGGTCCGGGTGGTGTGGCAATTGAAATAACACATTTAAAAGCGGCGTTCCTGTTTTCAACGCCCGTCATCTCTTCGAGCAGTTTTTTGCATCGATCCTCATCAGTTGCGTCTTCGCCGGCATAACGGGCAGAATGAACACCCGGTGCACCATCCAGCGCTTCTACTACCAGGCCGGAATCATCGGCCAGCACAGGCATACCCAGAAATCTGGCGGTCATACTTGCCTTTTTATAAGCATTTTCTTCAAATGTATTGCCATCTTCGACGATCTCAGGAATCGGTCCAAAGTCATCAAGATTTTTTATGTTTACCGGAAACGGTTCAAGCAGTCTTGTAATTTCTTCAATTTTGCCCTTGTTGCGGGTTGCAACAACGATAGTAACAGATTTATTCATAGATACCCTTACTGTTAAAAATATAAACAATTATAGCATGTTTGGCGCCATTTGATTGCATATAAATCATGGAAAAATATTTGTAAAGTGAATTTATATGCAATTGAGGGTTTGCTTCCGTAAGAAAAGGCTTTACACAAAAGATTAGCCTGATATATAAACGACTGTTTTAAGCTATAGTAAAAAGCGCTGTAAAAACAGCCATATGATGTAATATATAATTTTAGCAAGGGAAAGACTATGCACAAACTACTTGAAAATCAAACAGGTAAACAGGTGCTGCTTCTTGGAAATGAAGCCATTGCCCGCGGTGCAATCGAAGCCGGCCTGTCCATGGCAGCCACATATCCCGGCACGCCTTCATCTGAAATTTCCCTGAATCTGTTTCAGATGTCCAGGGAAAGCAACCTCTATTTTGAATATAGCACCAATGAAAAAGTGGCTATGGAAATGACTGCCGCCGCTGCAAACAGCGGATTGAGAAGCATGTGCATCATGAAGCATGTTGGTATGAACGTTGCCGCCGATGCCATGATGACCCTGGCTTATGTCGGCGTCAAGGCCGGCATGGTCATAATCGTAGCAGATGACCCTTTCATGTTTTCGAGCCAGAATGAACAGGATAGCCGCTACTATGCAAAACTTTCGGGCCTGCCCATGCTGGAACCATCTTCGGTTGAAGAAGCCAAGTCCATGATGTCTTATGCATTTGACCTTTCGGAAAAACTGAAGGAACCGGTTATCTTCAGAACCACTACCCGTATTAACCATTCTACAGCCGTAGTTACATATAACGATATCCCTGAACGGAAAACCAAAGGAAACTTTGTTAAAGATCCCTTTAATCTGGTGACGGTTCCGGCAATATCCAGAAAACTGCACATCAAGCTTCTTGAAAATATGGATACGGCCTGTGAAATAGGTTCAACGTCTGAATATAACTTTATTGAAGGCGATGGCACGCTTGGCATTATCTGTAATGGCGTCAGTTATAGTTATGTTTGTGATGCCATAGCTGACCTTGATCAGACAGACAAAATCAAAATTTTGCGCCTCGGACTTTCCCATCCCATGCCTGAAAAACCGGTAAAAGATTTTGTTAAATCCTGTGACAAAGTGCTTGTCGTTGAAGAGGGTGAACCTTACATGGAAGAAGCGGTTCGATCCCTTGCACAGGAAGAAGGCTTGACGATCTCAATAAAAGGTAAGGGCAAGGAACTTTTTTCAAGGCGCAATGAATATGACCCCGGCCTGGTAAGGGGAATGATTGCCAAATATTTTGGTATCGATTATGAAGCACCGGAAGTGCCGGATCTTTCAGATTTGCCTGAAATGCCCCAGCGGCCACCGACACTTTGTGCCGGATGCTCTCACCGGGCAACTTACACCGCTGTTAAAAAAGCTGCTGAAGGTATGGACACCGTATATCCCGCGGATATCGGCTGTTATACACTTGGATTCTTACCGCCGCTTCAGATGGGAGATTTTCTGCTCTGTATGGGATCTTCGGTCGGCACCTCCTGTGGATTTGCACAGGCGACCGATCAAAAAGTAATCTCTTTTATTGGCGATTCTACATTCTTCCATTCCGGAATTCCCGGCCTGGTCAATGCAGTTTTCAATAAACATAATTTCACACTGGTCATTATGGATAACAGCACCACCGCGATGACCGGCCACCAGCCCCACCCCGGCGTTGATATGGAAGAGCTTAATATGCCTGATTTCGGCCGCGTCTCCATTGAAGCGATGGTCAAAGCCGCCGGTGTTGAACATATATCCGTCATCAAACCGTTCAACATCAAGAAGAGTGTCGCGACAATTAAAGAAGCACTTGAATTTGAAGGTGTATCCGTTGTTATCTCCCGGGAAGTTTGTGCGCTTTATGCAAAAGCGCTGAAAAAACCGAAACGCAATGTATTTATGGTCAGCGACAAATGTAAAAATCATAAAAACTGTGTGAATGAACTGGGATGCCCGGCATTTTTTCTTCATGAGGGACGGGTAAATATTGATCCGGATATTTGTGTGGGGTGTTCCATCTGCGCACAAGTATGCCCGGAACATGCAATCAGACCTCTAAAATAAATTTTTTAAGGACTATATATAATGGAAACAAAAAGATTAATTATAGTAGCCGTTGGCGGACAGGGAAACCTTTTGTCTTCAAGAATTTTAGGTGAGGCGGCGCTGCTTTCCGATGTCCCGGTTCGTATGAGTGAAATTCACGGCATGGCCCAGCGCGGTGGCGTTGTAGAATCAGCCATCGTTTTTGGCGATGCAAAAAGCACCATTATTTCAGATGGTGAAGCTGATCTGCTGGTAGGCTTTGAGCCACTGGAAACCATGCGTGCCCTTAACAGGTGTAATGCCGGTACCACTGTAATCACCAGCATTTCGCCGTTATCACCGTTTACCGTAACAATTGGCAGGGGCACCTATCCCAAACTGAGTAAGATCAAGGAGATGATAAGCACCAAAACAAAAAAACTGATTGCCTATGATGCAGCAGCCGTAGCAAAGGAAGCCGGAAGTGTTTTATCCGTTAATGTTGTGCTTCTTGGATCTCTTATTCAAACTGAAGTTTTACCAATCTCTGCCGATGCTGTAAAAGAGGCCATTCAAAAACGTGTCAAACCGGCGTTTGTTGATATGAACCTGGGAGCTTTTGAATTGGGCTTTAATGCGGCCGCAGGTGCAGGTAAGTAAAAAATCAGATGTTTTTTTGGCATGGCAGTGTTTATTCTTTAATAAACAGGCAAAACCCTTTCTTTAGAAATTCTTAAGTGTAAATCCCGGTGCCTTTAAAACGGCTCCGGATAAATATAAACCGAATAAGATTATCTTTATATGGAAAGTTTTAAAAAGAGAATACTGCTGGTTATCTTTACCATTTTCATGGTTATTATGGCTGGCACTTTCGGATATTACTTCCTGTATGAAGGTCATCATACCATGATTGATTGTCTATATATGACGGTCATTTCGTTAACCAGTGTGGGCTACGGTGAAGTCCTCCAAGTATCGGGGAATGTTCCTGCCCAGATTTTTACCATTGCACTTATACTGCTCGGTATGGGTGTCATTCTTTATGGATTTACAACGGTTGCGGCACTATTCATTGAAGGTGAGCTTTCAGGTTTTTTAAGGAAAAAGAAGATGGATAAGCAAATAGAAAAACTCAAAAATCATTATATTATCTGCGGCGGCGGTGAAACAGGCCGCCCTCTTCTGCGCGAACTGATCGCGAACCGCGAACCGGTCGTATTAATTGAGGCCGATGAAAAAAATATTGAACGCTGCAAGGAGATTGCAAACCTGCTCTATATAAATGGCGATGCGACCGATGACCGGAACCTGGTTGATGCAGGAATTGAGATTGCTGCAGGAATTATTATCTCGCTGCCATCCGATAAAGATAATCTCTATATCACTATGACTGCCCGGATGCTGAACAGCAAGGTTCGCATAATCAGCAGAATGACAGATTCTTCCCTAAAACCAAAACTTTTAAAAGCCGGCGCAGACAGCGTGGTTTCACCCAATAGCATCGGCGCCCTCAGAATGGTATCGGAAATGATCCGTCCTGAAGCGGTCAACTTTCTTGATCAGATGCTCAGACATGATACCGGAAATATCCGGATACATCAGATCTCAATTTCTGAGAAGTCCTCGGTAAAAGGGAAACCCATCATGGAGTCAGGGATCAAAAACAAGTTTGATCTGCTTGTGCTCGGCGCAAAATATAATTCAGATAAAATAACTTTTAATCCACCGCCGTCATATGTTCTTGAACCGGGGATGACGCTGATTGTAATGGGTGAGATGAATAATATTGCAAAAGCAAAGGCAGTTTTTTAAAAATCTTGAATTTCGGTTTTTCTTTATCGGAGACAGGAGAAATATGTGTAATAATCAATTTTCATCTCTGATATTATTAATATTTATAATTGCAGGTTGTGCCACGGGATCGGATATCGTTGGCACAGGCGAAAAAGCAGCAGATACTGTTCTTCTGAAAGGCCAAATCTATACTGTGGATAACCTAAAAAGCTGGGCAGAAGCAGTTGCCATTGAAGATGGAACAATTGTTTTTGTCGGTTCAACGAAAGAGATATCTCCCTATATCGGCCCACAAACAGAAATCATAAATCTTAAAGGTAAGTTTGCAATGCCTTCATTTGTGGATGGCCACATGCATCCGGGATGGAGTGCATATACCTATTTATATCAGGCTGCACTTTATGATTTATATACCACTGAACAATATCTCGATAAAATCAGAGAATTTGCTGACGAGAATCCGAATTTAAAAGGGATTATGGGCGCAGGTTTTTATAGGTCCGTTTTCGATTCTAACGGACCAAAGAAAGAGTGGCTTGATGAGATCAGCACAGAACACCCTATTGCAGTCACATCCAATGACGGTCACTCCATGTGGGTTAATTCAAAGACACTTGAAATGATCGGTATTACAAAAGACACACCCGATCCTAAAGGCGGCGTTATAAAAAGGGATCCTGAAACAGGGGAACCGTCAGGCTTGCTGCATGAATATGGTGCGATGAATCTTGTCTGGGATATTTTTCCGGCAGCAACAAAGGCAGAATACAAAAAATCGCTGTTGTGGCTTCAGGATTGGCTGAACGCCGAAGGAATTACTACTGCCCATGATGCGTGGTTGGAGTTTGATCCTAATTACTATGAGGCTTATCAAGAACTGGCCGAAGAAGGTAAGTTAACGGTTCGCTACAGAGGATCATGGTATATTGAACCAACTGATGACTTTATGGAACAGATTGAACAGGGCGTTGAACTGGCAAAGAAATTCAATCATCCACATTTTAAGGCGCACTCCTTTAAATTCTTTGCTGATCAGGTAATAGAGGGAGAAACCGCTTTTCTGGTTGAACCTTACGCACACAGGCTTGATTATTATGGCCAGAAAACATGGACCGATGAAGAGATGGTGGACGCATTTTCCAAAGTAGACAAAGCCGGGCTACAGATCCATGTCCATGTTATCGGAGACGGTGCAGCAAAATATACGGTTAAGGCCCTTGAAAAAACTCAGGAGATCAATGGTGAAAGGGATTCCAGGCACTCGTTTGCTCATGTCCAGATGGCAAAACCGGAAGATGTAAAAAAAATGGGCGAACTGGGCTTAAGCGCACACATGAGCCAGTACTGGATGAATATAGACGAGTACTTTTGGGATTTCTACCTGCCCTATCTCGGCCCCGAACGCGCTTTTAACGAAACATACCCCCATAAAAGTCTTTTTGATGCCGGTGTTAATGTAACAGTTGCGAGTGACTTCAATGTTTCTAAACCCGATGTTATGTTTGCCATATACAGCGGGATGAAAAGGATACTTCCTATTGGAAAATACATGGAATGGTATGGATATGATCCCAAATACCGTTATGTAACCAACCCTGATGCAGAGCTCAGAAAATATGATATGAGCTATCTGCCGCCGGCAAGTGAATGTGTAAGCCTCGATGAAATGGTGGCAGCCGCAACAATTAACGGGGCATATGCTAATTTTCTTGAGAATGAAGTCGGCTCAATTGAGGTGGGTAAAAAAGCGGATATTGTAGTACTGAGTAAAAATATTTTTAAAATCGATACAGAAGAAATTCCCAATGTTGAAATTGAGATGACTTTTTTTGAGGGAAAAAGAGTGTATTGATCCTAACCCTGAAAGACAGGTTTTAAAAATAGATTCTATACAATTCGCTTAAATGCTTTTTCAATATCCCGTTTTGTCCATTCAACCCAGGTCGGTCTGCCATGGGGACAGTGGAACGGATCTTCACACTGTTCCATCTGGCTTAAAAGCCCTTTAATCTCTTCAAAGGATAGCTTCTGGTTGGCACGGATGGCGCCATGGCATGCCATGATCATCAAGCTTTCTTCTCTGGCCTTATCGAGATTTGAAACAACCCCTATTTCAAGGGCTTTGTCGATAATTTCCATTATCAGGGGTGCTGCCGCCTTACCCTCAAGTATGGTTGGAACAGACTTGATAACATAAGTGTTGCCCCCAAAAGATTCTATTTCCATTCCGGATTTTTCTAGATCCGGGGTCAGTTTTTCGAGGATATCTGATTCCCGGAAATTAAGTTCAATGGTTTCAGGAATCAGAAGATTCTGAACGGAAACCCTGGCATTATCGGATCTGCTTTTAAGTTTTTCATAAAGCACGCGTTCGTGAGCAGCGTGTTGATCAATCAGAATGACACCATCACCGGATTCACATAAAATATAGGTATTATGGCTCTGACCGATTATGTTGAGATTTGAAAAACGGCTCTCTTCAAAAAGAGCCTGCTGTACGACAGTTTCCTTTTTCGATAATTCTATCGGCATTTCAGGTAAACGTTCCTGAGGTAATTCTTCCGGAATTATTTGCGGTGCTTCAGTTTTAAAGACAGATAATGTTTCAGCAACCTCTTCAATCTCTTTAAACGGCTCCGGTATTGAATCCGGCTCAGAAACCGATGCCGGTCCGGATGTAAATGCATTTGCTGTTACAGCTTTTGGTTCAGAATTTTCAGATGCTAACGGGATATTTTTTTTAAATTCCGGCTTAACTTCCGACTCAAAAACAGGAACCGGCTTTTGCACCGGCCGGGTCCATGTCTCCTCCCTGTCCGCCTTCCCCAGGGCATTGGATATGGTATTTTTGATGGCACCATGGATTTCATGTTGTCTCGCAAATCTTACTTCATGCTTGGTCGGGTGCACATTAACATCTACTTCATCATAGGGAACTTTTAAAAAGATAATTGCCGCAGGATACTGGCCCTTAACAAGACGGCCTTTGTATCCCTGAAAAATTGCGTGCTGAACCGTTTTATCTTTTACAAATCGGTCATTTACATAGATATTAATGCCACGGGAGGTCGAACGGGCATAACGCGGTGCGGTTACCCACCCTGAAATGGTTACAGTATTATCCGTATAATTGATGTGGCGAAGCTCTTTTTTTGCATCTTTTCCAAGAATATCCGCAGCACGGTCAAGATGTTCTGAAACAGCAATCCAGTTTTTAACCTGCTTTCCATTATGGTTCAGCGTAAACCGGACTTTCGGCCGGCCAATTGCGATATTGGCCAGCGTATCAGAGATATGGCCCATCTCTGTATTAATAGTCTTCATAAATTTACGACGAGCAGGTATATTATAAAAAAGCTGTTTGATCGCGATCATCGTGCCTATGGGGGCACCGGTTTCAGAAACCTTTTTGATTTTGCCGCCCTCAACATAAATATCTACTCCGGAATCCGAATCCTTATTTCGGGAAATCATCTGAAAACGGGAGACGGATGCAATACTCGGTAGCGCTTCACCTCTGAAACCCAGGGTATTAATGGCAAAAAGATCCGTATCCTTTGCGATTTTGCTGGTGGCATATCGTTCAAGGGAGAGCAGGGCATCATCATGACTCATACCGATGCCGTTATCGGAAACACGTATTAAGGAGCGGCCACCCTTTTCAATATCGACAATAATTTTTGTACTGCCGGCATCAAGGGCATTTTCAACCAGTTCCTTCACCACCGATGCCGGACGCTCGACAACTTCACCGGCGGCAATTTTATTGGAAAGTATCTCCGGAAGTATTTTTATCCTGGCCACGGTTTATCCGTTGGTTTCCTCTTCAAGAACTGTCCTGCTGAGAAAATTTGCGTCAAGCGGTGACAGATCAAATTTCTGACAGGCTTCTTCAATTAACTGGCTTATCGGTGTTTCAGTTTTTGCTTCACGGTTTTCAGAAATCCATTTTACAGCTCTACGAATGTCTTCTCCTTCAGGTAAAATACTCATCTTATCTCCATTTTAAAGTTAAAAAATTAAAACATTGCCTCTCACCCGCTTCGCTCGAGAACACAGAGGACACAGCGCTTTGCTTCGCTAAAGAAACCCGGAGTCTCTTTTAGATCTGTGGCTCTGCGAGATATACGACGCAGGTTAAATAATTTTTTTATAAAGTAGCTCTTTTCATATGAAAATCCGTAGCCTGTTCAAAATTATAAGCCACCTTCAACATCGTCCCCTCATCAAAATGGTTGCCCATTATCTGGAGTCCGATCGGCAAACCATCGGGGGAAAACCCGCATGGAAGAGACATCCCCGGAATACCTGCCAGGTTAGCCGAAAGAGTGAATATGTCTGACAGATACATGGTCAGCGGATCATCTGATTTTTCTCCAATTTTAAATGCCGGTGTCGGCGCAACCGGAGAAAGAATAACATCGCAGGATTCAAACGCATTTCTAAAATCAGACATAATCAGGGATCGTACCTGTGATGCCTTGCGGTAATAAGCGTCATAATATCCGGCAGAAAGGGCATAGGTTCCGAGAATGATTCTTCTCTGAACCTCGGGGCCGAATCCTTTGGACCGGGTATTTTTATACATTTTCAAAAGATCGCTCTGTGTCTTGTCCCTGAATCCGTACTTTACACCATCAAATCGTGCCAGGTTTGAACTGGCCTCTGCCGGTGCAATGACATAATAGGCGGCGACAGCATAATCAGTATGGGGCAGGGAAATTTCAACCGTTTCCGCACCCAGATTTTCAATGGTTTTTACCGCATTGCCGACCGTTTCGGAAACAGCAGGATCAAGCCCTTCTTTTGACTTGTACTCTTTGGGAATACCTATCTTTATTCCTTTTAGGCCCGCATTTTCGAGCGCTTTCGTATAATCCGGCACATCCCTGGGAACTGAGGTAGAATCTTTGGCATCATGACCTGAAATAGCGTTCATCATGATGGCACTGTCGGTAACATCTTTTGTGAGCGGCCCAATCTGATCAAGGGATGATGCAAATGCCACTAGACCATAACGGGAAACCCGGCCGTAGGTTGGCTTAATTCCGACAACACCACAGTGTGATGCGGGCTGGCGAATGGAACCACCGGTATCGGAACCCAGAGATGCCGGACACATATCAGCAGCAACTGATGCCGCAGACCCGCCACTGGAACCGCCGGGAATATAGTCAAGATTCCATGGATTGTGAACCGGTTTGAAACTGGAATTTTCATTGGACGATCCCATGGCGAACTCATCCATATTGAGCTTACCTGCAGTAATAGCACCGGCCGCATTCAGTTTTTTCATAACCGTTGCATCATACTGGGGTACAAACGCTTCCAGTATTTTTGATGCACAGGTGGTTCGGATCCCTTTTGTGCAGATCAGATCCTTGATACCCAGTGGAATACCGGTAAGTGCCGTTACATTACCGGCAACAATCTCTTTATCTGCCTTTTCAGCCTGTTCCATGGCCAGCTCTTGGGAAACCGTAATAAAAGCACCGACCTTCTCTTCAACATCATTAATACGATCAAAAATGCCCTGTGTCAGTTCTTTGGAAGTAATTTCCTTCTTGTCCAGAAGCTTTCGTGCTTCGTGAATTGTCAGTTCATGAAGTTTCATATATAAAGTCCTTAAGATTAATTAACCAATGATTTTGGGTACTACAAAGCTGCCATCCTCTTTTTCAGGCGCATTTGAAAGGGCGTTGTCTCTGTCCATATGCTCACCGGGCAAATCTTCACGGAATGCATTACTCAGTGGTATGGCATGAGTAGCCGGCTGAACATCCTTGGCATCAACTTGCTCAAGTGTGTCCACATATTCCAGGATATTACCGATCTGGCCGGCAAACTTGTCAATGGCACCTTCATCCATATGAAGTCGGGCAAGGCCGGCCACTTTCAAAACTTCTTCCTTGGTGATTTTCATAACTGTTTCCTCAAATATTATTACCGGGTTACAACAAAAGCGTCAATGCCATCGCTTTTAAGCTTGGAAACCGTGCTTCCGGCCTCTGAACGGCTGGCAAAAGACCCGACGCGTATACGATACCATGTCCCTTTGTCCTGTAAATCTACGGAAACACTGTATGCCTGGTAACCTTTATTTTTTAATTTATCGACAAGCCTTTGTGCATCACCCTGTGTTTTTACTGAAGCGACCTGAATTGTTAAAGGTTTATCAGATATTGCCGGCGTGGGCACAGAAATAGCCTTATCTATCTTTTCCGGTTTTTTGGTCAGGGCTGTTTTATGCCTGGGTGCTGAATCCCCGATTTCCTGCAGGGTGCTTTCAGCCACCTCAATGGGCTTGTTATCTTTCAGTGCCTCATAAAATCCAAGCTCCGGCGGCTCCGGGTTATCCTCTGAATTACTTTTCTCAAACCGTTCCTGCTCCTGTCTCAGTAACGCAGCTTTAAGGTCAGCCAGTTCCTGTTGGATACCTTGAATATCGAACTCTACAGGCGCCATTCCCCTTCCGACAAACACGCCGAGGATAAACATCCACAGGGAAGCAACAAAAACCAGCGCAATCCAACCGGTTATTCCATTACGCTTTTTTGCTTTGGATGCAGCTCTTTTTTTTGGCGGTGTTTTTTCAGGTTTTTCCGTTTTCCTCATGTTCCCTGATACTTACATTTTTTCCGGTGCACTGACACCCAGTAGTGAAAGTCCGTTACGAATTACATTTTTAATAGCCAAAATCATAAAGAGCCGACCGGTCATCAATTCCTTATCGTCTTCTACTAAAACGCGGTGCTTATTGTAATAGGTATGGAAACAGGATGCAAGCTCCATCAGATAGAATGTGATCCGATGTGGTGCCATTGTTTCTGCTGCCATAATCACTGTTTCAGGATATCTTGCCAGAGCCTTCATAAGATGAACCTCTTCGGGTTCAATAAGCCGGGCAATAGCGGCCTTGTCTTTTGCGACATCAATAATTCCGCGTTCACGGCCCTTTTCAAGAATACTTGAAATTCGGGCATGGACATACTGAACATAATATACAGGGTTATCATTACTCTTTTTCTTTGCAATATCCAGGTCAAAATCCAGCGGGCTTTCATAATTTCTTGTCAGGAAAATGAAACGTGCGGCATCCTTGCCGACTTCATTTACAACATCCTGAAGCGTTTCAAACTCACCTGACCTTGTAGACATGGCTACCGGCTCTCCGCCGCGCAGCAGGTTAACAAGCTGGACAAGTACAACATCGAACTGTTCCTTTTTATGACCGGAAGCCATGACAGAAGCTGTCATTCTCGGGATATAGCCATGATGGTCCGCACCCCAGACATCAATCAGCCGTTCAAACCCTCTTTCAAATTTTTCCTGATGGTAAGCAATATCGGAAGCGAAATAAGTGGTCAGGCCATTATTACGAACAACAACACGATCTTTTTCATCACCATAATCCGTCGTTCTGAACCACTTAGCGCCATCTTCTTCATAGATGGTGCCCTTTTCCTGAAAAGCTTTCAGGGCTTTGTCCACCATGCCATTATCAAAAAGAGACTGCTCACTGAACCAGTTATCAAAGGTAATACCAAAAGATTCAAGGTCGCTTCTAATGCCGTCAAGGATTGAGTCCGCCGCGAGCCTGGCACAATAGGCAATGGCCTCTTCTTCTGTAATCTCAATAAGTTCTCTTCCCCTATCCGCTTTAATGGCCCGTGCCATATCGATAATATATTCTCCCTGGTAACAATCTTCCGGAAATTCGACATCATCTCCAAAAAGAGACCTGTATCTTAAAAAAACAGACGTTCCCAGAGTTCTGATCTGGCGCCCGGAATCATTGATGTAGTATTCTTTTTTGACATCATAACCGTTAAAGGCAAGAATACGGGCCACACTGTCCCCCACCGCTGCACCACGACCATGCCCGACATGTAAAGGGCCGGTCGGATTGGCACTTACAAACTCAACCATTACTTTTTTGCCCTGACCAATCACAGACTTGCCATATGCGATGTCTTCTTTATGGACCTGACTTAAAACCGGATGCCAGAAAGTTGTGTCCATGAAAAAATTTATAAAACCGGGTCCGGCAATCTCGGTTTTTGCAACCGCGCCATTTGTGTCACCCAACCGGTTGATAATGGCTTCAGCAATTTTTCTGGGTGCCATTTTCTGTATCTTTGCCATAACCATGGCTATGTTTGTTGAAAAATCACCGTGCGCCTCAATTTTTGGTTCTTCCACGACAAACTCAGGAAAGTCTGAAGAGGGAAGGTCGCCATTTTCAAAAGCTTTAGTTGCTGCCTTGAGAATAATATCTTTTATCTGTTGTTTCATCTGTTTATATCCCGCTTCAATTGTGTGTTTATTTTTTTCACACGCCGTAATTACCGGGGTGAAATATCTAAAAGCTGTTCCAGGCCCTATTTTATAAAATAGCCCAAAACAGCTTTCGGTTTTAAGTTAATAGTGGGTTTTGGAATGCAAGTCAAGCAGTATGGAAAGCACTGTAACCTTTAAGATTATTAAGAAAGCAGCGCTAAATTGAATTACCGTGTATAAAAATCACATTAAAGTGCGGTCAAGATCAGCTTTTCAGCGCAGCCATGTTGACCTGATCCCTCTCACTCCAGACAAAACTGGAAAGTATTGAATCCTCAGCAGTTCCAACATCCGCCTTAATCTCAATAATACCGTCTATACATGAAAGAAAGGCATCTGTAACAGCAGGGTCAAAATGTTCACCCCGCTCCTTTTTAATAATATCAATCGCAACTTCGACCGGGTAGGGCTTCTTATACGGCCGGGTTGATGTCAGGGCATCAAATACATCCACAATACCCACAATCCTTCCCAGAATGGGGATTTTATCTCCGGCAAGTCCCTGGGGATATCCCTTGCCGTTCCATTTTTCATGATGGGTCAGTGCAATATCATGAGCATTTTGAAGTATTTCTGCCGTGGATTTAGCGAAAATATTAGCACCCAGGATGGTGTGGGTCTTCATAACATCAAACTCTTCATTTGTCAGTTTGCCGGGTTTTAGTAAGATACTGTCCGGAATACCGATTTTACCCACATCATGCATCGGGGACGAATATCTGATCTGAAGGACATCTCTTTCAGGCAGCCCGAGCGTTAAAGCAACCAGTTCACTGTATCTGCTCATGCGGGCAATATGGTCACCGGTATCATCATCCTTATATTCTGCAGCAAGAATCAGGCGGTTAACCGTATCCAGATAGGCCAGATGAAGTTCATCATAAACAGATTTGAGTTCCTGATGGGTTTGTGAATGTTCTGTAATCAGGCGGCGCTCTCTGAGAACACGTTTGATCCTTACGATAAGCTCCTTGGGACTCAGGGGTTTGAATGCAAAATCACTTGCCCCCCTTTTTATAGCCTCTTCATACGAGTAGTCACCACTGTAACCGGTCATCATAATAACATCCGTATCATAACATTTTTTTACCTCATCAAGAAGCTCAATGCCGTCCATATCGGGCATTCTGATATCGGAAACCAGAATGTGGATACGCCTTTCCTTCATAACACGCAGAGCATCAATACCGTCTTCCGCCACAGAACATTCATATCCGGATGATTCGATCGCTTTTTGTAGCATATCACGAATAGGCGCTTCATCATCTGCAACAAGAATATGAATCTGATCGGAATCTTCAGTGTCATAGGGGGCCATATTGTCCTCCTCAATTGAATGGCAAACTGTTACGACATCAAACGTTCCGGGAATAACAACATATGGAAAGGTTTGTTACCTGAAGTATATTCAGTTGATAACACTGTGAATCTTAACGCTAAAATATTTAATTGTAAATATTTTTTTCAAAATTCAAATAACGATGTGTACCAACCGGATTAATGCACACAAGTGATTGTATAAAAATTGATTTATAGTGTGTCTTCATATATATTAAATAAATAGCCATTTTACTCGGAATCGGTGACAGATGATTAACGTCGGGTAAATCGTCTTCCCTGTTGAAGTTTTCTGAACAGTATAGATTTCTATGCCTGCGAAACATTTTTATGAAAATAATTTTTGTGTTTCTGATAATTATTTTGTTCGCTTTCAGCGGATATCATCTGACATTCAGAGATATTCGGCTGCCGCGTTTTGCACGACGTTTTTATCTGACCGGTACTGAATATCTTTTTCTTGGCCTTTTAATGGGACCGTTGTTTTTCAACCTTCTGGATGACATAACCCTGAATGCTCTTGACCCTCTTTGTGCCCTGATCCTGGGATGGATAGGCCTGCTCTTCGGTTTTCAATTTGAACTTCCAAAACTCAGAAGGTTTCCCCTGGAATTTTTTACATCATCCATTTTTGAGAGCATTTTAACCTCCATAGTTGTCTTTTTTGGTGTTTATCATATGGCGCCCTATTTTTATGATATGGGCGGGCCTGTGCGCATAATGGTATCTCTTTCTCTGGCTGCCGCCGCTGCCTGCACAGCACAAACCGGCCTGTCTCTTCTCGCCCCGCATGTCATAAAAGAGCATCAGGACAATATTTTGCTCCTGAGATATATCTCAAGTATTGACGGACTGAGCGCCATGACCGTTCTCGGCATCGCATATTATTTCAGAATGTTATATTTTCCGTTGGCATCAAGACTGTCAGAGCCTTTGTGGGGGGGAATCATTGTTCTGATGACATGTATCGGGTTGCTGTTTCTGTACATACTGTTCCTGTCACAGCGTCATGATGAAGGAGAGCTTGCCCTTATTGTCATCGGTATGGTCATTTTTACAAGCGGCACCGCATCTCTTCTTAACTTTTCTCCGCTTCTGGCCAATTTTTTTATGGGATTTTGCCTCGTAAATATTACAAGGGAAAAAGAACGAATCTTTCAAATGCTGATCAGTGTAGAAAAACCGGTTTACCTCCTGCTCCTCTTCTTTCTGGGTGCCGGCTGGATTCCTGTGAGCATCTGGATAGTCATTCCAGCTGCAGCTTATTGCATATTCAGAGCTGCGGGAAAGCTGGCCGGCGGTTATGCCGTTACCCATATCAGCCCCGGTATGAAACAGTATCCGGAACATCTCGGTTTTGGACTGCTCGAGCAAGGCGGCCTTGCACCCGCCATACTTCTGGATTTCAATAAGAGCTTTCCTTTTGATGTTGTTCCCATGGCCATAAGCGTTGTACTTGTTGCCATTATATTCAACGACTTTATCAGTGCCCATTTTATGAGCAGACTTCTGAAAGAGGAAAAATAGTGGGAAATATTCAAACCGGAAGAAATATGACCACCCATTTTTTAATGTTGATATTGATACTACTTTTTGCATTTTTGGTCAGAAGTCTGGATATCAGTTCAAAGTGGCAGGCAGCCGCAATGATAAATCTGTCGCTCGGGTTCATGCTGCTTGCTGCGTTTATAGTTTCACAAATATTAAAAGGCCTTAAACTGCCATTGATCAGCGGTTATATTTTTACCGGTATTCTGGCAGGACCCTTTGTTACCGGATTTCTTACATTTGAAATGGTTGAGCGGTTCAGTCTTATTGATGATCTGGCCCTGAGTTTTATTGCACTGGCAGCCGGGGGTGAATTACATTTGTTCGCTATCAAAAAACAGATGAAGACAATCTCACTGAATATCATTTTTCTTACTATATTGGTTTTTCTGATGATTGGCCTGTTTGTTTTATTCACAGGCCGGTATTTTACCGTAATATCCGATCTCGACCCGAAGGCACTGATGGTACTGGCCATTTTGCTCAGTGTTATCTGTATTGCCCGTTCTCCCGCATCGGCCATTGCCGTAATCAATGAATGCAAGGCAAAGGGGCCTTTTACAGATATGGTGCTGGCCATTGCAATCGCAAAAGACGTGTTGATTATTATCCTCTTTACATTTGCCATGGGAATATCAAAAATGATTCTTTCCGGCCAAGACTCTTTTCAAACAGGGAAGCTCTTTGTACTGATACTGGAAATTATTATATCAATCGGAGCTGGTCTGATAGTGGGAAAAGGCATATCCCTGTATTTCGATCGTATCCGGCACGATTTTTCTCTTTTTCTCTTATTTATTGCATTCAGTGTAACCCGTATTTCTTTTTGGGGAAATGAATTCATGGTAACACATTATGATGTTTCCCTGCATCTTGAACCCCTACTCATCTGTATGAGTGCCGGCTTTTTTGTTCAGAACTTCAGCAGCTCCGGATCCTATTTTGTTGAAAGCCTGGACAGGATGTCTCTGCCCATTTATGTGCTGTTTTTTTCGCTGGCAGGCGCATCATTAAACCTGCAATCTCTTGTTATCTGCTGGCCGTTGGCTTTAAGTGTTGTAGCCGTTAGAATTGCCGGGCTTTTTGGCGGAAGCTGGCTTGCTGGGACCATCAGTCATGATCCGCCAATATTTAACAAATGTGCATGGATGGCTTATATTACTCAGGCTGGGGTCTCCATCGGTCTTGCCCAGCTGGCTGGAAAACAGTTTCCAGAAATCGCTGTTCTTAATACAGTCGTGCTGGCCACGATAACTATAAACCAGATTCTGGGTCCGATTTTATTTAAAATCTCATTAGGTCTTGTCGGTGAGGCCGGTAAAAGATAATCCATACGGCCCACTGGTTTCAAAATAAAGGTGATGCCTATTTGGAAAGTTTACCGAGCTTCCCGAACCGGATGACCGGCGTGACAAAATAGATTCCCTGCTGAAATTTTTTGGTTTTTTTTGAAGTTTTTTCAATAAAGGAGATGGCGTTTTCAAGAAGCTTTTCATCTTTAATAACGGCAAACACCGTTTTATTGTGATGCTTACCACCACTTGTAAGGCTTCTGAATCCTGCAAAGATGGGAACATGGTCACTGATCAACTGTAGAGAACCGGTTGTTTCAATAACAGTCGCACCGCTAATGCCCAGCTCCAGCCAGCCGGTCAGAATCTCATTTAAAAAATCATCACTATCTATGACAACAGTTAACAGATTCAAAAAATATTTCTCCATTACTATGGATAAACTAATCAATACCCGAAACTATTGAATTGCCATCTTTTCTTCCAGGTTGATAATTTCTTCCCGCAAGGATTCAACATCTTCTGCATTTCTGATTGCAGCCAGGAATTTGGGTTCCTTGCATAACCGGGAAAGACCCGCCAGTATTTGCAGATGCAAGGTTGTTTCATTTTCGGGTATCAACAGGGCAAGGATAATGTCTACCGGAGCATTGTCCAGTGCGTCAAAATCAACCGGTTTTTCCGGACGAATTAAAAAAATATGGGCATCATCAAGATTTGGATTGGTTGTATGTGGTAAGCCAATTCCCTTTCCAATACCCGTACTGGCCATTTCCTCACGGGCCAGCATACCATTGTAAATTTCTGCAGCTTCTTTAACAAAATGATCACGTTTGCAAATATCAGCCACAAATTGAAATACGGAATTTTTATCAGGAATTGAAATGCCCAGAAAAATATGTTCGGCAGAAAGATGTTTCCAGATTTTCATAATAAGTCAACCCATTTCTGTCTGGTTAGGGATCGGGGACGAAATAAATTGAATAAAAAATACAAAGCCTTTTAATTTATGTTCAAGTTGTTGAGCTCACGATCCTCTGTTCCTAAATTGTAAAAAATAATATAAAATATTAAGTGTATATGTGTCAAGGAGTTCGCGTCTTCAGGTTTAAGGTATTGACAGGATGCCAAATAATATTCAAGAAATAAAAAATATGAATAATAGTGGCCCACATAAATTAAATATTATACCTGATAAGGCCGGCGCAGATGATTATCTGAAAGTCAGCTACCCTATCCGATATGGGCGGTATTCTGAAATCAGAAAGGATAAACTTTTATTAACATTCAATCAGAATGGAGAAGTTAAAACCATCCAGGGCCTTGATTCCGAATGGCCTCATCCGTCTGAATGGCTCAAACGAACAGCAGGTAATGATTGGGTATATTATTCAGCAGGTGGTTATAATGGAATGTTTGATTTTATCGGCGAATATTATCGTCCCTGCTTCACCTATTCCACCAATGCCCTTCTTGGAGATAACCCGTTCGATCAAAAAATTGTAAGAAGTGCTATTTCCCGATGGGCAGATGATCTGGATGCTATATTTACAAGGATCGGAGATGACTGCCCTAATGAAATTAAAACACTATTAGATAAAATTATTACACATCACCCTGTTGCTCTCGATAGAAAAGCAAAGCAGTTTCATGAGCTTATCGGCGGGCGGATTTCTGTTTTGCCGCCGGATGCACGGCATGTGGACTATGATGTTGTACCGGTTATTATAGCAGACGGCTGCCTTTATAATTGCGGGTTCTGCCGTGTCAAAACAGGACGCGGCTTTGCGCCCCGGCTCAAAGGCGATATATTACGTCAGATTGCCGGCCTGAAAACTTTTTATGATGAAGATATTTCAAATTATAACGCCATTTTTTTGGGAAACCATGACGGCCTGTATGCAGGTGAAACACTGATCCATTTTGCTGCAGAAGCTGCATTTAATGCGTTTAATTTTGACAACTCATATATGAAAAGGCCACGGTTGTTTATGTTCGGTAGTGTGGATTCCCTGCCGGCTGCAGATCATAGTTGTTTTAAAATGATAAATGATTTGCCCTTTCAGACATTTATTAATATTGGTCTTGAATCCTTTGACTCGGAAACACTTACTCTGCTGGAAAAACCGATATCCACTGATGCTGTAAAAAGTGCTTTCGAAAGAATGCTGGAGGTAAATCACCGTTATAAAAACCTGGAGATAACCGCAAATTTTGTATTGGGTAATGATTTGTCAAGAGAACATATTACTTCTCTGATTGAAGTGCTTTCAAATATTCCCAAAAAATTATGCAGCAAGGGCACCGTTTACATATCGCCGCTTTATTCAGGTGGAAACAAAGGCACAATGGTAAGAGACTTTCGGGAAATTAAGTTTAAAAGCCGTATGCCGGTTTATCTTTATCTGATTCAAAGATTATAAAGTATCAGATAAACGTCCACTCAAACACACCAAGATCCACCCGGCCGTTTTTATCAAAGATTACACCTTCGTCTTCAAGTATCGCCCGCTGGATATCCGCGGCATCACTGCCGGGCCTTATACTGATTTTCCCCTGTGAATTAATAACCCGCTGCCAGGGGATATCCGAGTCAAAAGGCAGGGCTGCCATTGCAAACCCAACCATGCGAGGTGTACATCTGTCTATCATCCTTGAGATACGGCCATACGTGGTGACCTTCCCGGCCGGCACTTTTTCAGTCAGCTGATATACCTGTTCAAATTTATTTGGTTTGGGTACTTTCTTTTGAGTCATAGCCCATCCATATGAAAGCGCCATAAATAAGTCAATTATCATATCAGGTTTATTGATCTGAAAACCAAAAAACCTTATTCGGTTTAGTCCTGAATAGGAACCGTCAAGACCGGAATTGGTGCATTTTTTACTATTTTTTCTGTTACGCTGCCAAATGGGAAAATACTGTTTTGCCCGCGTGTCGGCATAACAACCATATCTATTTTTTCCTGCCGAATAAGTTTCAAAATCTCCTGAGCAGGGTCACCAACGGCAATATGGCGAATATACCTCGGACAATCTTCAAGGTATTTGCTGCAAATCTGCTCAAGTCTTTCGGTCGCCACCTCATGCCCGCGTTTGATCAGCTTGCTGATACGCTCTTTTTCAAAAGCACCATACCATGATTCATGGTGAGCGATATCCTCAATAACATATAAAACATGGATTTCAGCATCATACTTTTCGGTTAACGATCTTACCTGGGGCAGGGCAAGTTTGGCAATTCGGGAAAAATCCGTTGGCCATAAAATTTTTTTGATGTCCATAATATTACCTCACTTAATAAGTAGTTTTTATTTGATATTATCATAAGTATGGACACTGGCCGGGCAATGTCAAGGAGGGCATTATATATTTAATGTGTGTGACGGTAAATCAAATATTAAAAGGGCTAACGGGTTACAGCCCTTTTAATATCAATATCTTTGATCTGCATTTTATCTCAAGCGTCGCGGTCTGAATCAGTTTAGTTGTTATCAACTTTTTCCTTTAGCTCTTTACCAACCTTAAAGAAAGGTAATTTCTTGGGCGGTACTTCTATCTGATCACCGGTTTTAGGATTTCTGCCTACGTAGGGTTTATATTCTTTTACCGTAAAGCTGCCAAATCCTCTAATTTCAACACGCTCCCCGTTTGCAAGGGCATCTGAGATAGAATCAAAGAAAGTATTTACTATTTTTTCAGCATCTCGTCTGCTGAGATCGGTTTCATTTTTAACAGCATTAATCAGATCTGATCTGTTCATACAAGCTCCTTAAATCATCAGGTACATTCGGTACTGCTAAGCTAACTGGTAATTAATATTGCCTTTTATATTGGTTTGTCCTCTTTTAAGTCAAGTGTTTTTTCCTCATATGAAACAGCTTCTTCAACAGAATTGTCTGTTTCACATGCGATTGTTTCATCACTCAAAACACTATTATCATCTTCATCGGAAACATCCTCTTCCTCGACGATATCCGTCATTTCATGAGAAGCCTCTGTTTCTGTCGAATCACTGTCTATATCCATCTGCTCTGGAAGATCTTGAGCAGCAACATATTCATGTTCATCCTGAAATTCGATTTCTTCAGAATGCCGGTCCTCTGAAGTGACATCCGTACCTATATCGGGATCTTCCGATCTCAGATTTTCATTTTTGATCCGGTTCGGATCTTCCTGAGACTCAGATTTGTTCAGGTTAGTCGGTGTAGCCTGATCCGGCGATTCAGTGTCAAGAGGCAGAAAGGTTTCGGTCACAATTTCAATATTGCTCATGGATTCAATCTCTTTTGGAGAAGGAAGATCCCTCAGGTCCTTTAGATTAAAGAGCTCAAGAAACTGTTTTGTGGTGGCATAGATTAATGGACGGCCGGGAATTTCTCTTCGTCCAAGAACACGAATCAGCTTTCTTTCCAGCAGCATACGGAGAACACCGCCACTGTCAACACCCCGGACACGCTCGACATCATTTCTGATAATAGGCTGTTTATATGCAATGATCGCCAGTGTTTCCAGTGCAGCCTTACTGATACGAACCGGATTGGGTTTTACGAAGCGTTTAACCCATTCGGCATATTCCGGCCTGGTACATAACTGATAACCGCCGGCAACCTCGGTAAGGAAAAAACCACCCTCACGGGTTTCATATTCCGCTTCGAGCTCTTTTATGGCCTCACGGATATCTTTAAGCTCAACGGTATTAATAACCTCAAGCAAACGGTCAGCCGTAAGGGGAGAATCACTAACCATGAGCAGGCTTTCAATAATATATTTTAATGTTTCTGTCATATGTAAAATAGTCTGATAATTCCGGACTGGACATGCTGGGCCACCTGGATAAGGCAAAGCTTTGTCATTTCCAATACCGCAAGAAATGTTATGATAATTTCTCTTTTAGTGCTGCCGTCTCTAAACAGATCTGTAAAAACAATGGATTCTTCTTTTTGAAGAACATCAACAATCTCGTTGATTCTCTCCTTTACAGACATCCTGTCCGTCGTCAGGTCCACCTTATGTTCGGCAGGGATCTTTTCAAGTATTTTCTGAAAAGCATCGATCAGCTCAAATAACCCGACCTGTATAACTTCATCTTCAGGATTTGTCAAAAATTTTGAACCGAGCGGTGTACGGGTAAAAATATGTTCACCTTTAAGCGGTCTGCCGGCAAGCTCTTCTGCAGCCGCCTGCATCTGCAGATACTCTTCAATCGGCCTGGCAATAGCCATCCTGGGGTCTTCATCTTCGTCCTCATCACCCTCATGGACCGGCAGCAGCATCCTGGATTTAATCTTTGTCAGGGAGGATGCCATAACTATGAAATCGCTGGCAAAATCGATATTCATGGACTTCATCCACTCAATATACGAAAGGTACTGTTCCGTCAGAAATGCAATGGGGATATCATAAATATCCAGCTCATTCTTTCGAATAAGATGAACCAGAAGATCCATAGGGCCTTCAAAAACATTTTCAAGTATGACTTTATAATCTTCGTTTATCATAAATCAGAAATAGATCTTAAATATTAATGGCTGCCCTGACATCTTCCATGGTTTTAACCGCTACGGCACGGGCACGGGTTTCTCCGGCTGAAATTATTTCATCCACCTTTTGAGGGCAGGACTCATAAAATTTTCTTTTTTCCTGAATGGGCGCCATGGCTTTTACAAGATTTTCAGCCATTTTCTTTTTACAATCAACACACCCGATTTCCGCTTTACGACAGGCCGGTGCAATCTCATTAACAAGCGCTTCATCTGAATAGATTTTATGAAAATCATAAACATTACAGATATCAGGATCACCGGGATCACTTTTCCGCATCCGCTGGGGATCTGTCACCATGCCGGATACTTTTTTCAGGACAACATCCGCCGGATCAGCGAGGTAGATACAGTTGTCATAGCTTTTGCTCATTTTACGGCGATCAAGACCAAGCACTTTGGATGTTTCAGCCAGCAGGGCTTCGGGTTCCGGAAAAACCTCTTTTTTATAGAGAAAATTAAATCGTCTTGCGATTTCACGGGTAAGTTCAACATGGGGCACCTGATCAACACCAACCGGGACAGTATCAGCCTTGTACATAATAATATCGGCTGCCTGCAGAACCGGATACCCCAGAAAACCGAAAGTGGAAAGATCCTTGTTTTCCAACTGAACAATCTGGTCCTTATATGTGGGATTTCTTTCAAGCCATGGCACAGGTGTGATCATGGAGAGCAGCAGGAAAAGTTCAGCATGCTCTTTTATATGTGACTGAACAAACATCGTACACTTTTCAGGAGAAAGTCCGGCACTGAGCCAGTCCAGCATCATCTCTCTGATATAGGATAAAATTTCTTCCGGATTCTCATAGTTACTGGTCAAGGCATGCCAGTCCGCAATAAAGAAGAAACAGTCATATTCATGCTGAAGCTTTATCCAGTTAGCCAGAGCGCCATGATAGTTACCAAGATGAAGGCGGCCGGTGGGCCGCATACCGCTTAAAATTCGTTTTTTCCCGCTCATTAAATAAACTCCTGCAAAAAATTATAAAAAAAACAATTTTACAATCAGAGGCAAATATTTGCCCAAAAATATTTTAATTAATGGCCACACAAAAAAGCCAAGAATTTTCCCCAGTATTCCGGTCATTAATAACACTATAATAATTAACATTCCATATCTTTCCAGTCTGATGTATGAGCGCTGTAGATCCCGGGGTAAATATAGTGCCAGAATACGACTACCATCCAATGGCGGTACCGGTATCAGGTTGAAAACAGCGAGTACAACATTAATAATTACGCTGAAACCAAGGAAGGCCAACAGATCGCTTGATGCAGCACCCATAAAACCGGATGTTGGCCAGACGGATGCGCTTTGCAGCAGAATACCGGCAATCATTGCCAAAAACAGGTTTGTAACAACGCCTGCCGCAGAGACCATCAAAATCCCCTTTCTTGTATTTCTAAGCCGTGCAAAATTAACAGGGACCGGTTTGGCATATCCAAAAATAATGCCGCCGCTGATTAAGCTGACAAGAGGAAGAATAATGGTTCCAATCGGATCAATATGTTTGATGGGATTTAAAGTCAGCCGCCCGGAGAGTTTGGCCGTGTCATCACCCATTTTATATGCGACATAGGCATGAGCAAATTCATGAGCAATCATTGCTAAAATCAGAGCAAACAGTTTTAGTATTATTAAATTGACACTATTATACATATTTTTCTGCAAAAAGAAGCTCATCGCTTCTTGTTTTCAGCTCTCCATTCAGTTTAGCTTCCAGTACGGCATCAAGAATCTTACTGAAAAAGGGGCCGGGTTTGAGACCCATTTTCTGAAGATCCCGTCCTTTAATCTGCAGGCGGACATGTCTCAATTTAAGGATATAATTAGAGATATAACGTTTGACATATTCTTCCTGCTCTGCCGCCATCATATAAAGCAGGAATTCTGTTTTCAGTGAGGCAAGCCGGTGAAAAAGCTCTCCATTACTGATATCTTTTCTGCTTTTCAGCCAGAAGAGGCATTTTTCAGATTCCCTTCTGTCTTTGCAGAAAAAGTGTTTATGTCTGGGTGCCAATTCAAGACGATCACAGATTTCCGTTATGGCATCGATATCATAATTTCGTATTAAAACCAGAAAATAAACGGCCCATTTCATATAGGGTTCTTCAAGAAAAAGCAAATCATACCATGACAGGGTTTTCTTTACTGAATTCAGAATTGATTCCATAGCCGGATCAAACAAAAACTCCGGATGGATAACCTTTAGAAGGCCATAATCATTCATTCTTGCAATGGACAGGGTCGGATTTTCTTCTTCCAGAATCAGTTTTATCTCTGTAAAAACGCGCCTTCCACTGAGGCGGCTGAAAAAATTCATCTTTTCAGCATTATTAATCAGGCTGGATGTCAGTTTCCCGATATTAAAGCCGAACCGCTGTTCAAAACGGATGGCCCGGAAAACCCGTGTTGGATCCTCCACAAAGCTGAGATTGTGCAGTACCCTGACAGACTTGTCTTTGAGATCATTCAGTGCTGCAAAAAAGTCGACCATCATACCGAATCTGGAAGGTGTCAGCTGAATAGCCAGCGTATTGATGGTAAAATCACGCCTGAACAGATCCAGTTTAATGGAACTCATCTCAACCGTAGGTAACGCCGCCGGAAACTTGTAATATTCTAACCGGGCAGAAGCCACATCAATTTTAAAGCCATCCGGAAAAATAATAACAGCCGTACCGAATTTGGCATAGGTATGGATTCGGGCACCATTGAGGGCGGCATATTTTTTAGCAAATGCAATGCCGTCACCTTCAACAACAATATCAATATCTTCATTGGGGCGGTATAAAAACAGATCTCTTACAAACCCGCCAACAACATATGATTTATAACCGGCCTCATGGGCGACTTCGCCAATCGACTTGAGGGTATCGATAACTTTATCAGATAGCCGTTCTTTCATAAATTTCTGAACATTGCGTGTTCGGGTATGAAAAGGCTCCTTCAGCAGGTCGGATCCGTCTTTGGCATGCTGGTTTGTCTGCCGCACCAGTGTGTTCAGCAGATCCGTTCTGGTGACAACCCCGATAACTTTATCTTTTTCAATAACAGGTAAAATCCGTTGTTTTTTCGCAATAATTTTTTCCTGAATTTCAGGAAGATCCGCCTCCGGAGATACGGTTGCAATATCTCGGGTCATATATTCCTGAACAGCGACATCATCGAGCTCATGTGAAAGTGCTTTTTCAACAATCTGGCGGGTTACATATCCGTAAAGAAGGTCTCCCGCTGTCGCCTGATTTTCCAGTACCAGCAACGCATTGATATTACACCGCGTCATGATCCGGCTGGCTTCTTTACAGGTGATTTCAGGCAGAATTGAAAGAGCCGGCGTTGTCATAAGATTTTTAGCTCGCCGTTTGGATCGTATTTTCTGATGGAGTATTTCAAGAAGCAGGCTTTCGGCCTGGGCAAGGGTTTTGTCTTTAATCGCTGCGGCCGCTGCATAAGAGTGGCCGCCACCACCGAAAGGTGCCACAATACTGCCCACATCCACTTCAGGAATACGGCTCCGCCCTACAATATAAATTTTATTTGTCATCCTTGCTACAGCAATAATGGCATTAATGTTTTCCATTTTAACCATCTTGTGTACAAGGAATGCAAAATCCGGCACATAGGTTTCAGTACTGACGGTTGTCAGCACGACATCCACACCGTTAATGTTATAGGTGTTGGCCGACTGGATCATGTCATTCAACAAACTGACCTGATCGGGGTTGATCTCTCTTGATATCATGTCCGCGATTGTATTGAGGCTGGCACCTTTGGACAGAAGGTATGCAGCAGCCATAAAATCGTTTTCCGTTGTCGATGAAAATGTAAAAGATCCGGTGTCTTCATAGATACCAAGACTTAAAACTGTGGCTTCATCAGGTGTGAGTTCAATACCCTTTTCCCTGATGAGTTCAATGAGAATGGTAACCGTCGCACCATAAGGTTTATATATTTCATGGGTACCGTGCAGGTCATCACCCTTGGCCGGGTGATGATCGTAGAGATGAATCTCAACATCTTTTTTGTCTGCGAGCGTTGACAGTTTTCCAATGCGTTTTGCCTGCCGGGTATCTACAAGAACAAGGGTTTTTACATGCAAAGGATCAACATCATTGATATCGATCATATTAAGCATGTATATCATTGAATTAATGAAGAAATTTCGAATATTTTTTTCTATTGAGCCTGGAAAAACCAGCTTTGCATCCGGATAAAGTTTCTGAGCTGCCACCATGGATGAAATAGCATCAAAATCCGCATTAATATGGGTCGTGATAATTGTGAGCTCTTCTTTGTCAGGATGCCGATCAGTGGTTTTAGTCATAGTGTAAAATTATACTTTTTATAGATGTTTTAGATGTTTATAAGTCACGCTTAACATGGCACAATGATAGTTTATTATCAAGTTGAAAGGCATCACACTCTTCATTATCAACAGTTGCTGTCAGTGAAAAAGATGTTAACCATCAGGATGCCGGTCTATCATTATTCATATTTTTTCAGGTATAATTGAAAAGTAAAAAATTGACCTGAGCATCAACTAACTGTATAAGTATTAAGAATTTAATAAGAATCTGCTATCTTTACTATAACCGGAAACATGTGATCCCTGCCTTGGATAGGGGCATCCGGCTCCTGCCCTGGTCAGAAATATTTGTTCCCCGCTTTCAGCAGGGGTGTCTTCAGGCAAAACACATTTTTATCTGTGGAAAACCGGAAAGGCCAAACCAGGCATTATGGTACAAGACTATTTTAAAGCATTGAAACTATTTGTTTTATCTCTGTTTATTTCCATAGTCTCTGCCCCTGTTATACAGGCGGCAGAAAATAGTTCAAACGAAATTTCATGGTTTTTTTTGATTATCAGCCTGCTTGGCGGCCTCTCCTTTTTCCTGTATGGCATGGGAAAAATGAGTGAGGGCATGAAGAAATCTGCCGGAAACAAGATGCGGTCAATTCTTGCCGCAATAACCAAAAATCGGGTTATCGGTTTGCTGGTAGGCGCATTCGTGACGATGGTAATCCAGTCAAGCAGTGCCACTACCGTTATGCTGGTGAGTTTTGTTCAGGCCGAGTTGATGACATTTACTCAATCCCTCAGCCTCATACTTGGAGCCGGCATTGGTACAACCATCACGGCACAACTTATTGCCTTTAAACTAACCGATTATGCGCTGTTAATGGTGGCGGTCGGCTTTTTCATGAGCATGTTCAGTAAGTCTGACAATATGAAAAATGTTGGAAATGTACTTCTGGGTTTTGGTATCCTTTTTTTCGGTATGAAGCTGATGAGTGATGCCATGAAACCATTGAGGACATATCCTGACTTTATCAATCTTATGAAGGGCCTTGAAAATCCGGTTATGGGCATTATGGCAGGTGCCGCCCTTACAGCACTTATCCAAAGCAGCAGTGCCTTTACCGGCATTCTGATCGTTCTCGGCCAACAGAGCCTTATCTCCCTTGAGGCGGCTATTCCCATGATCTTCGGTACAAACATCGGAACCTGCTTTACAGCCGTCCTTGCCAGTATGGGTACCGGCAGAGAAGCAAAAAGGGTTGCGCTGTCGCATGTAATCTTCAGGATTGCCGGCGTTTTGATGTTTGTTTTCTGGATACCGGCCTTTGCAGATATGATCCGTGAGGTTGCTGCCTGGTTTGGTTCGGGCACCGCCCGCCAGATTGCCAATGCCCATACTTTCTTTAACGTCAGTCTCGCCCTTTTGTTTCTGCCGTTGACCACCGTTTTTGCTGCTTTTATTATGAAAATTTTTCCAAATAAAAGGGAAATTGACGGCATTAAACCGTTACCGTGGCATCTGGATGAAACAAAAATTCCAACACCGGCACTGGCTATTGATCTGGCCCGGGCTGAAACATCCCGAATGGCCAAACTCCTGGGGCGGATGCTGACAGCCATCATCATTCCCTTTACTTCAGAAGAGTTGCCACAGGATGCCATCTACCCTCAGATTTCCCTTATTGAAGGCATTGAGATGCGGGAAAAAAAGATTAACTACCTTGAAAGCAAAATTGAGGAATACCTTTTTAATGTTGCCAGACAACCTGGTGTATCCGAGAAGCAAGTGTGTGAAATTTATTCCATTATTTCAATTGTTAAAGATATGGAAAGTATCGGTGACATTATCCACAGAAATATGCTGCCGATGATTGAAAGAAAAAAACAGCTTGTGTCAAATTTTTCAGATGAGGGTAAGGAAGAGATTCTGATTTATCATCGAAAAGCCCGAAAACAGATCCGGCTTCTAATGGAGGCCTTTGCCGAAAAAGATACGAGACGAGCCAAAATTATTATGGCCGGGGAGAGAAAATATCTGGATCTGGCTTACCAGTACAGAACACATCATCTTGACCGAATTCTTCACCGGAAAAAGGAATCTATGGATACGCACACGGTTCATATGGAGTTGATGAACATGATGAAACAGATCATTGTGTATTCTTCCAATATTGCGAAAACATTTCTGGAGGGATGCCACGAATGATCCACCCCGCAGCATAGCCTGCGGGGTATCTCTGATTGTCTGACGGCTCATGCACCCAGCGGCTTAACATTCCAGATATTTTCAGCATACTCCATAATGGCCCGGTCACTTGAAAAATATCCCATGTTAGCTGTATTCAGAATTGATTTCCGGGTCCACTCCTCACGGTTCAGGTAAAGACTGCTGACCTTTTCCTGTGATTCAATATAGCTTCTGTAATCTGCCAGCACCATATAATAGTCCCCCTGCCGGAGCAATGATTTAATGATTGGACCAAAAAGATCCGGCTCTGAAGGAATAAAGTAATTTTCAGCAATCATGTCGATCGCCTGTTTGAGTTCCAGATCGTTATGATAGTAATCCTTCGGGTTGTAGCCGCCCGTTCTCATGTTGACGACTTCGTCTGCAGTAAGACCGAAAATAAAAATATTCTCTTCTCCTACCTCTTCACGGATTTCCACATTGGCACCATCAAGTGTGCCGATAGTAAGTGCACCGTTTAAGGCAAACTTCATATTACCGGTTCCGGATGCTTCCATGCCGGCTGTGGATATCTGTTCAGAAAGGTCGGCGGCGGGAATCACCTTTTCTGCCTGCGAAATACAGTAGTTGGGCAGGAACAAAACCTTGAGCATGTCCTGGGTGTCCGGATCATTGTTAACGGTGTCCGCTACAGAATTGATCAGCTTGATAATCAGCTTGGCCTGAAAGTATCCGGGGGCGGCCTTTCCGGCAAACATGATGGTTCTTGGCACCTGAACTGATTCAGAATTCTCCTTTATCCGGTTATACAGGGTAATAACATGGAGGACATTAAGAAGCTGGCGCTTGTATTCATGCATTCTTTTAACATGAATATCAAACAGAGTATCAGGGTTAATACCCATACTCAGCTTTCGAAGTACATATTTTGCAAGACGTTTTTTTGATTTTCGTTTCGCCTTAAACCATAGGGCTCTGAAGTCCTGATCTTCAGCATAGGGAATCAGTTCCGACAGTTTTTCTAAATGATCAACCCATCCCTCCCCGATAGTATTTGTAATAAGTTCTGATAACCAGGGGTTGACCTGAAGGAGCCATCTACGGGGCGTAATTCCGTTGGTAACATTTCTTATTTTTCCTGGGAAAAAGCGGTCAAAATCCCTGAAAAGACTGTTTTTAAGAATCTGCGTGTGCAAAGCCGCAACACCGTTTACAGTGTGGCTGCCAACGATGGCCAGGTTGGCCATGCGAACATACTGCTCATCTCCTTCCCTGAAAATTGACATCCGTTCAATCAGATCCATATCACCCGGAAACTTTTTGCCAACCGCCTTAAGAAACCGGTGATTGATTTCATATATAATTTCAAGATGCCTCGGCAGTACTTTCTTCATAAGGCTGACCGGCCATGTTTCCAGCGCTTCCGGCATGACGGTATGGTTGGTGTATGCAAAAGTTTTATTACAGATATGCCACGCTTTTTCCCATGGCAGAGCCTCTTCATCCAGCAGAATTCTCATAAGTTCGGGGATGGCAATGGCCGGATGAGTGTCATTGAGCTGGATGGCCACCATATCCGACAGTGTATCAAATTTTTTATGATGCTTTTTATGACGGCGAAGAATATCCTGAAAAGTAGCAGCGACAAAAAAGTATTGCTGCTTTAACCGAAGCTCCTTACCCTGTTCCGCCTCGTCACTGGGATAGAGCACTTTTGAAAGGTTCTCACTGAAAATCTTGTATTCAACCGCACCAATGTAATCGCCGACATTAAATTCTTCCAGATTGAATTCCCTGCTGGATTGGGCCGACCATAGGCGCATGTTGGTTACATGATCATTGTTGTAGCCGGGAACCAATATATCACAGGCCATTGCCATGATTGAATCTGAGTCAACCCACTTATACCGGACACTACCCGTGACATCCGTATATGGCACCGACCGGCCGTAAAACTTTATTTCATAAAGATTCTGCCTTCGAATAATTCCCCATGGATCCCCCCTGCGGAGCCAGTTATCACTCTGTTCTTTTTGATAGCCGTTTACGATCGTCTGAAAAAAGATGCCGAAATCATAACGGATACCATATCCATAACCGGGAATTTTCAATGTGGCCATGGAGTCCATAAAACATGAAGCGAGTCTGCCGAGACCGCCATTGCCAAGACCGGCATCCCACTCCTCCTCTTCAAGCTCTTCAAGGCTTAAACCGATAGAATTTACTGTTTCATGGCATTCATCCTCAATACCGATATTAGTTATATAGTTCATCAAAAAACGGCCAGGCAGGAACTCAAGCGACAGGTAATAGACCCTTTTTGCGTTAGTGTCATAATAAGCACGCTGAGTTTGTAGCCAAAGGTTGATCAGCCGATCCCGAACGCTATAGGCAAGGCCTTGAAAATATTGAAATTTTCTTGGTGGGTGGATATCACATCCCAACTTTGAAACAATGTGCCGCTGGGTGGTTTTAATCAGGGGTTCTTCCGATAAACAACGGGACGATGGTGTTGTTGAGGAAAAGCCTTCTTTTTTATCCATTTTTCATATCCTCATCAGGGATTTATTTGCTTACAAAAAACAGTAAAATAAAAGCCGGTTTTCAAATTCAGGCGCAGGGTATAATATATTAAAATAAATCTTTTTCAGTAAGGTTTTAAAAGAGATGCACTGTAAAAATTATTAAGTGTTATCCGGTTTCAGTATAAAAAAAACAAAGGCTTTAGTCAATTTAAAACAGAAAAATTAAAAGACGGGGATAACGGAATGCACTATCCCCGCCTTAAAGGTACCTGTGTTGACGTTTTCACTCCGGCTTTATGATCAATATTGCAGCCTTATCATTATCCAGATACTTTTTTGCCAGATCGGAAACCTCTTTAGCTGTTATTGCTGCATAATCGTCAAGAATGGAACGGCTCCATTCAATCTGCCGGGGATGCCTCACGGAACCGGTCACTACGGTATCAAGCCAGTAATCATTGGTCTTGATCATATCCCTGATGCCGGTCAGAACCGGGGCTTTTGCCCGCTCCAGTTCATCTTCGGGGATATCGCCTTTTGCAAGATCTGCAACAATCTTTTTTATCTCTGACACAACGAGATCAATCTGATCCGGTGAAAGCGGGACGTATGCCTTAAGTGACCCAAAATCCTTATAAGTTCTGCTTCCCCGGTTGAAGGCGAATACACTGTAAGCCACCCCCATCTCTTCTCTTATCCTCAATCGTAACCGTTCCGAAAGTACGGATGCCAGCGTGTTCAGACGACGCGTTCTCCGGATATCCCAAATATCTTCTGTCGGATAAGCGACAATTACCAGCGCTTTTTCCATACCGGTTTTAGCGGTGAGAATCTCTTTCTCACCGGCAGGAAGTTTTGGCAGGTCTGTTCTTTGCCGGGCCACAGTCTGTTTTCTGTCCGGTAGCGTGCCCAGGTATTTTGCCACATTTTCAATAATTGTATCTGTATCAAAATCTCCCACAACCGTAACTTCCAGGGGTGCCGTTTTTAAAGGTGGCTCAATCCAGGCTTTAATATCTTCTATGGAAAGGGCACTTAACTGTTCATAGGATGGAAATCCGAATCGGGTATCCCCACTGGCAAGAAATCTTCTGCCTTCCAGTGTCATCATGCCTTCAACCGTTCCGATCTGGGATTTATATTCCTGATTCAGCCGTTCAAGAGACAGCAGATAAGCATCTTCACGAAATGCCGGATCCATAATCCGGGCATAAAGCAGTTCAAAAAGCAGCGGCGTCTCCTCAGGAATGGTCACACCGGAAAGCAGAAAGTGACTCCCGTCAACATCAAACCATGTCCCGGTTTTTTTCCCTGCAAGAGCACGATCAAGTTCATTTTTTGTAAGGGCGCCCAGACCGCTCTCATTAATAACAGCTGAAGAGAGGGTTCCAAGGCCCGGCTTATCAACCGGTTCATCAGATCGACCGTTTCCAAATGTAATATTTATAAGAATCTCATCTACCTTAAAATCAGTTTTTTTAAGGTTCAGACGAACACCATTTTTAAAATCAATTTGCGTAATGCCCAGATCTTCAATGGTCTCCTGTTTTATTATTTCCCCTGATGCATCCGGTACCGGAAGATACGGAAATGAAACGGCCTTTGCCTCTAACGGTTTTGATACGGCAACAGCCAGGCTGGAATTGTACGCAGCCAGAATTTGTCCGGTTGCATCTTCATCTGTTTCATCAAGCTGAAGGTTACCGGTAAGCAGAATTAATCTGTGATCCGGTGACCAGGTCTCCTGGAACGCCTGATGAACATCCTCAATTGTCAATTCTGCCAGAACAGGCGCAAACAGCGCCAGCTCCTGGCCCGGAGAGCTGAAAACTTTGTTGTAGTTAAGGCTTCTCATCAGCCTGCGAGCCAGTGTCTGGCTTTTTCTGGTTGGTGCTTTTTCCACAGCTGTTTCAAGTTGTGCCAGCGTATCTTTTTTGACACGATCCAGTTCCGATTGTGTAAAACCATAAGTCAGGGCAGTTCTCAATACCTGTTCAATCGATGCCAGAATATCTTCCCACTTTTCAGGATCACCTTCAGCGGCAATTTCAGCATAATCGACAAAATTGAGGTAATGACCGGAACCGATTATGGCATCCGTAAATGGTGTGCCCGGTTTGCTGACCATTGTTTCCAGTCTGTTCTGGACAACTTGATCCGCAATATGGCGAACAAACATCTCTTTTCGGCGTGCAGCTGTATCTTCAACAGGACTGTTTTTTGTAGCAACTTCAATAGTTATGTTCGTGCTGCCGGCATCAGGTTCATAACGGTAAAAAGATTTTATGCCCTTATGGTCTATATCTCCGAATACAGGTTCAGGGCGAGCCGGTGCCCTTGCCTGTATATCGGCAAACCGTGATTCAACCATCGGAATAACATGATCTGCTTCAAAATCACCGGTGATAACCAGAACCATTTTTTCAGGACGATACCAGGTATCATAAAAATCCTTAAAGACAGAACGGTCCGCATTTTTCACAACATCCTCGGTGCCGATGATAATTCTTTTGGAAAAGATAGAATCCGGAAGCTCAAATTTCAGTGCCTCAACATAACTTCTGTAAGATTCAGAATCCCGGTCCCGTTTTTCAGATAGAATAACTTCCCGCTCTTTTTCAATTTCAGTTTCCAGCAACAGCGCTCCTTCAGCATAATCTCCGAGAACGGTAAAACCTTTTTTAAAACTCTCGTCAGTACCATCCGGCAGAATGACATCATAAACAGTTTCAATGAATCCGGTATGGGCATTCACATCAGCGCCGAAATCCATCCCGATGGACTGGAAAAATTTTACGAGGTCACCCGGCGCAAAGTTGGTGGAACCGTTAAAAAGCATGTGTTCAAGAAAATGGGCAATTCCTCGCTGATCATCAAGCTCATATATGGAACCGGCCTGAACATTAAGATGCATGCTGACCCGACCAGGCGGGGTCTGGTTTGGCATCAGTATATATCTGAATCCATTATGAAACCGGCCATAAATAACTGCCGGGTCCGGCTCAAGATCACTTTTTTCGTGTGGCCAGGTTGGTGAAGCATATTGACCGGTTGTCGTGCAGGAGGAAAGGAATAACGACGTTAAAAAAAGAGTCGTAACAAGAATAAAAATAGTTGATCGCAAACACCTATTGATCATGATGGTCATCTCCGTGATTGTATTGAATACTTGAAGCAGGCATTATAATAATAACGATTAATTTACTTGATAATAAGACAACACTACCTAAAGTTCAAGGGAAGGATTTTATGGCCGGTCAAAAAAAGAGATTCTGAACAGGCCACTGAAGAAATTCCAAAAGTTTTCTACACCTCTTTTGTTGAAACATCCTGGGTGTTGTGTGTGATCTTTTTATAAAAAAATTGGGCGTTCCGGCTGGGAATAAAAATATATATCAATAAGGCTTATCTGATCTCTTCCGTGAATTTTTTGCTAATTTTAAACCTGGGAACCGCTCTTGCCGGGATCTTGACTTTTTCACCGGTTTTTGGATTACGACCATTTCTCGCATTTTGGTGGATCGATTTAAATGTACCAAAACCTGAAATTTTTATGTCCTCGCCTTTTCCCAGAGATATAATAATATCCTCAAGAAAGCTTTCCACTAAAGCCCTTGCTGCTTTCTTATCTCCCAAATCATTTCAAATTTCATCAATCAGTTCTGCCTTATTCATATTTTTCTTTCTTTTCTTGTTATCACCCGAAAGCTTTTTCGAGTGATTCGGATCTGTTTTTACATTGAATACAGAAGGATGTTACCGGTCTTGCCTTAAGCCTTTCAATTGAGATGTCTTCGCCGCACATATCACAAATCCCATATGTCCCGTCATCTATCCTGTCGAGTGCCTGGATAATTTTCTTAATAAGCCTGCTTTCTCTGTCTCTGATTCTGAGTTTGAAACTATAGTCAATATGTAATGTCGCCTTATCAATAAGATCAGATGCTTCCATGGATGAAGACCGAATCTCATCGACAGTCATGTTTGCCATTTCCATAAGTTCATTAAGTTGTTGATTCAGTAAGTTCTCAAAAAAAATTAAATCACTTTCTTCCATAGCTATCTCCCAAGCTCATTAAACGTTTCTTTTTCTATCTCCACCGGAGAAATATTTATCGCCTGTTTTACTGCCTCACCACAGTGATCAAGAACATTTTCCGATTTAAAAATAATACAGTCTTTACACCAGTAACGAATATTTCCCTTCCGAAATATGTCCTCACAGGAACTTCGAAAATAGTGTTTATTCTGATCCTTCGGGCAAGAAATTAACTCCGGATAATTTATTGACATTGTTTTAAATATATACCCCCGCTTTGCTTTCATAGGTTTAATTCTAAAATGATTATTCCGTGTGTTCTTCAAAATGGCTGACGGTAATGAAAAAATCGCCCTCACTCTCAGAAGCTTCTCCTGTTACACTTACTTCAAGGCCGATATAATTTAAAAAAAGTTCATCGCCTATTTCTGTTTCATCAATGAAATAAATCAGGCCGTCAGATGTAATAATTTCCCTCTGATCACTGACGACTCCAACTATAGTAATTTCTTCAATAGTTTCCTGGGCAACAGCCATATTGGAAAAGCTAAAAATCATTAATAATGCCAAGGAGATAATAGTTATCACTGACATTTTTCTGTTATTCATTCTTGCGTCTCCGTTATTTAAAAGCGTGTTTTTGTTATGGGCCAAACAGTTTCCGGTTTTATTCCCAAAAGCTTATGGCCCCAATAAAGGCAGATTAATCACAGCAATAGACATGCCAAATACATAGATGGTTGAAATTATTAAAAGTTAGTATTATATATTGTAATTTTATAAGAACCAATAGTTCTGAAATAGCCTGAAAAAATTAATCGGATTGGAATCCCGACTGGACTATTTTATAAAATATTGATTTTACTACAATTAAAAAAAAGAATCGTCGGTTCTGCTTATTGGTCATATAGAGAATATGAAGTTCTTTTTTATGTGTTACGTGAGTTATTTGTTTGATAAACACATTTATCATTATTATAGTTATGAAATAAGAATTTAATTTCTGAAACATTTGATCTATATCCTTATAAAATACGGAAATAACAATGAAAAATGTTCTGGTGGCCAGCTATAAACATACGCCTTATCGCATTATTAAGGAAAGTCTCCCCTCCGGATATACGGTAGACACAGCGCAGAATAAAAGTATGTGCTTGGAAATGTTTCATAAAAAACGTTATGATTTGTTATTTATTGATTTAAAATTATTGCTTGAACATCATTCCGAAACCGGTTTTAAGTCAGCCCTAAAACCCTTCCGGCATATTTATCCAACTGCCGCTGTTATTATTATGACACCAAACGAGCAAATTCGACAGGCCGTCATGGCAGTTAAAGCCGGCGTAAAGGATTATCTGACATACCCGGTAACCCATGCGGAAGTTAAACTTTTGGCAGAAAACATTCAGGAATCATTAATTGTCCAATCTGAAATAAATTATCTGAGAGACCGGTTCTGGAACAGAGAAATTGTCGATCTTATTCAGACCAGAAGCCCCTTAATGAAGCGCGTTTATGAAAAGGTCAAGTCTGTCGCTGTGACTAAAAGCACGGTCCTGATAACCGGTGAAACCGGCACCGGTAAAAGTGTACTGGCAAATTTAATACACCAGCACAGTAGCCGTAAGGACAATCCGTTTATCAGTATTCATTGCGGCGCAATCCCCGATACGCTGGTGGAAAGTGAATTGTTTGGTCATGAAAAAGGAGCTTTTACCGGAGCTATAAAAAGGAAGCTCGGGAAATTTGAGATTGCAGAAAGCGGCACCATTTTTCTGGATGAAATTGGAACCGTCACGCCATCCGCCCAGGTAAAACTTTTGCAGGTTTTACAAGATGGCACTTTTCAAAGAGTTGGCGGAGAAGAGACCATTCATGCCGATGTCAGGGTAATATCTGCAACCAATACCAATTTGGACGAGATGTGTGAATCCGGCAAATTCAGAAATGATCTTTATTACCGTCTGAACGTATTTCCCATTGATATCCCGCCACTCAGGGACAGGATTGAAGACATAACAATTATTGCCGATTCCTTTTTGAAAAAGTTAAATAAGTTCAATTTAAAGGAGATTTATGATATCCATCCTGAAGTACTGGAAGCGCTGATTCGCTACCCATGGCCGGGGAACATCCGCGAGATGGAAAATCTTATCGAGCGTGCCTATATCCTTGAACAGTCAGACATTCTTACACCTGAAAGTTTTCCCAGAGAGTTTACTGAATCTGAAAAATTGACACCATCACTACATGTGGATCATTCGATAACACTTGGTGTGTATCGTAAAAAAGCTGTTGAAAATATTGAAAAGACCTATCTTGAATATATGTTATCATTTAATAAGGGGAAAATTAATGATACCGCCTCTTCATCTGGAATAACAACGCGCCAGCTCCACAAGCTCATGAAAAAACATGGGATCCGGAAGGAGGATTTTAAAGAAAAAAATTATAAATACCGGTTAAAAACCGGCTGACAAAAAAACTGTTATAGCAGGATAATAATGTGGGGCGCTTCCGGTATGGCGGTCAAATTTAATTACATTTTCTAATTGTCCACCCCAAAGAATTTTGAAATCAGAAAATTAAGACTTCTTCTCAGGGTTGCATATGAGTAATGACGTAGCGCTATCCGGTAGTTATGTTCCACAATCTTTTTGGCTAATTCAGGATTCGTAAGGATGTCTAATGCTTTTTCAACTGTTTTGGGGGTTATGAAACCATCCATGACAACAACATCAAATCCATGCGGTTCAATATCCCGTGCAAAAATGGCATAGCGGTTGATCAGTAGCGGTTTCTTGAAATAAACCGCTTCAAGGAAGGCATTCCCAAAACCTTCATACATACTGGGGAAAGTGATAAAATCTGCATGGGGATAGATATCCCATAAAGAGTGACGATCTTTGTCCCTTGCGCGAAAATTCCAGGGGTCCTTGATACAGGTATCGATCAGCCGCATATCCACATCAACATCTTCAGCATAATTTTTCAGCCATTCAACATATTCAAAACCTTCATCACCGGCCTCATGGGAAATAAACAGTTTACAATGCGGATTATCCAGCTCACTGACCAGTTCAATAGCATGCTCAATACCCTTCCGTTGAACAATTCGGGTTGGCTGGAGAATCATTTTATCTTCCGGTGAGAGTCCAATTGTCTCACGGAGCTTTACGCTTCTTTCACGTTCAATATGTGGTGGTTTTTCAAAATTAAGAACATTGGGAATAATGGTTGATGAAATACCCTGTCGATGAGCCAGCTCTTCATGGGCAACCGAGTTTATGACAACATGTTCAATATTGGGCAGGCTTGGTGGAAATGCCATCCCGATATAATCGCCAATGGCGTTTAGTAAAAATCGGGTTCTTTCCCAGTAAAAATCATGGTGGTGTGCAATACAGGGAATCTGCAATTCCGCAATCGTTTCGGTCAGGGCCATGCCCAGAGGTACCTGCATGGGAATAGCGAGAGCATTCTGAACAATGAGCATATCAATTGAAAATCGTTCTATAAAAATTCGAAGCTGTTTTTTCAGATAAACTTTCAGGTCCTGGATATCATTTGTGACCGTTAGTGTCCGTGCTTGTTTCCCGAAAATCCGATCATTGATTTTTATGTTAGTTGCATGTTGAAAATGTGCTTCTTTGACAAGCATCGATCTTTTCGGATCCATATCAAGCTCACCGGCAAACCAGAAACATTTATAATCGTTTTCCGTAAGTACTTCCGCCCACTTTCTGGCTTCAAGAGAGACACCGTCAACGCCGGCAAAGCGGGTTGAAACAAAACCAATGTTTTTTCCCACGGCAAAACTCCTTTTTTCATCAGCGCTATCAGGCTTTTAAGCAGGTGAATGAATTATATGAAAGTCATCATAATCCGGATAATACAAATATTAACTTTGGGTTTCTCTGATGATTTCCATATATGACGGCCGTTTCTTGTCCTGATAAAAGATACCGGTAATAAGACGCGGAATTTCAGCCAACCGGAGTGCTGACTCAAAACTGGTCTGATCATGAACCGGCTCTATGGGTTCTACAGTACCGTTTAATCGTCCCCAGGTAATGTTGGTTTTATCAAAGGTAACGCAGGGCGTTACGATATGAATAAAGCTGAAGCCCTTGTGAGTAATAGCCTGCCTGAAAACATCTTTCATACCGTCAACATCACCGGCATAACATCGTGCAACAAAGGATGCACCATATGCCAGTGCGAGCGACACCGGTTTTAACGGCGTATCCGGATTTCCTTTTAGATGGGAATTCGTTGCCTGATTCAGGGGCGTTGTGGGCGATGTCTGCCCCTTGGTTAAACCGTAAATGGAATTGTCGAACAGAAACAGTGTAATATCAACATTTCTTCTGATGGTATGGGGCAGGTGGCCGCCGCCGATACCTAATGCATCTCCGTCTCCGGCGACTGCAAAAACAGTCAGTTCCTCTCTGGAAAGTTTTATGCCGGCGGCAATGGGCAGGGACCTTCCATGAACGGTATGGAATCCATAGACATCCATAAAAATCGGATAACGACCGGCACAACCGATACCGCTGACGACACACACCTCTTCTTTTTTTAACTGAAGATCATTACAGGTCTGAACAATGGCATGGGTAATGCCGAAATACCCGCATCCGGGACACCATGTGGGCAGCTGCGATGTACGATAGTCCAGAAATCCCTGTTTTTTTACCGCTTCAAGTTCTTCATCCAGATAACTATTCTTTAAAATATCCATTATCACTCCAGTTTACCGGGCCATATCCCGGATCTTTTCTAATATATCTTCTGCTGAAATCGGCAGACCGGTGACCATATTCAGCCGTTCAATGCTGCGACTCAGATGAGGGGATAAAACATTTGCAAACTGCCCGGTATAGTTCAGCTCGGGCACAAGAATCCGGCTGCAGGCTTCGCTGAATTTTTTAATTTCTTTTACCGGAAAAGGAGAAAGTATTACCGTGCTCATAAATGCAACATTGATGCCTTCTTTCCGTGCATTCAGAACGGCCTCATGGGCCGATCCGGCTGTTGATCCCCAGGCAATAACACCGATATCCACATTCTTTTTAGGGCCGACCCACCTTGGTTTTGGCGCTTCACTGAGTGCACCCTGGATTTTATTAAATCGCTTTTCAGTCATGGCCGGATGTGTATTTCTGTCATAACGGGGGTGGCCGTGTTCGCTATGTTCAAGGCCGGTTGAGATACACATGCCGCCGGGTGTACCCGGAATCGCTCTTGGAGAGATACCATTTTTTGTAAGTTTATAGCGCTTGTAATCCTTTAAAGCAGTTTTAGTCGGCGCAACATTAGAGTTCAACTGGTTGGCTTTTGGCGGAACAGGTGTGGTGATGTTCCTGATGCTGTTGGAAAGAAAAAAATCCAGCAGGATAATGACCAGCGTCTGATATTTTTCAGCAAGATAAAATGCCAGTGTTGTACAGGTATAACATTCATTCACGCTGGTCGGTGCCAATACAATTCTTGGTGAGTCCCCGCTGCCGCCGAACAAGGCAATGTTGAGATCACTCTGTTCGTTCCGTGTCGGCAGGCCGGTACTGGGCCCGCCACGTTGAGAATTAACCAGTACGGCAGGCACCTCGGCCATGACCGCAAGGTTTGCCAGTTCGCTCATGAGGCAGAATCCAGGACCGGATGTGGCGGTCATGGCTCTTTTCCCGGCATATCCGGCACCGATAACATGGCCGATGGCTGATATTTCATCTTCGGTCTGAACCATAACACCGCCTTTTTTCGGCAGCTCCCTGCTCACAATTTCCATAATTTTTGTTGCCGGTGTTATGGGATAACCGGCATAAAGATGAAGACCGCTATCGATGGCAGCCTGTGCCACAGCCTGATTACCATTGATGATCGCTTTTTTTTCTTTGGACGGTTTTGGCTTGCTGTGTCCAAATGTGTAGCTGTCGACCTTGGTTACATGTTGTTGGGCCCATGTGAAACCTTCGGCGAATGAATTGATATTACTGTCTATTACAACCTTATTTTTTTTGGCATATCTGGCATGAATAGCACTTTTCATCTGTTCGCCATCAATTCCAAAAATAGCAGCAAGAGCGCCGAGTGCAACCATATTTCTGCCCCGTGCACTACCGGATGCTTTCTGGGAAAGGTTTAACAGGGGTATTCCGTATGAAATCATGCCCGGTTCAATCCACCCGGCAATGCTCTGATCTTCTTCGAGATAGTTCGGCGGTTTATTATCAAAAATAACAATACCCGTCTCTCTGAGTGTGTGGAGTTGTGATATGGCATGGGCATTATTCAACGCAATGAGAATGTCCGTATATTTACCCGGTGATAGCACCTTTTTGTTACTGATGCGGGAATGCGCCACACATTTTCCAAAACCCCGGATTTCAGACGGGTATGAATCAAACGACATGATTTCAAAACCCTGGCTGCTCATAAAACGGCTCAGGATTTCTCCGGAAGAGATGGTACCGTCACCGGCACTGCCGCAAATTTCAATTACAATATCAACATCAGCCATTATATATCCTTATTAATCCCATATTAATAAAATCTAGAAATGATCCCACCAGGATGTCTGAATTTTGATGCCCACCACATCCCGAATACTTTTAGGCAGGGGTTTAACCACCTTGCTGCTGCCCAGAAGATTCATGGCGGCAATTTTACCCTGCAACCCGGCATTGCTCCATCCGATTGAAATCCAGTAATCTTTCAGCTTTGGGTCATAAATCTGGGCACAGTCCCCGCAGGCATAAATATCCTTATAATTTGTCTGCATGAACTCATTAACCAGGACACCGCGTTCAGTATCAATACCGCTACCGATGATATAGCCGATATTAGGAACAAGCCCCAAGAAACAGCATACCAGATCAGATTTAAACGTCCGTCCCGATGCCGTCTTGAGCGTATATAAATTCCCTTTTTCAGTTAAGGTCTCAACCGTATCATCCGCATAAGCTTCAATATTCTTTTTTTTCATATTGGCGCAGATTTTGGCCGACATGTTCCCGGTTAACTCGACAGGCCAGAAGCATTTGCTGTAAAAAATAAAAAATATCTTCTTTTTCATTGTCCTGAGCGCCTTCACCAGCTCAAAGCTGATCAGATCTCCACCCAGAATAGTGATGGTTTTGGCTTTTTGAATCTCCGGCATGAGCTTGATGGCATTGTTATAACCGGTCATGAAACGCAAATGCTTTTCAAAACTGGTCAGAGACGGAAGAATTCTTGGTGAACCACCGGTGGCAATAACCAGTTTGGTATAACCCACCTTTTCCATATGTCTGAGGTAGAGAATCTTTTCTTCCGGATCAATACGATCTACACACTGCCCAAGGCGCAGGCGGATATTCTGCTCTTTGTAGACACTGTATGGTCTGACTTTGAGATCATCTTCGCCGATATTTCCGGCAACAAACTGCGGGAGCTTGTGACGGTAAAAAAAGGAAAAGGCCTCGTCAGATATAATGGTAACGCGGGCATCCTTATCATTGGCGCGAAATGCATCTGCGGCGCTATTGCCTGCAGGACCGTTTCCAATAATTACATAATGGTCTTTTTTGGGCATTATGCCTCCAGATCCTGTTCAATTAGTTCAACCTTGGTGACACTGATACAATCCATGGGACAGGCTTCAACACATTTGCCGCAACGGATACAACGCTTGTTGTCAATGGCAATAGCCACAACATTGCGCCAATTTGTAGTTTCTTCATAGTCGCCATAGGAACCGTCTTTTTTAACTTCCACATCCCTGATCAGCTTTATGCAGTCGCGGGGAGCAACGTCGATACAGGCTGAACAATATATACAACGATCAACATCTATTTCGAATTTGAGATTACACAGATAGCAGCGTTTCGCCTCTTTAAATGCGGATTCATGATCATAACCGAGCTCCACCTCATTGGTTATCTTTTTAAACCGGCTGTTTCTATCCAGTACCGGGAGCTTGACCTGGGGAATGAAATCATCACTCCGCTTTCTATCTGAAGGTGCTGATGCCTCAAAACGAACAATCCGCTTTTTTCTTTTGCGCCTGATAAGAAATTCATCAACCTCCTGGGCTGCCTGCCGTCCATTGGCAACGGCATTTATGACATCTGTTGCACCGGTCACACAGTCTCCTGCAGCGTAAAGCTTCTTTACGCTGGTCCGGTATGAATCACTTGAAGTCCAGATACGATGCCCATCCAATTTGATTTTGGTATCTATAAAACCGGTTTCCGGATATTGGCCAATGGCGATGATGACGGAATCAACCGGAATGGTAAATTCAGAATTTTCAATGGGTACCGCTTTTCTGAATGGCGGCTCGGGTGTATAGATAAGCCGGGTTCTTTCCATCGTCATTGATTTCACCCGACCGTTTTTTCCGGTAATGCGAACCGGCCTGACAAGGCCGTAGATTCTGATTTTTTCAAATTTTGCTTCATTCTTTTCATGCTCATCAATACGCATATTCTCTTCGGTTCTTCTGAGATTTACAGAAACCTTTGAGGCACCAAGGCGTATGGCCATCCGGGAACAATCTATGGCCGTAAAACCGCCGCCGATAACGGCAACCTCTTTGCCGACCTTAGGCCGTTCTCCATTATTGACCCGCATCATGAAATCAAGGCCACTGTATACACCATCAAGATCTTCACCCGGCAGGTTTGCTGAAAAGGCATTCATGCAGCCGGTAGCTGTAATGACGGCATCATAATCTTTTAAAAGTGATTTCAGAGAAGTGCGTTTTCCTATTTCAACACCCAGCTCAAGATCAACACCCAGCCGGAGAATATTTTTTATTTCCAGATCAAGAATATCCCTTGGTAATCTGAATTCCGGAATGCCATGCATCAACATGCCGCCCGGTTGTTCCATAGCTTCAAAAACCGTCACCTTATGCCCAAGAGTCGCCAGTTCATGGGCAGATGCCAGACCGGCCGGACCGGCACCAACAACAGCAATCTTATATCCTGTAGGCGCATAAAGATTTTCCTTGATCCGGTGCCATGATGATTTCAGGTCGGCCGCACTTCTTTTAAGGTGGCAGATATTAACAGGTTCGCCAAGGTCGGCTTCTCCGTGGCGACACCTTTTTTCACATGGTCGACTGCATATTCTGCCCAGTACGCCGGGAAAAATATTATACATACGGTTCAGTTCATATGACCGTCCAAACCGCTCCTCTGAAATACACCGGATATACCCCGGAATATTAGTAATCGCAGGGCATCCGTCCTGACATGGCACATTCTCAGCCATATAACCATAGTCTCTGGAATCCTCGGAAAAACGAACCTCTTTAATGATTTTGATGGCCCGTGCATGACCCTGTTCCTTGTTGAAATAAAAATCTTTTTCCTTCAAAATACACCTCGAAATCGGAAGATATTTGTTAAAATTGCATGTTCAAGGTTAGTTTTTTTGTGGGTTTAATTCTAAATGAAGCTCATTGGTTGATATGATACATATAATGTTAAAGCCATTTATTCAACGACAAAAAAATATACATTTATAATATCATAAACTGAAATAATCTGTCAATTTTGCCTGATATATAAAATTATTTCAAGGATATTTCCCATTGACCGAAAAAGGTGTACATGCTAATCCCCAAAACTGGCTTGAAACTGAAAATTATAACCCTATAACCCGGAAAAATTTTTAACATCAAGCAGGAATTTGGTCAGGTTTTATGACTGTTGAATATACAATTCTGATTATCGGTTATATCTTTGGATTCTACATGGCCTGGAACATCGGTGCGAACGATGTTGCCAATTCCATGGCCTCCAGTGTCGGTGCAAAAGCAATTACCATCCGCCAGGCTGTTTTCATTGCCGGTATTCTTAACCTGGTCGGTGCTATTTTTATCGGCTCCAATGTAACCGAAACCATCCGCAAGGGCATTGTCTCCACTGAGGTGATGAGCGACCCTCACATCGCATTGATCGGCGCTCTTTCCGCCCTGCTTTCTGCCGCTTTATGGGTCAGTTTTGCCACCTGGAAAGCTTTGCCTGTCTCTACAACACACTCCATTGTCGGCTCAATGGTCGGCTATGGTATTATGGCGGGCGGGTTTTCAGTTATTAAATGGGGGAAATTGCTTCAAGTCGTATTGAGCTGGATTGTCTCACCGGTTTTCAGCATTATTATCGCATTTATATTATTCAGAATAATTGCAAAGACCATTATCTCCCGCAAAGATCACTTTATTCGGGCCTTGAAATACTCCCCTGTTTTTATCGGGACGACCGGTTTTATTGTTATCCTTTCCTTTCTGTTTAAAACACCGCTTGGTAAAAAGCTTAATGTGGATATGTCTACGGCACTGATAATGTCTTTTTTATTGGCAGCCATTCTGGGATTTACAGGCAAACTGCTGCTTCGAAAGTTTATAAAGAAAAAAAGAGCCGGGGCAGAAGATGTTTTCAAATTTATCCAGGTCGGTACCGCCTGCTATGTTGCGCTTGCACAGGGGGCAAATGATGTCGCAAATGCCATCGGACCGCTGGCTGTAATCTATTTTCTAGTTAAAACAGGCAGCCTGCAGGCCGCCAGTGTTCCTGTACCAATATTTCTTCTCTTGTTTGGCGGTCTTGGCATTGCTATCGGTATCTTCATGGCAGGGCATCGTGTTATGGATACAATCGGCACAAAAATAACAACGTTGACAAATACACGCGGTTTTTCCGTTGAGTTTGCAGCGGCAACTACGGTTCTGGTTGCCTCCAAGATGGGGCTGCCTGTCTCCACCACACATGCAGCGGTTGGCGGTGTGCTTGGTGTGGGGCTTGCAAGGGGTATTGCCGCAGTTAACTTTGGCATCGTTTTTAAAATTATGATATACTGGGTTTTAACTGTACCCGCCGCAGCACTGACCAGTATGGTAATATTTAAAATACTCAATCTATTCCTGTAAAGGAGACCATTATGCGGATACCAGTACTATCAATGTTTATGGCATCACCTCTTGATGGACTTAAAGAACATATAGAAAAAGTTCAGGAAGGTTCATTTGTATTTCAACAGGCTTTTGAGTGCTTTATTTCAAAAAACTGTACCAGTTTTGAAGAGTTTCGAAAAGAAGTACGTACGATTGAACAGGAAGCTGATTCCATCAAACGACGAATCAGAAGCGGTTTGCCTAAGGGAACCATGCTGCCTGTAGACAAGTTCCAGTTGTTCAGATATCTCAGGGAGCAGGATAAAATTATTGATTCTTTTGAAAATTCACTGGACTGGATTTCATATCGCAGCGAGCAGGGTATACCGGATGAAATTGAAAAGGATCTTATTTTACTGGTTGATGCCGTTATCGACCCTGTAGAAGAGCTTGGCCAGATGATTATTGAGGCACAGAAATATTTTAAATATTTTTCAAGCAAACACCGTAACCGGGTCAAGAAAATCATTACAATCGTTCGGGATCAGGAATATCTGGCTGACCGGCAAGAGGATGCACTTAAGCGAAAAATATTCCACATGTCCCAGGATCCGGTAGGAATTTTTCATCATATCAAGCTTGTTGAGCTCATTGGAGGTATTGCAGATCATACTGAAAATGCATGTGATATGATGAGAGCGATGATTGCGAGATAATGTTTAGACGTGTTCTGATTCAAAACACTTAAACTGCGGACAATAATTATTCAGCCACTGTTAATTCGCCAAAGTATTCCACTTCATAAACGCTGACGTTTGTCTCTGTTGATTGCCAGCAATCCGTTCCCATACCGCCCTTTTTGCAGAGATTCACCAGAAAGTCTTTCGGATCAGACAGCTGTTTCCATACCTGGGGTAGAAATGTTGACCGCCTGTACCCCTGTGAAAGAATCACGCCATGAACATCCGGTTTAAGCTGCCGTAAAAGATCTTCCCCGTCAACAAACGCCAATGGTACAGGAACTGTGAGTACGCTTATTTCAATGTCAATTTCGCCAAGTTCATCTATTGAAAGCTGCGGAAACCTGGGATCACTGAATGCCGCCTTAATAGCATTTTCTTCAACACCTTTAAAGAGAGAATCTACAGGCTCAATGGTACCAATACACCCCCTGAGCATTCCTGATTTATGAAGTGTAACAAAACAACCTCTCTCTTCAGTAAGCGCAGGGGAAAGGTTCTCCGGCTGCATGGCCGCTTCACTTTTTATTAGTGATGCTGTAATTACAGATCGGGCAAGAACAAGCAGATCTTTTTTTTCTTTTTCAGTCAGGCCGGCCATATGACTCCTCATTGAACAGTTAATTATGATTTGTCTTTCAAAAATGCAGCCCAGATATAAACACCAAACGCAAGCCATGACAGCAGACAGATGAAATAGGCAGACCAGTTGATGGTCCTTTTGGCCATGCCGGTCTTTTCATCAACCACAGAGACCTTGGTCCTGCACATATGACATCGTAATGCCCCAAGTTCCAGTTGGGTCAAACATTCCGGGCATTTTTTTGTGGCATGGATACGAGGCGGAACAGAAGCCGCATAATCTATATCATCCATAATTGCTCCTGATAAAATTTATTTAATTAATAATCTATAATGAATTTTGTTTTGAAATCAAGCATTAAGCGAATATGATTCAAAAACCGATCGGTTTATCTGGCGCTCATCAACATCTCCCTGGCATGCTCAAGGGTTGTTGACGTAATCGTGGCACCACCCAGCATTCTGGCAATCTCTTCAATTCTCTCTTTTTCATCAACCGGCTCAATGGACGTGTATGTCCGGCCGTCTGCTACACTTTTTGATATCCTGAAATGGTGATCTGCAAACTTGGCAATCTGTGGCAGATGGGTGATACAAATAATCTGATGATACCCGGATAGTGCTGAAAGCTTGACGCCGACCATTTCAGCAACATCACCACCGATACCGGCATCAACTTCATCAAAGATCATAGTTGAAACAGAGCCCGTCTCAGCAAGAATGGCCATAAGCGAAAGTACTACCCTGGAAAGCTCTCCGCCGGATGCAATAGCGGAAAGCGGTTTCAGATCTTCTCCTACATTGGGTGCAATCTGAAAGCAAGCATGGTCTATTCCGGAATCATTGACAACCATACCATCAACTACAAATGCACTGTCTGTTTTTTTTTCCGCATAAACCGCCTGAAGAGATACCTCAAACCGGGTTTTGGCCATTTTTAAGGATGAAAGCTCATCTTCAACCTTTTTAGCCAGCTGCTTTGCAGCTTTTTTTCTTTTTGCAGAGAGCGCTTTTACAAGATCGGAAAGCGCTTTATGCTGTTGTTTAATACCTGCTTCAGTTTCAGCAATCTCATCAGCAATATTTTCTACACCTGAAAGTTCCTGCTCTATTTCAGATAACCGATCCAGCACAGCTTCAAGCGTGCCGCCATATTTACGCTTCAATCGTCGAAGTGTATCAATACGGCTTTCAAGATCTTCAATCCTGTTGGTATCAAAAGAAATTGAACTCTGATAAGTCCTGAGCTGATCATTAATATCTTCCACCTGAAAAACTAACTCGGCAACTTTTTCTGAAAGGGGAACAATCTTTTCATCAATGCGACCTGCTTTTTCAAGCTCCTTTTTAACCGTCATCAGGCGTTCAAATGCCGCACCCGGCGCATTATACACTTCCTGAATACATCCGCCCGTCACTTTATAGAGTGTTTCGCCATGTTTCAGCTTAGCCAGCTCCTGCTCTATATCAGCATCCTCTCCGGGTTTAATGGCTGCCGTCATAATTTCATTCTGCTGGAACCTGAGAAAATCAAGATGTTCCTCCTGCCGATCCTTGATGGCAATAAGTTTTTTAAGCTTTTCAACAAGGGGCACCATTTCCTGAAAGCATGAAAAAACCTTGCTTCGAAGCGGCATCAAGCTGCCATACCGATCAAGTATTAACAGATGCTGCTCTTCCTTCAGAAGCCCCTGATGCGCATGCTGGCCGGAAATACTGGCAAGGCTTTCAGTAATCTCATTGAGAATCTGCATGGTGGCAAGGCAGCCATTGATAAAAATCTTATGTCGATCCTTTTTGGAAATAAGCCTTCTTATTAAAAGCCCCTCATCACTATTATAGCCATGTATCTTGAGTTTTTTGGAAACAGGGCTTTCAGAAGAAATATCAAACAGAGCCTCAAGTTCAGCCATATCTGCTCCGGTACGAATTAGCTTAGGGGTGGCACGGTTGCCTAAAAGCAGATTAACGGCATTTATGATAATGGATTTTCCTGCCCCGGTTTCACCACTCAAAACGGTAAGACCATCTGAAAAACAGATATTAAGATCATCGATGATGGCAAAATTTTTTATAGAAAGTTCCTGGAGCATAATGTCTGACAGATATTATAATAACAAAACCGGGTTTATTCAATTTTAATGGTTATGATTTAACCTCACCTAACATATTTTTATCAATATAACTATTTGTTTTATTGTTAAAAACAGTATCTTTCTCATGTACCAGTTTGAGGCCGTTCCATTTTCCAAAAGCGGGTACGGTCATTTCACCCAGGGAAAATTTCCCACCGCAGGCGGGACATCCCTCAGTATTTAATGTATTCAGCAGATTAAGATCAATAACAATTTTTTTTGGTCTTTGTCCGATCTGTTTCATGGCTGCCTCCTCTTTCAAATTATGATTGATCAATATAGTAGCATATTCACCCCAATATTGGAAACAATACGATTGAGGTGAATTAAAGCATAAATACCGGATCAACATCAATTACAACACTTACGTATCGTGACTTTGGAACAGCTCCGTTTTCAAACAGAACCTTCCTGATAAAACTATGAAGTGGCTTAACCGAGTTTCCTTTAAGAAGAATCTGCCATCTGTATCGTTTTGCAATTTTGGCAAGGGGTGCTTCGCATGGGCCGAGAACTTCAATGGTGTTTTTATATGTGCTGTTTTTCTGATGACAGGTGTTTATGATGTCTCCAAGTCTGAGGGCGTGATACTTTGTCATTTTTTTATCTTTGCCGGAAATCTTGATTTGGACTATTCTTGAAAAGGGTGGATAGTTCAGGGCTTTTCTGAAAGAGATCTCTTTTTCATAAAAAGCTTCAAAATCCTGATCTTTTGCTGACCGGATACAGAAATGATCAGGTGTATAGGTCTGAAGAATTACCCTTCCCGGTTGCTCACCGCGACCGGCCCGGCCGGCAACCTGCGCAAGGAGTTGAAAAGTATTTTCCCCGGCACGGAAGTCGGGAAAACTTAAAGAAAGATCGGCACATATGATCCCGACAAGCGTAATATTGGGAAAGTCATGCCCCTTTGCCACCATTTGCGTACCGATGAGAATATCCGTAGACCGGTCTCTTAATCCTTTAAGAATTTCAATAATCCGGCCTTTCTGTTTTGTCGTATCCAGATCAGCTCTCGCTACTCTTGCTCTTGGAAAAAGGCTTTTGACGGCCTCTTCGAGTTTTTCCGTACCTATTCCAAGCCGCTTTATTTTATCGGAACTACAGGCCGGGCACGTTGAAAGAGCAGATCGGGCATGTCCGCAGAAATGGCACTTATACGCATTGGCTTTCTGATGATAGGTAAGGGCAATATTGCAGTTGTTACACTTTAATGCTTCTCCGCACGCTACACAGACCGGATAGGTGGCAAATCCCCTGCGATTCAGAAAAAGCAGCACCTGCTCTTTCCGGTCAAGGGTCTTTTTTATTTCATCATAGAGGGGCTGGGTTATATATCGCCTGTGACCTCTTCCGATATCTCTGTATTCCCGCATATCTATAATTTTAATCTCAGGCAGAGCCTGTTTATTTATTCTTTTACTTAACTGTAATGAGTTAAATTTTTTAGTTCTGGTATTATAAAAAGACTGGAATGAAGGTGTCGCTGAGCCAAGAAGTGCCAGGCAACCATGAAGTTTTGCCCTTACAACAGCAAGGTCCCTGGCATGATAATGCATTTTGTTGTCCTGCTTATAAGAGCCGTCATGCTCTTCATCAACTATTATGATACCGGGGTTTTCAAATGGTGCAAAAATTGCAGATCGTGCGCCGATGGCAATGTTGACCTCTTTTCTGGTAATTCGCATCCATTGGTCATATCGTTCACCTGCAGACAAACCACTGTGAAGGACAGCCACACAATCTCCAAATCTTGCCCGGAATCGTCTTTCCACCTGTGAAATAAGGGCAATTTCCGGTACCAGAACAAGTACATCAAGGCTCCTTTTGATTGCTTCAGCTGCTATAGCCATATAAACTTCCGTTTTGCCGCTGCCGGTAACGCCCGCAAGCAGATATGGCGCAAAACCGTTTTCAAGTTGACCGGTTACTTTTTTAATCACTCCGGCCTGCTCAGGTGTATGAACCGGCGGCATATCAGGCTCGATGCTTTCTCCGAATGGATCCCGGTATGCTTCTTTTTCATAGATAATAATATGGTTATGGCCGGTCAGATATTTTATAAATCCTGTCAGCTCAGGAAGCTGTTCCGTGAGCGCTGAAAAAGATATATCTCCATGTTTTTGTACAAAATCTAATATTTGAATTCTGTTATCATAAAATCGATCTTTAGGAAGGTTGCTATTTTGAAATGATACATAGCGGACCATTTTGGGCCGGGTTCTGCCACCTTCAACCTTTTGATGGATCTCAATCAGTTCTTTTTTACCAAGGCCCTGTACAAGGCTGTCGGATACTTTTATGCCCGGCATGGTATACAGTTTTTTTAATGCGATGCTCTTTTTAGTTAACAGAATATTTAAAACTTCATGTTCTGAAGCGTTTAGGGCACCTCCGGAAAGTGCAATTTTGCCTTTTTCAGTAATAATGGCAACAGATTGATCTTTTATATTTAACCCGCCAGGAAGCGCTTCACTGATAACTTCTCCCATTGGGTACATATAATAGGTAGATATCCATTCAAAAAAGGGAATCATTGAAGGTGGAAACAGCGGATTTTCATCTATGATGTCATAAATCGGCTTTATCTCAACGTTATCAATCTTTTCAGCAGTGCCGAGGATATACCCTGTAACTCTGCGCCGGCCAAATGGCACCAACACTCTTTTACCGGTTGAAACATGATCAAAAAATACCTCGGGCACCCTATATGTAAATATTTGAAATACCGGAAGAGCAACAGCTACCTTGATAAATTTATGATGAATGGCCATATGAGCTTTAAATATCACTTTATGAAATATATGAATATATCAAAATTTGACGGTACGCCCTGTAAATACTTTTTTCGTTGCAATAATGAATTTTTATGTTAATATTGTAAATTATTAATTTATCATAGTTTTTCTTTGTATGTATCACTTTTTTCAAAAATTAAAAGCAAGCATATTATTATCCTCGAATTGTAAATTTTCTATAGGAGGCAGCTATGTATAAAGCCGTAAAAAAATTGTTCTTACTTTTTGTTATTTTCTCAATTGTAATCGTTCCGATTGGCACCACAGCTTTTGCCGGAAACTACCAGCTTCAGGATAATGAAATTACGCCTGAAAAGGTCTTTGTGGACGCCGTACTGGTAAGGCCTTTTAGCTTTCTGGCCACTATTCTTGGAACCGTTGTCTTTGTTGTTGCATTACCATTTTCCATTCCTGGCGGAAATACCGGCGAGGTATTTGACAATGTAGTGGAATACCCTGCACAGTATACCTTTTCAAGGAAGGTTGGAGATTTCTCAACTGATGGTAGATATTACAGAAGATAACGATTCATATCAAGCGTAATGGTTTTATGTACCCGGCTTATTATTAGCTGAACTCTGGATAATATTGAGCCCGATATAAATATAGTGCAGGCCTGAATAAACTGTAATTGCGGCTGTAAACCAGAACAGGGCCATCATAAAAAGATCGGCCTTAAAAAAAACGGTACTGAGGAGCGCCAGACAAACAGTTGCCAACTGGGCTACGGTGTTCCACTTGCTGTCTCTTGTCGGCTTGATGGCAAACCTGATATCGTTTAGCTTGAAAATAACAATTCCAATAACAATCAAAAGATCACGGCTGATAACGATAACGGTCAGCCACTCGGGTATGATCTGAAGTAACGCAAGACTGACATAAGCAGACATTAAAAGCATTTTATCCGCTATGGGATCGAGATAGGCACCCAGTACCGTATGCTGGTTAAAGTAGCGGGCAAGCAAACCATCTAGTCCGTCACTAATGCCGGCGATGATAAACATCAGCAATGCAAAAAGATACATGTTCCTGAGGAGGGATATGACAAATACGGGAACAATCAGTATCCGGATAACAGTTAGTATGTTTGGTATCGTTAATGTCAATTATCGTTTCCCTGTGAACCTGTTAACAATTCAATAATTGAGGACCTTATTCCGTAATAAGCTCAATCCTGATGGTATCCGCAGTCACCTCATAAATATTTATACTGAACGCATCATAAGTTTCAGACATTAACGCTTCGGCAAATTTTTGTGCTTTACCTTTAAACTTAACCACAAGAATGGCCTCATCCGCTCTGAGCTTTTCAACCTGAGATTCTGCGACATCTGTTACACTATTAAGAACCCTTCGAAACTTTTCAAAATTTGCAAGATAGCGATTTCCGCCAACAGTAATCTCAAGGGTCGTTAACAAGTTTTCTTTCTGAACCCAGTCCGCTGCGATTTTTGAAGCAAGTAATTCTCCTGCTATTTTTCCTGCACCGGACAGGGCTGTTTCTCCGCCGGCAGTATCATCATCACTGACCGTTACAAATGTCTTGTTGGCCGAAGCAATTTCTTTTCCGCTGTCTGCCCGAATAGCACGTACACTTAGTGTGCCATTATATGAATACGTATCTGTACCTAATGTATTGGATGCTCTTTGTGCGGATGAAATACCGACGATAACCACATCGGCTGATAACAGTTTACCAAGCTCGGCTGCTTCCATGTTATCCGGATACGGCTGGTCCGCCAGGGCGTCAGTCAGAACACTTGAAAATCCGGCACTATGATCGGCAATACGAAAACCCTTACTTTTAAATACTTCTGAAAGTGCGGCTTCTGCAAAAGATTTATCCGTTAGCCGGTTATTTCCCCACCAATACCCGGGTCCGATATCACCGATATTTTGTTCGGTAATTACAAAAAGTATTTTCGGAACATCCTTATTACCGGCGACGATGCCGATATAGGAAAGTTTCTTATCCACAATACCTGTTGATATGGTTGTTGAGACAAGTACCTTGTATCTTTTTTCATCAGCAAATTCCGCCAGAACCTTATAATCGGTTATATATTCTTTCGGATTCTCATAAATAACCATATCGATGGCCTGAAAATTGTTAATTCTTGCATCCACCGGTAAAAGGTCCGACACAACCTGGTCAATGGCAGAAGCCAGGCCATTTAAAATAGCATATTCCCGGGCGGCCGTGACATCTCCGTTTTTTATTGGCGCCGTGCCTATAACCTCAATGGTTTGAATTTCTGACGCTGCATCAGATAAGGCTATCGTTGAAAAAACAAATGCCAGAATAATTAAAAATGCAGTTATAATTTTTGTAGTGTGGCCGTTTTTTATCATATGAATTATTGTTTTCCCCGCTGGTTACAATTTTCGAGACAAAGCATAATCCGCAATGTCTGAAAGAATATCTTTGCTTTTTGACGGCTGAAACAGATCAAGTGCTCTCTTTGCCTTTTCCACATGTTCGGCAGCAATCTGTTCCGTGTAGTTTAGTCCACCGTACTTTTGCAACAATTTTATAAAAATATCAAGATCTTCGTCAGATAAATCATCTTTTTCAATACTTTCCCGTATCAGATCCCGATCGTTTTGTGAGGCCTTTCCAAGGGTATAAATAACCGGCAGTGTCAGCTTTCCTTCTTTCAGGTCCGTGCCGACTGCTTTCCCCAACGTCTCTGTCCGGGATGTGTAATCGAGCAGATCGTCAATCATCTGAAATGCGAGACCAAGATGTAAACCGTAATCGGAAAGTGCTGCCTCTTCTTTGCCGTCAGCACCTGCAATCAGTGCGCCGGTCCGGCAGGCCCCCTGGATAAGTACGGATGTTTTATTTTTGATAATATCCATATACTCATCTTCGGTAAGCGTGAGATCGCCCTTTTTGGAAAGCTGATGAATTTCGCCCTGGGACATATTTTCTGTAATTTCAGCAATGATGCTGATAATTTTTGGATTTTTGGTTTTGGCTGAAAGACTCAACGAGCGCGCCAGCAGGAAATCACCTGTCAGAACGGTTACAGCCGGATCCCAAATGGTGTGGGCGGCCGGTTTCCCGCGCCTTACCACCCCCCCATCAATAATATCATCGTGCAGAAGCGTTGCAGCGTGCAGGTATTCAAAAATAATGGAAAACAATTTATCTTCATTACCATCATAACCGCAAGCTCTGGCAGAAAGTATCATTAAGAGGGGCCTGAGCCGTTTACCACCGCCAAAGAGCAGGTGTCCGGCCACATCTGAAACAAGGTCAAGATAGGGTGTCAGGTTCTCTTTTAAGGCTTTTTCAATTCCATCAAGATCATGCTTGACTGAAGAGAGGAGTTTGGCTTTTGAAATTTTACCGATCATTCTGTTTCTCCAACAAGATCATATTCAAGGGCATCTGTAATTTTTACCCGGGTAAACCGGCCAACTCCGATATTTTCAGACCGGACAAAGACACACCCGTCTATTTCCGGTGCCTGAAAAGCAGTTCTGCCCAGAAAATGGTCATCATCCGGTTTTTCATCTATCAGGACATCATACACATTCCCGATATACCTTCTCATATTCTCTGATGAAATCTCAAGCTGTACTTTCATCAACTCATCATATCTTTTTTGTGCTATTTTTACCGGCACATGATTTTTCAGGTCATGGGACGGCAGATCATCGGCATCTGAATATATAAACCCGCCCAGATGATCAAAACGGACATCCTGTATAAACCGGATAAGATCTTCAAACGCTTTATCTGTCTCACCCGGGAATCCTACGATAACAGTTGTCCGCAAAGCAGCATCCGGAACGGTTGATTTAATTTTTTCATAAAGGCGATAAAGATCATCCCGTGAATAGTGACGTCCCATCAGTTTAAGCAAACCGCTGTCTGTATGCTGTATGGGAATATCAAAATATGAACAGATGTTCGGGCGTGCCGCCACAGTCTCAAGAAAAGCATCATCAATACTTTCAGGATGGCCGTAAAGCGTTCGGATCCAGACATTTTCATCAATACCCGCAATCTCTGAAACAAGAGAACCAAGGCCTGCCGGTGGAAAAAGGTCATGTCCATATGCGGTGGTATCCTGGGCTACCATTATCAGTTCTCTGGTACCGTATTTGATCAATTCCCTTGCTTCATCGACAATGTTCTTCGTCGGCCTGCTTTTATGGTGTCCCCTGAGCTTTGGAATAATGCAGTATGTGCAATGCTTGTCACAGCCTTCGGCAATTTTTAGATAAGCCATGTGGGCCGTACTCAAAACCCGGTCATAATTCCAATTGACCAGATCAATCAGATCAGGATCAGGGAGCACGCAACCGCTTTGAGTCAACGTGCCTTCGGCGGCCTGCACAATCTGGTCATATGCCCCGGTACCGAGAAACTGATCAACCTCCGGAAGAGATTCTAAAATATCGTCCCGATAACGCTCCGGCAGACATCCGGCTACAATAAGCCTTTTGCAGGGTCCGGATTGTCTGAATTCAGAAAGTTCAAGAATCGTATCAATGGACTCATTAACCGCATCTTCAACAAAACTGCATGTATTCACAACAATGACATCTGCATCTTCAGGATCATCACAAATCCGCCAGCCGGCACATCTGAGCCGACCCAGCATATTTTCGCTGTCTACAAGGTTCCTTGCACAACCAAGACTGACAAGGTGTATATTCATACGTTTACTTAACTTTCTTAAGGTTACCTCTAAAAATTGCCCTTTGGTAGCGGTTGAATCTTATCAGGGACAGTAGATATATACCTCATAACAAAGCAAAAGGCCACCCGGCAAATCCAGGCGGCCTTTTGTTTTGAAAAAGAGAAATGGATATTATCCCTTGATTGCTTTTATCTCTTCAGTAATTGCCGGAACGAGTTCAAAAAGATCACCCACAACACCGTAATCCGCTTTTGAAAATATCGGTGCATCAGGATCTTTATTGATCGCCACAACAACCTTGGATGATGACATACCGGCAAGATGCTGGATTGCACCGGAAATACCACAGGCAACATACAGGTTCGGAGAGACAACCTTTCCGGTCTGACCAACCTGATCACTGTGTGCACGCCAGCCTTCATCAACGGCTACACGTGATGCGCCAACAGCGCCGCCCATTGCCGCTGCAAGCGCTTCTAAAATAGCAAAATCTCCACCACCCATACCGCGACCGCCGGATACAATAATATCGGCTTCGGTCAGCTCAAGCTTGTTTGATTCCATTGTTTTTTCAACAAACCGTATAGCCGTTTCACCAACATCAGCACTCACTGTCTCCACAGCACCGGCACCATCCGACTCAAGCACCCCCATTGCATTGGGGCGGGTAGCGATAATCTTTGGTGTGCCTTCAAGAACCACATCGGCAAGAAGCTTTCCACCGTACATGGGACGTGTGGCTGTGATGCTGTCTCCATCAACCTTTATCTCAATTACATCAATGGCAATGGCGGCATCCAGTCGAGCCGCCAGACGTGGTGCAAGATCCTTGCCCTGGGCGGTTGCACCCAGAATCACAACAGCCGGGTCTTCCTTGCCGATAATATCAGCGACTACATTTGCATATGCGTCTGTTGTGTATTCTTTCAGTGCGGCATTGTCTGCAATAATAATCTTGTCAGCTCCATATTTTGCAAGATCCCGTGCGACTGATTCCATGCCGGATCCCGGAACAACAACAGTTAGCGAGCACCCCATGCCGGCGGCAATTTTCTTGCCTTCACTGACGGCTTCAAAAGTCACCTTTCGAAAAGCACCGTCCAACTGTTCTGCTATTGCTAATACGCCTTGTGACATCTTTATCTCCTTATATTATCTAAACGATTAAAATCGTTGAATTATTTAATTACTCTTAAGCAATTGGCAATTTATACAACCTTTGCCTCTTCATGCAGCGCTTTAACCAGAAGAGCAGCCTTTTCCTGTGCAGATTCACCTTCAATCATTCGTCCGCCAACTCTTTCAGGCGGCATTCTCAATGCAGCAATACCGACTTTGGGTGAAGGGGCCTCTATGCCGATGTCTGAAAGGGTTTTGGTATCCAACGGTTTTTTCTTTGCTTTCATAATGCCGGGAAGAGAAGCATAGCGCGGTTCGTTCAGGCCACGCTGGGTAGTAAAAAGCGCCGGTAAGGGGGCATCCAGAACAACCGTTCCACCTTCAACAGTACGGTTACAGCGAATTTTACCATCAACGATCTCTTCCTTATTAACCAGTGAAATCTGGGGAATGCCAAGGTATTCGGCAACAGCGCCACCAACAATGTAATTATCATCATCAACGGCTCTCTGGCCGGCGATAATCAGATCATAAGGCATAGTTTTCAGGGCTTCAGCAAGAATTTTTGCAATACCGAGGCTGTCACAACCGGCTGTAGCCGGATCATTAATCAGCACACCGTTGTCTGCACCCATGGCCAGGCCGGTTCTGATGGCTTCAACCGTTTTATCTGTTCCCACGGATAAAATGGTAACGGTTCCGCCCTGCTCTTCCTTGATCTTAAGCGCCTCTTCAACTGCGAACTCATCATACGGGTTTATAACCCATTTGATATCATCTGTTTTAATGGATTTGCCGTCATCGGCAATTCCGATCATTGCTTCGGTTGCCGGTACTTGTTTTAACAATACAACAATGTCCACGTTTTACCCTTCCTCTCTTGGTTGATTTGAATGGCTAGTTTAACTAGCCTTTAATTCAATATAAAACATTCCTTAACTTACTTAAATTATTCAATTAGATTTGCTGACGAGGAAAATTACAATAATCACTCCCTGATGTCAATAAAATTATCCCACACCAAACCGGGCATGGATAGAGCCTGTAGGATTTAGCAATGGCCGCAGCAACATCATATGCGTCACAACATACCGAAAATCCATTATATTCAAACACTGATCTCCTTTGAGCAAATAGAATGGATCCTGCCCAAACCGAAGCCCGGTGACATCTTTCTTGAACGTCGCGAATGATACCTTTCCAATGCCTGCATACCGGTCATTTCAACGTATTGGACTACCCTGTGATTATAACTTTGATTTCAGAGCCGACCCGAAACCGATCTGTTTGGAGCTTATATATAAATCCTATGGGTAAAATGAATAAACTTTTACTCTGCAGTTTTAAACCCTTTTGATTGAAAATCTATCAGCGAGCCATCGTCCTTCCGAGTAACGATCAACCCTTCCACATGATCAAGGCGATTTATCAACGCAAGCCCTTTTTCATGGCCCATCACCATTATGGCAGTCGCAAGTCCATCCGCCAGAACACAATCTCTGGTGATAACAGTTACACTTACAACTTTATTGGTAACCGGATAACCTGTTCTTGGATCAAGAATATGTGAATAATTCTGCCCGCCGGCCTCAAAGAAAATTCGATAATCACCACTGGTGGCAAGGGCGCTTTCCTGAAGATCGAGTATTTTATAAACCTGGTTGACGCCAGAGCCCTTAACAGGAGTGTTGATGCCGACACGCCACAGTTTTTTATCTTTTCGTACACCTGACGCCCTTATCTCTCCACCAATTTCAACCAGGAAATCCGTGTAGCCGTTTTCAAGAATCAGTTCTGCAATCTGATCGACCCCATAACCCTTGGCGATGGAAGCAAAATCCAGAGAAATGGCGGGGAGCTTTTTAACAATAAATCCGCCATCAAATATTTCAATGTGGTTAAAACCGATTCCTTCAAGCAATTTTTTTATTTCACCATCATCAGGAACTGTATTCTCTTCCTGCTCAAGGTTTCCAAAACCCCAGAGATTTACAAGCGGCTTGATAGTGCCATCCCATGCACCATCACTCATATTATAAAGGCCAGCACCTACAGTTACAACATTTAGAAAATCATCAGAAACAGGAAACTTTTCACCTGTTTTATCCAATGCATTAAAGCGACTTATCTCACTATCCTTAATATATATGGACATGCTCCGGTTTATCTCATCAAGCCGGTTATCTATCTTTTCCTGAAGTTCATTTATATTCTGAAAAAACCAGCCCACAATTTTAATATGGTAAGTTGTTCCCATTGTTTTGCCGGAGAGCAAAACCTCTTTTTTAAGCGTGCATCCGGAAAACGGAAATAAAAAAATGATAATAAGCAGGAGGGTGCTTTTTTTAAAAAAAACAGTATTCTTTTTGTACATCGCTCTCTCGGATCAGCAGATATAATAAAGCCACAAAATTCGTAGTTTAATGTGAACGATGTGGCTTTGTGATTTATTACAAAGGAGGAATATGTATAAATAATGAGTCCGGTCTATTTTTTTTCATCCAGCAGTTCGTCAACCTCTTCTTCAGCAGATTCAGAATCTTTCTCTTCTTCAGGTTCGGCAGCGGCGGCCCGTGCCAAAGGCAGAGATTCTGCATCATTTACAATGATTTCAGATTTATGGGCATCTTTAGCCCTAAGAACTTCAGTTACACCATTGGCAATTCGCATCATATAATCGTTTATCGGATAAAGGCTCTGGGTTCTTAATGCCGCAATCAGGGCTTCCTGACTCTCTTTGGCCGCTCTTTTTATCTCTTCAAGGTCATAGGTTGCTTCGAAAACCTCTGTAAAAGTATCTTTATAAAGTTCAGACATTTCACGAATAGTCAGTTCAGTAGCTTTATCGGTTTTTGAGATTACAAATTTCTGCTTCATACGTATCCCTTCCCTTGCAAAATTATTGGACAGTTTAAAATAATTAGCCTTTCCGAAATCATAAAATGAGCCTTCTGTCAATAAGCATTCATGGATTCCATGATAAATCCTGAAGCGCTAAACATCAAATTTCACCATAAATATTCATCACTCATGTAATAAAAATATTGACCTGAAAAAAATATAATGATAGTTGCGTACAATTCATGGAGGGATGGCCGAGTGGCTGAAGGCGGCGGTCTTGAAAACCGTTGAACGAAAGTTCCGTGGGTTCGAATCCTACTCCCTCCGCCATAAAAATTATAAAATGTTCAGTTTTGTGTAAAAATCATATAAGTAACACAAAAAGAATGCTTTTGGGGAGAGGTGGCCGAGCCGGCTGAAGGCGCTCGCCTGCTAAGCGAGTGTGTGGGGAAACTTGCACCGAGGGTTCGAATCCCTCCCTCTCCGCCAGTTTTAAACAGATTAAGGCTAATTTGAGTTCCCTCAGCGTAGCCTTGTCTTTATTGATATATTCTACATCGACTAATTAAACCCATTGATTACTTTTCGAGTTATAAACTGAAAAAAATAAGCCCGGGGCAATGAGTTGCCCCCGGACCTATAATAAGATGTGTAATTATTAGATGCTTTTATTATAAATCAATACGCCATTGTGCACCAAAGTATGTTACATCACCTTCTTCGGCACCGGTTTCATCTTCACCATAATCAAGATAACCAACTTCCGGAATGATACGGAACCCTTTAGTGATATTTATTTTAGCCTGAAGATAGTAAGCGATGGCGTCATCATCAAGTGCATCGCGTTCATCTTCGGAATAACCGATACCGGCTTCAAAGTTGGTTTTATCGTTAACCAAGAAACCAACAATACCCACAATACCAAAAGAGTCCGCATCTTCACCATTGGCTGCATCAAATTCATCAAGGCCATTCCGGCTGGCGGAATCAATTCCACCATAGTTGCCCAGGTTCTGTCCAAGAGAAACTTTTGTTTTTAAATACACAGGATCAAGGTCGGCTCTTGCACCAACTGCTAATATGTAAGAATCAACATCCATACCCTTTTCTTCATAAGTGGCATAACCACCATAAAGATCAATAGCAAAGTGATTCAGGTCAAACGTATAGCTGGCTTCCAGTGTTGGAATTGTTACGTCAACTGTTGTGTCTGCTGCACCGTCTGCATCAGGGCTGATAAAGGCCACTTTCAGGGCATCAAATGTTAACTGAATCATCGGTTTGCGGCCCGGCTGAAGATCTCCAAAGCCTTCAAGTGCAAGATCTGCATCCCATACCTGGCCGCTGTATGCATCATCAACAGGAGTATATGTCTGGCCTACAAGGAGCTCAATTCCACCAAAATTATAAGTACCGTATATTTTTCGTGTATATACATCATTCGCATCGCCGGGACCTTTAAGACCGATTTCAACCACACCACTGAAGGTATCCCCTTTGAACGTTGCACCAAAACGGGAGTTACTCTGCAGATCCCAGTTCAGATCAGAGTCGGGCTCAGTGCCACCAACCTGTTCTTCACTATAACTTTCCCACCATGTTCCCATTCTGATACTGCTGTATAAAGATACATCTGATGCTGCTACCGATCCCGCTGTAGATATCATTATTGCTGTGACCAAAATAACGAATATTTTTTTCATTCTTACGCTCCTTATTTTCATATGATTAAAAAATTACATCATTATGGAAACTCATTTATGACATAGGGTTGCATCTTATTTTCATATGCAAACTCAAATATCCTTATATGTTAACAGTATATGTTAACAGTATTTTATTTGGGAAACATCGAAAAAACCGATTTCGGTGATTCAATTATTTTTTGGATTTTTTCCTGTGTTTCAATTTTTTCCTCTTTGTCTTTTATTTTCCATGCACCTTCGATTTTTCGAACAAGTTCAAAAATATCACAAGGCTTTGTCAGATAATCGTACGCACCAAGTTTGACTGCTTCCAACGCCGAATCGATAGATCCATGCCCTGTAAGCATAAGAATTTGCGTTAACACACCCAGTTTTTTAATTTCTTTCAATGTCGCCAAACCGTCCATGCCCGGCATTTTCAAGTCCAACACCACAACATCAAAGTTGGTTTTTTCAAGTTCCAGAAGCGCATCTTCACCATTATGGACAGTGGTCACATTGTATTTACGGGTTATTAAAAGTTTTGCCATATTCCCGGCAAATATCTCTTCATCATCTACGATTAATATTTTTGATCCGATCATTTTATTCCTCCTCATGCTGCTTATTAATAAAAAATCGGGTTTGATTCTTTAATCCCGATCGGGCTTTTTCATATCGTCTAATAATTTTTGGGGTGGACTGTAGGGTAGAAAAATTTCAAACTCCGCTCCTTCACCGACAGTGCTTTTTACAGTTATATTTCCGCCAAGCCGCTTTATAGTACTGAAGCAGATTGAAAGCCCTAACCCTGTACCTTTGCCCACGGGCTTAGTCGTAAAAAACGGGTCAAATATTTTTTCCATCCGATCAGGTGAAATCCCGGAACCGGTATCGGCTATACTAATTATTATCCCGGGTTTTTTTTTGGTCGAACGGGTTCGAATGGTTATGGTTCCGAAGGATGTATTTTCACAGGCATCGATGGCGTTGATAATTATATTCAGCAACACTTGCTGCAATTGAGAAGGATCCGACTGTAAGGCCGGCAGATTTTCCTCCAGATGGGAAAAGAATTTAATGCCGCCGGATCCGGCCTCTCTTTCCATGAGCTCGATTACTTCCTGTATAAAATCATTAAGGTCAAAAGACTCGATTACCGATTGGGTTCGCCGGGCAAATCGAAGCAGGTTGTAGGTTATGCGTTTGCATCGATGAATTTGAATGTCAATCTGTGCCATGGAATCACAGAACTGCTCTTTGAAGTCCGGGTCCGAAATCGGTTTTTGCATTTCCAAGTCTATCATGATTTGCCGCTCAGTTGATATAATGGCAAGGGGATTGTTAATTTCATGAGCCACGCCGGCCGACAACTGCCCGATGGCGGCCAGTTTACCGGTTTGTACAAGCTGTTTATTCAGATTTTCCGCTTCCCCATCTCGTTTTTTAATGATGCATATCATATGTCTTGTGATCAGAATCACCACAACCAGTATGATGATTGCACTTAAATGGAGAAAAATAAGTACCGCATAATTAGCAAGATTAACATCGCTAAAGGCTTCTGCGTAGTTCTGTTTGACTACAAGCTTCCAGCAGGGCTCCGAGAGCCAGGCCTGACTCATAATTTGCCGGGGGATCTTTTTCTGACTGTTACTGTCTGTGTAGCTCTCCTGAATGCAAGTCTGGATGCCATCATAAAATTCATCAACAGGGAAGGGGGAGCTATCCAAAATTTTCCCACTGTAACGGGGGCTTGTTTGATATATTCCCTGCTGATTGACTATAAAAACTTCCCCGGTTTCACCGATTTTGACATTTTCAACCAAACTTCGGAAAACCTCCGTATCGATGGTGGCCCTTAGAATCCATTTTTCATTGTTATGGGTTGCCGTTACCGCAATCACAAAATGGGGTTCTTTTCGAAAACCCATAAACATGTCACTGATATAGATGCCTTTGTTCATAACGGCCTTGAACCAGAATGTTTCCGAGTAGTTTTTATCCAGCAGATCGTAAGGCCCGACATAGGCAAGATGGCGGCCCGTTGAATCAATGACACCAAGGTCCGTGATGGATCGATACTCCCGGTTAATAAGTTTAAAAATATCATTCAGATTTGAAGGAACTGTCAGGAAATCTTTAGAATGAGTTTCAGCAATAAGCTGTAGTTTTGAACTGCGTTCTTTTATAAACAGTTCAATAATATTACGGTGATGTTCCAACTCGGTCCGAAAAGAACTGATCATCCGGGATTTAGCAAACCGGGCATAGTAAATATTTATCCCCCAACCCGCCACCAGCAATGGAACCAGGGAGCATACCACCGTCAACAAGACCAATCGTCTGGTTAATCTGGTGTAATAAGTGTTGTGCCCTTTTTCTAAATCATGGTTGCTGTCATGATCGGGTAGTAATTTTTCAGCCATTGCATTTGCCGCCCATTAAATGATAACCGGAATTTTGTGGTGGTTCAGATTCAATCGTTTCTTATTCATAGAATATACAAAAGTTATGCCAGAGATTTGGGATAGCAGCCGGTGCCCGCAGGTTGTTTTATGTTGCTGGTATTTATGGATTTAAATTTTTTTTCAAAATATGAAACAATCCGGTGTAACTTTTGGGATGACAACTGTGGAAATGGAAAATTTCACTGGCAGCGATTGCTTCGGACTTTCGGCCGGGATAAGAACGGGTGAGCTAACTTGATTTGAATAAGCAGTGTTTCATCTAAAGTTATCCCAATATCGGCTTTGAACCTCGATTACTTTTTCCAGAATCGGCAGACGGCGGCGGGATTCTTTGATTTTTGCAATTTTTTCCGGGAGCAGCGTTCCGGCATTACACAACTCCTTCATCATGGAAAGGCCGCACTTCTCTATTCCCTGGACACTGTATCCACCTTCCATAACAAAGGCTATTTTACCGCTGCAGACCCTTTCTGCTATTTCCAGCAGCAACCGGGTTATCAGGGCATATCCTTCCGGTGTTCCCTTCATGCCGCCGAGACGATCGTGTAAATATAAATCAAATCCACATGAAACCAGCATAAATTCAGGACAATAACTATCTGCAAGAGGTGCGATAAGATCTATAACAATCTGTGCAAAATCACGATCGCCATGACCTTTTGCCAACGGGATATTAACCGTAAACCCTTCTCCTTTTCCTGACCCTACTTCACCGAGCTTGCCGGTACCCGGATAGCAGGGGAACTGGTGCATGGAGACAAAAAGCACGTCATCGGTATCATAAAAAGCAGCCTGCGTTCCGTTGCCATGATGTACATCAATGTCGACAATCATCACTTTTTTAACGGCGTATTCTTTTTTAAGATAACCGGCCCCCAGCGCCACATTATTGAACAGACAAAATCCCATGACCTTATCGGGCTCTGCGTGATGACCCGGTGGACGAAGGAATGCAAAACCCCGGTCCGAGTCACCCCTCCATATGCCGTCGATAAGGCTGAATAGCGACCCCACAGCGAGTCGTGCCGTATCATAAGACCTTGCTGTCGTTTGGGTATCCAGGTCAAAAGATCTCAAAGATTTACCGGCAGTACGTGCGATACGTTCAATGTGTTCCGGTGTATGTATCCAGGCCAGTTGCTCAACGGTAGCCATGCGGGCAGGGATCACCGCCCATTTTTCATGGAGACTTTTGTGGGCAAGAATCTTCTCGACGGCACGGTTTCGTTTGGCACTTTCAATGTGAAACACGTTTTCCAGATGATGAGAAAACCGTTCATCCTTGATTACCAGCACAGGGCGAACGATTGGCGGCGGCTTAATTTTGATTCGACCCTTTTCTGTTCCAAAAGAAAGCAGATGTTCTGTTTCCGGAATATTCGCTTTCTTTTTCAGTAGATATTCGGCTGCTGTTTTGGGAAACGCCAAATGTCTTTTTGACAACAGGCAGGCTTTTATAAACTCAATGGCATATTGTCGTTGCCGGTTTTCAGCCTGTTGCCGACGGGGTTTTTTTGCCAGAATTTTAACCTGTTGCTCAATCAGCCTGCAAAGATCCTGAATAACCCTGGTGCCTGGCTCCCGGCAATTGTCCGCCATAATGAGAATGGTTTTCATCAGATACCCGGCCGGCTTTTTCAATGAATAAGCACAAAGACGTCGGGGGGTAAAACCGATGGATGAATAAAAGCGGCCGGCCCCTATCTCCGAATCAAGGAAGATCTCCTTAACGGACGGGAGTCGTTGCTTCCAGAGCATCCATATTCCGGCCATCAGAAAGGTCCCGATGCCTTTCAGATTGGCAGATTTACGATTATCCGGATACCGGTTGGTGTTGCGAAGGGTTGCGACATACCTGACTTCCAGGCCTTTGTAGAGCAGTTGTTCTTTTAACGAAAGATAAATAAGGCCCATGATATTGTTTTTTACTATACATGCGAAAAGGTTTTTTTCATGTTTTTTTTCAAGGCATCTCAGCAGAAACCTAACGTGGAAAAATTCCAGGTCAATGTGGGCGACCTGCATCAATGCATCAAGGCAATAGGGGAATTGAATAAAATGGGCTTTTATCCCGCTGCTCACCTCAGCGGTATAAAAAACGCCCCTATGGTTTTCGTCCATTTTCCGGGAGATAAAATCATCGACACAAGAGTCGCCTGCCCGTATATCTTCTAGAAAAGAGATAAGTTGTTTGAGAAAAAGTGCTTTTTTTTTCTGTACTTGATTTGTATATGCAAGCTGTTTTTTTAAACGCTGAATAGAAAATTTTATTTCATGGATTACCATAAACTGCAGGCCTGACCGGTAAATATCCAGGGCTGCCTCCCGATAATCCAAAGGCGTGGCATTGCCGCTCAGCACTTGTTTTCGTAAACGTTCCCCATATTTGATCAGAAGGTGCTGTTCAATGACAGCCGTTCCATCATTAAAAAATGAAATTTTTTTTATGGGGACTTTTTGATCTTCAAATAAAAAATACAGGTTATCACCACCATTATCTTCACCCTGATGATCCGGAGCATCTATTCGGCCGGTACCGAACATGTCTGTAAGAGAATAACCGACTTCCGGATCTCTTTCGGAGATGGCATCAATGGCATGTTTTAGAGATTCTCTTTTTATCATGGGCCGTATGGATGCAACTATAGTAATTATTTTACCCAAAAAAACCGACTCAATGGTTTTATGAGATTGCGCCATTCTTATGGATGGCCGGTTTCTCGAATTCCAGGGGCAGTGCTATAATAAAAAAAGTGCCCTTTTCCGGACCTGAGTCGGCCCGGATGGTTCCCCCGAGCTTTTCGAGTATATCAAGGCAAATGGGCAACCCAAGTCCGGTTCCTTCCGGTTTGGTTGTATACAGGGGCTCAAAAATAGATTTAAGACTATCTGCCTCAATTCCGGGCCCATTATCGGTAATGGATATAGTTATCTCATTTTCACCGTACTGAGTTACCAGCGTAATTTCTCCATCGGACCCGATCGCAGAAATGGCATTTAGAACGATGTTTTGAAATACTTGTCTGATTTTTGTTCTGTCACTTCGAATAACCGGCAACGATGGTTGAAATTCTTTTTTAATACGGATATTACGAAGATGCAATTCTTTACCAAGAATCTCTGTAAGATTGTCCAATACCTTGTTAATATCGATATCCGTAATAATTGATTCACCCGGACGGATAAACTGTAAAAACCGATCCATGGCTTTTCGGCTCTGCGCAACCTGGGATTTTATTTGAGCCATGCCGTCTTTTATTTCTTTCGTTTTTTCGGGCTCCGTTAAATCCTGCAGCCAGGTTGCGGTTATATCGATGTTTGCCAGGGTATCGTTAATCTCCTGAAAAAAACTATTGGACAGTTCCATTGCAGAGGAGATGTAACTGATGTGTCTGAGCTGTTTGTCTAGAATCAAAATGATTCGTTTTTTTGATTCTAGCCTTGAAACCAGGTAGTTGGTGGTGAGCAGTATTGTCAGCACCATCAGAAAACCACCCATCAGGAAGACCAGAATTGCAATATTTCTTGTCTGGTGCAGTGTTTTGAAGAGTTCTTTACGTTCCATTTGGACGACACAAATCCAGGGGACTTGTTTCTGCCAGGTCGTCAAAATAATAGATTTCCCGTTCTCGATCGTTCGGATGCCATCAAATGGTTCTATGGCGCTCAATTGTGATTGCGCCATCAGTTCACCACCTATCTTTGGCCGGGTTTGAAATAGGCCGTTTGTGTTTATCAGATAAGTATCTCCTTTTCTGTCTCCTGTGATTTCAGAAACCATATTATCAAATATGTTGACGTTTATGGTTACCCGGATGATCCATTCGCTTCCATCACTGTTTTGTTTGACGGCAACGATAAAATGAGGAACATTTCTAAAACCCATAAAAATGTCGCTGACAAAGATCTCCCTGGCCATAACTGACTTGAACCATGGCGCATTTTTATAATTTGCGGTAAGCAAAGAGTAAGGGCCGACATAAGCGTTATGTTTTCCCTGGGCGTCAATGATTCCGATATCCTCAAAACAGGGAAACTGCCGGTGCAACGATTGGAAAACTGATTGGATTCGTCCGGGAAGTGCCAGCTCAGCCAAAGTCTGTTGCTCGGAGATTAGTTTCAGGGCAACGATTCGTTCCGACAAAAAACGGTCTATGGATTTGTTGTGCTGGATTACTTCTGTTTTAAGCGAGTCGAGTGTTTTCTGTTTTAACTCACAGGCGAAATAATAATACAGCCCTCCGCCGATGAGGATCAGAGGCACAAAGGATGATACCAGTAGCGCCATAACTACCTTTTTCCATGTACGGCGAAAATAAGGATAATCATTGGGGCGGTTTTTTTTATCTATATGTGAAATCGCTGTCATAATCTCTTACGCCTCCTGCGGTTCTCGAATGCGAAGCAACAGCCGATTAAACGGGTTGTTTATTCAACCTCGTATTCTATAAATTCCAGAACATCTCGCATCCTTATAATGCCAATGACGGCACCTTCATTGGAAACAACCGGCATACTTCGAAATTTATGAGTAATCATTCGGTCCGCAACCTCTCTAAGTGTTGCATCGGAGCCGGTTGTGATGGTTTTCCGGCACATAATATCTCCGATACATTTTTCCGGAAGCCATTGGGGGTGATGAGTGAGTGAATCCCATGTAATCTTCTGAAGCGGATGGTTTTCCCGGGCCGCAGTAATCAGATCACTTTTAGTAACCAGGCCCTGGAGCCGATCCAGGCGATCAGTAATAAATAAGGTATCCGCAGACTTTTTTCCGGTGTATCGGTTGAAAAGGTCAAGCGCCGATGTTAACGGATCTTCAGATTTCAAAGGTAAAAAAGCAAACAGAATAATTTCTCCTGCTTTTTTTCTGGGCCAGAGTATCGGATGCCGCCGAATATGTTCGAGCTCACAGGCCGCCTGAACTTTTTCGGTTAGATCTTCAATGTCACAGGGCTTCATCAGATAGTCAAAAGCGCCTTCCCGGACGGCCTGGACTCCGGACTCAAGGGAGGCATAACCGGTGAGCATAATGACTTCAGTATCAGGTGCAAGATTCTTGATATGGCGAAGCGTCTCGACTCCATCCATTCCCGGCATTTGATTATCCAGCAGAACAACATCGAAATCTTGTTCGGCCTGAATGATTTCAATCGCTTTAAAGCCGCTGAATGCCGTTTTGGTCTCAAATCCCCGAACTGCAAAGATCCTGGCCAGATTCATTACGAATGTTTCTTCGTCATCTACCAAAAGTATGCGGAATTTTTTGTTCAAGTATTTCTCCCTCAGTTACCAAATTATCGGGCTAAACTTCCTGCCAGAGGCCTTTGAAAATGAAGTAAACAGATCCGAACATCAGAATCCACAGGGCGATAATAACGCCTGCCGTGATATGGCTTTTGGGTTTACTTTTGTTGAGAATTGTTTCTGCATGTGCCCTGCATTCGCTCATAATCGGTTCAGGAATCATTTTTAATGCAATATAAATACCCAGGGGAACCAGGATAATATCATCGAAATATCCCAGAACAGGAATAAAATCAGGAATAAGGTCAATGGGACTGAAAGCGTAGCCGACCACACCAGTAGTGAACACTTTGGCATACCAGGGCGTTCTTGGGTCCATGCACGCCAGGTAAAGCGCGTAGAGATTTTTCTTGAGCGGTTTGGCCCACTCTCGGCAATTCTTAATAATATTGATTCGCAAGTGTTTCATGGCCGTATTATAACTTTACAGTAATTTCCGTTTTCCGCCAAAATTAATATGCAATGAAAAATATCATTGTTCCAAACAACAGGCAAGTGATCCACAGGCTATGACTGAAAGGCCCCTTTTTAATTGCTTGAAACCGAGCCTCCGGTTGTTTATGTCCTTGGGAACACACATAGTGTATTCGTTTTTCCCCGATTTTATTGCAAAATGCACTTTTGCGTTTTACAGATACGCCGCATACGGATTTGCCGCCCGCCAAAGGTTTGCTGCAGGTCATCCGTGCTCCGATCAGAAAGCAAGTCAGATTGACTACCCAGTTCCAGGTACCGGCAATAATGGCAGCAGAGAAAAAAAACATCATCATATCTCCCCTTGTAATTCCCATGCCTGCAAGGGCATCACCTATTTTTTCAGGCTGTAACGGCCCTTCCTGGCTACCGAAAAAGCCCAAGTAGTATAGAATAAAACATGCGCCCATCACTATCATAGTGATGCCGAAATTGGATGCCCGTTGTTGAAGGGATCGGCTTTTATGCCATTGGTTCATCGGTGTATATTCTCCTGAGTAATTCATAAAAATGCTCCCGATATTTTAATAATTTATTTTACGATAAATGTTTTAAAAACCGGACTCCGCAACCGTTCGGAGCCCGGTGAGTTTGCAAAATTTGAAGCTGAACACGGGTGTCGAATCGGATTATCCTGCCAACTTTTTTATGATGCCGGGAGCAATGTTCCAGAAACAGATTACCGCTACGATAATACAATAAGAAGGTACAATAATTTTCCATAGCTTTTCCGGAAAGACCCTTGTCATATAAGGTGCGGCCACGGCTGAGAACATGGTGGCAATCATCATGGACGGCAACAGCATATAATCGATCTGGACCCCGCTTGTGAGCAATGCAATCCATACAATGATGGCAAAAGTACTTACTGCACCTTCACAGATAGCGGTAACGGCGAGCATACTTTTAACCGGCACACCGGCCAAAAGGCCACCGATAGTGACAACCGGTCCGTATCCACCACCGCCAACCCCTTTATTGAATCCCGCCAGCGCCGCCCACCCAATCATTTTGCCGGGCCTGTAGGGCCGTTCCTTTCTTGACTGGAATACGGAAATAAAGCCCATCATCAGAAGGAGAATCGCCACGTAAAGTTTGATCCAGACCTTATCGACATGCAGGATTTTGTATACGCCTACAATAGAAAGGCAGACAGCAGCGCACCCTGCCAGGGATATGATAAGCGAAAGCTTAACCGTTTCAGACATAGGGCTGAATTTCCATTCTACATTTTCAAACTCCCTGTGCAAAAAGGCTCCCACCAGACCGGCCACGCCTTGCTGAATCATTACAACCGGGACAATCTGTCTGGGATCAAATCCGAGTACCAGCAAAATCGGCGTCAGAGCAGTGCCGAAACCCATACCTGCGGAAGCGTCCATGAATTCAAAAAACGCCGCCAGCAGAACCACTGACCATATAATGTGCCAGGTATTTCCCGTCAGGCCGTGCGCAATGCTGTAGGCGGATTGAATTCTCACCGTCGGTTCAAAGGGATTACCGGCAAGCCAGATACCTATCAAAAATACCATGAAAAACACGACAATTCCGCCCAAAGCCGCCCTGAGATGCCGCCACTCGGGAACCAGTCGCTCGAAAATAGTCTCCTTCTCTTTTTCGAGGTTCCGGGCAACTTCCCATCCCATCTGTTTTTGTATATTTACTTTTTCCATAAAAAACCTCCTTTTTTCTAATTCGGTCTAAGTTGAGATTATGTCCCACGAAGTAGAATTTTAGATTTATATAAACACTGTTATGAATTCCTTAATCAAAACATATGCCAGGCTGGAAAATTAATCGAAAGTTTGTCGAAAAGGCTTTTTAATATACTGGAAATAAAGCAAATAAATATTACTTTTCTTTTTTTTAAATCTGATCTCAAAAGTCTTTTTTGAAAGTAATATATGAAGTTGTAAACTGACCGGCGACAGGTGAAGTAGGGAATGAAACTTACCGGTGACAATTATCCGGTGTGAAGAAATTTTAAAAAACGTTCTTAGAGATACACTTCGAAACGATTTGCGCTCTGATCACTGCTTTCAGCCTTTTTACCAAATTTATTTCGTAGTACTGTAAATTATTGGCATATAGTTTGCTGTTTTTATTTTCGGAGCCTTAAGCATTAATTTCTTCACGGTGAATATTAAGGCAATAAGAGATTTATGACGGATTTGATCGCCCAATGTCTGAAAGGAGATTTAAAACTATGTGGATTCAGTATATATTGTTAATAGTCGGATTTGTTTTACTTTACTATGGCGCTGAATGGCTCGTTAAGGGGTCCTCAAATCTTGCCCGAAGCCTGGGTATAACGCCACTTGTCATCGGGTTGACCGTAGTTGCTTTCGGCACTTCCGCTCCTGAACTGGTAGTTAGTTTTGTAGCATCTATCCAGAACAAAAGCATGATTGCGGTGGGAAACGTAATCGGAAGTAATATTTGCAATATTGCACTTGTTCTCGGTATGGCCGCTTTTTTAATGCCGATTACAAGTAATAAATCCGTTGTCAAACGCGACATTCCGATTATGCTCGCCATATCAGTATTTTTACTATTGATTTCTCTTAATTCGATGATCAGCAGACTCGAGGGAATTGTTTTATTTGCAGGTGTCATTCTTTACACCATATATAATTATCGGGTCTCCAAAAAGGAGAGTGCGCTGGTTTCTGAAGTGGAAACTTCTGACGCTGAAGCTGAGCTGAATGATATCGGGCTTATTGAGTCGAGACCAAAACAGCTTTTCCTAATTTTTTTCGGAATCGCCGGTGTGGTTATCGGTGCCCAGGTACTCATAGATGCAGCAACGATTGTCATGAGGGAGTTCGGTGTCAGTGAAAAATTCATCGGACTTACGATCGTGGCATTTGGAACATCTTTGCCTGAACTGGCCACCTCCGTTGTAGCAGCCCTAAAAAAAGAGATGGACATTAGTATTGGAAATCTGATTGGAAGTAATGTGTTCAATATTCTAAGCGTTATCGGAGCCGCTTCCATTGTTAGACCGATCCCAATTCCCGGTGGGTTTATCGAAAGCGGGCTGGTCATCGATTATGGTGTAATGCTGAGCATCTGTATTCTGACATGGCTGATGATGCGAACAAACTATACGGTTTCCCGAAGGTCCGGGTTTGTGCTTTTATGCTGTTATGTCGGCTATCTCGCTTATTTAATTCCCAATGCTTGATTTATGTTGTTATCGAAAACTGGGCAATGAGTGGTGAGGCATGGGTAAATTCGCCTATTTTTTCATCACTCATCACTCAGTACTTTCTACTTCTTTTTTCCTCCTCACTTCCTATTTTTATTTTTTTACAAGATTCATCGCTCAGTACTCAGAACTTATTTTTTTTTGTTTTGACCGGACAAGCTCCGGATGCTGTTGCCGTCAATGTCTACATCTTTCATCAGTCGGTGAAGATATTGGCGTTTAATGCCTGCTTTTTCAGCCGCTTTGCTGACATTGCCGGCGTTTTCTCTGAGCAGTGATTCAATGTACTGCTTGTGAAACATGTGGGTTACACGATCTTTTGCCTCATGAAAAGTAAGTCTGGTGAAGTCAGAACTTAAATCGGATTGAAGGTCTATATCTTCATTTTCAAGAAACAGGTCTTTTACCTCCAACATTTGTGTTCTGCAGTAAATTACACCTCTTTCAATCGTGTTTTCCAACTCCCGAACATTGCCTGGAAAATCATTGGACATTATGGCCTGCATTGCTTCAGGTGAGATCTCCCGGATATCCTTTTGATAGAGTCGTGCATATTTTTTAAGGAAATGATGGCTCAATATTGGAATATCCTGCTTTCTCTCGTTGAGAGAGGGCAATTCAAAATTGATAACATTGAGCCGGTAATACAGATCTTCTCTAAAGGTTTTTTCTTTTATGGCTGTTTTGAGATTACAATTGGTGGCAGCAATGAAACGCAAATCGGCTTTTTTTGTAGTTACGCTGCCGACCGGCTTATACTCACCTTCCTGAAGAAGTCTTAGCAGTTTGGTCTGCATCAACAGGCTGAGATCTCCAATTTCATCCAAAAATAATGTGCCTTCATGGGCCTCCTCTACCAGCCCTTTTTTATCTTTCCATGCCCCGGTAAATGCACCCTTGATGTGTCCGAAAAGCTCACTTTCCAAGACATTTTCGGGAATTGCCGTACAGTTTATGGTAATAAGTTTCCTTGTACACCTCTGACTATGCCGGTGAATGGCCTTAGCGACAAGCTCTTTGCCGGTGCCGCTTGCTCCGGTGATCAGCACGGTGCCCATAGTGGGCGACACTTGCCGAATGCGTTCAAAAATTTCCTTCATTACCGGCGTCGACCCGATGAGAGAGGAAAAACAATTTTGATCGGCCAGTGCTTCCCGAAGGGTATCATTTTCCTTTAACATTTTCTGCCATTTCATGACCTGTTCTATGGTCACAAGAATACGCTCCCGTTTAAAAGGTTTGGAAATGTAGTCATGTGCGCCTTTCCGCGTCGCCTCTACAGCGGTATCAATTGTAGCGTAAGCGGTCATCATGATAACCGATACTTTCGGGTTCATTTTCTTTATTTTTTCAAGAAGCGCAATGCCGCCGATTTTGGGCATTTTCAGATCCGAGATTACAAGGTCAAACGGTTGGCTTTCAAACAACTCAAGGGCTTTAACCGGATCTGATTCGGTTGTAACTTCATGCGCCGTTTCATCGGTAATGATTCGTTCAATCAACAGCAGCATATCTTTTTCATCATCAATTACTAAAATTTTTCCTACCATCATTCCTCACAATCTTTAATGGGCAGCTCCACTGTAAAGGTCACACCCCTGGTTTGACTGATACACTCTATTGTACCGCCAAATTTGGTAACAATACCGTAGCTTACAAAAAGCCCCAGACCGTTCCCTTCGCCTTCAGGTTTCGTAGTGTAAAATGGCTCAAATATGTGATCCAGATTCGCCGGGTCAACCCCGCTTCCTGTATCTCGGAGTATAACTCGTGCTTTCCGTCTTGCCTTATCAAGATAGGTACTTATTGTTATCGAACCCCCTCCGGGCATGGATGCAACCGCGTTGTTAATCAGGTTCAAAAACACCTGCTGCAGTTGATGCGTATCTCCATTAACCGGAGGAATCTCTTTTTCAAAATTAGTAAAAAGCTTAATCTGATTTATTTCAAGATTATGATGGACAACTCTGAGAATTTCTTGAAGGCAGCGGTTCATGTCACAATACGCTGAATGTTCATCCCGTTCACGAGAGAAACTGAGAAGATTTTCCACAATTTTTTTGCAATGCAGTCCCTGACGTTCAATAATTTTCAGATCCTCATATTCCTGGCTGCCCGGCTTTTTTTTCCGTAATAACAGGTCACAAAAACCGAGGATAACGCCCAGCGGATTATTGATTTCATGGGCAACTCCCGCTGCCAGCGTCCCGACTGATGCAAGTTTTTCTGCATTGATGAGATGCCGCTCCAGATTTCTTATTTCGGTAATATCCCTTGCAATACAAAGCACCGCAGTAATATTACCGTTCTTACTTTTCAAGGGCATGAAGTTGGCATTTATCCAAATATTTTTTCCGTTTATTTTAAATATCAACTCATCATGAACGCTTTTATTTTTATTATAAACTTGTTGTAAAATATCGATCTGTCTCTTGGCGCTTTCTTCCGAAAAAGCTTCAAAAATGCTCTTTCCAATAAGATTTTTCGGGCTTGTACCGAAGAAGGCGGCGGTAAAGCTGTTTGCCGATTGAAAGATCCCGTTTTTGTCGATGGTATAGATAAAGTCTTCTGCGCTTTCCACGAGAGAACGATAATTTTCCTCCGAACGACCCAGCTCTGCCGTTCTTATTCGTATCTGTTCTTTTAACCGTCCCGACCATCTCCTTTCAAGAAACAGTATGGACAGTGCTGCCGAAAGAATAATGATAATAACAAAACCCTGAAGGCTCAATTGCCAGAGGTGGCCCTCTTCCAGGGCCTCTTCTATTTCCGAGACTGGTGCCACCACCGCAACCGACCATTTTTGAGGAGGTTTATTAGAAATAGAGATAGGGGTAAAAGCGATCAGTTTGTTTATTTTACCTGTATTACCCCGGTGCCATCCTGAAACATATGAACCGGTGCCCTCATCCCCTTTGAGCATTTTTTCCTTCTGAATAAAATTGATTGTGTAAAAGGAAATGTCGGGATGTTTTTCCGAGCGAACAGTAAATGCGCTCTTTCCGATAAAAGACACATCCGGATGGTAGAGAAAATAGCCTTTTTCATCAATGATCCATGCATAACCGGTTTTCCCGGAGTGGATATCTTTTATAAAGGGTGCCAGAAATATGGAAATATTAATATGGAAAATCAGCAGCTCCGTTTCATCGCCAATTAACGGAGCGGCCATTATCAGATGGATTTCAGAAGCGTTTGTCTGAGGCCTTGAAACCCACACCGAGTGGTCTGATGCCGCCTTAAGTTGAACCGGGTCCGTTATGTTAACGTCTATATTTTCTATCTCCTTCCATGGTGAATGGGGGGTATACGAATATGTTATGCGGTTTTCAAGATTTACACTTTCAATTTTCCAGACACCGCTTTCCTGTACACGGTTAAACTCGTTTTGAATTTCAAGATGCTGAAATGAGGGAGTGCTGTTCATGACAGCGATATTTTCAGATAGCAAAAGCAGCTCTTTTTGAAGAAAGCGCAGTTCCCGTTCAATTAAAGTTTTTACACTTCGGGCAACATAGAGCTGTTCCTCATTAAACTGCTTATCAACCACTTCGCGCATTTCACGACTTGACCAAAAACTAAGAATCGTTCCCAATGCAATGCAGGTTATTGCTATATAAACCACAATAAAAACAATACGGGATTCAATTTTTGGACGAGTTGCTCTAATCATATAGTTGTTAACAGCAAACATCATGCCTATTACAGTAAACACTATGTCCGTGTTTTAAAAAAATATGAATCCATGTAACTATTTGTAATTAAATTATATATTAAATAACTCATCATACAGGCGCAAATCATGCCGACGCACATTACCCGTCAACTTTTTTTACATGATGCAAAGAGGTGCTTACCGATCAGGCGGGCGTTATTAACACGGGGAAAACGCGGCGGGCGGCTTGTGAAGGTTTATTGGAGGTGGCCGGAAACTTAAACCACATGGCAAAAACCTCATCACCATGTACGGCCCTCCTGAAAAAGGGTAAAGCCTACTTGTAAGTTATTAAAATTTATTTAAAAAATTGCTAAATAATATTCAAATTTTATTTAGCAATTGAACCGGCCAACTTTTCAAAATTACGACCGGTAGGATTCTGAAATATCCTTAAATCAAATTCTGACATTCCCGCCAGGAGATGATCAAAAATATCCGCCTGAATATCTTCATAGTTTGCCCAGGCCGTGTCATTTGTAAATACATATATTTCAATGGGAAGCCCTGTCTCGCAAGGTGGAAGCTGGCGTATAATAAACGTCATTCCCTGGTGAATTTTTTTATGATTTTTCAGATAAGCCACAATATAAGCCCTGAATGTTCCAATATTAGTCATTCTTCGGCCATTTATCAGCACATCCGGATCTACGCCCTGCTCTTCATTATATTTTTTAAGCTCTTCTTCTTTTCGGACAACATAATCTTTCAAAATCTTGACTCTTTTGAATTTTTCAACCATTGCATCATCACAGAACCGGACACTTTCGATGTCAATGTAAATCGCCCTCTTGATACGGCGACCACCGCTGAGCTGCATGCCGCGCCAGTTTTTAAAGGTCTCCTCTATTAATTTATGGGTCGGGATAATGGTAAACGTTTTATCCCAATTCTGTATTTTGATGGTATGAAGGGCAATATCCACAACATCACCGTCCGCACCGTACTTGGGAACTTCAATCCAGTCTCCAACCCGTACCAGATCATTTGAACTGATCTGAAGGCTGGTTACAAATGAAAGGATGGTATCTCTGAATATTAACAGCAAAACGGCGGTCATTGCGCCAAAGCTGCTGAAGATAATCAGCGGGGATCGACCAAGCAGACTGCTGATGATAACCGTACCGCCTATGAGATATATAAGAATTTTTATAACCTGAATATAACCTTTTATGGATCGACCCTTTGACACATCACTATGGGTATAAATTTCATTGAGGCCTGTCAGTAAAGCGCCGGCAAGAAAGAGGAGAAGCCACCAGAAAACAGCCATTGATATTTTCTGGATAATCTCTTCCGCAAAAGGAAACAAGTTCGCACTGCTGAATATAACTATAAGGGGGGCCAGGTATGCGATGCGTCTTAGCGGGCCTTCCTGGAAAAGCGCATCATCAAATTTTGTTTTTGATTTTATAATGAGCGTTGCCATTGTTTTGACAACATATCTTTTGGTTATAAAATAAGATATGTAGGAGATGCAGATAACCGCAACCATTTTGATAATATAACCCACGTAAGGATACTGTTTGAAAAATTCCTGCAAAGTGTCCATCAACAAATTCTCCTGATATATTATTAGCAAAAACAAACGACCGATAATAATTTGGTAAAAAAGGAAAACAAGATGATCTTTTAATTTCATATAAAAGCGCCCTCGTCAAATTGAATCCGACTATTGAAAAAATTGGATTGAAAAGATTTTAATTAACTGGTTTTATAGAGGTTATTGAAAACCTCAGGAGATTTCATGCAGAAAACGCTTTCAGGACAGATAGAGCGAATTACATATACCAGTGAAGAGGATGGCTTTACCATTGCAAAAGTAAAGGTCCGCGGACACAGGGATCTTGTAACGGTTGTCGGTAACATTATTGCACCGGCTCCTGGTGAAATAATTGATATGCAGGGAGAGTGGTCTGCCCATCAGGTTTATGGTGAACAGTTCAAGATCTCAAGCTATCAGACAAAGGTGCCGGCAACAGTTTATGGTATCCGGAAATATCTGGGTTCGGGCCTGGTCAACGGTATCGGGCCCAAAATGGCAAGTCGTATTGTAAAAAAATTCGGCGAAAAAACCCTGGATACTATTGAAAGTGAAACGGAAAAACTTTCCCAGGTTGACGGTATCGGCAAGAAACGCATTGCAATGATCAAAACGGCATGGGATGAGCAACGGGAGATCCGGAATGTTATGATCTTTCTGCAATCCCATGGCGTCGGTTCAGGTTATGCCTCAAAGATTTTCAAACAGTATGGTGATCATTCCATCGAAGTGGTAACGGAAAACCCATATAAGCTGGCCACCGATATTTTCGGCATCGGTTTTGTTACCGCAGACAATATTGCAGAAAAACTCGGCTTTGAAAAATCATCTCCTTTCCGGATTCGTGCCGGTATTATATATGTATTACACCGGCTTTCCGATGAGGGGCACGTCTATTTCCCTTATGAGCCGCTCACTGAAAAATCCTGTGAGATTCTCCAAGTTGAAAAGGAGCTTGTCCGCCAGGGCATTGCCGATATTGCTACAGATAAACAGGTTATAATCGAAGATCTCAATGATGATGTTGAAAATTTTCATCAAAATCATAAAGCCGTTTATCTTGCCAAATTCCATCTATGCGAAACCCGTATTGCCGGAAGATTGAAAATTCTGCTGACTGCACCTGTATCTCCCCTGTCTCATCTCAATGCGGATCAGGTTATTCAAAAACTTCATCAGGAGCTTCATATCCGTCTGGCAGAACAGCAGGAGACGGCTATTCGCAGTTTTCTTAAAAAAAAGGTGATGGTGATCACCGGCGGACCCGGAACAGGAAAGACCACCATCATCAATGCCGTCATTAAAATATGCCGGGCCGAGCGTCTCAAGGTTCTGATGGCAGCCCCCACAGGCCGGGCCGCCAAAAGGATGAATGAGGCCACCGGCCATGAAGCCAAAACCATTCATCGCCTGCTTGAATTCAATATGCAGCAGGGCGGTTTTCAGAAAAATGATGAAGATCCCCTTGAATGTCATGTTCTTATTGTAGATGAAGTTTCCATGGTGGATACGATTCTGATGCATTACCTGCTAAAAGCCGTACCACCCAATGCCATCCTTGTCCTGGTGGGAGATGTTCACCAGTTGCCCTCTGTCGGGGCAGGAAATGTATTGAGCGATATTATTAACTCAGGTGTCGTGCCGTTTGTAACGCTCAATGAAATCTTCAGGCAGGCAAAGGAGAGCCGGATTATTGTTAATGCCCACCGGATAAACCATGGCAATTTCCCCAAACTTGAACCCTATCCGCCCAATAATGATTTTTACTTTATCGAACAGAATGATCCTGAGCGTGTTGTGGATATGATTCTGACCATGGCCAAAGAGCGAATCCCAAAACGGTATGGCCTTGATCCGGTGAATGATATCCAGGTGCTGAGCCCCATGCACAAAGGTCTTGTGGGGGCAGGTAATCTGAATATCCGTTTGCAGGAAAAATTAAATCCCGGAAGAACTGAAGTGACACGCGGCGGAACCGGTTTCAGGCTCAATGACAAGGTCATGCAGATCAGAAATAACTATGACAAAAATATTTATAACGGCGATGTCGGCCGGATCAGGGTAATAAATCCGGAGGACCGGGAGGTCATCATATCGTTTGATGGAACTGATGTCAGCTATACCTATGCCGACCTTGATGAAGTGGTACTCTCCTATGCCGTATCCATTCACAAATCACAGGGATCTGAATACCCGGCGGTAATTGTTCCGATTATGACCCAGCACTTTGTGCTTTTACAGCGAAACCTTATCTATACAGCCGTAACTCGCGGAAAAAAACTAGCAATTCTGATAGGAAGTAAAAAAGCGCTTGTTATGGGCATCAAAAACAACAAAACAAAAAAACGGTTTACAAACCTGAGTGCAAGATTGAAATAGGATAGTTAGTAAAGTCCCATATGGCTTTCAGATTATTACCTTCACAATGAAGATAAGGTCATATTTTTATTTACGTGCTTTCCCGGTAAAATGTTCAATCTCGATTTTCACTACAGTGGTGTCATCCCAAAATTTCTTCATATAATTTTTACCCGCTTTCATAAACTCCGGTGAATACTTATTTATTACGGATAGCAGTATTTCTTCTTTTTTTGCATCATCTGCCACTTTAGATGCTTTTCCAAAAGCAATGGCGCTTTCATAGTCCGTATCAAACTCGTTGGCCAGCACATTTGATTTGGTTACCACGCAAAAGGAAACATTTTCGCAATTTTTAATATTATCTATTTTATGGCCTTCGTGGCCACAATGAAAGCAGATACAATCATCGATATACGTGTAATTCAGAGGTACACCATATGGATAACCATTTTCATCAATTGTTGAAAGTACGCCATATGATCCCTTTTTAATAATTTCCAGCGCTGAATTTTTATCAAGTTCACGCTCTTTATCTCTCATCACTTCTCTGAACATATCTCTTCTCCTCTATTGAATTTTATATCGTACTTAAACGTTCAGCATGGTACGATTATTACAGTACCGGAATGATGAAATCAAATAAATTATCGAGTTAATCGTAGCATAGGGTATATTACAATAACTGAAGACAAATCTGAATAAATAATATAAACGGCTCAGGAAATGTTATTCCCCAGCCGTTCATTCCTGGGATAACAAATTCTATTTCGAAAGCCGATCCCAGAAAGCCCTGCCGGCAGATTGGATATTACCGCTTTCATTAAAAGAGGTAATATCCGTTTTGCTGTTATTCCCCCGAAGCCTTGCAATCCGGTCTTCAAGGGGTGGATGAGTGGAAAACATACTGGACATTTTTTTGCCAAACATGGGTTTTACAATAAACATATGTGAAGTCTGCGGTGAGGCCGCCATCGGTATCTTTTGAGAATATGCACCCAGCTTTTCAAGGGCGCGGGCCAATCCCTCCGGATTTCCGGTAAACTCAGCGCCGGTAGAATCGGCGAGATACTCCCTTGATCGTGATACAGCCATCTGGATTATCATGGCGGCAATGGGTGCGATAATGGACATCGCGATGACACCGATAATACCGCCACCGTCATCATCATCTCCTCCCCTGAAACCGCCGAACATGGCTGACCAGCGGGCCATACTCGCCAGAATCATGATGGCACCGGCCATGGTCGCTGCAATGGAACCAATAAGAATATCCCTGTTTTTAACATGGGCCAGCTCATGGGCAATAACACCGGTTATTTCATCCCGGTCCATAAGGCGCAATAATCCGTCTGTAACGGCCACAACCGCATTTTGAGGATTTCGGCCTGTGGCAAACGCATTGGGTGCCTCCTGGGGAATAATGCAAACCGACGGCATGGGTAACCCGGCACGCTGTGTCAGGGTTTCTACAATTCCGTAAAGTTCAGGGGCCTGTTCAGGCGTTATCACCTGAGCCTTATACATTTTCAAAACAATTTTATCCGAAAACCAGTAGCTGAAAAAGTTCATTCCTGCTGCAAGAATAAAGGCCATAATCATGCCCTGCCGGCCACCCAGCATCTGACCAACCAGAACGATAAAAACTGTCATAACGGCTAATAACAGGGTGGTTTTAACTCTGTTTATCAATGAAGGTCTCCTTTTTGTTTCAGTTCAGAATGTCAATATTATTCAAACAATAATTCTGCAAATGGGCTTGTCAACCAAGCTTTTTCCAATCCGTCACAACTAAAGTTCTTTAATGAACAAGATCGGTATGATATATTGCCTCCATTTAAAATATTTATTACCGGACATTATCACCTACGCTGAAAATGTATTTCATATATGACAAAACTTAAAAAGAAATTCTACTGGATTGCCGGAACCATATCAGCACTTATTATTATTTTATCGGCAAGTCTTTTTATTGCTGAAGCCTACATAAATAGTGATCTCTTTCAAGATAAAATTAAAGCTGAAATATCAAAAACTGTGAATGGTCGTATCAGCTTTCAACGGCTCAATTTATCAATTCTGCCAAGGCCCATGGTCAGTGCTGAGTCAGGCAAAATTTCCATTCCTGATGTTTTTGAAGGAAACTTTGAAAACCTGGCGGTATCACCGAAAATTCTCCCATTACTAAAAGGAAGCCTGTCTCTTGACAAGGTCCGGTTAAAATCTCCGGATATTAAGTTTGTTTTACCTGAAATAAATCATAATCCTGAAGGTAATGGCCCAGCATTAACCGTCGAAGGATTTGAAAAAGCATTAACTCATATGCTGAAAAATCTCGTTTCAATAGCTCCGGGCCTTGAGATCCAAATCACCAGCGGCCGGATAAAATTGTTGCCCAAAAACAGGTCACCTTTTCTGTTAAAAAACTTAAATATCAATGCAGAGCTCTTTCCTGAAAGCATCGCACTGGACATTCAATGCGGTGGAAACTCATGGGATAATTTTACCATAAAAGGAAGGGTTAACCCTGAAGATCTCAAAGGCTGGGGGAAAATTGAAGTTAAAGGCATTCATCCCAAACGGATACTTCAATATCTGGCACCTGATGCAGATAAAAAAATTATTGAATCCAACCTTAACCTGAATATCAGTTTCAGAACTGATGGTCTGAAATCATTTTATGGAGATATCTACAGCTCGGGATCCACTATAATTTTGAAAAATGGAAAAGGGCATTTAGTTTTAAAAGGAGAGGGAATGAAAGGAATGGTCAACGTCACTGATGACCTTACCTCTTTTAGCATAGAAGAGATCACTCTCGGCAACCCCGGTTTATCTCTTTCCGGAAAATTTGAGATAGGCCGGAACCTGCTGCTTGAACCGCTCGATATGTCGGCTAAAACCGGGCTTGTGATCAATGCAACGGATGTAGATGTTAATGCGCTCAGAGAATTAACGCTTACATTGATTGGCGATATTGAGGTGGCAAAAACCATCTGTGATATTGTCAGGGGAGGACAGGTAACCGAATTCTCTTTAAAATCAACCGGGAAAACCATGTCTGATCTGAAAGACTTTTCAAACATCGAGATAACAGGAATAATGGAAAACGGTGAAATTTTTGTGCCGGGTGTGGACCTTGACCTGACCCGGGTAAGCGGCCATGTTGTCATCAGGGATAGTATCCTGAATGGAGAAAATATCAAGGCAGCATTTGGAAAGACAACCGGTGAGAAGGGAAAACTTAAAGTCGGCCTGATGGAAGGTGAATCGCCCTTTTATCTGGATGTCATGCTGGATGCTGACCTGTCTCCACTTCCAGCCATTCTTGAAAGGGTAGTTAAAGATGAGCTTTTTTTAAAAGAACTATCTCTGTTAGAAACGTTTACCGGAAATGCGTCCGGAAAACTGCTCCTTGATGGAACCACCCGTTCCATGACCACATCAGTTGATATTTCAAAATTTTCAACAGATTTAAAATACGATTTTTTACCCTTTGGTATAAAAGCCGACGGTGGCAACCTGTTCTTCAACAATAAAGGGGTAGCCTTAAGGAATGTTTCTGCAGAGATAGGCCGATCTTCCCTGTCGATTCAGTCTGCTAAAATCAATTGGAAACCCGAATTCGACCTTACTGTTCAGACAGGTGCATCAACATTTGTCTGTAAAGAGATTGTTCCATGGGTTGAAAGCTATTATGCCTTACCCGAAAACATTAAAACAGGAACGATTATAAAAAGCCCCGGCATTAAACTGGACTGGAACCAGGGCACTCATACGGCATTTTCAGGCGGATTTGAAACTGATTCCGGTGTCGGCATAACCGCAGATGTAAATATTCAGGGTGATGAAGTTACTGTAAAGGAGTTGTATTTAAACGATGATGTATCAGATGCGAAGATGTCTTTTTTGATCAGCCCTGATGAATTTAACATGGCTTTTAAAGGCCATCTTGTAAAATCCACCATAGAAAAAGTCCTGTCCGGTAACCGGTTTGTTAATGGTCATATTGAAGGAGATATCAATATTAAAGTGCCGGTTAAAGAGATGACCGGTTTTTCCGCTGAAGGGTCGCTGTCAGGAGGAAAAATACAAATTCCGATAAAAAAATCAACCCCTGTCAAGATTAAGTCTATCGCTATCAGCGGCAAGGGCAATGAAATTTCAATAAGGCAGTCAGATATATCATGGGCAGGGATAAAAGCGCTCACACACGGCCACATCCGGACAGGGGAGGGTGGAATCAACCTGGACCTGGATGTCTCTTCAGAAGTGGTCATCTGGAAAAAAATTGCAAAATATTTTCCGGAAAAAGAAAAAGGTTCAAAAAAGAAAAACGAGCGTCTGCCAATTACGGGTATTATAAGGTGTAAGTTTGATGAATTTCAATTCGAAGAGTATGTATGGGTACCCGCTCATGCCGATATCTCTTTTGATGAACTGAAAACTGAAATTTTACTAAAAAAGGCTATAATTTGCGGTATTTCAACACCGGGCACGATCATCTTTACACCTGAAGAAACAAGTTTAGATTTCAAGCCCGCGGTAAAAAATTTACAGATTGCCGATACATTAGCATGTCTCCTCAATAGGGAAAATACGCTTACCGGAACTTACAAGCTTGATGGACATATACTGTCCAGAGGCCAAAGTGATGATTTAATCAAATCCCTGTCCGGAAATTATGAGTTGAATTCCCAGGACGGACGGGTATATAAAGCGTCCCTTATCAGTAAAGTTTTATCTTTTATAAATATTCGAGAAATTATAGAAATCAACCAGGATGGTTTTTCATATAATACCCTGCAGGTAAAGGGGCATATTGAAAACGGCAAACTCATACTGGACGAAGGTATTCTCAAAGGAGACTCTATAAATATAACCTGTAATGGTTCGATTGATTTGAATTCTTCAAATTTGGATCTTAAAATGTTTGTAGCACCGCTAAGTATTCTTAAAGTTATTGCCATCCCCGTCAAGGTAACAGGAACCATTGACAGGCCGTTCATAATACCGCTCTCTCCCGACATGGTGGGCTCAGGCCTGATAAACCTGATGAAAAAAACAGTAACGCTCCCTTTTGAAATTATAAAACCCGTTATTTCCGGAGAATAATCACTACCGGAAACGTTGCCCCGGCGATTAAATGATAATATTTTTTTATTATTCGGTATTTATTGTTTGCATTATGATTGAAATATCAGTAAGATAACTCAACACATAATACAAATTTCTTTTCAAAGCGTTTATAATTTTCCGGAATATAAAATGGATCTCGAAAGACGGCAAAACATGCGGTTTAACATCAGAGATAAAGCCTATGCAGCAGATTTGTCTTCAGATACCATACTCGGAACCATTGTTGATATCGGCAATGACGGGCTTGCCTTTCTCTATTCGGAAAATGAAGAAATACTGGAAAAATTTAAGGCTTTCAGCATTTATGTACCCGGCCAGGGTTATTGTCTGAAAAACGCTACGTTCAAATCGGTTTATGAAATTCACCATGAGCATATAACAGAAAATAATGAGGTTAGAACATTAAGGCGGGGAATAAGATTTAAAACCCTTACCGGTAACCAGACCAAAGAACTCGAAGCGTTTATTTTTTATCATACGACAACAATTTAAATCGCTCCTGATATCTCCTGCTGATCCTGACGCTGTTTCCGTATCTAATTTGACTTTTTAATAATAAAATATCCAATGGATTTCGAAGATAGAAGAAAATATAAACGTTTCAAAGTTAAGGAAGGCACCCTTGCAATTGAAAAGGGGAATATCGTTCTGGTTGGCCAGGTTGCCGATATCAGCGAAAAGGGTCTGTCTTTTTACTACCTTGACAATGGGGAGCCGCCTGGAAAACGCTCAGAAATAGGACTTTACAATTCCGGCCAGGGCATTTTCTGCAATAAACTGGCAGTTGAAAATATATCGGATGTCATACTTGCCAAAGAAGCGACACCTGTTGCCGCTACAACCATAAGAAGAGGTGTAAAGTTTGGAACACTTTCAGAAACGCAACGAACAGGTATTGAGAAATTTATAGTATCACTTGAGGAAGCTTAAATTTATCAGGGTTAAAACAAAATTTGAAGGAGCATACTCGTGAAAAAATCTGAAAGAAGGCAATATGAACGCTTACAAGCTAAAGAAGGGGCTTTTGCAGTTGAAAGAAAGCCGTCCAACATTCTGGGGCAAGTCATTGACATTAGCGAGGGAGGGCTCTCATTTCTCTATATCGACAATGGATTGGCGCCTGAAAAAACCTCTAAGATAGGCATATATTTCAGTGGAGAAAAGTTTTATTTTGATGAGGTTAATGTCGAAAATATTTCAGATTCGCCCATGCTGAACAAGTCGCCGTTTACACCATTCTGTTTGAGGCGGCGAAGTGTGAAGTTTGGTGCAATTTCAGATGACCAGGCCTTGGGTTTGGAAAAGTTTATCTCAAATCATACCAGGACATAACAAGTCCTTTCTTCAGAAAATTTTCATCTGTGCTGCACAAAAAATTGACATGAATCTCAGTGATTACAGGATTAAGCGTTTTTTAAGAAATATGGATATCATGGCTGTATCAAAGGCCTTTAAATCAAATCAGATAAAAAAGCCCAACCGTCTATCTAATTGAATCCTTGACAAATTCCAATAAATTATATAAATCGCAAAAACATTAAGGGTATCTCTAAAAATTAGAATTTTGGTACGAGTACAAGACATATTAAAAATTTAACCGGAGGAATATATTATATATTTCGAGGATTCAAATTTTAATATAACGCAGTAATCGGTTCCAAAAGGCAATTTTTAGAGATACCCTTAAGTCTTGCCAAAGGGCATCGGGGTGCCCTTTACGTTCTAAGTAGTATCTTATTTTACAATTTGAAAGGAATCTGTTGTCTGGCAGAGAATATTTTTCTGCTTGCGAATATTTTGCGCCTTTTTTGCGTAGACGCTACCGTTACGAATTAATAAACCGGAATCTTTTTGTACTGATATTGTACTTACAGTCAAGCAGGACAAATAAAATTGAAAACAGATCTGAACAAACCACATGATAAACATAACACATCATACAATTGTTATAAAAAAGAGTAGTATCTTAAGTGTGTTTTTGGGCAATGGAAATGACGGAATTAATGCCTTTAAAGATGTTATCGGATATAATGATGAAATGTATCCGACACTTTTCAGTGAGGATGACAAGCTGATCGCTTTTTCCAGCGAAATGATCAAAAGAAATAATATCTCCAACATATCCACAAAAGACCTTGAATCAATGGGATTTCTGAGGGAAAGTGATTTTACAATTGCAAAGCAGTTTCCGCCTTCTTGCAAAGTGAATTGGCTTACCATGCACACCAATCTTGAAGGAACTTTCGCTGAATTCAAAGCGCCTGATGCAGAGCGTTTTTTCAATGAGCTTGATATTATCAATAATAGCATTAAAAATATTCAAAATGTACTCAGTGATTTATATCTGATGCGGCGGGGCAGAACTGCTTATAATGGTGAAAAGAAAACATATTGTACTATTTGCGGGAGGGAAAAAGTTAATACGGCGGCAGCCTCCGGTGGATGCCCATCATGCAGCGGAAAAAAGATAGTAACCAAAGGGTGGATCAGGTCTAAATCACCCTGATAAGGTTTTTAGTCTATAAATACTATTATTTGTGCCGCACAATTAATAAAATATAAAAAAGCGCCATTCCTCTACTCATTAGAAAATGGCGCTTTAATTGTTTTAAACGATCTTTACTTATCAGTACTTCGAATCCGCAAATTCCAGCCACCCGCCGGCTTCAACAAGCGAACGGTCGTAATCGGATACCGTAAAAGGCACTTCCATTTTTTCACCGCCACCCTGAACTACAAAAATGTTCTTTTCAAGGTCGGTTTCAATAGTCGTCTCCTTACCGGAAAAAGTTAAAAAGATCCGTTCAATCGTTTCTTTTGGCAACGCAATGGCCATCATGCCGCAATTGAACATGTTTTGCCGGAATATTCGTGCAAAACTTTCGGCTATAACCATGTAAAGACCATTGACTTCAAATGCCCATGGTGCATGTTCACGGGATGATCCACAGCCGAAGTTTTCTCTTGTGATAACAACCTGCTTACCTTCAAGGTCCGTATTGCTGTCAAAGCTATCCATATTCAGATCTTCCAGCAGGTAAGGTTTCAGCGCCTCTTTTGTAATCTCCGTAAGGTATTTTGCCGGAATAATCTCATCGGTATTTATATCTGAGCGATCCAGAAAAAGTACGGTGCCGTTAAAATTTTTCATTTTATTTCTACGCTCCTTTATACATACTGGAATTTTTAATCTTGCCGGCAATTGCTGTTGCTGCTGCCGTGGCCGGGCTCATCAGATGGACCATACCGCCCTTGCCCATTCTGCCGTTAAAGTTACGATTTGTGGTGGACGCACACACTTCGCCTTCTGCCAGAACACCATTACTCATTCCCAGGCAGGCGCCGCATGTCGGGTTTGTCACACAAAAACCGGCATCCATGAAGATCTTTATAATACCTTCTTCAAGGGCCTGATTATATATGCTCGGCGTGGCCGGTGAAACAATACCGCGAATATTATCATCGATCCTATTGCCCTTCAGTACGGCAGCGGCTGCCCGTAGATCTTCAATGCGGCCATTCGTACAGGAACCGATATAAACCTGATCAACCTTTTCACCGACCATTTCAGAAACCGGTTTAATCTGGTCCGGCTTAAAACCTACGGTCATCATGGGTTCCATGTTTGAAACATCTATATCGATAATATTTTCATATTCAGCATCGGCATCCGGTAAAAATTCAGAATAAGTTTCCAGTGCGGCCGCTTTTGAGCCAAAATCATCCCTTATATACTTCCAGAGATAATCAACCGTCGTCATATCCGGCCGACAGATACCGCATGTACCGCCGGCTTCGATGGCCATATTACAAAGCGTCATTCGGGCTTCCATGGACATGGCCTCAACGACCGGGCCGGCAAACTCGATAACTCTGTTGGTAGCACCGTTGACGCCAAGCCGTCCTATAATGGCAAGTATCACATCTTTGGCAAAGACGCCCTCCGGCATCTTGCCGGTAACATTTATTTTAATGCTGAGCGGATACTGAAACGCACAAACACCTTTTAAGATACCAACTTCAAGATCGGTTGTTCCTACACCTGCAGCAAAAGCGCCAAATGCGCCATGGGTACAGGTGTGGGAATCACCCATAATAATGGTATAGCCGGGACGGACAAAACCCTGTTCCGGGAAAATAGCATGACATACACCATTTCGACCGATATCAAAAAAGTCTTTGATGCCCTGGCGGCGGGCCCAGTCGCGCACAATTTTGCCCTGTGCCGCAGTTTTTGAATCTTTGGCCGGTGTAACATGGTCAATTACGGCTTTTATTTTAGATGCGTCATAGACCCTGTCCTTACCTCGGCTGACCAAATCGTTTATGGCAACCGGTGTGGTTATTTCATGACAGAACACGGCATCAAGTTTAATCACGTGGATGTCACCGGACGGATTGTCCACGAAATGCTTATCGAATATTTTTTCCGCTATTGTTTTTCCCATACTGATTTCTCCCTTCCGGGTGTATTATTTATTTAGTACTATCGGACATATCTCATCAGTCCGAATCTGTTTTCAATACTGATAAAAATGCGGACTGCGGAATCATCACCTGCCCAACCATTTTCATCCGCTTTTTACCCTTTTTCTGTTTTTCAAGAAGCTTCCGTTTTCTGGAGATATCACCGCCATAACATTTTGCCGTAACATCTTTTCTGAAAGCGTTAATCGTTGTCCGTGAAATAATCTTGGCGCCGATGGCGCCCTGAATAGCAATTTTATACATTTGGCGTGGAATTTCTTCTTTGAGTTTATCACACGCATGACGTGCACGCTCGACAGCCCTGTCGCTGTGTACAAGTTGTGAAAGCGCATCAACCTTATCACCATTTATCAGGATATCCACCTTGGCAAGGTCGGTCTCCCTGTAGTCGATAATATCATAATCGAAAGACCCGTAACCCTGGGTAACCGATTTAAGCTTATCGTAAAAATCAAATACAACCTCACCCAGCGGCAGCTCAAAAATCATCTCAAGCCGGTCATTGGTAAGATATTGATAATTTTTGCTGATCCCCCTGCGATCCATGCAGAGCTTCATTACAGCCCCCATATACCGATCCGGCACAATGATGGCGGCGCGAATAAACGGCTCTTTTGTAGATTCAATAAGCATCGGATCAGGGTACAGAGAAGGGTTATCAATTATCTCCATTGTACCGTCGGTCCTGTAGATCTCATATTGAACAGACGGCGCAGTCAAAATCAGGGACAGGTCATATTCCCGCTCCAGCCGTTCCTGCACGACCTCAAGATGAAGCAGGCCCAGAAAGCCACACCTGAAACCGAAACCAAGCGCCACGGAATTGTCTTTTTCATAGACCAGCGAGGCATCGTTTAGTTTCAGTTTTTCAAGGCCGACGGCAAGATCCTCATATTCATCCGAGGCAACCGGATATACCGATGAAAACACAACCGGTTTGGACTCTTTGTATCCGGGCATCGCCTCATCACACGGCATATTCTTATGGGTAATGGTGTCACCACAGCGTGTATCGCTGACTGTTTTTATTCCGGCAATAATATAACCTACCTGTCCGGCAGAAATCTTTTTCTGCGGGACCCGTACAATCTGAAAAACACCAACCTCTTCAACCTTATAAGCCGCATTATTGAACATAAACTTGATGGTATCTCCCGGCTTGATTTCACCCTGAAACACCCTGATATGAACAATGGTTCCCCTGAATGAATCGTAATGGGAATCAAAAATCAGGGCTTTGAGCCGCGCTTCTGTTTCACCGGTTGGCGGTGGCAGCTTGGCCACAATATTTTCAAGAAGATCATCAATACCGATGCCGTCTTTGGCGGATGTCAGTATCGCATTTTCAGAATCCAGGCCGAGGTCTTCATCTATCTGGTCTTTTACCCGTTCAATATCTGCTGACGGCAAATCAATTTTGTTGATGACCGGAATAATCTCAAGATTATGCTCCATAGCCAGGTAAAGATTGGCAAGGGTTTGAGCCTCAACACCCTGGCTGGCATCAATCAGAATCAGTGCACCTTCACATGAAGCCAGCGCCCTGGAAACCTCATAGGAAAAGTCAACATGACCGGGAGTATCAATGAGGTTAAGCGTATACGTTTCTCCATTTTTGGCTGTATACGGTAAGCAAACCGTCTGGCTCTTGATGGTAATACCGCGCTCCCGTTCAATATCCATATTGTCCAGAATCTGATCCTTGAAATCTCTGGCAGAAACGATATCCGTAGACTGAATCAGCCTGTCGGACAGCGTGGATTTACCATGATCAATATGAGCTATGATACTAAAATTTCTTATATTTTTCATTTTCAAAACTAAAACCACCAATAACCGGTAATGTGAATACAGCGAGACAACGTTACAAATTGTTAGTTGACACACCCATTCAAAATTCTATATATATTTGTATTCAGAATTTGGTTTTTTACAAATTCATTTTTATTATGTCAATTTTTAAATTGTATTTTGGCTTTTTACACTAAATATCAAGTTTCAGGCGTCTTATATAACCCATTAATTCATACGGGACAATTAAAAATGAACACAACCATCTTAATTGTTGATGATGATAGAGCGATTGTAGAAACAATGCGTGAATTTATCAGACACGCCGGCTTTGATACCATCATTGCTGAAAGTGCTGAAGAGGCCATTGATCTTCTTAAAAAAGAGGTTGTTCATGTTGTTATAACAGATATAATGCTTCCCGGCATTGATGGGCTCGAATTAACTGATTATGTAAAGAAAAATTGCGAGGCAGCTGTTATTGTCATGACCGGTTTCAGTGCAGAGTACTCCTATGAAGAAGCTATAAAAATGGGCGCCAGCGATTTTGTATTCAAACCGGTCCGCCTTGAAGAACTGATGCTCCGTCTCCGAAAAGTTTTACAGGAAATTCAGCTCAAGGTAGAACGCGATCAAATGCTGGCAAAACTTCAGAAGCTGGCCATAACTGATGATCTGACTGCCCTTTACAATTCAAGGCATTTTTACAAGGAACTGACATCTGAAATAAACCGGTCCAACCGATACAGCAGCAACCTCTCTCTGATGGTACTGGACATTGACCATTTCAAGCAATACAATGATGCTTACGGCCACCTGGCGGGCAACATGGTGCTGATCAAACTGGGACAAATCATCAAATCCTGCCTTCGAAAAATGGATACCGCATATAGATATGGCGGTGAAGAGTTTACAATTATTCTTCCTGAGACCGGTTGTAAGGATGCGCTCCACGTTGCCGAACGTATCAGGGAAACAATTGAAAAAGAAGTTTTCAATCCTGATCCGGGCACAACAGGTTCTATCACTATTAGTATCGGTATTACCCAGTACAGTCATGAAGAAGAAATGACAACATTTATCCAGCGGGCAGACAAAGCCATGTATCAGGCCAAAAAGGATGGCCGGAACAGGGTTAGTACGATTGATGCTTGTGAAACAACCTGAGCAGGAATTTTTCCCATATCAATAATCATTCTCATTATACCTGTCTCTTTTAATAAAAAAGCTATCCCCGAATATTTATTTTTAGAAAAAGATTTCCCCTGTTACCGCCGGATAGCCGGCGTCCAAGCCCGGTCAGTTTCAATACCGTACCTTGGCTTACATTGGCCGGAACTGAAACACGATAAACTTTCTTATTCATTTGCCATGAAATGCCGATACTTTTAATGGTTCCGGAAATCGCCTCATGTGAGGTAATCTGAATAGTACCGTACAAATTAGATTCGTTTTCAGGCCCAACGGGTCGAATAATCTGAAGGCGGTGGGACTTTTTCCGTGATGTGATCTTTCTCGACAGTCCCGTAAAGCCGATTTTCGGCATAGCCATAAACATTTTCAAAAACAGGATCCCGAATATAAATCCGCCGAAATGGGCCCACCATGCCACACCGCCCATATCGCTCTGGGTCACGGTGGCATTAATAAACTGCATGATCGCCCAGATACCAAGAAACAGATATGCGGGAACCTCAACAAACCAGGGAAAGATGATAATAGGGATTAATACCAGTATTTTTGATTTGGGGTGCAAAATCATGTAAGCGCCCATCACACCGGCAACAGCACCACTAGCACCTATGGTGGGAAGGTTAGACTGTGTATTCAGCATCAGGTGTGAGAGTCCTGAAGCAATACCGCAAAGCAGATAAAAAGCAAGATATCTGAAGGGACCCAGACGGTCCTCAATATTATCACCAAAAATATAAAGAAACCACATGTTACTGAGAAGGTGCCAGAACCCTCCATGTAAAAACATAAATGAAACAAATGAAAATACCTGATGAAAAACGGTAAAATAACTGCCTAACTCAGGTATTGTATAACGCGCAGGCACCAGGCCATATAAATAGATAAACAGGCCTTTGTTTTCACCAAGTGAGAGTTGAAACAGGAATACAAAAACATTGATACCGATCAGGCACCAGTTGACAATTGGAAAATTCCTGGATGGAATTGTATCCCGAAGCGGTATCATTCAGCGGCCACAAAGGTATCTTCTTTCTCATCAATACGCATACTCAGGTCATAACTTCGGGCAGCATGCGTTAACGCACCAACGGAGATAATATCTACACCCGTATCCGCCAGGGCAGGAAGTTTCTTTTTCGTTATCCCGCCCGAAACTTCAACAATTGCTTTTTTCTTAATAATCTTAACAGCTTTCTCAATTTGCGGAATAGACATATTATCCAGCATAATAACTTCAGCACCGGCTTTCAACGCTTCTTTAACACCTGACATGTCTGAAACTTCAACCTCTATTTTAACCAGATGGGATATTTTTTTGCGAACCGTTTCGATCGCCTTTGTTATTCCGCCACAGGCAGCGATATGATTATCCTTGATCAGTACACCATCATAAAGGCCCATGCGGTGGTTATGAGCACCACCCATTCTAACGGCATATTTTTCAAGGGTTCTCCAGCCCGGAGTGGTTTTCCGGGTATCCACCAGCCGAACATTTTTACCTTCAAGCGCATCTACATAGGAACGCACATTAGTTGCAATACCTGAAAGGCGCTGTAAAAAATTAAGCGCTGTTCTTTCACCAATAAGAAGTGTCCGCATACGGCCCTCAAATTCCATAACAACCTTACCCTTTTTAACTTTGTCACCATCCTTGTAATTCGAGCAGATGGTAATATCAGGGTCAAGGAATTCAAAAACCTCCCGGGCCAAATCGAGTCCGGCAATAATCATGGATTCTTTAGCTACAATCCGGCCGGTTCCTTCCGCATCAGGCGCAATCACCGAGTCTGTAGTAATGTCGCCTGAGCCGATATCTTCCTGAAAGGCTAACTCTATAAGATACTGAACTGAACTATCCATAATGGTCTCCTGTATCAGGATTTCTCCAGTGATTTAATCCGTTCTATGGTTGCTCCCAGTATTTCCTGTTTTTCTATCATGGTCTGATGTTTTTCTTTTACCTTTTCAACAACATCAGCCGGCGCTTTACCCAGAAAACCGTCATTATTGAGTTTTTTAGCAAGCGGCATAATTTCTCCTGCAATCTTGCCCAGTTCCTTTTCAAGGCGCTTGATCTCTTCGGCAAAGTCGATAATGCCCTCAAGGGATACAAAAACCGAAACACCTTCAACAATAGCAGTTGCCGAAGCGGTCGGCTGATCACCCGGTGCTTCAATGGTAAAGGATTCAAGGCGCCCTATCTCCATAATGATATCTTCATGGATTTTTGCCGTATCTCTGACCATTTCATCTTCTGCCTGGATGATTACATTAAGCACCATTGACGGGGCAATATTCATTTCACCCCTGATATTTCTGATACCGCTGATAATATCCGTTACCAGCTTCATGTCATTTTCAGCAGCCATATCACGGCCATTTTCACTAAGATCAATACCATCATGGAAAATCGATGCCTTCATGATGGAGCCTTCCGTATCGGGCAGTTTGTGCCAGAGCTCTTCAGTAACAAACGGAATAATCGGATGAAGGAGAACAAGTGTGTCACGCAGCACCTGCCACAGAACACCCATGGTTGCCTTTTGTCTTTCCTCGCCCTTCTTTCCGTAAAGCGTCGGCTTGCTGATCTCGACATACCAGTCACAAAGCTCGTGCCATACAAATTTGTAAAGTGCCGATGCCGCATCATTAAAACGGTAGGTATCCAGTGCATCTTTAACCGTTGCAGCAACATGGTTCAGGCGGGAAAGAATCCATCGATCCGACAGCTCCAGGTTTTCTTTTGAAAATGAGAATTCTTTACTATCACCAAAATGCATCATGGCAAAACGTGCCACATTCCAGAGCTTGTTTACAAAGTGGCGGTATCCTTCTACCCGCTGCTCGGACATTTTTATATCTCTGCCCTGAGCGGCAAAGGCGGTCAATGTATAACGGAAAGCATCGGTACCGTATTCATCTATAACCTTTAGCGGATCAATAACATTGCCCTTGGACTTACTCATTTTTTTACCCTCTTCATCACGAACAAGGGCGTGAATATAGACATCATCAAAGGGCACTTCATCCATAAAATGGATGCCCATCATCATCATCCGGGCAACCCAGAAAAAGAGAATATCAAATCCGGTAATCAAAACGGATGTGGGATAGTACTGTTTTAAAAGATCTGTATTTTCGGGCCAGCCCATGGTGGAAAAGGGCCATAGTGCTGAACTGAACCATGTATCCAGCACATCTGTTTCCCGTGCAAGTTTTTCACTGCTGCAGGCCGGACATTTATCCGGATCTTCCATGGTAACAATTACCTCACCGCAATCCTCACAAGTCCATGCCGGAATCCGGTGACCCCACCAGATCTGTCTGGAAATGCACCAGTCACGAATATTATACATCCAGTCATAGTAATTGGCGGTCCAGATTTCGGGTATAATCTTGGTTTTGCCACTTTCAACAGCTTCAATTGCTTTTTTGGCAAGCGGTTTAACACTGACAAACCACTGTTTGGAAAGGTTAGGCTCCACAACGGTTTTACAGCGGTAACAATGACCGACATTATGAGGGTTGGATTCAATTTTTATCAAAAGCCCTTCTTCTTCAAGTGCTTTTAAAACGGCTTTTCTGCATTCAAAACGGTCAAGGCCTTCAAACCGGCCTGCCGCTGCCGTCATCTTGCCATCATCACCAATTACTTTTATGTTCGGCAATTTATGACGGGTACCGATTTCAAAGTCATTGGGATCATGCGCCGGGGTTACCTTAAGGGCGCCGGTACCAAATTCGGTTTCAACATAGGCATCCCTGATTATCGGTATCTTTCGATTCATTAATGGAAGAATAATTTCTTCAAATTTGAGATCCGTATACCGCTCATCATCAGGGTTAACGGCAACAGCCGTATCGCCCAGCATGGTTTCCGGACGTGTGGTGGCCACAATCAGCCCGTCTGAACTTCCTTCAAACGGATATTTGATATGATAAAGGTTTCCTTCAAGCTCTTCGTACTCAACTTCAAGGTCTGCAAGCGCCGTATGGCATCGAGGGCACCAGTTGATAATATAATCGCCACGATAAATAAGCCCCTCTTCATAAAGCTGGACAAAAACTTTTTTAACCGCTTTGGACAGACCCTCATCCATAGTAAACCGTTCACGGCTCCAATCGCAGGAGGCGCCAATCTTTTTAAGCTGATTTATAATGGCGCTGCCATATTCTTCACGCCACTCCCAAACCTCTTCAACAAATTTATCCCGACCAAGGTCATGGCGATCACGCCCTTCGGCAGCCAGTTTCTTTTCGACAACATTCTGTGTGGCAATACCGGCATGATCGGTACCCGGAACCCAGAGCACATTTTCACCCTGGAGACGTTTGTAGCGGCAGAGAATATCCTGTAGGGTAATATTCAGTGCATGTCCCATATGAAGCACGCCGGTAACATTAGGCGGCGGAATAACAATTGAGTAGTTATTACAGCCATCTTCCGTACCTGCTGCAAAAAGGTGTTCCTTTTCCCAGAACTCGTACCAGCTGTCTTCTATGCGTTGAGGGTCATATCCCTGATCAAGCGAATTTGAACTCATTAAACCATACTCCTTAAAATACGATGCCCCCATTCATTCGGGGGATTTAAAAAATTTATCGGGGATTATAATTAATCCCCGATTTATTTAAACAATATTTTTTATGCTAAAATACGCAATAAAAACTTAATCGGCATCATCCATAATAACCTGTTTCAGTCTGTCAATTTCACGGGTAACGGTTCTCTCAATTACCTCTTCAAGCAGTTTTTCCATCTTTTCGGAAAACATTTTTTCAATTACATTTTCTACAGCTGCTTCAAGCTGCTCGGTGGTTATTTCGACCGGAACCACAGGTGTCTCCAGGCCCTTTTCAATATCCACACCAAGCGAATCTGCAAAGGAATCACCATCTGTGCCGTCATCAATCTCTGCAGTTTCATCGTCTATACCAATATCTTCACTCTGAAGTTCGGTAGCATCATCTTTAACCGCACCAAGATCAATTTCTTCTTCATCCTCAATAACGTCCTCTGCTACGGCACCAAAAGCGGTGGTTGCAACCTCTTCCGTGTCAAAAGATGATTCCGCTTCGTCTGAAACATCCTCATCAATGTCGCCCATGCCAAATGAATCTTCCACCGATTCATTCGCTTCCTCAACCGCACTATTCAGATCAACAAGGTCCTCTGCTCTAATATCTTTCACTTCCAAATCACCAAAATCAGGAGCGGCATCCGTTCCGGTTTCAGGCGTTTCCTCAACAGCACTGACGAGGTCAACAAGCTCTTCTTCATCTGCGGAAACTTCTTCTGCAAAAGTTCCCATATCAGGCGGTACTTCTTCCGGCGTTTCCTCAACGGCACTTATAAGGTCCGGTGATCCATCATCGTCATCAGAAATATCTTCAGTTAATGTACCCATATCAAAAACATCATCTTCCGGTGCGTCCCCAACGGCACTCACGAGGTCTACCAAGTTTTCATCTTCTGTAGAAAACGGTTCGGATATTGTGCCAGGTTCAATGATTTCATCATCTGATTCTACGAACAGGTCAATGATTTCATCATCTTCATCAGTTGCCGTAGATTCTTCACTGGTCAGATCAATAATTTCATCTTCATCCTGTTTTGCAGCATCATCGTTTTGGCCGAACCCACTAATGTTATCCATAGCTACCCCCGTAAATTATTTTCGACACCAAATCAGAGCAAATAAACATTTCTAATATTGTTAAATAAATTTTGAAAAAATTATCATACTGGTATAATATGTGTCAAGCAATTTACTTTGATATTTCTTAGGAAAATCAACAGTTACCGTAGTTTTACGCATATTTTTTGAGGAGAAAATGAGACGATTTGTTTTAGACAAGTTAACATCTGATAAAACAGGAGCCCGATTAACCGGATCAGATGCCAATCACATTAAGAATGTGTTGCGTCTTAAGCCTGGCGAAATCATCAGACTGATTGATGGCAGCGGCCTGGAGTACGAAGGTAGAATCACAAACATAACGGCTGAATCGGTTGCAATAGCAATAACTTCGGAAAGCCGGCCCGATACTGAACCGGAGGTCCATGTTACAATTGCCCAGGCATACCTTAAGGATAAAAAGATGGATACCCTTGTCAGGCAACTGACTGAGCTGGGCATATCCCGATGGGCACCTTTTTTTGCGGAACGATCTGTAGCAAAACCGGACAGTAAAAAACTGTCTGCCAGAAAAGAGAGATGGGAGAAAATCGCCAGGGAATCCATAAAACAGTGTGGTCGAACCAAAACCCCTGAAATCATGAAGGCTGTCTCTTTTGATGACGCCATGGAAATGAGTAATGAAAGCACCTTGAAAATTGTTTTCTGGGAAAATGAGGCTGTTCTCCTCAATCAGTCATCTCTCAAAACAGAAAAAGATATTAAAACTATATTTTTTCTGCTGGGGCCCGAAGGGGGCTTTACAAATGAAGAGATTGAAAAAGCAAAAACAAACGGGTTTGTCTCAGTATCGATTGGTCCCCGAATTCTAAAAGCGGATACGGCCACAATCGCAGCGTGTTCAATTATCCAGTATGTTTACGGGGATATGGGATGATTTGCTTTGGGGTATTTCATGTCTTTCCCGGTTAGTCTTTTTGAAAAATCAGAACATCCTGAAAAAAGATCCCCGGCACCTCTTTCCAGTTTCCCGGATATGATGCTGCCAACGAAAGCCCTGTGCCGGCCATAAGACTATTCAAACCTTCCTCAGTTATACCGATCGCATCCTCAGGACGTTTTGCCCATTTGGGATGAAACCAGTTTCCCGATTCAGAGCACGGGGTATCAAAAATCCACTTCTGCCGGCTGGTATTATGATAGCGTCCCTTTGTATCGGTTTGTGCATCCGGTCTCAAACAGTATGTATCATCCATAAGAAAAAAAGTGACCATCGCTTTTGCTCCGGATTTAAGAACACGGCCGATTTCTGAAAAGTAATACCGTGCATCACTTTCGTTAAGGTGAGTCCATACGGATAGAGCTGTCAGCATATCAATACTGTTGTCATCAATATCCCATGGAATGTTGCCATCCACCTGTCCGGATGCATAGGTCGCATTATGAACATCATGGTGTTTGAACGAATATGAATCCGGCGGATAGTTTTGGACGCAGAACGAAATATCTTCTGTACTAACATCGATGCCTGTGTATTGACCGCTACCGCCAAGAAAAGGCTCAGCTGCAATCCCCATAAGACCGGTACCGCACCCGATATCCAGTATACGATTATTTGTTTTCCGTTTTAAATGGAGAAACAGGAGCGTCTGAAAAATACCGATAACATGACACCACTCTCCGTAAGATATTTTCCCGCCACGTCGTTCATCCAACCCGGGTACAAGACGAAGATTCTTAGTTCTTCTTATAAGATTTTTATCAAACTGAAGGTATGCGTTGTCAAAGTCGCGGATTTTGATATCCTGATTCAATAAACTTCCTCCGGCTTAGTATCTTTTCATATAAGACGATGTTCCCCACAAAATACCAACAATCCTTTTCCCTTTGCCAGGCAGGCGAGCGTCATATTCATTTCCGTTGCGAGATCAACAGCAAGTGAAGTGGGTCGGGATACCGCAAAAATGACAGGAATCTTTGCCCTCGCCGCCTTTTGTACAAGTTCATAGCTGATACGTGAAGATAATACAGCCAGTGATGCCTTTTGAAGCGCCTCTTCAAGAAAAAGCTTTCCGATAACTTTATCCAACGCATTATGGCGACCAACATCTTCGGCGATTGAAAGAAGATGTCCCTGATTATCAAAAAGTGCAGCGGCATGAGAAGCGCTCGTCTTTTTACGTAACGGCTGATGAGTCCCAAGGCTTTCAAGGCAGGTCAGTGCCAGCGCCGTATCAATCGGCAGGTTATCTTCAACCGGACGAATCTCCTGCTGAAGATCCTTTACGATTTCCTTGCCGCAAATTCCACAGCTTGTCTGGCTGATATATTCCCGCCGGTCAAGGGTCCCGGCAATCTTTGCGCTTCTGGCTTCAGTGATTGTTGCTGTAACAACATTCAGGTCACCATCTTCGCAGGATCCGATCGTTGTAAAATCATCTTTATGGTCTACAACCCCTTCGGCCAGACAAAGCCCTGCCGCATGCGCCAGTTCCTCACCGGGTGTCCGCATCACAACCGAATAGGGTTTTCCGTTGATCCTGATGGCAAGCGGTTCTTCACAAACCAGTTGCTGATCAAGAGATTCCTTACTACCCTGATCCCAGGAAATTATTTTTTTTGTAAGAGCCTGTTCCAAAAAAACCTCCTGAAAAACAACTTAAATATATTGAATCAGTTTTATTTACGAAATCGCCGCTTCAGATCCTTATAAACAGCAACTGAAAGCAGAAGCCCCAAAACCAAAGCGCATATCATTTTAATGCTATCGGGGACAAGCTCTGCTGCATGACCTGCTGCGGCCTGCGCTGTCGTACCTGAAACTAGATACACCAAATCGGTAAAAAGGCCAAGTGCTAATGAACTCACCATAATCGCCCCGAGATAAACCAGCAATGTACGCCTTCCCAGCAGGCCTGAAATCATTGTCATGGTAGCTATATTCGTTGCCGGTCCGGCTAGGAGAAAAACAAGTGCCGCACCGGGATTAAGACCCTTCAATATCAGTGCCGCCGCAATAGGTGTTGAGGCGGTAGCACAGACATAAATCGGCATACCGGCAAGGAGCATAATAATCATGGCCAGATACGGATTACCCATATATGACTCAAAAAAGCTGTCCGGCACCAGGCCGGTTATTAATCCGGCCAGAAAAAGGCCTACGATAAACCAGGAGCCAATATCTCCCAGAAGTTCAACAAATGAATATTTCAAGCCTGAAAGAAGCTTTTTAATAAACCCGTTGTTATTTTTTGGAGAAGCTTCTTCCGGTCCGCATGAACAGCAGGATCCGCCTTCACTACAGACCGGCTGTGTCACGTTCAGAAACCCATTTGTCTGTTTTGCCGGGATAAAATTTTCAGCGATCCCTGCAATAAGTGCTGTGATAAATGCCGCTACCGGCCGCATCACCGTCATAATCGGGTCCATCAATGCATAGGTAATGGGTATGGAATCGATTCCGGTTTCCGGTGTGGAAATTAAAAAGGATAGTGTTGCACCGTTATTGGCACCCTGCCGCTTCAAACCGGCCGCTACAGGAATAACACCGCAGGAACACAGTGGCAGCGGCACACCAAAAATGGCCGCAATAATAACGGAACGCACCTTCCCTTTGCCAAGATTATTTGAGATAAATTCCGGCCGCATCACAACATACAAAATCCCGGCTACAAAAAAACCAAAAAGCATATATGGAGATGATTCCAGATATATATCCCAGGATGCTTTTAATATGTTCTTTAATATATTCATGAAAAAAATCTCAACTATTCATAATCATCATAATCTTGTGCTTATCTTATCAAAATAACCGTATATTGATAAGATAAGCACAAATATACTAAATTTCATTAAAAATATAATTTTATGATTTTCTTATGTTTTTCTCATTATTTGTGCTAAAAGGCAGAAATTATCCATTTTCATTAAATAATGAGATTAATTTTCTTGACAAAAAAATATAACGCAGTAATATTTAGCACTTTTTTAGAGCGAGTTATTTTAGAATGGGTTAAGGAGGAATAACCATGTACGCTGTTATTAAAACGGGCGGAAAACAATATAAAGTTCAGGAAGGTGATGTCCTGAGAATCGAAAAGATAGCCGGAGATGTTGGCAGCGCAGTCACATTTGACAATGTATTGATGTTTTCCGATGGTGAGAATGAAGCTAAACTTGGCAGTCCGGTTCTCGAAGATGCTGCAGTTCAGGCTCAGATCATGGAGCAGGGCAAGGCAAAAAAGATTCTGGTTTTCAAGTATAAACGTCGTAAAAGATATCGCAGAACACAGGGCCATCGCCAGCAGTATACGGCTGTAAAAATTGGTGAGATCAAAGCTTAAGATACAGGGAGTTTATATAAAATGGCACATAAAAAAGCGGGCGGTAGCTCAAAAAACGGACGTGACAGTAACGGACAACGCCGTGGCGTAAAAATTTTCGGTGGCCAGAAGGTTACAGCCGGAAGTATTCTTGTTCGTCAGTGCGGAACAAAAATTCACCCGGGAGAGAATGTTGGCTGCGGCAAAGATTATACATTGTTTGCCCTGGTCGATGGTATTGTCGCCTATGAGAGAAAAGGAAGGTCGCGCAAGAAAGCCAGCGTATATGCAGAGTGAAATTTATAGATGAAGCCAAAATTTCTATCCAGTCCGGGAAAGGCGGCAGTGGCTGTGTAAGCTTCAGAAGAGAGAAGTTTATACCGCGCGGCGGCCCGGACGGAGGAGATGGCGGTAAAGGGGGAGATGTCATATTCATTGCATCTCCCAAGAAACGTACCCTCCAGCAATTCAGACATCTCAAACAATTCAGAGCACCCAATGGCTCATCCGGCGCAGGTAACCAAAGAGCCGGAAAAAATGGTGCCGATCTTACACTGGAAGTTCCTGTCGGTACCCTTATTACAAACAGTGAAACCGGCGAACTGATAAAAGACTTCAGCATCCCCGGTGAAACGGTTATTCTTGCAAAAGGCGGCAGAGGCGGTCAGGGAAACACCCGCTTTAAATCTTCAACCAACAAGGCTCCCCGATTTGCACAACCCGGAGAACCGGCAGAAAAACTCATTCTTGAGCTTGAACTCAAACTGCTTGCTGATGTTGGCCTTGTAGGACTTCCCAATGCCGGAAAATCAACTCTGATCAGTGTCATGTCTTCTGCACGGCCAAAGGTTGCTGATTATCCTTTTACAACACTGACACCAAATCTTGGTGTGGTTAAAACAGACTGGGATGATGCCTTTACAGTAGCCGATATTCCCGGCCTTATTGAAGGCGCACACAAGGGCACAGGCTTGGGAATCAAGTTTTTACGCCATATTGAAAGAACAAAAATTCTTGTTCATCTTATAGATATTTCGACTGTTGACCGTTCAGATTTTCTGGCACCATACAGAACTATAAATAATGAATTGGGTCAACACAGTAAAACCCTTTCAGAAAAACCCCAGATTGTGGTATTAAACAAAATGGATCTTCCGGAATCGGCTGTGGCGGCCAAACAGTTTATCGCAGAAGCAAAAGGTTTGTCTGTGCTTACCATTTCGGCTGCAACCGGGGAAGGCGTTGATAACCTGAAAGCTAAAATTATTGCGATGCTCAACAAAGAAAATGAATGACGCCAACCAAAATAAAATCATAAACGCAAAACGTGTTGTCATAAAAATCGGCAGTGGCATCCTGACACAGGATGACGGCCTTAACCTGACTGTTGTGCGCTCAGTAAGCCGTCAGATCTGTCAGCTTATTGATCAGGGTATGGAGATTCTGCTTGTGTCCTCCGGTGCTATGGCTGCGGGGATAAGAAAGATAGGCCTTGCAAAAAGACCGGATGAAACACCCGGCCGCCAGGCTGCTTCTGCTGTCGGCCAGGCCGGCCTGATGATGACCTATGAAAAAGCGTTTGCAAAGCATAATAAAAAAGTAGCCCAGATTCTATTGACCAGTTCGGATCTCAGCAACCGGACCCGGTATCTCAATGCCTGCAACACCTTGTATACGCTGTTGTCCTGGAAAATTGTACCCATCATTAATGAAAATGATACGGTTGTGGTAGAAGAAATTCAGTTTGGCGATAATGATAATCTTTCAGCCATGATTGCACTGATGATGGATGCGGACCTGCTGATCAATCTGACCGATATTGACGGTCTGTTTACGGCGGATCCCAGAACCGATCCGGATGCTGAACTGATTCCGGAAATCTTAACAATCGGAAAAAATATAGAAACGTTTGCCGGTGATATACCCGGTGCACTGGGTACCGGCGGCATGCTCAGTAAAATCAAGGCGGCAAGGAAAGTAACGGCTGCCGGCATCCCCATGATCATTGCAAGAGGTGATCGGAAGGATATTCTAAAACGAATTTTTTCAGGACAACATCACGGCACCTATTTTACACCAAGCAAGGAAAAGCTGGCATTTAAAAAACGCTGGCTGGCATTTACCGTAAAATCAAAGGGTACCATTATTATTGATGACGGTGCGGCGGCGGCTGTTCTGAAAGGAGGCAAAAGCCTTCTGCCCAGTGGGATTGTGGATGTTAAGGGTGATTTTGGTGTGGGTTCACCGGTTGAATTTAAAACAATAGACGGTCCGATACTGGGTAAAGGACTTGTAAATTATAGTGCCTCGGATATCATAAAAATCATGGGACTTAAATCCAGCGGGATTAAAGCTTGCCTTGGAGATAAACCCTATGATGAGGTTATTCACCGGGATAATCTTGCCGTAACCAATCATTATTTATAAAATAACCTGATTCTCATATCTGGAGGATTTTATGTCTGTCGAAACAACAATTCTTGAAATGGCAAAAGCTGCCAGAAAATCTGCATCTGAAATTGCAAAGTGTTCTTCCGAAAAGAAGAATGCTGTCCTGATAGATATCGCTGCATTGATTGAAAAAGATGCGGCCCGCATCCGGGAAAAGAACAAAAAGGACCTGGATCTCGCTGAAGAAAAGGGTTTAACAGCCGCCATGATTGACCGGCTCACTATAAAAGAGGCCACCATCAAATCCATGGCAAATGGACTGAGAGAGGTGGCTGCGCTGGAAGATCCGGTAGGTGCAATAACTAAAGGCTGGGTGCGCCCCAACGGCCTTGAAGTTTCACGTGTTCGGATTCCCCTTGGTGTTATCGGTATTATTTATGAATCCAGACCTAATGTTACCATTGATGCTGCAGGCCTTTGTCTTAAGACCGGCAATGCGGTAATATTACGCGGTGGATCTGAAGCGCTTAATTCAAATCAGGTACTGGCATCAGTTATCAGCGAAGTTATGAAAAAGCATAACCTGCCTGCTGCTGCAGTTCAGGTAGTACCGGTTCGCGACAGAAGTGCCGTTAATGTATTGCTCCGCCAGGAAGCGTTTATTGATCTGATTATTCCGAGAGGCGGCGAAGGCCTTATCCGTTTTGTTGTGGAAAATTCCAAAATTCCGGTACTGAAACATTACAAGGGCGTATGCCATGTTTATGTTGATGAGAGCGCCGACTTTAATATGGCCGAAGAAATCTGTTTTAATGCAAAGGTTCACCGCCCGGGTGTTTGCAATGCCATGGAAACCATGCTGGTTAACAAGAACATCGCTGAAACATTTTTAAAACAGATGGGCAAACGGTTTTCAGATGCCGGAGTTGAGATCAGGGGATGCAGTGAAACCTGCAAGATTTTGACAGATGCGACACCTGCAACGGATGATGACTGGCCCGAAGAGTATCTTGATCTGATTCTGGCCGTAAAGGTGGTTGATGATGTGGATGCCGCAATGGCCCATATTGCCGAATACGGATCTCTGCATACGGAAGTAATTGTAACCAATAACTATCAAAGGGGCAGACGGTTCGTAAAAGAGGTGGATGCTTCTGCCGTAATGGTGAACGCGTCAACCCGTTTTAATGACGGCGGTGAACTCGGGCTAGGTGCAGAAATCGGCATCAGCACATCAAAACTCCATGCGTTTGGGCCGATGGGTCTTGAAGAGTTAACGACAACCAAGTTTGTTGTGTTTGGAAACGGTCAGGTTCGTTCATAATTTTTTGAAACTTTATGGAACATATGAGAATCGGTTTATTCGGTGGCACATTCAACCCTATCCATTTCGGCCACCTCAGGACAGCCCTGGAGGTTAAGGAGTACTTTGCCCTTGACCGTATCACGCTGATTCCGTCAGCAATACCGCCTCATAAAGCAAAAGAAGGTGTTGCCGACCCTGAAGACCGCATGGAGATGGTTCGGCTGGCTGTTAAAAGCTGCCCGGACTTTTCCGTATCGGATGCAGAGTTGAAACGAAGTGGATTTTCCTATACGGTCGATACGGTTCGCCATTTTAAAGCTGCATTATCTGATACGGCTGAGATCTTTCTGATTATCGGATTAGATGCTTTTATGGAGATCAAAACCTGGAAATCTTATTCGGACCTGTTTGACATGGTACCGATCATTGTCATGACACGGCCTGAATCAGGCGGATACGTTAACCCATCTATATTTCTAAAAGAAAAAATTTCATATGAATATACTTTTTCAAAAACTGAAAATGGTTACATTCATCAAAATAAACAGCCGGTTTATTTTCTTGAAGTGACACAACTGGCAATATCATCAACCCGGATCAGGAATCTTGTCAAAGTCAGGAAAGATATTCATTTTCTGCTCCCTGAAACGGTTCAGCAATATATAACATCTAAAGGACTTTATTTATGATGAACGATCTTGATCCCGAACTTAAAATCTTTCTTTCTGCAATTATGGAAAGAAAAGCCTATGATGTAATGGTACTTGATGTTCGTAAACTGACATCTATCGCAGACATGTTTGTTTTTTGCAGCGGCACTTCAAACCGGCAGGTCACCGCCATAGCAGATCATATCCAGCGACATTTGAAGAAAAAAGGCATAAAAGCCCTGAGTGCTGAAGGTAATTCTGAAGGGCAGTGGGTCCTGCTTGACTATGGTCATATCATTATCCATATTTTTCTCGAACCGGTCAGACAGTTTTATGATATTGAAAGCATCTGGAGTGATGCCAAAAAAATTGATATTAAACCTTATACTGCATTGACAGGTCAGGATTCAGAAGAGGATATCTACCATGACTAAAAAAACCTGTATGTTGTTGATTCTTGATGGCTGGGGAATAAGCAGTGAAATAGAGGGGAATGCAGTTTTACAGGCTAAAACACCCAACCTTGATTATCTTGAAAAATCGTATCCGTCTGCCCAATTATTGTGTTTTGGAAAAGCAGTCGGCCTGCCTGAAGGCACAATGGGCAATTCCGAGGTGGGACATCTGAATATCGGTGCCGGTAGAATTGTTTACCAGGATCTGGTTCGAATCAATAATGCCATTGAAGACGGTACCTTTAGCAGTAATGAAAACATCAGCATTCTGATGAATACGGTGAAGGGAAAAGGTACGGCCCTCCATTTAATGGGCCTTTTATCTGACGGTGGTGTTCACAGCCATATCAATCATTTGTTTGCACTTCTGGATATGGCAGCAGCCAAAGGGCTTTCAAAGGTTTATATTCATGTGATTTTAGATGGCCGAGATACTCCGCCGGACAGCGGTGCCGGATATATCAGCCGGCTTTCAGATTATATCAATGAAAAAAACCACGGTAAAATTGCAACCATTTGCGGTCGCTTTTATGCCATGGATCGTGACAAACGATGGGAACGTGTTGAACAGGCTTATCGCCTTTATACGAAAGGTGACGGCAATACGGAAAAAGATCCTGTTGATGCAGTTAAAAACGCCTATGCCCGTGGCGAGACAGATGAGTTTGTTAAACCATTATCAATGACCGATGCAGATGGCAGGGCGCTCGCGACCATTCAGGATGATGATGGTATAATCTTTTTTAACTTCAGAGCGGATCGCGCCCGGGAAATCACCCGGACACTGACGGATCCTTCATTTTCGGAATTTGAAAGAGATCCATTCCCGAACCTGAGCGGTTTTGTCTGCATGACGCTTTATGATCAAAGCTTTACACTACCGATGGCATTTTCACCGGTACACCTTTCCGCCATCCTTGGAGAGGTTATCAGCAATAACGGTCTGAATCAGCTCAGAATTGCCGAAACGGAAAAGTATGCCCATGTTACCTACTTTTTTAATGGTGGCGAAGAAACGCCTTTCCCTAATGAGGACCGGTGTCTGATTCCCTCACCACGAGATATCCCGACCTATGACCATAAGCCGGAAATGAGCGCATTTGAAGTAACCGAAGAGGTTATTAAACGTATCCGGTCCGACAAGTATGATTTTATCGTACTGAACTTTGCAAACATGGATATGGTCGGTCATACCGGCATTCTTGAGGCGGCGATCAAAGCCTGTGAAACGGTTGATATGTGCGTGGGGAAAATCGTTGATGAAATTATGGCCTGCAAAGGCTCATTATTAATTACAGCAGATCACGGCAATTCAGAGAAAATGATTGATGAAAGCGGCAAGCCGTTTACCGCCCACTCCATAAACCCGGTCCGGCTGATCCTTGTCAATAATGACAGAAAGTCAGGCGCTCTTGATAACGGCAAACTGGGCGACCTTGCTCCGACCATTCTTGAGATTATGAACATTGAACAACCCGAAGAGATGACGGGTGTCTCCTTATTGAGGAAATAAGCAACGTATGTCCGCAAAGATCACAACCATAACAGACTATATAACCGGCAAAGAAATCCCGAATGTAGGTTCGGAAGAAAACCGCCAGGTTGTTGAAAAGTTTCTTGTTGAAGACAAAGGCTTTTCACGGAAGGATATCGAAATTGATGCAGATATCGAAATGATAATTGCCGGAGAACCTTATACGTCGCAGGTTGATCTTGTGGTTTCCTGTGAGGGCAAACGGCTTATGCTGATAAAATGTGTCGCCGCATCACTAGGCTCACGGGAACGGGAAATTGTCAGTGCCGCCCGCCTGCTCGATGTTTACCAGATCCCTTTTTCAATTGTCTCCGATGGTAACAGCGCTATTATTATGGACACGATTTCAGGCAAGGTAATTAATGAGGGTATGGACAACATACCATCAAGAGATAATCTCAAAAAACAGTCAGCCAATATTCAGTTTATCTCGTTTCCTGAAGAAAAAAGGGAGCGTGAAACGCTTATTTTTCGAACATATGATATAGAAAATATAAATGTGAGTCGTAACATTCATTAAGTAATAGCAATAAAACAGTTTTATTAAATAACGATAGTAGCCAATTTACATCAAGAAAACGGAACCTGATATGAAACGACTACATTGCTTTTCCATTCTGTTTTTATGCTTACTGTTTACCGGGTGTGCATCCTTAAAACCAAAAAACATTAAACTTGAAAACTACGAGTCCGGAGTTCTCAAACAGAAGGACAGAGGAGAAATCCTTTTGCTTCTTTCATTTTCCGGCGGCGGAACCCGAGCTGCATCACTTTCCTATGGCGTACTCGAAGAACTAAGAGATACATATCTCAACATAAACGGAAACAAAATATCCCTTCTTGATGAAGTGGATCATATCAGCGCTGTATCCGGCGGCAGTTTTACGGCTGCATATTATGGCCTGTTCGGGGACAATATTTTTGAAGATTATACCGATATTTTTCTTGAACGCAATATTCAGAAAAATTTTATACTCAGCCTTTTTAACCCGATCAACTGGTTTCGCTCGTTATTTTCCGGATTTAACCGTACTGAGCATGCCATAGAATATTATGATAAATATATTTTTAAAGGTGCAACATTTGCAGATCTTCAGAAAAGAGCAGGCCCTCAAATTGAAATTAACGCTACTGACCTAAATGCAGGTCAAAGATTCAGCTTTACGCAAGACCAGTTCAATCTGCTCTGCTCGGATTTATCAAGTTTAAGGGTTGCACAAGCTGTAACTGCATCTTCAACGGTGCCTGTTGTTTTTCCGCCGGTTGTTCTGAAAAATTATGGTGATAGTTGTAGCCCTGAAAAGGAAGATACGTTTTTGGAGCTATCTCATAAAGATGAAGATGATACACGAAAGATACGCCTGATAAACAATTTTCTCTCATATAAAGATTCTGCAAAACGACCGTATATTCATCTGGTTGACGGCGGTATTTCTGACAACCTCGGTCTTCATGCATTAATTGATTATGTTTCCCTCGGCGGCGGTATTAAAAATGTTGTTGAACTATCAGATGGTATACCCAAAACAGTCGTTGTCATCCTGGTAAATGCCAAAACTGAGCCGGAGAAGACGATCGACCATTCTCCTAGGAAACCGGCACTTTCTGAAGTTGTGTCTGCGGTTTCAAAAACCCAGATAGAACGATACAGCCTTGAAACTATTTCTCTTGTAAAAGAAAGTCTGACAAAATGGGCAGATGAGCTTTCCACTGAAAATATTGACATAGAGCCCCATTTCATTGAAGTCAGCTTTGAAGGGATAAAGGCAGAAACTTTCCGTAACTATTTTAATAATATCGCCACGACCCTGACATTACCGCCTGAAGAGGTACAGCTGCTCCGCAAAGCCGGCCATACCCTACTCCGGGAATCACCGGAATTTCAGGAATTAATTGAAGAATTTCGTTAAGGTTTTTTATAGCTTAGATAAGTTGAAGCTGTTGGAGATAAGGTTTCTTGAAATTTTTTGGTAGCCTTCTATAACGTTGAGACCGTTGTTAAGTGTTCAATATTATTCAAGATCAAGGATAAAAAAGGGTTTTAACCACAGGCATACTGTAAGTATGTTGAGGTGAGGATTAAAACCCTTTTTTAGACGCAGATATGGCTAAAAGAGGACGCTTCACAGCAGTGCAGTTTCACTCAAATGCCGGCGACTTCCTTTTTACAATGCTTACAAATCTTTGCCCTCTGCTTGATAGTTTCTGCACAGAACGGACACTCTCTTGTAAAAAATCTGTTATGGATAGTTGAAATTGCCTTATCAACTGCTTCCTGCAATTTCTGATTACCAAACTTCAGATTCTGAATTGTATCAACTACCTCTGATACACCAATATCACCGACCATTTCAGCCGCTTTGATGCGTACCCGGGTGGGTTGCGTCACATCAGTCAGCAAAGTGAGCACTGTCATCCAGTCTTTATCAACATAACAGTCGGCCAGAATTGAAAACCCTTTTTTGATATTCTGATTCAAAATTTCCTGTTCAGCGACCACCTGATCGTCAATAATTTGACCCTTTGCACCCATTGGACTGAAAACAGGAATACACTCAAACTGTTCCGTTCCAGGATAATTCATACATCGGTATGAAGCATGGCGCCCAAAATTTTCCTGCATTCCCTCCCAGCCACTCTCATAAAGGGAACAATTATCATTAAAACATATAAAAAGGTAGGGTTCACCCCATCCAAGCCCATCACCTACAGTTATGGAAGGAACCTCCCAGATACTCATCTCTTCATTACAATGAGGACATTTGGGCTTTTCCTGTGTAAGAATTCTTTCCAGTGCCTGCTCTTTTGTTTCTAACACCATTTTTCACCATCCAGTCAAAACGAATATAAAATCGTCTGTTTACTATTATTTTTGTTGGACCTAATCTAAGGGTATTTTAAAAATTGTCAACAAAATGGCTATCAAATTGGAAAATTTATAAATAGCTCTAAGCGTTTGTCAAAATATTGGCGAAAATCATATCCTAAGCCTCTAATCCCGACAAACCTGCCGGGGTTATGTTTATTTATTAACCCGGAAAAATTTTCCCGGCAAATACCATTAATAAAACATCCGTTTACATTTACAAAAACAAGGGCCCTGCATTTCAAAGCTAAAAACATTTTAGATGGCATCATGCTTGCATGATATTTTCTGAATATAAAATACATGTATGAAAGGCACTTTATGGCATACGGTTTAAAAAAAATATTTAGAAATGCTGCAACAATCACAAACCTGGTGCTTGGACTTGCCCAAAAAGTGGATTATAAAACACTTAACCAGTATATTATTGATATAAATCAGAAAAGAGATCTGAACAGCATTCTTCAGACTACATCAAAATGCCTGAAAGACATCCTTAATTATCGTCTGTTCGCATTTGCCGTTCAGCGTGACGAAAAACTGGATGTCTGGATTGATCCGAGTATGTACAGCAAACCCTTAAGAAAAATAATTGAAAAGGATTTTGGGCTCTCCGCATGGTACAATACGCATTATATTGATGAATGCCGGTCATCACAGACAAAGATGCTGTCATTTTCTTCCGGTGATCTCACGGCATATGTTATTTCAGGTGATGATTTCATCGCCAAAATGTATATTCTTCCTGAACGGCGTATTCTCAAATATCACATTGAAATAATTAATATTATTATAAAAACTCTCGGCATTGCGCTGAACAATTTCATGAATATTAAACGTCTGGAAAATGCAGCATCTTTTGACCCTCTTACAAACTGTTATAACCGTCGTGAATTTGACAGGTTGATTGATCATAATATTGCAAATTCTTTACGGCATGAAAAAAATATGTCCGTTATCATGCTGGATATTGACCACTTCAAGAACGTCAATGATACTTATGGTCATGAAGCCGGTGACATTGCTCTGAAGAATGTTTCTAAAAATATTCAATTTGCCATCAGAAAGAGCGACTATCTGGCTCGTTATGGTGGAGAAGAGTTTGTTGTTGTTCTTCCGGATACAAAAATTTCAAAAGCCATAGAACTGGCTGAACGCTTAAGGGCTGTTATTGAAAACAACCCCATTGCGCTGCCTGACGGCAAAGAGTTGAAAATAACCGCCAGCTTTGGCGTATCATCACTTAAAAGCAGTTCAAACCAGCAAACACTGCTCCGGGAAGCTGATGAAAATCTATACAAGGCCAAGGCCTCCGGGCGAAATGCAGTTATGCCCGGACTAAAGTTATGTGCGCTGGAAAATACCGCTTATCTTGTCGGTAATAATCCCATCGGCGAATGAGTAAAACAGGTCGAGGCAATCTGCATTCTTTTTTTATTTAACAGGATTGATAGACATTAAGGCCTCCCGTTATTTGAGCTTCATCAGACAGTGTCCGGCAAAAAACACACACGCCCCTTCTGCTTTTGCGGCCCGATCCGCACACACCGCTGCAATTGGATCAATACAGCCATATGAATCATGGGCAATATCGATATCATGGTAAGGAGTAAAGTGGGCAAAAAAACTGCCTGACTCCGCAGCAGAATCAGGCAGCAATAAGTCAGCAATATTTCCCCCTTAGATATTCATATCAATCGTACAGACATTATCCACGGTAACTACATCTTCTGCAATGAGCGTCTGAGACGAAGCCGCCTTGAACATTTTAAGCCCGTCCATCAACGGTTTTACAACATTATCAACAAGAATACGGACCTTTTTAGCGGCATCCGGATCCTGAAACATCATCATATCCGCACCCCAGTCCGAAACAGCTTTTATCTTTTCTGCAAAAAGATCCGGTCGGCTATATACGATCCCGTTATCAATATCCTTGAAGCCCCTGGTTACCGCCTTATAGTTCTGGCAAGCAATCATTCCTTCACCGCTCTGTTTCAGGGCAAGCATATCCTTGATGGTCTGCCGGCTGCTGGAGATCAACACAAAATCATCAACAAATGCATAGGATGGCTGAAGATCCGCACCCAGCGGAATCATCATATAGTTAATTTTGACTTCACCATTTATCTCCTCCTGAAGACTCAGGTTGGATTCTTTAAGCGCAGCATTAATTATCCGGGTAACGGTCTCCCTGTTTTTAACTTCTGCAAACAGGACAAGTTTTGGTAACGGGAAAAGACCACCAATCTGAATATCCATAAGGCTCATACCAAACTGACTACCGAAAGCATTGATGGTATCCTCAATTGTAAGCCCGGCTCCGCTTATCATCCGGTTTTCCACTGCGTCAAGAACGTCATCATCCAATATGCCCTCTGCTTTATAGACATCAAGGTAAGATTTCGGTTCAAAGGTATTCGCCCAGTAGTACATCAGTACATCTTCCGGAATCATGGAAAGGGTATTGTTTACCTCAGGCTTGATATTATAAATTTCAGCATAAAGTGGATTTAGATTTTCCCTGTCCAGCAGCATACAAACGGTTGACTGCCAGGAATCCGGCTGCCCCCATCCGGAAATTCCCATAGCTTTGGCGGCCTTAAGTGAGCCAAGACTGAACTCTACCTCTGCAAGGCCTTCCTTGTCCGTGATAAACTGTCGGGCCTCCATCATAACCGTATTATAAAACTCATGGGTATTGAAAAAAGCGAACATTCTCCGGTTTTCTTTTTTCATTCGATTATTCAGATCCTTATAGTGAATGTTCTCTGAAAGGGTCGATTCGGGCTTGTTCTCAAGCGCCAGACACCGGGTGATCATCATTTTATCAAAGGCAACAACAAGAAGGCCATCCTTGACGGTATAATATAGTGTTATATCCGGATTAAGCTCAACACGCGTCATCTTTATGCCATCAACTATTTCCTCTTCAGCATTCAGCCGGTCGTTAAACAGGGGGCCGAGAAATTTGATCAGTTCCACATTCTGTTTTGGCTCCAGAAACATGACAATGTTACCGGGAATCGCCTCTTCAAGCTCGGGGATAGAAACCGGCGCTTCAAAAGGCATCATCGCAATAACTGCTTTTTTACCAAAAAAATTTTTGAATATCGGACTGTCAATTGTAGAAAGAAACTCACCTGCACTGTTTTTATAAGTATCAATATCCGATGCCGGCACTTCAAGTTTTTCAAGAACCGCCGGCACATCTATGGAACGCATCTGTCGGGCAAGGGGTGTTTTCTTAAAATTTTCAATGGCCGTTTCAAGGTCGTCCACTTCAACTGCAAACAGGGCGTTTCCGGGAATCATGGTTTCCGGCCGAACGGTTACAGCTTGCGGTTTTATAAAATACAGAATAAGTCCTGCTGTAATCAACAGCAGAACTGCAATAACCAGTGTTTTTTTCATAATATGCTCCTTTTGAGATTTGATTTTGCCGAAAATAACACAAAGATTTCTATTTTTCCATACAATCTCTGCTATTTGCCTGACTAAATCAAATTTACGATATTTATGATACCTTTTTAAAAAATACGATAATCCTTTTTACAATCTTTACCCTAAAATCATAATTCCACCCCTTTTCATATGAATTAAAATGTAGTATATGAGTCGATCTATCAAAACCTACTCAAATTTGTCATTATGTTAAACGAACAAAAAGGAGTGACTGCATGATCCATGTTGAAAATCTCACCAAGTATTACAACGATTTCTGCGCGGTGGATCACATCAACCTCGACATCCATAAAGGAGAAGTTCTGGGGCTGCTTGGCCCCAATGGTGCGGGGAAGACCACTACGCTGAGAATGCTGACCGGCTATTTCCTCCCCAGTTCGGGTGATATTCGCGTTAAGGATCTGTCTGTTTATGATAAATCCTTTGAGATAAAGAAAATGCTGGGATATCTGCCGGAGTCGGCACCCCTTTACCACAATATGCTGGTGGCCGACTATCTGAACTATGTCGCTAATATCCGGGGAATTGCTAAAGATAAGCGGCAGGCTCGAATCAAAAAGCTGGTCGAGCTCTGCAGCATGAAAGAGATTATGCACAAAACCATCGGAGAACTTTCCAAAGGGCTGAAGCAGCGTGTCGGCCTGGCCCACGCCATGATGGATGACCCTGAGATACTGGTCCTCGATGAACCCACATCAGGCCTTGATCCTAACCAGATTATTGAAATCCGGGAAATCATCAAGCTGATCGGTAAAGAAAAAACAATTATCCTCTCAACCCATATTCTCAGCGAGGCTGAAGCCACCTGTGACAGAATTGTGATTATCAATAAAGGCAAAATTGTTGCAGATGGAAAAACAGCTGACCTGAAGCAATCTGTTGGCCGTGAAAGAGCGATCTATCTATCTTTGATAAATTCGGATTTCACTGCGGCGTCTGAAACACTTGGGACCATTGATGGTATTGAGGCGGTTTCAAAGCTGGAGTCACCGAACGATGATTTGCTAAACCTGAAACTGACATTCAGCTCTTCCGATGACCAGCGCGCCGAGATATACAATAAAATCAAGGCAACGGATTGGATTCTGATGGATTTCCATCAGGAAGCAAAAACCCTTGAGAACATTTTCCGCGAACTGACGAAGGAGAATTAAAAAGATGCAGGTTCTTCACATTTTAAACAAGGAATTTAGGGACTATTTTGTATCGCCTATCGCCTATATCGTCATATCGATATTTCTTCTGGTGACCGGGTGGTTCTTTTTTGCAACTTTTTTTCTGCTGAATACGGCCGGCATGAGAAGTTTCTTTGATCTGCTGCCGATGATTTTTGCTTTTATCGTACCGGCGGTGACCATGCGGCTTTTTTCTGAAGAGCTTCATATCGGCTCTTATGAACTGCTACTGACCATGCCGGTAACATTTCGGGATGTTATTGTCGGTAAATTCCTGGCCGGCGTGGCCTTTATTGCCGCCATGCTTGTCCCGACGCTGGCCTATCCCATTACGGTTTCTTTTATGGGCGACCTTGACTGGGGTCCGGTAATCGGCGGCTATGTCGGCAGCCTTCTCCTTGGTGCCGCATTTGCCGGAATCGGCATATTTGCTTCATCTGTAACCAGGAACCAGATTGTTGCTTTTATTATCGGACTGACCATCTGCTTTGCCCTGTCACTTATTGACAGCATGCTCTTTCTGATTCCGGAAGGCCTTGTCGGTGCATTCGGTTATCTTGGCGCACGGTTCCATTTTCAGAATATTGCAAAGGGCGTTATCGATACACGAGACGTACTCTACTTCTTAAGTGTTATGTTTGTAGGCCTCTACGGTACATTCATGGTCCTGAAAGAAAAGAAGTAAACAGATAAGGAGAACGAAATGGCAGTTGAAAAAAGATCCGGAAAAATATTCAAACTGATCACATATCTGGTTGCCGTCATACTGGTCAATGCTGTTGCCGTGTCCCTTTATACACGGATTGATCTGACCGAAAACAAGATTTTTTCCATATCCGAGGTCAGTAAAACGGTAGTATCCAGTATCTCGGAACCACTCACCATAAAAGTGTTTTTTACAAAAAATCTTCCTGCACCCTATAATAATACCGAACGCTACCTGCGGGATATACTTGAAGCCTACTCACTGCATGCAAACCGGTTTTTCAATTATGAGTTTTATGATGTCAGTCCGGAAGAAGACGGCCTTACCGAAGCAGCTGAGGAAAATCGACGACTGGCAATGAACTATGGCATTAATCCTGTTCAGATTCAGCATGTTGAAAAAGATGAAATCAAGTTCAGAAAAGGGTTCATGGGACTGGTTATGATCCATGGCGATATAGTTGAACGCATACCAACCATATCCTCTTCAAAAGGTCTGGAATACCGGCTCACAACCGCGATACAAAAATTGAGCAACAAGACCAGCGCCCTTTTGACGCTTTCTGAAAAAATAAAAGTTACACTTGTTTTATCTTCTTCCATTAATAGCGTGTCATCATTTATGGGCATTGAAAATATGCCGGACATGCCGAAGATAGTTGAAGAAACCGTGGCCAGGTTAAATGAAAAGAGCTATGACCAGATTGAATATCATTTCATTGATCCTACAAAAGAGCAAAATATCAGTGAGATAAAAAATAGTTACAACGTTATGGTACTCGAGTGGCCGGAACTGAAAGAAGCTTTTGTTCCTGCAGGTGAAGGCCTGATCGGCATTGTTATGGAATACGAAGACAAGATTGTCGAGATACCGCTGCTCAATGTTATTGAAATTCCCATGTTCGGAACCCAATACGAGCTGGTGAGTCCTGAAACGCTTGAGTCCGTATTGAACAACAACCTTGAGGTTATGATCAATATCAATGACAGCCTTGGTTATCTTGCAGATGGCGGCACCCTGCCGTTGACGGTTGAACCAAGCCCTGAAAACCCGAATCCGATGGATGAGATGGGTGTTTTCAGAAACCTGATGTCCTCCCGGTATACGGTTGAAGAGGTCAGGCTGAATGATGAAAATGTGGGTGATAATATCCGGTGCCTTGTCATCAGCAAGCCGACCAAGCCCTTTACGGAATATGAACTTTTCCAGCTTGACCAGCTCTTGATGAAGGGTAAAAACCTTGCCATCTTTTTTGATTCTTATAATGAACTGCCTTTTGATCCACAGCGGATGATGATGAGCCGCTTCGGACCGGAGATGGAAAAGGTGGATACCGGCCTGAAAAAACTGCTTGAGCACTACGGTATTAAAATTCAACAGTCTTATGTATTGGATGAAAACTGTTTTGAACAGAAAATGCCGGATAATATGGGCGGTGGCGAGCAGCCCATCTACTTTGCACCGGTTATCAAAAGCGATAACATCAATAACAACCTGGATTATATGCATAATATCAAGGGCCTTATTGTTATGCGGGCCTCACCGCTTGAACTGGATGAAGTACGCCTTAAAGAAAATAACATCAAAGCGACACTTCTGTTTTCATCTTCAGAAAAAGCATGGGAGATGAAAGATGCTATTATTCTGAATCCGCGCTTCATAAGAAAACCGGAAAATATTGAAGAGCAGTATAAAAGCATGCCGCTGGCATATATGCTGGAAGGCGAATTCACCAGCTACTTTGCCGGAAAAACCATTCCGGGGAAAGTGCTTCAGGACCCCGGAATATCTGAAGATCAGAATACGGAAAAAACTGACGGCAAGGACCTTTCTGTTATTGAAAAATCCGGCAGCTTCATTGAAAAAGGTCGTCCGGCTAAAATATTTGTTGTCTCTTCAGCTGAAATGGTCAAGAGCAATATGCTGGATGCAAAAGGTGAAACCGTCAATTCCATGTTCATGCTCAATATTATTGACACCCTGAACAATCAGGAAAAGATTGCTGAAATGCGGACAAAGGAACAGACCTTTAATCCGCTTGATGAATCTGCCGCACTGACCAAAACATTTGTTAAAACATTTAATATTATTGGATTACCGCTTCTGGTAGTTGTCTTTGGCCTCTTTGTATGGGGCAACAGACACCTCAAGAGAAAAAGGATTCAGGCAATATATAACAAATAAGAGGCTCTTTTAACTTTATAAAGAGGTATATATGAAAATTACCAAAGAATACGCAATTTTGTTTTCCGTCATTATTGCATGCATACTGTATTTATCCTTACATAGCGGAGACCGGACGCACTTTGAATTGCCGGAATTCGGAGACATTGACAAGGATGCCGTTACATCCATCGAAATTTGCACACCGGACAAATGCACGGTACTCAACAAATCCGGTGATGAATGGCTGATCGGTGATGAAAAGTATCCGGCAGATGAAGATGTAACACGGCGGATGCTTAACGTCATTAATGATCTTAAAGTTACATCCATGGCTTCAGCATCCGGTAATTATAAAAGATATAATTTGAGTGATGATCAAGCGAATATCATTAGGGCATTTGCCCGCAACAAGCTCATAAGGGAGTTCACTCTCGGTAAGGTGGCCTCCACAAGACAGCATTCCTTTATCAAATTACCTGATGATCAAAACGTTTATTACGCACGCGGTCATCTCAAACCGCTACTGGTTATGCCTCTTGACCGTATGAGAAACAGGGAAATTCTCTCATTTGATACGGCTGCCATCACACAGGTAGCGGTTCTTCAGGGCGATGAAAGCCATATTTTCACGCGCAGGAGCGCGCCGGTACCCGATGACGAAGATGCTACCAGGAAAGAAGTTGAGCCGGAAACTGAAAACACACCAAAAAGTGAATTTTCCTGGTTTGATGAAAAAGGTACGGAACTTGTGCTGTCCAAAGCCCAAAAGCTGCTGAACCAGCTTTCAAAGATGAACTGTACTGAATATATTTATGACAAGACAAAGGATGAGCTGACAGATTCAATAAAGGTTTTTAAAGCAATGGATGGTGAAAAAGAATATACGCTTTCTATTTTTGAAAAGCCTGAACAGTCAGCTACTTATCCGGCTGTCTCTTCTGAGAATCCTTATCCGTTCACACTGTCCAAAATGCAGATTGAAACACTTGAGGAGGTTGTCCGGGATGTCCTGGGTCTGGAAGAAGAAGTGAAGCTTGAGTTCTAATTCATAATTACATTTTTAAAGCCCTCCCTGCCATTTTAATAGCAGAGCGGGCTTTTTTAATGATAAAAATCTTTTTCCTCCACCTGCCTGCATCCTTTTTCTTAATCGTACTCGGTTTTCAATGAAACTCCCCGCCGCAATCGGGCGGGTTATACTAAATCTTAATAAAGTTTTTATATCCTCTACCGATAACAGAAATTATATGATTATGATTTTCAAGGACGGTATTATTAATGGTTCCCATTCCGGAAACCCTGGAAAATGCAATAGCCCATCACCGTGAAGGCCGATTTGAAGAGGCGGTTGCCATATACCGTTCCATTCTACAGATAGAACCCAATAATCCTGACGCGTTGCATCTTTTCGGTGTTGTTGCACATCAAAAGGGGCGTCCGGATTTTGCATTAACATTAATGGGTCGTGCTATCAAACAAAGCCCCAAAATACCACTTTATCACAGTAATATCGGACTGGTATATCAGGCGTTGGACAACTGGGATCTTGCTGTTGAATCATTTCTGGAGGCAATCCGGTTGCAACCGGATTATGCCGAAGCCTACTGCAATCTGGGCGCTGCCATGTCTGAAAAAGGGCACCTTGAAACAGCCATTGAACAATATAAACGTGCCATAGCGTTTAACCCGTTCTATACAGAGGCCTATAACAATCTCGGTGTCGCTTTAAAATGCAAGGGAGATCTTGAATCGGCACGCACCCATTTTGACAAGGCCATTCAGCTCAACCCGGGCTTTGCAGTTGCCTATATCAATCGGGCCAGTATTAACCTGCTGCTCGGAAACTTTCTGGATGGTTGGAATGATTTTGAATGGCGCATCATGCATGCAGACTGGAAATATACCTATCCCATCCTTTATGATAAACCCTGCTGGGATGGAAAGCCGTTTCATGGGAAAAGACTTTTAATTCAGGAAGAACAGGGCATCGGAGACACCCTTCAGTTTATCCGATATCTCCCCATGGTAAAAGCCTTGGGAGGAACCGTCATTTTTGAAACAGTCAAATCGCTTAAAGGCCTTCTCCAGTTTTTTCCGGGTATTGATGAACTTACGTCATGTAACTTCGATGGAAAACCTGAAACGGATTTTGACCTTTATATACACCATTTGAGCCTTCCAAAACTTTTTGGTACAACACTGGAGACAATCCCTGCTGCCGTCCCCTATATTTTTGCAAACCCCCTTTATGCTGCTTACTGGGAAAAACTTTTAAAGGGAACTGACTTTAAAGTCGGTATTGTCTGGGCCGGAAGACCTGAACATACAAATGATCATAACCGCTCCTGTGGTTTAAAATATTTTGAACCCCTCTTTACCCTTCCCGGTATAAAAATTTATGGTCTGCAAAAAGGCACGGCAGCATTAGAGGCCAACAACCCCCTTTATCAGGATATATTTGTCAATTTTGATGAAAAATTCAAAGATTTCAATGATACCGCCGGCGCCATTCATAATCTTGATCTTGTCATCTCCGTGGACACTTCTGTTGCACATCTCGCCGGTGCAATGGGCAAACCTGTCTGGTTGCTACTGCCGTTTTCACCTGACTGGCGATGGATGGTTGGCCGTGATGAGAGCCCCTGGTATCCGTCCATGCGTCTGTTCAGACAACCAAGAAATGGTAACTGGGGATCTGTTTTCAAAAAAGTTGAATCAGAATTAAAAAAAACCTTGCGACATAACTTCAAAACCGCATAGTGCCAAGGTATGCACCACTTTATCCAGCCGGTAATGGAGAAAAAGGCTTTGTTGAAATCGCCATTTATCCGCTCATACCCGGCGAAACCGAAAGTGCGATTATCCGTATTGGGGTTTCACTGCAAATACAGATAATATATAATTATATCAATAAGATGAATTTAAACTCTCATATTGACAATATACATGGTTCCTGTTCATTTATAAATACGCCTGTTCATTTTGAGTCCTTTTCTATCGTGTTTCAAATAGTATTAAATTTGATTTACCGGCTTGGCATTAAGAAACTTTTTTGCAGAGACTGTCAAAGGACTTTTTCATATACCCTGTACTTAAACTGTTAAAAACAAAAATCAGGACCGGACTGAAAATTTGTTTAATATTGTTATGATCTAAAACCAACTTTCTGCTTTTATGAATGAAATAATATGGCCGATGATTCTGTAAAAGTTCTGATCGTTGAAGATGAAGTCACCATCCGGAACAGCCTTTCCGCTTTTATGGAGGATTTCGGCTTTGACGTTTCAACCGCTGAAAGTGCAGAAGAGGCACTTAAAATTCTTGAAGACACACCACACGATGCTGCTATAATTGACCTTCGCCTTACCGGAATGAGTGGTGACATGTTAATTATTAACGCTTACAAACTTCAACCATTAATGCGATTTGTCATTCATACCGGCTCTTCCGGGTTTCGCCTCTCAAAAGAGTTAAAACAAATTGGATTATTACCTGAACATATTTTTCTTAAACCTCAACCTGACCTTGAAAAACTTGCGCAATGTGTCCTCGATCTGGTAAGACAGAAAGCATGAAAATCATCTCCCATGATAGTGAAACCTTAATACTCACAATTGATGATGAAAAATCAATTCGTGAAAGCTTTCGTAATTTCCTGGAAGACTATGGTTATAAAGTAATAACTGCTGAAAACGGCCGTGCCGGCCTGGACCTTTTTAAACGGAAAAACCCTGACCTTATTCTTGTTGATCTTCGAATGCCTGAAGTGGACGGGCTTGCGGTGTTATCGAATATAACCCGGCTTTCACCGGACACGCCTGTTATCGTCGTGTCCGGAACCGGTGTAATTGGAGATGTTGTAGAAGCACTTCGCCTTGGCGCCTGGGATTATCTGCTTAAACCGGTTGAAGATCTGGACATACTGCGCCATGCCGTTGAAAAAGCCCTTGAACGTGCCCGCCTTATAAAAATCAATAAAGCCTACCAGGAGCATCTTGAAAAAGAGATATCTAACCGTACAAAAGAGCTTAAAGAAAGTGAGCAAAAGTTCAGGACGCTGACCAGCGAGCTACCGGTAGGTCTTTACAGAGTTTCTGAAAAAGGGGATATTCTCTACGCAAACCCTGCCCTGGCCGGAATCCTGGGCTACGAAACCGCCGACCACCTCATTGCTGTTTCCATGAATGACATTTTTGTGAATGAAGAGGACTGGAAAAACAAGGTTGCCCAGTGGAAAACAATCAGGGGGATTGCTTCAAATGAATACCGCCTGAAAACAAGGGGAGACAAACATATATGGGTAAGAGATACGGGCAAAATTGTTTTCGATGGCAATGATAATATATCCTATATTGAAGGCATTATTGAAAATATAACTGAACGCAAGCATGCAAAGGAAACACTTAGAGAGAACCAGGAGAGGATGAGGCTGGCGCTTGAAGGTGCGAACCTGGGAATGTGGGACTGGGATATTGAAAATGACCGCTCTGTTCTGGACGAGCGCGCTATTGAAATTATTGGCGGAGATCCGGGTAATGACAAGGGATGGGATAAATTTCTTCATCCGGACGATATTTCAAGAACTGAAATTGCGGATCAGGCGATGTTGGAAGGTAACACATCATATATTGAAAGTGAATTCAGAGTCGTCAGACCCGATGGCTGTATCAGGTGGGTTAAGGATCTTGGAAAGATAGTTAAATGGAACAAGGAAGGCAAACCGGCTTGTGCTTCCGGTACACTTCAGGATATTACAATCTCCAAAATTTCAGAAACTGAAAAACAACGCCTTGAAATAAAACTTCAGCAGGCCCAGAAAATGGAATCTATCGGCACACTTGCCGGCGGTATTGCTCATGACTTTAACAATATCCTTTTCCCGATCATGGGATATGCTGAAATGATGCTTGATGATGTACCAAAAGAAAGTATTGCATACCAGAATCTTGAAGGTATTCTCAAGGCAGCCAATCGTGCCAAGGATCTCATAAAACAGATTCTTACGTTTTGCAGTGAAAACAGCAAAGGCCTCAAGCCGCTTCTCGTTCAGCCTATCATCAAAGAAGCAATGAAACTTTTAAGATCTTCAATTCCTACTTCAATTGCATTTAAAATGGATGTTGATCCGAATTGCGGTACGGTTCTGGGTGACCCCACCCAGATCCATCAGATTATTATGAACCTTTGCACAAATGCTTTTCATGCCATGCAGGATACCGGCGGAGAGCTTTATCTCACCCTTAAGGAGATTGTCCATACACCAGATGATGATATAGAGGATAATGATTTAAAACCCGGAAAATATCTGAAGCTGGAAGTTTCAGATACCGGGCACGGTATGAGTGATGATATACTGGAACGAATTTTTGATCCCTACTTTACTACCAAAAAACCCGGAAAAGGCACGGGCATGGGACTTTCCGTTATTCATGGCATCATTAAAAACCACGACGGTGATATTTCCGTGACCACTGCACCGGACGCCGGCTCTACGTTTAGAGTTTATCTGCCGTTGATTGAAACCGGTGACGCGGCGGAAAAACCTGTACCGGAAGAAATTTCTCCCATTGGAAAGGGGCGGATATTGTTTGTTGATGATGAAGAACAAGTTCTTGACATGGAAAAACAGATGCTTGAAAGGCTGGGGTATGATGTTTCTATCCGGTCAAGCAGTCTTGACGCCTATGAAACCTTTCGCGCCAATCCAGAAAGATATGACCTTGTCATCACCGACATGACGATGCCAAACCTTACCGGAGATGAACTGGCAAAAAAAATACTTGCCATAAGACCGGATATCCCTATCATACTGGCCACCGGTTTCAGTGAACAGGTGGATAGGGAAAAGGCCGAAGAGATTGGTGCAAAAGCCTTTATCCTCAAACCAATCATAAAAAGCAAACTTGCCCGGGTGATAAGAAATTTGCTTGAAAAACCGTAAATACCGGAAAGCTATATCATTACAGCTTCTTGGCTAATAACATTTAACTTCTGACTAAAAATGATTTCTGACGCTATAACTTTACTCATCACCGTTATTATCCCTCTTTTTGAGCTTCTGGGAATAGCAACCGCTGTTCATGCTATTGTGAATGTTCGCACCTCTCAGGGTTCAATTGCCTGGGCGGTTTCTCTGGTCACCTTTCCGTGGGTAGCGCTTCCGCTCTACTGGGTATTTGGCCGCAGGCGATTCAGTGGATACATTGAGGTACTGCGGCAAGGTCGCCTGGAGCATGAAAAGCAAACCAATGAAGTCATGTGCCAGTTGCAAAAGACACATGTTTCAGAAAAAAAGATACGCCCCGGTGTATTTAAGGTTTTTGAAAACCTGGCCGGATTTCCGTTTACGAACGGTAATGATATAAAACTGCTTATAGACGGCCCTGCGACTTTTCAAAGCATGTTCCAGAGCATTAATATGGCAAAGGAGTATATTCTTCTCCAGTATTTCATTGTTCATGATGATGAACTTGGAAGAGAACTGAAATCCCGTCTTATTGCCAGATCCGGTGAAGGCATACGGATTTATTTTCTTTATGATGAAATTGGATGCCACAAACTGCCCGGCCGGTATATTCAGGACTTGAAAGATGCAGGTATTGAAATCAGTGGATTCAGAACTACGCGTGGCCGGGGTAACAGGTTTCAGATCAATTTCAGAAATCATCGGAAAATTACAATCATTGACGGCAAGACGGCATTTGTCGGCGGACACAATATTGGTGACGAATATATGGGTCGTGATCCCAAATACGGCAGATGGCGCGATACCCATATCAGAATAGAAGGCCCGGCTGTCAGGAATATTCAGCTGTCATTTGTTGGTGACTGGTACTGGGCAAACCGAACTACTTTTACTTTAAACTGGAATACACCACCGCAACTTTCTAATGGATCAGATGTCCTGGTTCTGCCGACCGGCCCGGCAGACCATATGGAAAACTGCTCATTGATGTTTGTCCATGCCATACATTCAGCTCGAAAAAGAATCTGGCTTGCCAGCCCCTACTTTATCCCCAGTGAGGCTACAATTAAGGCGCTACAAACTGCTTCGCTCCGGGATATAGAAATCAGAATCATGCTTCCCATGAATCCGGACCACCGAACTGTCTATATGGCCGGTTTTTCATACCTTGCCCAGCTTGATATCCCCGGAATTACCTTTTACAGATATGTTCCCGGTTTTTTACATCAAAAAGTTTTCCTGATTGATGATATGCTGGCTGCTGTCGGAACAGCCAATATGGATAACCGTTCCTTCAGATTAAATTTTGAAATTACTGCACTCATCAGCGACAAAAAGTTTGTAAAGCAGGTTGAAGAGATGCTTGAAACAGACTTTTCTCAATGCCGTATCGCCAAAGCGGATGAATATCTTAAGCGAGGGTTTCTGTTCAGATTCGGAGTGAAGCTGGCAAGATTGTTGTCACCGATTTTATAATATGATTATGGATTAAATAAATATGTATCGCTATTGTCATAAAAATAAAATACTCCCTAATGTTGCATAAAATTTTAACTTTTTTCTCAGTATATCATGCTGCTTTTTGCAACACGTCGAGAAAATGAAGAAGATCTTTTCGAACTGCTTTATTTGCGCTCATCGTCAGGGTAAGTTGCCCTTGAGGTCGGGT
>JAIPEE010000077.1 GCA_021737275.1 Desulfobacterales bacterium
GATTTTCGTTATTACGCCCTGGCAGATGGTATCAGCACAATATTCAAGCGTATCGGTAAGGGTCCATTGCATCATAGAGGGTATAAACCTGCCCAATCGCAACAACTTTCCTTCTGGTAAAAAAATGGGTGAACTCCAAAAAAGGTCGAGTTGACAAAAAACTTGTGTGCGATATATGTACCTAATTTGATTAAAAACGCGCTAAATGAAAGGGATACTATATTGTGATTAATCCGGCTAATACACATAAAACTAAATTTCAAATTAATTTGCTTTCAGAAAGCAAGTTCTTATCAATCAACGCAATTAATATATGACTAACCTGAATTACAGAAATATTTTGCTTATCCATCCATTGGGATATAGCGCTGCTGCGGCTGATGGTGACATATCAAGAATGACGAACATTATGCCGCCTCTCGGGCTTGCAGGTATTGCGGCCTATCTGGATAAACAGAAAATTTCTAATGCCATAATTGACTGTTATGCAAGACCGAATTCGGACAGACACATAAGAGATTACCTCCTGTCGGAACGGCCGGCATTTATCGGTATATCCTGCACCACTTCAAGTTTTTTTGATGGCATCAGGATTACAAAGAACTGTAAGGCAATTCTTCCCGGGATAAAGGTCATTTTTGGCGGACCCCATGTTTCCGCCCTGAATAAAAAGATTATGGAAATGTTTCCCATAATCGATTTTGTTGTGACCGGTGAAGGAGAAGAGACCCTGACAGAGCTGATTCTAAATGATGGTGCCTCCTGTGAGGACATCAAAGGTGTTGTTTTACGATTAAAAGATAATGAGGTGATATTTACAGGGCACAGGGATAAAAGGTTAAGGCTGGATTCACTTCCATTTCCTGCCTATGAAAAGCTGCATGGTTATCCTGATGCATATCGTCTGCCGATATTCAATTACCCCAAAACACCCAATACCAGCTGTATATCCAGCAGAGGCTGTCCTTACTCATGCAGCTACTGTGACCGTTCAGTATTTCGAAAAAGCTTCCGTTATAATTCAGCAGCGTATCTATACGAGCATCTGTCCTATCTGAAGAAACGTTTTGGTATCAGGCATGTTAATTTTTATGATGACCAGTTCACCTTTAACAGGAAAAGGGTAGGGGCTTTTACGCGGATGATGATAGAACGGCCACTGAATATGACGTTCAACTGTGCAGTAAGAGCGGAACATATTGATTTTGACCTGTTAAAAAAGATGAAGCTTGCCGGCTGCTGGATGATAAGCCTGGGTATTGAGACCGGGGACGAAGATCTTCTGGCCGTGCACCGTCAAAATGCGAATCTTGATATGCTTGCAGAAAAAATCCGTATGATAAAAAAAGCCGGTATCCGGACAAAGGGACTTTTGATGATGGGGTTGCCCGGTGAAACGGAGGTCAGTGTCAGGAAAAGCATGGATTATGTGTTCAGTCTGCCCATCGACGATTTTAATCTTGCCAAATTTACCCCGTTTCCAGGTTCTCCCGTCTATGAAGGCATTCATGAGAAAGGTACATTTATTGAAGACTGGGAAAAGATGGATTGTATGAACTTCCTGTTTGTTCCTCATGGCATGGAAAAGGATCAAATGGAAAAGCTGTTTCTTCGATTCTACAAGGCCCACTTTCAGCGGCCAAAAGTCCTCCTCGGTTATGCTGCCATGTTGTGGAAATCTCCTGACAGCTGGTTACGGTTTATAAGGAATGCGGGAAGCTTTTTTAAATTTGCAAAGACCAACAAACGGCATGATATCAGCTAAAGCCAGAGAATTGTTTGATCTGATCCCAATGATTATTCTTTGTTGTATGCACGCTGAAACATAGACAGAAAATCCTGTTTGTCCAAAACTCTGGGATTACTCTCAGCTGAAACATTAATGGCGGCAGCAGCAGCTAACCTGTTTAAATCAGTTTTTTTGAGACCGACACTTCTGGCATCAGGAATGTTAAGGTCTTTAAGAAGATTCCTCACTGCAAGAACGCCGAGTCTTGCAGAATCCATGTTTGAGAGCCCTTCTGTATTTTCGCCAAGCGCGTCAGCTATCGTTCCAAATTTTTTCGTATTTGAGATGATGTTATGCTCCATACAATAGGGAAGGAATATGGCCATGGCAAGCCCATGTGGCGTATCATAAAGGCCGCCCATTGCTTCGCCCATGCAATGAACGGATGCGATATCGGAATTGGCAAAAGAAATTCCGGCCAGCATGCTGCCCAGCATCATATTATATCTTGCTTCGATATTATTACCATTTGAATATGCTTCACGAATATTGGTACTGATGAGTTTGATAGCTGTAATAGCGAGCGAATCGGAAACCGGTTGAGCTAGCAGGGAAGTGTATCCTTCGATGGCATGGACAAGGGCATCCATACCTGTAAAGGCTGTTACCTCTTTAGGCAGAGAAACCGTCAGCATGGGATCAACCAGTGCAACTTTAGCAGCCATTAGTGGACTGCCGATACTCATTTTGAATTTTCTTTTTGTATCTGTGATAACGGACCAGAAGGTAACTTCTGTGCCGGTTCCTGCCGAAGTAGGGACGGCGATTAAAGGGGTGATGGGTTTACTGACCAGATCAAGGCCCTCATAATCCTTAATTTTACCACCTTCCTGCAGGATTACACCGATAGCCTTTGCCGTATCAATAGCACTTCCTCCACCGACACCAATAAGCATATCCGTTTTAAAATTTGCAGCTTTTTTAAAACCGTTTTGAACCGATTTATCGCGCGGATTGGGATCAACATCCGAAAAAACTTCAGTCTTAATGCCTGTGTCTTTAAGTAACTTCTGAATTTTCTCAATGTATCCGGTTTTTAAGATACCTTTGTCGGTAACAATAAAAGCGCGTTTTCCGAACTTTACAGCCTCGTCGCCTATCTGGTTAATAACATTGTTACCAAAAACAATTCGTGTTGGAAGTAGAAAATCAAAAGTCAGCATTTAGATCCCCCTTGTAATTTTGAAATTTACTTAAAGGTTTATGTGAGGATATCTTGACGGATAACGATAATTGTCTTTTTATATTTAAAAATTTACTTTGATTGCCGGTCGCAGTTATAGATAATAATAAGGTCAGTTCGCCAACCCTCTTAAGTTTATTATATTAATGTTTGAACAGGTTGAATTATTCCCAAAACACTTTCACGGCTTTAAACACCAAGAAAGTGTTTTCGTATTTCTTCATCATTTCTAAGCTCTTTACTTGTGCCGGATTTAGAAATTTTACCTTCTCTCAGAACATAGACATATTCGGATATATCGAAACTCCATTTAACATTTTGTTCGACCAGAAGAATTTTTACATTATGTTTCTTTATTTTTTCCAGCGCTTCCGCAAGGTGGTTTCTAATGATAGGTGCTAAACCAAGAGTCGGCTCATCCAATATAAGAAGTTTTGGATTCGCCAAAAGAGATCTGCCTACCGCTACCATTTGAGCTTCTCCACCGCTAAGCGTGTATGCTATCTGATTTTCACGATCTTTCAACCTCGGGAAAAGGTCGTATACAGTGTCTAAGGTAATGAAACGATCTTTACCAAGATTATAGGTTCCCAGTAAAAGGTTTTCCTTGACACTCATATAGTCAAATAAATGTCTTCTTTCAGGACATTGAACAATTCCCTTTTTTACAATTTTTTTGGTTGAGAGCCCTTTTAAAGATTCACCATTGAATAGGATATCTCCCTCATAGTTCAACATTCCTGTGATAGCATTAACAAGCGTACTTTTTCCCGTACCATTACTACCCACCAAAGCAATACAGTGGTTATCCTCTCTTACGGTAAGGTCTATGTTTTTAATCGCCTTAATCCTGTCATAACTAACCTTCAAATTCTTAATTTCAAGTAGTGCCATATGCTTTATCCCAGGTATGCCTTTCTGACTTCTTCGTCCTCAATTATCTCATCAAAAGAGCCTTCAGCAATTACAACGCCCATGTTTATCACCGTTGTTTTATTGACCATCTTTTTTACCATTCTCAGATTATGATCAATCAATAGAATAGTCATATCTTTTTCCTTATTCAGATTCTTAAGCATGTCTATCATTTGCTCGCCTTCTTCAAATGATAATCCGGCAAATATTTCATCCAGCATAAGCAGTTGTGGATTCGTTGAGAGCGCTTTGGCAATTTCAAGCTTTTTCGCGCTTAAGGCTGTCAGCTCGCTGGGGTCTTTGTTAACATTATCTGCCAAACCGACTTCTTCAGCTATCTCATAAATCCTTTTTCCGGGAATATTTTTCGCTATTGTGCCGAGTTCAATATGTCTGTAAATTGAGAGGCCTGAAACATAAGTCGGTGTTTGATAGGTCAGACTAAGGCCTTTATTCACTCTTGTCCAGATATCATCTTTAAACAGGCTTTCGCCTTCATAGAGAATATCGCCCTTGTCCTGTTTGTAAAAGCCGAGAATTGTCCGGATCATGGTCGTTTTACCCGATCCGTTCGGACCGATTAAACCTCTGATCTCTCCTTTTTCAATCGTCATACTTACATCTTTAAGCGCTTTGACACCCGGGAACAGTTTATCAATATTCTTAACTTCAAGTATGGTCATATTACTATCCTATAAGTTTTTTCTTCAGGCCGGTGATTTTTGGAAACAACCCTTCAGGTGAGAAGAAATAGACACAAAATCCGATACTGTATATAATCATATTTTCTACAGGACCGCCAACTACACCTCTTAGATATTCTTCCAGTAAAATCACAAAATAGGCGCCAAATATTGATCCGAACATGCTGAATCGGCCACCTATAATTGCCATCACAATCATGTGAATCTGAAAGCTCAGTGAAAAAGTATTGCTGACGCCGGCTGAGCCGCTAAAATGGATGTACAGAACACCTCCGATGGCACCGACGATGCCACTGTAAAGCAGGCATAAGCCCGAATACTTGTGAGGGTCAAGACCTGCCGTTTTGACCAGATCTGTATTTTTTCTGGCAAAATCTAATACCTTTCCATGCTTTGAATTGAGAAATCGTACGAACAGATAACCGGAAATACACATGAAAAGGTTGAGTCCGATAATTAGAGGAAAAGAGGAGAGGAGTGAATCGATAGGGGAAATGCCGAGATCAGCACCGGTAATTGGTCGCAGATAAGAAGTCAGAACCAGATCGCTGAGTACCAGAATACCCAGGAATGTGACCATTTCAAAACTTAATCCCGATATTTTTCGGTGCAAAGGATTCAGCAGCAACCACCCGCCGCCAGCGCCGGCAATAACGCCAATCGGCATAGACAGTATCATAGGGAAGTTGAGATGATAGTTGAAAATAGCTGTCGTATAACCGGCAATGCCGATAAAAATAACATGGCCTAGATTTAAATACCCGCTGAAACTTGTAAAAAAACTCCAGCTCATGGCAAATATGGCAAAAAAACTGGCATAGATAAGAACGTATAGATGATTCTTAAATAGGACGGTACTTGCCGATAGCAAAATAAATACAATGATCCACTTTGTGCTTTCTTTAGTCATGTTCAAAACCTTCCTGTATCAACCAATTCGTTTTCCGGCAAACCCCTTTGGTTTGAAAATCAGTATAAGTAATCCAACCATCAGGATAACAACACTCCTCAATCTTGGATCAATAAGGGTGACCACTGCTACCTCCAGAATACCGATCAAAAGAGTTGCGAGAATCACACCGTCAATGCTTCCCAATCCGCCGGCTACAGTTATGGTAAACATGATAATAAGGGGATGAGACCACATATGTGAGTTGACACCCAGATAACCGCCATAGAAGTAAGCACCGGTACCCAGTAACAGACCCCCTAAAAAGTATACGAATGACTGGATTCTTGTGATGTCAATACCGATGATCCGGCTGCCTAAAGTGCTTTGCGGGATAGCGATAATGGCTCTTCCAATATTCGTATGCCGGGTCATGTATCTGAGTCCGAAAAGGGCAATCCACCCGATAACACCGCCAACAATTAAATCTTTACTTAGCTTTACGCCCAGCAGATTAATATGTCCCGAAATTAAAGGCGGGTAGTTGTAGATGTAGCTCGTTGTAAAAAAATACTCAAAAATGCTTTGGATGATCAAGGCAATAAAAATTGTTGCAAAAAACACAACAAATGCATCTTCTCTTATCCGCTTTATAAAAACAAGGTAATGCAAAAGGCAAATGATTCCGGTGGAAATCACTGTAATTGGTAATGCCCAACCGCCAATATACTCACTCAGCTTTACATAGATGAATGCACCAACCATCAAATATGCAGGCAAAGCAATGTCATAGAACCCGCCCAGTCCGCATATAAATGAGAATCCTACGGTCATGATCCCATATAGAGAGGCAAAAACAAAACCATAAATGATAACGTAAATAATGTCTGCGAGCATAATTTTCAGTCCTCTGTAAAAGGCTCTGTGTATAAAGTTACCGGCTCAGCAACTTTTAATATAAGGTGCTGAGCCGGTCTGGTTCCTATTACTTATGTTCCAATTTTTTTATATCTTCTTCTGTATAATAAGGTGGATATTGAAAAGTTCCGCCGGCAATATGGGATGGCCATATGGTGACCAGACGACCATAATCATCCGGTGTGCCGGGAAGAAGGAATGTTGAAGCAGGTGCAATTTCTTTTGGTTGCCACTGAGTCAGGGGAATCATGTTTGACGGTTTCCAGAGTCCGGCACCGCGTTTTGGATTTTTTTCAAATCGTGCTTTTTCATCTATAGGAATACACCAGGAATGCGGCCAGTCGCCTTCGTCCGGACCATAGAAGCCACCCATCGTCGGGGCATCAGGATAATATGTGTTTTCGAGCTCTTTAATAACTGCATCGGTTTCGGTTGTACCGGCCCGCTCAACAGCTTCCTTGTATGCTTTGATGGATTTCCATGTACATTCACCAAGCCACATGGGTGTTCTCGGATCATCATCATAAGAGGTAGACCACTCAACCATGAAGTCACGCCATTCTGCGGAGTGTTTCTCCAGGCTGCCCCATTTTGATGTCGTAATCAAAGGGCCCCAGGCGCCCCTGCTTCTCTTCCAATATCCGTAATCATTTAAAACACCATTATGGCCGATCATGGGTATTTTTAATTTAATATCCCACGCCTGGCTTGCTGCCGCCTCTCCAAAAGATGAGAAAAACGTATAAATCATATCGGCACCGGCTTTTTCAGCTTTTCTGAAATATGGTGTCAGGTCCTTGGCATCAATGGGGATAACATCAAATCCTACAACATTTAAGCCGTGTGTGGGTGTCTCATTCAGAACCATTTCACCTACACCTTCCGTCCACACAGAATCTTCTCTCATCAGATAAACATTTTTCCATCCGAGCTGTTTACTTAGCATTAATGCCGGCTCTTCAACACACCCGTACATGCCGATATCAATTGGTGTAAACATAAAGTAATTTTTAAATTTATTATATTTTTTCTTGACGTTAGTCATAAATGTCATCGTAGACGCAAACTCGGAAAAATAAATAATGTCGTCAGAGGCAGCAATCCGGCTCAATAACCCGGCTTCAGAGTCGTCAACAATACCGGACAGGATAAGGTCAACTTTTGCTGCTTTTAAACGTTCGAAAGCCCTGATACCTTCGGCCGGTTCCCATTTGGTATCATATGGACCGACAATTTCAATTTGTCTTCCCAGAAGACCCCCTTCTGCGTTGATTTTTTTAATCATCAACTCAGCCGGTCGCAAGACATTCAATCCGGTTGCGTCACCCATGGGACCCATTATGCCGATTTTAATAGGTTTATTTTCTGCTATTGCAGGGTAGGTTAAAATGAGGAAAAGACTTAAAATCGTTAATATTAAAAATATACGCTTCATTTTTTTTGTCTTCCTTCTTTCGTTGTTTGGCATTAAATAAAATTGAAATTGCCGATAATGATATTGGCATTCTGTAACGTGTAAAAAATTTTTACCTTTTAATCAGAAGTGAAAATGGCAATTATTTTTCAAACTTATTTTCATCCGTGACATTTTCTTCTTTTTCGAAAACCGCATCGTCTTCAATAAAATTATAAGCGGCTGTAAATGGTTCGGATTTTTTCATGTTGAGTTGAAGATTGGCGATATCCCATCGCTGATAATGACCCATACCGTCAATTTGAACTTTTGTAGCTTTGATATAATTAAAGTCACATTCTGCATATAAGATAATTTCTTTACCAAAAACAGGGCCTGCAATAAATTCAGAAAACGGATTGACAATATGGCTGCCACCACAACAGAAACATACAAAATTTTCTTGTCCTTCTCCGGTATAATTCATTTTATCCTTGAATGGAAAATCATCAGGGATATCATCCATGGTCATGATAAGGTTTGCAGAAACCACAAAACACTGAGCATCGACTGCATAATTTCTGGTGGCCGGTGTGACATCACATTTATTAATATCCGTGCAGGATAAATTCATAGCTTCACCGGGGTTCCCACCACGCCAATGTCCAGGCCAGGATGCGGCATGAATATGCTGTCCCTGGGACATCATTACTGCTTTGATAAGCGGCATATGATTTTCAAAGCAAATAAGGCCGCCAAACCTGCCAATTTCCGTATCATAAACTTTCAGGTCGGTACCGTCGCCAAAACCATGGAATAAGCGTTCCGTATAAGTTGGCATAACCTTTCTGTGTTTACCCATAACCTTTCCGTCCGGAGAAAGATAAAGTAATGAGTTGAATACCGTATAACTTCCCGGACGGTTATCCAATTCATTGCAGCCGATAATAACAAAAGCATTTGCCCTTTTTGCAGCCTCGCACAGCAGTTCACAGTCAGGGCCTGGGATTGTCAGTGAGCTATCAATAACGGCGAGGTGCGCTTTGGTCCAGGCTGAAGATTCTGAATCAAAACCAACTGTAAAGGCCGCAGGATAGCCGGCAAGAAAACTTTCAGGAAAAACAATAAGTCGAGCCCCTTCCGAACCTGCTTCAAGTATGAGCTTGCATGCTTTTTCTATACTTGCCTGTTTGTTCATGAAAATTGGTGCAGCTTGCACAGCAGCAACCTTGACAATATCCGGTATCACTTTTTTTCACCTCCATTTCGCTAATCTTTTACATCAAAGATATATTTGACTGGACGACAATAATGCCTTTAAAATTAATTTGGTTTATCCAAAACAGTATAAATTTATTAAAAGTGTAATTTATAATTAAAAAGAGTTTAATAACTTAATGTGTCTAAATCTTATGAAAAGTTTAAATCGATACTCAGGTACTGCAGGATATTGTGAATAACAAAAGTAGATCGATTGATTACCCTATAAATTAGAAAAAAACGTATGTCAAGCCATTTATCCGAGTTCCAGTAATAAAAATGTAAAATTAAACGAATATCAATTTATTTAATATCAATTAAGAATTATTAATTTACCATTAAATATCTGAATATAATGAATATATAAAAATATAAGAAACGTTTTTAGATAATTTCAATAAATCGAAAATCGGCAAAACATTAAAATTTTCACTATATTGAAGTATTAGGATAAGATAAATTTCAAAAATTACACTTTAACGTTCTTGCTGGCAGACGGGTTTGTAAAAGCAATAAATTCACCAAGTTGTTTAATTAATTTAAGCCTGATGGAGGTTCGGGTTCTTATAACGCCATCAAATTTATTTATTTTATCTAATAAAAGAAGAAGATCATGACGAGTAGAAACACTGTACTCTATATCAAATTCTGCATCGCCGGCAAGTTGGGCAACATACCATAATTCTTTCATTTTACCCAATTTATCAGCTAATTTTTTTGTTTTTCGAGTATCTGCTTCGATCCTTATGTTGCCATTTGTTCCATAGCCTAACTTGGCCCGATTTTTTACGGCCACAACTTTAATCAAATCATCATCAATAAGGCGTTTTATTCTTTTTCTAACGGTTGTTTCAGATATTTTAAGTTTCTTGGCCAGTTCCGTATTCGGTATTCTTCCATTCTGTTCCAATAATGTAATAATTTTTGAGTCCGTATCATCAATCAGGTTTTTCATACGACTGCCCTCTATTTTGAGTGGGTTAGTCTGACTAAAGAAATGATTATTAAAGATTTAAAAAGGCTTATTCGTGTTCTTATGTATCAAAGGGAATGGCTCCAATTACGCCCGCAATTGATTTTATTAAATAAAGTAAATTTTTTTGAATTATTATATCAAGTTAATCCGTTCGTCAATATCTTTTCAGAAAGATTATTACACCCGATAGTGGCTATAAAAATATAAATTGTTTGTTAAATAGTATTTGTTGAAACGATATTCGATTAATTTATAAAAAAGGGTGTCTGTTATAGGGAAATATGGCTTGACATCCGCTTTTGAGTAAACTATTATTTATCAATAATTGAATCTGCTGCTACATTTTCCATACTTCTTCTTAATGCAGTTTCTTTCATTTTAACCTTAAAGCTTTTTTCTGGAATAACCGTCACTTGGATATGTTCCCATTATGATTAATGAAATCGTCAGTATTTTAAACAAATAAAAAAAAGAACGTATGTTTGTATTCTTGTTGGGCGGAATTCATTTATTATATTAAAAATTCCGACATTAAAACAACCGTTTCAGAAAGGACAACCCGGTTCATTTCTGTAGAATCCAATCCCAGACCCATAATTGTGTATATTTTATAAGTGTGTCCAATATAGCACATGAAAGGATGGTAAAAAGTCATTACGATTTATTATAGATGAACATGGACGACTTGATAAGTGGCAGCAGGTAATAATTTAACCAAAAGCAAAAAAGGAGTAAAAGCGATGAAAGCAAAAGTAGTTAAACTGTTTGTAATGTTACTCGTCACAACCTTTATTATTGCACAGGGCGCCATTGCCGCAGAAAAAG
>JAIPEE010000027.1 GCA_021737275.1 Desulfobacterales bacterium
TCAAACAGACATGCCGGATTAAAAAAATAGCGACATTCCCGAAATTGGTCGATACGATTAAATGTTATTTTAAAGAACAAAAACCAGATTTAAGCTGGATATATTGAATTGCTATCTGTACCCCCTGAATGAATACAAATTTTTTATATTGTTTGCAGTAGCTGCCTTGATTGCCGGCTTTTCTGCAAATACGATGGCCGCCGATGCTGATGTTTTTGCTAGTATGAGATTTGTTACAGCCTGGGATAGTTATGACACTCCTGCAGTTGATGATAGTGATTTACGCTGGGGCCTTCAGGGAAATTCACGTATCGGCGCAAACTTTTCTGCCGGTGATCTTTCAGGTAAATACGAAGTTGGACTCAGAGGCTCTAATGATTTAAGTGCAGCAAACGGTCTTTATACCAGACAGCTTTATGGAGCCTGGAACTTTGGCTCCGGTGAACTTCTGATAGGCCAGACGTATACGCCTTTCTTTAAGCCTTATGGGAATGACTGTTGTGATGATGATTTTGCACTTCTTTCCCACGGTGAAATGTATGACAGCCGTAATCCCATGATTCAAGTTAAAATTGATACATTTAAACTTGCTTTTATTACCCCAAGCACTAAAGCCCTTGATCCTGTTTTTGGTACCGTTAGTGGTGGATATGTTGGTAATGAAAACAATGACACAACTCTTCCTAAAATTGCGTTAAGCTACAGCATTCCCCTTGATATGATTACACTTGACTTTTTTGGCGGTTACAACAAATACGAATATAATACGGAAGATGTTGACAGTTATGCTGCCGGTTTTGGTATTATGACTAACTTTGATCCTGCTTATATTAATGCAAAAATCTGGACGGCAGAAAATGCCGCTAACTACGGCATGGCCATCGACACAAGCTATGGTTATTATAATTCAACAACAGACGAAGACAGTGAAACACTTGCCGGTCTTTTAGTTGCCGGTTTCCGTGCAACAGAAACGGTTAATCTGGAAGCAGGTGTCGGTTATCAGGAATCCGAGAGAGCAGCTAATGAAGAAGATCGTGTCATTATGTATTATGGACAGGCACGAATTGATATTGTAAAGAACTTCTTCATCGTTCCTGAAATTGCATACTTTGATTATGAAAATGATGTATTAGGTGATGCTGACAGAACTGTAGCTTTGATTAAATGGCAGATTGACCTGTAAACCGATCAGTCAAATTCAGCTGATTATTTAAAAACCGGGAAGTTTTATTCCCGGTTTTTTTATCAACTTAAAGGTCATAAGAAACAATTGTACTTTTGGGTGTCGTTCCAATCAAATCACCCTCTTTAATAATCACTGTAGCAACAAGTTCGTCCTTGCCGTCATTATCAAAGTCAGCAACGACAAAATCACTCATGTTTCCTGAAATTTCCTGGGTTTCCCGGGACTCTTTAAGGCCCAGTCCATTCCAGTTTAAAAGAACAATTTTAGAATCAGTGAACCATCTGAACTGATCCAGAAGATTTTTTGCCATCTCCTTTTTCTTGACAACAACAACTTCGTTTTTGCCGTCTCCATCAATATCTATTATAAGGGTTCGCATAGGCAAATAAGTAATTCTTGTTTCTGTGCCTGACTGATCAGTAAAATAACGTATACTGCTGCCATATCTTTCTGAACCTTTCCAATATTCACTTCCCTTTTCAGGATCAATCAGGTTGAGTTTACTGCTGCTATCAAATGCAACGATGGTGTTCGTAATATCATTTCTAGCATCGCCCAGGGTTGCGCCAAGAAGATTAATCCTGTTTGATTTTATCAGTGATGAGGCTTCGTTATAATCATTACCTGACCATGTCAGTGTAACGAATTCAGATAAATATGGATCATCTCCCCTTTGTTTTTGCCCTAAAAGAATCAGGCTTTGATCAACTCCCCTGGCAACACGATAATACCAGGGTGTTTTATCACTAACCGTTTGTAATGAGTTACCATCATATTCAAGAATAAACGATGACATCCTGTTTCGTTGAGAATTCAGGCAGGTTACAAATATTTCAGGAAATCCGTTTTGGTTTATATCAGCAACATCAATACCGACCGGCCGTTTATTTCTATTGATATCAAATTCAACGACCTTGAAGAACTTTCCCTGTTCTCCTCTGAAAATATAAAGCATTTTATTAGTTAATACGACCGTTTCAATCTTGCCGTCTTTATCAATATCACCCGATGAAATACCGCAGAAGCGTTCATCAAAATCCCTGCTTTTCCAAAAATCACCTCCCAGAGCCTGTTCTTCTTCTATCTTTACAAATGAAGTGCCTGCGATGTCAGCTTTTGCCGGATCTGCTTCTTCAGCCACTATCACCGGGACAAAAGGAGATGTTACCGGTTCTTTTTCTATCGTCAATTTATCCGGATGTGCATAAGCATCAGGTGCTGCTGTAGTCGCAACAACAGGTACGGCTACAGCTGATGCAACCGCTATGCCGCGCAAAAAAACTTTTTCGTTGATATCCGATGCGAATGTATCAATTTTGGGGATTACATCAGCCATCCCTTTGGTCTGCTTATAAAAAGGCATTGTCGGCTTCTGAGCGGTCACATCGACCATTTTTGCATCCATACTGACACTGTCGCCAAAAACAGTTAAGCTGCCATATAAAACATAATCGGCAGCAACGGCAGTGCCCAGCTCACGGGCCTGGTTTTCATTATAGATAACCTTATGAGACTCCAACGCTTTAGAGATCTCATCTTCATCAACCACCGTCACTTTTTCATCCCAGGTTATACGCGAAGAAAGCATGTCAAAAATACCTTCCTGCAAGAATGAAAGATCTTCAGCTGCATGAATTTCAAAAGGCACAATTGCAACCCTTATCGGTTCAGCACTTGCTGAAGCAATATTTAATATGAAAAAGGCTGTAATAGTTACAGATAAAACAATAATTTTTATACGATGAAAAAAAGACATGGCGTAAAAGATTTCTCCTTTTTAAAGGTTAAAAAAACAACGGCCTGGAGATAGTTAAAATACCGCTGCTTAAAATTTCTGAACTTTGAAAATTATAGGTTTCATCTCTTTGTGTCAATGGAAATGGTAACGCTTTTGAGAAAAAAAAAGACTCTCAGTTTATGTAGAGCCCGGTGAATCTTATGAAACCTGTAACACAGGTAATTGCAATCCTGTGGTTTTGTATTTTGGCATTAAAAATCCGATTAAGCAGCCGGAACCCGTTACAACTCTTCATTAGGTTCATTCTTTTTCAAAATGGCGATTATTTTTGAAACATAACGGTCTTCATTGCTTTTATGGAAACTACATCCGGCAGCCCCACGGTGACCGCCTCCTTCATACTGAGATAACAAAAGCCCTGCATTGACATTGCAGTTAACATTAAAAATACTATGCCCGACACTCAGCACTCTTTTTTCACTATCCTCATGGTGCTTTTGGAGTTTTATACTAACAACGGCATCAGGAAAAAGTGAATAGACAAGAAAGCGGTTACCCGAAGGCGAAATATCATAGTCACGAAAGTCGGTAATGGAAACATGGCCGTCCATAACCGTGTGCTTTTTGAGCATTGTCTTATATTGTTTATTTTGCTCAACAACAAAGTTACATCTTTTCCGGACTTCAGAATCCAGCATAATCTCATGAATATTTTTTTCTCTTAAAAGTGCCACCAACCTGTTCCAGTAAGGCTCATCTTCACTTTTACGATTAAAGATAGACATAGACAGCAGAATATACGGGTAGTTTTCCGGATGTTTTACCTCATCCAATGTTAAATCAGCCGAATCAATTCTGTCCGTTTCCCGAACAAGTTCATCAAAATTTTTTTTAATCTGATCTCTGTAATATTTATATACAACTCTTGCTGCGGAAGGTGCGATAAAAAATGATCCTTTAAATTCTTTTTCTGTCCGGTTTGAAAAGTGATGATCAAACCACATGCTGCAGCGCTCATCAAAAGGAAGGTTAGCAACAATATCACCCTTCCGGATTTCAGCAGTGCCTTTTTGTATGGCACCCGGCTCAACCCATTCTATGGGGTCCTCAACATGAGCTTCACCTTCATAAATAAGTGCGGCGCAGACAATACCGTCAAAATCGGGTCTTGTTACAATTCTCATTTTTTTGATCCATTTACGATAGATATTATTTTGCGATTACCTGATAAACTTTCTAATACATAACCTTAAATATCATCAACATACAAGTTTTTTGTACCGAAAATGCGAAAAAGGCGCCCCGCAATGGAGCGCCTTTTTTAAAATCAATACAATTAATGAAGAAATTTATTTTCCGAGAACAGCCTTAAGTGAATCTTCAAATACATTAAGGGTAAAATCAGCATCTTCATCCGTATGTGCGGCACAGGTAAAGAAAGGTTCTCTTGAATCTGCATCCGGCATAACACCTCTTTGACGCATTTCAGAAATAATCTCTTCATACATGCCATGGTCACCCTCAGCCCAGTCTCTGAACTCAAGTACTTCATCTTTGTCAGTAAATACAATACCCGGCATAGAATCAGGACCCTGAACGATTGCGGGTACACTCTGCTCTGCGAGAATCTTTTTGAAACCGTCTGCCAGTTTCTTTCCATGTGCATTTACTTTGTCAAGCGCACCGGCTTCAATGGCATCAATTGTGGCACAGGCAGCAGATGTAGCAACAACATTACCACAGTATGTACCGCCGTGAGAAATCTGCTGATAAGCTATCTCACCCATTATTTTAGTCGGTCCTGCAATAGCTGCAAGCGGGAAACCGTTTGCCATTGATTTGGCATAAGTTACGAGGTCACCCTTTACGCCAAAATATTCCTGGGCACCACCCTTGGCAATACGGAAACCGGTTTTAACCTCATCCATAATCATAACAATACCGTATTCATCACAGATTTTGCGGATGAATTCCAGGTAACCTTTTTTAGGCATGGTTGATGCCATGTTACCCATCAGCGGCTCAACTATAATACAGGCAATGTTACCGAAGTTATCTTTTACTTTTCTTTCAAGAATTTCTTCATCATTGTATGGAATTGAAATACAAAGATCGCTGATTCTGGAAGGTATGCCGGAACATTGCGGAACATTAACAGGATTTCTTCTGTATCCACAACCCGGTATCGGCGGCTGGCAGTTCCAGAGAGTGTAATCATGAAAGCCATGATAACAACCTTCGAACTTAAGCACGATATCACGACCGGTATAAGCGCGGGCCATACGAATGGCATGCATGGTCGCTTCTGTACCGGAGTTTGCAAAACGAACAAGGTCAACGCCTGTCATGGCTTTAATTTTTTCAGCACATTCAATTTCATAAGGATGTGTCATGGCATACGCATTACCGATCTGCATGGCCTCGATTACCCTTTCATGTACATCCGGATCATTATGTCCCAGGATAACCGGTCCAAAGCCAAGACGATAATCCACATACTTTTTGTCATCCTGGTCATACAGATATCCGCCCTGGGCATTTTTTACTACGAGTGTAAAATCATCACCCCAATAACGGAAGTTTGAATTTACACCCAGCGGAATCGCCTTTTTTGCTCTTAAAAACATTTCTCTGGTTTTCGGTCCACTTTCCATTGGTCTCCTCCTTTAATGTCTTTATATTATCGGTCTTATGGTTACCCTGTCTCAAAACACTATCTTCTATTTTATATATAAATTACTAATATACATAAAGTGAACTTAATCAATCAAAAAAATTTGACTGATATTACAAATATCAAGTATCAGAAAATAACATACCCCACAAGTATTTTACGGGGTATGTTATTAAGATTCTTAATATGTTTGAACTGATTAAACATATTGTTTCACCGGTTAAAACATTACATATTTACCATTCCTTTGAAACGGCTAACACAGTTTATATCAATATCAAGAAGGTCGGCAATTTTGAATTTTGACTCCATACCTTTTGCATTATTCGGCAGTGGTGAAATCTGACCAAGACCCAGCTCCTGACGGACCTCCGTCATGATTACCGAATCAGTAAGATCCTGAACACCAATTTTGAGTTTTTCTGCTACATATGCTTTAGCTTCGTTGATTCTCATCTTCTTGGACATCATCATTCGAGCTACCAGATCTCCGGCACCTCTCATACCGCCCATTCCTGAAGCCTGAGCATGTGTAAGCGCCATACCCAGCGGATCACCTGAACCAACCTACAACCCGTCTAATTTACAAAGCTCAACCATAGCGGTTGAGGCACGGGACGTAATGTCAACCGGTGGATGTTCATTCACCGTTACCGAACCAACGCCCATACCCATATTAACGTGGATCGGAATTGTTGCCACTTCACAACACTCTTTCATAAAGGTAATTGCGCGGGCAATATTCCAGGGGCTGGACATACTGGTGTTTGTATTACAAACAGGGCCGAATATGGAAACACCTGCATCCTGAGCAAGCTTAACCTGCTGGTGTGGATAGAGACCTGCAAGGCGCCGGCCATTATATTCCATACTACCATGCATACCAAGGACAAACTCACCGGCCATACCCATTTCAATACAGATATCCGGGTATTTGTCTCTCAGCTTCCTGGTCGCAATCAACCCGGCCTTGAAATCTGCATCGCCGGCAGCACCAACTGTGTCAAGATTGATACCATCAGCACCGGACGCAATCATTGATTCTGCTGTAAAAAGAATATCCGTTACAGCATCTTCTACAGCCAGATCATATGATTCCATTGCTTCGGTAATCTTGCCCATGGGCATCAACTCCGATGGATTAGGAAATGGACCGTCAGGGTGGCTGTAAAGACCAAGGTTCGGCATTGCACCATAAAACAACGGCACATGTGTAACAAGAAGCGCCTGCTCTAAAATAGTCTGTTCATAAGCAACAATTGGTTTTAATGGTTTGTAGCTGTAATCAACATGACAAAGTTCAGCTGTATCAGCACCCATAAACTTTTCATACATTTGCAGAGATGCGATGCGCTCTTCAATCAATCCATGACGTCGGATTTTGAGTGTACCGGCATCATAACTCATTACAACTTCATTACCCTGCTGCACACTTACAAAGCGATCCTGTCTTTTAAAGATATCAAAGAGATATTTCACCTCTTCATCATTAAGCGCAGGTATGCCGCCACGTTCTGAAGCATCTGTACTACCGTCTATAATGTCTTGCATGATTTCCGCTTCCGGAATCTCAACCGGCGAGCCATCACCCATGCGGGTTAATATCTTTCCCATATGTACCTCCTTTATCAGAAATTATTTAACGCCCAGTTCTTTTTCCGTTTGTTCAATAATGAAACGAATTTTCTCAGCAGCACCTTCAGGCAGCGGATCCGGTTTATGGTTAGCCAGAATATCCTTTGCAACTTCAAGTGAGCGCTGATAAATATCAGTTGAGCCGGACAACTCCCAGTCTTCTCTCATTGAACGGTCAATAAGTTTTGGAGCAGACTGTGATCTCATATGCTGAAAAGTTGTTTCATGACTAAGGAAATCACCCCACGGACCTACCTCCTTGATAGCTTCCACGTTAAGGGTGTTGTCATTAACCGGAATACCTTTAACAGTAAATTTGATCATCTTTGCAAACTCATTGTCCATAACCAGCTGAGCATAATCAAATGTAACGCCGCTTTCTAACATACCGAGGCCATAAATAAGGTTGGCACCTGCCAACGCAGCCAGCAACCCGGTAAGTGTTTTTTCGTGGCCGGTCTGAGCATCAGAAACTTTGTTGTCACCCTATCCGCCGGCTACCCAACTGGGCAGCAAATAATATGTCGATAACTGTGCAACGCCTGCGCTGATCAGCGCACATTCAGGAGACCCGACCGATGCAGCCGCCATACGAAGATCCATTGCTGTTGTTGAGCTGCCATATATAACCGCTGCACCTTTTTTAGTCAACTGGCTGAGTACAATGCCGGACAGAATTTCCGCATTATGAGAAACCAGCGTACCCGCCAGTGTTACCGGAGAAGAACCGCCAGCCATTGCCATGGAAAGAATATTACAGGCCAGATCTCTTTTTGCTGCTGTCATGATAATTTCACATGTATCATTGGCAAGCCTTAGCGGACTGACAGGACAGGTAATAAATGAGACAATGGGCTGCTGTTTTAACTTATCTTTACCCCCGACAATGACTTCAGCCATATCAGCAATTTTGTTCGCCAGAAAACCGCTGCCCGGGCCGAGAAAACAATGTTTTGATGTATTTGCAAAAAAAGCTTCTGCATTATGCAGAGAAACAACATCCTGCGGAACCTCATGTGCGCCGCAGGCTCTTTCATAAACATCGATTTCACTCATTGCATCAACAAGACGGGCTGTATTTGCAACGTCTTTCTTGGTGGGCTCTCTCAATTCTCCCGTATCAGGATCCTTTATAACAATTCCTTCACCAAAATTGGTAAATCCGACACGATTTGTCTCAAGAACGATATCATTTTTTGGATTACGCCCGGCCAGAAGAACTTTTGACGGAGCAGACTGAATAGCTTCTTCAACCATAAAGGGTGGAATTTTGACAATTTTCTTTTCTTCATCGATGACGGCACCATTGTCAGCAAACAGCTGCAATGCCTCTGTGTCCTCTACGAAAACGCCTGTTTTCTGTAACACCTCAAGTGTTGCCATGTGGATTTCCAAAAGTTCGTCATCGGTAAAGACACTAAATTTCAAACCACCATTCAGGTTTTTACCCGCATGAAGATTTCGTTTCACCAAAGCACCTCCTGTATCTGTATAAAGTTATTAAAAACTACTGAAATATGAATCAAAAGGCAAATGAAAACACCTGAAAATATCAAGCATCGATATTATTATAGCAATTATTGGGCCACATATTTATCATACTGTTTTTATTAATATTTTACTTATTAAAAATTGTAAAAACCGGTTAATAACACGAGATATGTAATATCGTGATTTATATCTGAATCGTTTTATGTTGTGATACAGAGCAATAGCGAGTTGGGAGGTGATATAATTATGTATCACTAATATTTGTCATTATTTATCAATATATCAATATGTTCGTTATTTTAATGAACCTTTTTTGAATCAACCGTCTTTTTATGATATGAAACAATTTTAACAACTCGTTGCATTTTATTAACTTTTAAAAAGATAAGGTGAGAAAATGAAGAATAAACCCTTAACAGGATTGGCCACTGTGGTGGTAATGGTATGCATATTTTTGTAGAACTGAATAAAATATGGCAGGGCTATTAATGGTCCTGCCATATTGTGCTTGATGTAAAGTACCAGTTTATTTTTTATGTTTTCGTCTGGCAACTCCGGCTATCCCAACTAATCCAAGTCCTAAAAGAAGCATTGCGGCTGGTTCGGGTACAGGGGCAACTTCGCTTTTGCCGTTTAAATCAAAAGACATACGACCCATTAGATCTCCTTGAAGGTTTTCGCCAGAACCAAAGCCTATGCTTGGAGAAAAATAGATGCCGAGTGAATAATCGTTTCCAGCAAGCAAGTTAAAAGAATCCGAGCCTTGATGAACGCCCAAAGCCCCATAGTCACCAATAGATTGTAATAAAAAATCATCCTCAAAAACATTAACTGTCTGAAGCCCAAATGGATTGATCCCGGAATAACCAATATCCCGATCAAAAGTCATCACTGAGTCAATGGCAGCCGAATAACCAATAGTTGCATTTTTGTTGCCGGGTGAAGTGCTAACAGCTCCAGGCCCGGTAGTGATAATCAATAAACTATATGTATGAAAAAAAAGCCTTATTTTGCATTTGCCGTTCTAATTATAAAGTATGAATATAAATTACAATCCACCCCGTATAGTACTCCTCCTGAAATAATTTTGTTGATAATCCGGATCGACCAATCGGATCAAAACAGAACCATACCAGAACAAAAAAATAACCAATCCGATAAGCTACCGAATTGGCTACATATTTTTACAAATGGTGCCGAAGGGGAGACTCGAACTCCCACAGGAATACTCCCACTAGACCCTGAACCTAGCGCGTCTACCAATTCCGCCACTTCGGCACTTTATCATTCTAAAGTATTGATTATCAGAATGATTGGCGATATATAGATTTATTTTTTTTTGTTGTCAAGACCAATATCATATGTTTTTTATATAAAAATAATGAAAAATTTTAAGAAATTAGAAGAAATAAAAACACCGTTTAAAAAAGCCGTTGTGACGATCGGCAACTTTGATGGTGTGCATATCGGACATCAGTCACTGCTTCATGAGGTAATTGAAAAGGCTGATAAAATCGGCGGGACATCTGTTGCAATTACTTTTGATCCACACCCATTAATGGTATTAAGGCCGGATAAACGCCCTCCCCTTATTACACTCTATGAGCAAAAAGCAGAGCTGATTGAAAAATCAGGTATTGACGTTCTGATCTGCATTCCGTTTACAACTGATTTTGCATCAATTCCGGCCAAATCATTTATCGAAGATCTGCTTATCAAAAAAATCGGTATGAAATGCATGGTCGTTGGAGAAGACTATACCTTTGGGAAAAATCGTGAAGGAAATATTTCATTTTTAAAAGCATATTCGGAAAAGCTTGATTTCGAAGTCGTAATTACAGACTGGAAAAAAATGCCGTCTGCTGCAGAAGGCCGAATCAGCAGCACAAAGATAAGAGACCTTGTAACAAAGGGTAAAATGGTTGAAGCCAACAAACTGCTGGGACGCCATTACCAGGTCAGGGGTAGTGTCGCCAGGGGAAGAAACCGCGGTGGAAAACTACTGGGATTTCCAACGGCTAACATCAATCTTCATGATGAGCTTTGCCCCAAAAAGGGTGTTTATGCTGTAAATGTTGAATGCCTGGGCAATACATATAAAGGCGTTGCCAACATTGGCTACAGCCCCACTTTTGATGACCATCTCTTTACTGTTGAAGTCCACATGATGGACTTTGATGAAAATATTTATGACCAGAAAATACGCGTTAATTTTGTACGAAGAATCAGGCCGGAATTGAAATTTTCATCCCTTGAAGAGCTCTCTGATAATATCAGAGAAGATATCAAGGTTGCGCTTCAAATCCTTAACTGACCTAACTTTGCAGGCTGCCCTAAAGCTGGATTGAGTTTTCATGCTGAATAGAAAAAATATTACATGGAGCATTAAAAAAATATAAAATGGATGATCTCAAGATACTTACATACCCGGATGATTTTTTAACAACAATTGCAAAACAGATCACCAATATTGACGGTTCAACCCAGGAGATAATTGGTAAAATGGCCGACATAATGTATGAAGCGCCCGGTGTCGGACTGGCTGCCATACAGGTTGGTATTGACCAGAGCATGATTATTTACGATGTTTCGCATCCCGATGAAGACCGAAAACTTGATGTTCTGATCAACCCGAAAATCATAGAAAAAGAAGGATCTGTTCTTTCCGAAAAAGAAGGGTGTTTGAGCGTACCTGATTACAGGGCCGATGTAAAACGAGCAACTTCAATCCTGGTTGAAGGTGTGGACAGGGATGGAAATCCATTACGTTTTGAAGCACATGGTTTTCCTGCAATCGTATTACAGCACGAGATTGACCATCTGAACGGTACACTGTTTATTGACCATATCAGCGCTTTAAAGCGCCGGTTATACAAAAAACGCGTTCTAAAAGAACTGAAAAACAGGGAATAACAGTGAAAATAGTATTCATGGGTACACCGGATTTTGCAGTACCGGCCCTTCGATCGTTACATGAAAATAATTTTGAAGTCAGCCTTGTTGTTACCCAGCCGGACCGGCCCAAAGGCCGCGGTAAAAAAGTTATTCCACCACCGGTAAAAGTTGCAGCTGAAAAGTTTGGATACCCTGTCTTACAAACGGATTCGGTTAAAACAGATGCATTTTACAATATTATAAAAGAAATTGGCCCGGATCTTATGGTGGTAATTGCTTTTGGCCATATCCTTACTGAAAAGACCCTTTTAATACCCGGGTTCGGTTCCATTAATATCCATGCATCACTTTTGCCCAAATACAGGGGTTCGGCACCTATTCAATGGTCCGTCATTAATGGTGATAAAGAAACCGGCATAACAACCATGCTGCTTGACAACGGTATGGATACCGGTGATATTTTACTGACCGAAAAAACACCCATTAACCCGGAAGATACATCAGCATCTTTGCATGACCGTCTTGCATCAATGAGCGGTAATCTATTGCTGAAAACAATTAAGGGGCTGCACGATAAAACCATAACACCCGTAAAACAAAATGATGCTGATGCCACCTATGCGCCTATGCTTTCAAAAAAAGACGGCCGGATTAACTGGAAGCAAACGGCTGATCAAATTGAACCGTTTATCAGAGGTATGACACCATGGCCCGGTGCATTTACTTTTTTCAATGATAAACGCCTCAAAATTTTTAAAGCAAATGTTGTTGCCACGGATTATACCGAACAACCGGGAACAATTATAAAGGGATTTACTGATGAGCTCAGAATTATGACCGGCAAGGGTGCCCTGTCAATTATCGAACTGCAGGGATCTTCCGGAAAACGATTATCCATAAAAGATTTTCTTCGCGGGCATAAAATGCCTGTCGGCTCAATATTCAGTTAATGATCTGAACGTTCACCAATAATCTGATATCAAAAATGAAATGGCCAAAAAGAAATCCTCAAATGACCCCAGACAAAAAGCACTTGATGTTCTCAATGCCGTTGAAAGAGGTGCGCTGACACTCGACCGTGTTCTGGATGACCGTTTTGAAGCGTTATCCGGCCTTACACAACAGGATCGCAATCTTTTTAACATCCTGGTTTTCGGTGTATTACGCCGGCAGGCAAGGCTTGACTGGATTATTTCATTTTTTTCCAAAACAAAACTTAAAAAAATCGATAAAAAAATTCTAAATATTTTAAGGCTGGGCCTTTTTCAGATTATATTTCTTGACAGGGTTCCAAATTCTGCTGCGGTTAATACCGCTGTGGAACTATCCAAAAAGAATGCGTCACCATGGACCGCCGGTTTTGTCAACGGCCTTCTCAGAAACGCTGCCAGGAGACATAAAGAGGTACCTTTTCCGGATATTCAGACATCACCGGTAACGGCAATTGCAATACGGTATTCGTTTCCTGATTGGCTTATAAAAAGATGGTCGGATCGATTTGGCATAGCTGAAACCGAAAAGCTATGCGGTGCCGTTAATGAAATTCCCTCGTTTACATTACGGACAAATTCCCTCAAATGCACCAGGGATGAGCTTATAAAAGAGCTTATGCCTGAAGTTAAAAAGACAGCACCGACACCATATGCTCAAAGTGGTGTTAAAATCACATCTCCCCAAAAGCCGGTATCTGCATTAGAATGTTTTATAAAAGGATTATTTCAGGTTCAGGATGAAGCCGCTCAGCTGGTTTCAACTATTCTTGATCCACAACCCGGTGAAAGCATACTTGATGCGTGTGCCGGCCTGGGCGGTAAAACAGGTCATATTGCCCAGATGATGAATAATAACGGACGTATCCTTGCTATGGATAAAGGTTCTGTAAAACTTGACCGGCTTAACTGCGAGATGAAACGATTAGGTATATCCATTGTCAGCACGGCAACACATGATCTGAAAATACCACTTTCTCCCGGCAGACAGTTTGACCGAATACTCATTGATGCACCCTGTTCAGCGACCGGTGTCATTAGAAGAAATCCTGATTCCAAATGGACCCTTTCAGAAAAGAAAATTGCCGACTGCAGTAAATTACAGTTTCAACTTCTTGAAAACCTGGTGCCGCTTGTCAGAACAGGGGGTATTCTGGTATATGCAGTATGTAGCTTTGAGCTTGAAGAAAACGAAGGTGTTATAACCAAATTTCTTTCGGCACATCCAAATTTTTCTATCGATAAAAACTACAGCTGTTTTAAGAAATTAAATAATGAAGGCCTGATTGACAATGGCGGATACTTAAAGACTATGCCGCACCTGCATGGCATGGATGGTTTTTTTGCTGTACGGTTAAAAAAAGATGGTGATTAAAAAAACTTTAAAATACCTGACAGTCCTTATCCTGTTTATGGCCATTTTTGGGATAAGCGCATACCTGACACTTAACCTGATTATTAAAAGTGAGGATACGGTTGTTGTTCCTAGTATTACGGGAAAAGATATCATCTCCGCCCTAGAAATAATTTCAAATCTTGAACTGAATACTAAGGTTAAAGGTTCGGAATACAGCTTGCATATGCCCAAAAATCATATTCTTTTTCAGGATCCACAACCGGGTACGGAAATCAAGAAAGGCCGTGATGTTCGGATTCTTATTTCAAAGGGTTCGAAAGTAGTATTAATGCCGAACATTGAAGGCCTTACCCTTACGCAAGCCCGCATCATTCTGGAAGAAAATGATTTGTGCGAGGCATCGATATCCATTTCGCATGATCCGGTTGTCACTGCAGATCATATTATTTCAACCTCCCCTGCGCCAGGTTCCAAAATCTCACGTGAGACATGTGTCAACCTGCTTGTCAGCAACGGACAACCACCCGAAAATTACATTATGCCTGACATTACAGGTTTAAGTCTCGTCGATGCCGTACTTCACATTGAAAACAACGGACTTGAGCCCGGTAAAATTACGTCAAAATATATTGAAAACCGGCAGATAAACCTTATTGTCAGCCAGACCCCTCTTCCAGGATACATTGTATCCACAGGGGCAAAGATAGATCTTGTAATAAACAGAAAAGCCGGAGGTAATACGGACATATCATTGCCCGGTTTAAACGGTCCGGGCCTTTTTCGGTACAAGATGGATTTTGGCTTTTTAAAAAAGCACATCAATGTTCGGTTGAACTGGCAGGGTATTTCAATAGAGCTTTATAATGACTTTATGGAACCCGGCCAGGAGATATGGTTTCTTGTACCCCAAAACGATGATGCGACAATTTTTCTTTATGAAGATGAAAAACTTGTTGAAACAAAGATGTTTAACCCTTAAATAATATTAAATTTAATAAAATAATAACAGGAGTAAAAATATGAAAATAATTGCACCTTCCATATTATCTGCCGATTTTTCGAAACTTGGAGATGAAGTCAGGGCTGTAGAAAAAGCCGGTGCAGACTGGATTCATGTTGATGTTATGGATGGTCACTTCGTGCCAAACATTACCATGGGCCCGATTATTGTTGAAGCGGTAAGAAGGGTTACATCGCTTCCCATCGATGTTCATCTTATGATTGAAAATGCGGATGCTTATATCCCTGATTTTGCAAAAGCCGGAGCAGATTATATTTCAGTTCATGCTGAGGCCGGTGCTCATCTCAACAGAACCATACAGTTGATAAAAGAGTCTGGTGCCAGGGCCGGTGTGGCTCTGAATCCTTCAACATCTCTGGACACCATTTTCTGGGTGCTTGAATATCTTGATTTTGTTCTGATCATGAGTGTCAACCCGGGCTTTGGCGGCCAGGCATTCATACCCAATGCCCTTGATAAAATCAGAACGCTGAAAAAAATAATTGATGATAATGGATACTCAACGATTATACAGATTGATGGCGGCGTCAACAAAAGCACCATAAAAGAGATATCAGATGCCGGAACAGACTCCTTTGTAGCAGGATCTGCGGTATTCGGCAGTAGTGATTATGAAGAGACGATTTCGGCATTTAAAAAAGCAATCGGCAGCTAAGAACGGTTAAAGCACGTATCTTAATGTATTTCTGAATTTCGATTTAAATGACGGAATTATGACGACTTTTCAAATTTAAAAACTTTTGATTATATAATTTCAACCCGGGAGAAGATTATCATGAAAAAGGTACTGATTATTCATGGCCCCAACCTCAACATGCTAGGAAAAAGAGAACCGGAAGTTTACGGCAAAACGACACTTGGTGAGATTAATGATGCGCTGACTGCCCGGGGAAATGAACATGGTCTGGCTATTGAAACATTCCAGTCTAACCATGAAGGTGCCATCATCGAAAAAATTCAGGCAAATTTTGATAAGGTTTCCGGTGTGATCATTAACCCGGCTGCATTCACACATACAAGTGTTGCAATACGTGATGCACTGCTTATGGTCGATGCGCCTGTTATTGAAGTTCACCTTTCCAATATATATAAACGTGAGCCCTTCAGGCATAAATCCATGGTAGCAGATATTGCTGTGGCTCAAATTTCCGGCCTTGGTGTTCAGGGATATCATGCCGCACTTGATGCGATTGCTAATATGGTGAAATAAAAACTATAATTATATCCTGAATAATTAAAATCACTTGACATGGTGATCCCGATTGCATAATAGAACTTATTTTTAAAATATCTATTTTTGAATTTGAAAGGAGCAATAACGTTGGCGAATCATAAATCCGCAGTAAAACGAGCGAAACAGAGCGAAAACAGACGTATACGAAATAAGGCTGTAAAAACCAGTGTCAAAAATGCTGTTAAAAGTGTCAGGCTTGCCGTTACAAATGACGAGGCTGAAGTAGCATCTGCAAATCTGAAAGCAGCTATCTCCAAAATTGATAAGGCCTCTAAAAAAGGCGTTATTCATGCAAATACGGCTGCAAGAAAAATTTCCCGTCTGACCAGGATTGTAAATACAGTTAGCGCTTAATTTTGTTCCGGCCACTATAAAAAGCCCGGATGCTGTTAATAAATAAAGGCGATAATCTCAGGTTATCGCCTTTTTGAGTTTTGAGACTTAATCCATCTATTTAAATAATAGATGATAATTATATGTTATTTAAATTAAAAATCTTCAGTCAATTTTTCATAAACTTTTTGGGCCAGCCTTTCAGAGATCTCAGCAATTGCCTGTTTTCTGTTAAACTCAGTTGTCAGCTTATTTGTGGAAACATCATATACTTCACTATCTGAAACCGAATCTGTCTTCCAAAAGACGACACTGTTCCGATCAGCAATCTCAACTGAAATTGTTACAATTACACGCATTTCATCCGACACCGATTCGGTTTGCCTTGAAACGGTATTAATTTTCATATTTTCAACAACACCTGTCATGACGGAATCCGATATGGATTCACTGACAACTTCAACATTTCCGCGTTTTGAAAACTCATTTACAAGGTCATTTGTAACTGTATTTTGTATACCGGTTTCGGATGTGCGGTTTTCAAATATTTTTATACTGAGCTTCCGGATGTCAAACGGCATATCCCCGCCCCCGCTAAATCTGTAACTACAACCGGCCAGGAGTAAACAAATAATAAGCACTAAAGAGAAGTTTTGGTTTTTAGACAGCACATTTCCTCCGGAAAAATATCAGACAACGATATTAACAAGTTTGTTTTTAACAAGAATGACTTTTCGGATTTTCTTTCCTTCAATAAAACCGCCAACACGTTCATCAGCCAGTGCTATAGATTTAATCGTCTCATCATCCGTATCAACACCGACACTGATACGGCTTCTCAGCTTGCCGTTAACCTGTACAACGATCAGTAATTCATCTTTTTCAAGAGCAGACTCTTCATAACAAGGCCAGGATGCATCAAGAATGCTGGTTGTGTTTCCAAGGCCTGACCAGATTTCTTCGGCAAAATGCGGCACGATGGGGGCAAGCAGCAAAACAACCGACTCAATGGCGTGGCGCATAACCTGAAGCTGCATTTTGTCTGAACGATCAACATCAACGGCATACATGGCATTAACGAGCTCCATTACAGCACTGATTGCGGTATTAAAGTGGAACCGGTCATCAATATCCTTTGTAACTTTTTTAATGCTTTCATGTGTCTTTTTAAACAGATCTTTAAAGGTACCATCAAGGTCCGACAAATTGCCGGCAAAAGGCTCAATATTTGAAATATCCCCAATGATGCTTTCAACAAACCGCCAGACCCGATTTAAAAATCTGAAACCGCCTTCTACGCCCTGATCACTCCACTCAAGGCCTTTCTCTGGAGGAGAGGCAAAAAGGCAGAACAGGCGTGTTGTATCAGCGCCATACTCATTAAGAAGAATATTCGGATCAATAACATTTTTCTTGGATTTTGACATTTTCTCAACACGGCCGATCTGAACCGGGCTTTTACATTCCATACAGACAGGGCCGTTTTCACTCTCCTCAACCATATCAGGAAAGATAAAGCCGTCTTTTGCACATGAATAGGTCTCTTTACAAACCATTCCCTGTGTAAGAAGACGTGTAAAAGGTTCCTTGAATTTTACAAGATCCAGTTCATGTAAAACACGCGTAAAGTATCGTGAATAGAGCAAGTGAAGAATAGCATGCTCAACACCGCCAATATACTGATCAACCGGCATCCAGTAATCCACTGCTTTTTTATCAAACATGCCCTCGTCATATTTAGGGCTGCAATACCGTTCAAAATACCAGGATGATTCAACAAAGGTATCCATTGTATCTGTTTCTCTTCCGGCTTCAGTGCTGCCGCATTGAGGACAGGTGGCATGTTTGAAGTAATCCAGTTCGGGAAGCGGTGACCGCCCTCCTTCAAGAAGTTTTGCATCTTCAGGAAGAACAATCGGCAAATCTTTTTCAGATGCCGGAACAATGCCGCATTTATCACAATGGATAATGGGGATAGGCGCACCCCAGTAACGCTGTCTGGAAATCCCCCAATCTCTCAGCCTGAAACTTATTGTCTTGTTACCAATCTCTTTTTCTTCAAGATATGCGGCAACGGCATCAAGGGCATCTCTGTTTTTCATTCCGTCAAACTGCCCGGAATTAACCATTATGCCGTCATGAACATAGGCTTCCGTCATCGTTTTTGGATCAAGGTCTTCATCCGGAGAATTTACAACAACAATGCAGTTCAGATCATATTTTTTTGCAAAATCAAAATCCCTCTGATCATGTGCCGGAACAGACATAACGGCACCGGTACCATATTCCATCAGTGCAAAATTGGCTGCAAAAACGGGCATACGATAGCCACTTAAAGGATTAATACAGTATGCGCCGGTAAAAACGCCCTCTTTTTCATAGTCCTCAATGGCCCTGGCGCTTCTGTCCTGTCCGGAAATACGCTCTACAAACTCTGAAACCGGGGTTTCCTGATCTGTTCCCGCAGAAAGTTTTGTAACCATTGGATGTTCAGGCGCCAGGCACATAAAGGTTGCACCAAAAACCGTATCCTGACGGGTTGTGAAAACAGGAATGTTATCTTCAGAATTTTCTACCGGAAAAATGATCTGTGCACCGACACTCTTTCCGATCCAGTTTTTCTGCATCGTCAGTACTTTTTCAGGCCAGCCGGATAATTTATCGCAATGGAGCAGCAGATCTTCGGCAAAATCCGTTATCTTGAAAAACCATTGCCGGAGTTTTTTCTGTCGAACCGGTTTTCCGCAGCGCCAGCACATCCCGGACTCAACCTGTTCGTTGGCAAGAACCGTCTGACAGGGCTCACACCAGTTAACAAAAGACTCTTTTCTGTAAACCATATCTTTTTCATACATTTTCAGAAAGAGCCACTGTTCCCACCGATAATAATCCGGCGTACAGGTTGCAAGCTCACGATCCCAATCATATGAAAACCCGATACGTTTCAGCTGCTCCCGCATGGTGTCAATATTTTGATATGTCCATTTGGCCGGTTGTGTATTATTTGCGATAGCTGCATTTTCAGCGGGCATGCCAAAAGCATCCCAACCCATCGGATGCAGAACGTTAAAACCTCTCATTCTTTTATATCTGGCCACCACATCACCAATGGTATAATTGCGGACGTGACCCATATGAATATTACCTGACGGATATGGAAACATCTCCAGCAGATAATATTTTTCTCTTTCAGGATCTTCCGTTACCTTAAAAATATTTGATTCTTCCCAGAAATCCTGCCACTTTTGTTCGATGACTTTAGGATCGTATCTTTCATCCATTTACTGTTCATTCCTCCACACGGTATAAGTTTCCAAAAGCTTGATATAAAACACCCGATTTATGTATAAATAACATCCGGACAAAGCATCATATCAGCCTTAACATCCTGATTTTAAAACATTGATCTCTCATGTCATAATACAGAACAAATAGCAAGACTGTGATATTGAAGATTCTGTCAGGTTATAATGGGAAAGTGTCTTTGAAAAACAAAACGAAATAAACGATCATTATCACCGGAAATTTTGGAAGCTGATAAAAAGATTTCATTTGACTTATATCTAACAATCTCATATTAAAGCAAAAAATGAATATTACTTTCTTAACTTTTGGATACAATATCAAAACCAATACTATATGAACATAAAAATACTTATCAATGCAGTCGATCCGGAAGAGTGCCGGATTGCAACGGTCAAAGACAGCAAGCTGGTTCAGTTTCATATTGACAGCGCCTCACGAGCAATAACACGCGGAAATATTTACAAGGGAACCGTATCCCGGGTTGAAAGCGGCCTGCAGGCCACATTCCTGGATTATGGCGCCGAACGCAATGGATTTCTTCAAAAAAATGAAATTCACAGTGATTATTTCCAGGATATAACATCCGGTAAGCACACCATCAAAAACATGATCAAACGCGGCCAGGATATGCTTGTCCAGGTGGTCAAGGACCCGATAATGCATAAAGGTGCCATGCTGACCACATTCATATCTCTGGCAGGACGTTATATTGTTTTGATGCCCGGCAGTACAACCAGGGGTGTTTCAAGACAGGTCAGCGATGAAACAGAACGGGCACGCCTGAAAGATATTGTAGACAAGCTGAAAATTCAGGACGGCTTCGGGGCTATTATCCGAACAGCCGGTATTGATTGTACGAAAGCAGTAATCGCAAAAGACCTTAACTACCTGCTAAAACTCTGGAAGAATATTATTAAAAAAGGTCAGAAAAAAGAAGCGCCGGCATTATTATATAAAGACCGCAGCTTTGTCGTCAGATCCTTAAGAGATTACCTGACGCCTGATGTAAGTGAGATTCTAATTGACGATGAAACGGTTTATAACGAAGTAAGAGATTTTGTTAATATCATCTCTCCAAAACAGGCCAGAATCGTTAAACATTTCAAAGGCCCCAAACCCATATTCACAAAATACCAGCTTGAAACCCAGATAGCATCCATTTTTGAAAAACAGGTTAAGCTTAAATCAGGGGGAACGATTGTCATCCAGCAAACTGAAGCCCTTGTTTCCATAGATGTTAATTCAGGAAAAGATACGCATAAAAAGAATATTGAGCAGACCGCACTTCAAACCAATCTTGAGGCTGCTGAAGAAATTGCCGGCCAACTTCAGCTTCGCGACCTTGGCGGCCTGATTGTCATCGATTTTATCGATATGAGAGAGTCAAAACACAATAGTGAGGTGGTAAGAACTTTAAAAAAATATCTTATGGGCGACAAGGCCAGGGGAAAGGTTGGCACCATTTCAAAATTCGGCATGCTTGAGATGTCAAGACAAAGACTCAAACCCTCCATCGAATACGGCAGTTATCAAACCTGCCGCCACTGTCAGGGCAAAGGCATGATGCCTTCAACTGAAACGCTGGCCCTTGGGCTATTGAGACAACTTCGCCTTGAAACACTAAAAGAAAATGTCATGCATGTTAAAGCCTATGTCCCCAACCAGGTCTCTGAGTACATTTTAAACAGAAAGAGAAATGAAATTAATGATCTTGAAATAAGACGTGAAATTCTTATTACAATTGAGGGTGATGAAAAAATGGTTCCCGGTGAAAGCAGGATTGTTTGTGAAAAAAAAACAGTTAAAAACAGTGTGGATTCAAATTCCATAACTGCCAATGGTATACCTTCTCTTAATTCCGTTTTATAGAGGTTAAATATGCCCAAAAAAAAGAACCAAAAATCCGTATTCATTCTCTGGTTTATTATAATTTGTCCTATACTGATAATCGGCATGCTGGGTTATTTTATGATAAAAAATCCCTCAAAGGTTTCAGTGTTTCCGGATATCCCTGACCCCGTATCTCAACCTGTCCTGCAGAATCCCGTAATTGATTATGATCAGTTAAATAATGAAACCGACACAGACTCCCTGATGAAGCAACGGAAAACCGAATATGGTGTTGAAAAAGGGGTTGATATTATTGCAAAGCCTGATGAATCATTAAAAATTGGTGATTCAGTTGTATCCATGCAGGAAATTATCGATAAGATAGCCATAGAATCCGGTCGGTTTGTAGAAAAAGATCTGGCGGGATCTCTTGAAGCTGAAAAGGATCTTAAACCGGAAAGCGTATTTGATGGATATGGTATTTATATTGTTCAGCCCGGTGATAATATCTGGAATATTCACTTTATGTTTTTGAACAGTTATTTTACAAATCGGGGCATCACTCTTTCACCTGTTGCAGATGAACCGAATGCTAAAGGAGCCAGTTCCGGTGTAGGAAAAATTTTGAAATTTTCAGAAAATATGGTCCATATATATAGTATAAATGATCGAAAACTTGAGACCGATATCAATATTATTGAGCCGTTAAGCAAAATTGTTGTTTATAATATGGAAAAAATATTTGCCCTGCTGGATACGATTGATCGGAAGAACATTCAGCAAATCAAGTTTGATGGTGAAACGATCTGGATACCGTCAGAACAGTAATGATTTGACGGGTACGTATATTTAAAGTATAAAGACACAATTTTTTAAATCATGTTTTAGAAAATCAACGCCTATAAGATATATAGTAACGGCTTATAGAATGAACCATATGGCACTGAAAAAATTATATATAAACTTAAAAGCATCCCGGTATATTGCTGCCGTTACCATATTGGTATTTTCTTTGTCCGGGTGCCAGTCGCTTTCAGGATTTTTTAACACCGGTCCCCATTCAGGAAAATATAAATCCGCACTTAAAGAGTGGACCAGAGAGGGAAACGTTTACAGTGGTTTTGATCTTGAGGCAAATATTTTTGTGACATATCTGTCCAAATCTTTTCGAGCTTCCTGGGTTGATGAGTATACGCTTATCAATGCCCTTTCCGATGCTGAAAAAGAAAAACTCCTGGAAGATCAGATGGCTGCCGCAAATGAACACCATGAATTTTTCGGCGCTGCGTTTATTCCTGAAAAAGATCTGAATGACCTGAATGAAAGAAAGGCAAGCTGGAAAACTTTCATTAAAATTAATGATAACGAAAAAGTTACACCGGTTGAAATCAGAAAAATTAATGATGAAGATGCGTCATACCAATATTTTTTTCCTTATATAACACCATGGAAAACATTATACAGCGTTAAATTCCCGGTTAATTATCCGGGTACTGATATAAATATAATTGATGAAAATACCACGAACATCACCTTAATAATTACCGGACCACGCGGTAAGGTGGAAATGTCGTGGAAACTGAAATAGTAATTTAACGGTCGTAACATCTGTTTTGGCCAAACATTTATTCAGGAGGTAGTATCTTGACAGGTATCGCTTATGCAATGGGAACGGGCGGCGCAGCCGCAGGACAGGGTGGAGGCTTCGGCCCTTTTATTCCACTGATTCTTATGTTTGTAATTTTTTATTTTCTGCTGATTCGTCCCCAGCAGAAACGGCAAAAAGAACATCGTGAACTGATCAACAACATCAAAAAAGATGACAAGATAGTTATCGGTGGTGGTATTCACGGTATCGTTACATCGCTTGATGAAACAACTGTAAAGGTAGAGATTGCGGATAAAGTTCAGGTAAAGGTTAACCGTGCAAGTATTGCCGGTCTGGCTGAAGCGCCTCAAGCGCCTGCAGCCGGTAAAAAGAAGTGAGGATAACCTTTCTATTAAGGCAGGAATGCCTTGAACACTGTAACTGAGCAAACGCAAATGGATTAGGGTTTCACTAAATCCATATAAATATCAGTTTATCAGCGCAGGTATGCTTTTTAAAAAAGTATATCTGCGTTTTATTGCGTTTTAGACGCCATGCATATGATGTGTTTCATGCCGGCTGTATGATAAATTTTCTATAGCGAAAGGATGAGATCATTGAAGTTTCTTTCTTGGAAGCCATTGTTTATTGCGGCTGTTTTAATTGCTGCCTGTATCTATCTTCTACCCACCATAAATCCCGGATGGTGGCCGAACAAAAACATTAATCTGGGGCTTGATCTGCAAGGCGGAATGCACCTTGTTCTTGAAGTGCAAACTGAAAAAGCCGTAGAAAGCAAGATTGACAGTATTGCAAATGACCTCATGGGACGCTTCAGATCTGAGCATATTGCCCACAGAGGTATATCCCGGGTTAGTGGTTCCCAACTTTCCATCCGGATCAAGGGTACTGAAAATATTGATAAATTTAAAAAACTCATTAAATCGGATTATAAAGAGATTGTAGAGGTTAAATCTTCTACGTCCAATGAAATTACCCAATACCTCTTTGAGATTCCTGAAGATTCATCCAAATATATCAAAAAACTTGCCACAGAGCAGGCCCTTGAAACGATCAGAAACCGAATTGACGAATTTGGTGTTAGTGAGCCCGATATAAGGATTCAGGGTGAAAACCGAATTTTAATTCAGTTGCCAGGTATTACCGATCCACAACGTGCCAAAGATCTTATCGGCCGGACTGCTCTTTTAGAGTTTAAACTGGTTGATGACAGCCATAATGTTCAGGCGGCCTTAGATGGTACAATACCGGCCGGAAGCGAACTGCTCTATGTTGTCAGAACGGATCCTGAGACACAAAAAGAGGTAAAAACACCTATGCTTGTAAAAAAGCAGGCATCGCTAACCGGTTCATACCTGACTGATGCAAGAGTAGAAATTGATTCTTCCCAGTTTAATGAACCTTATGTATCCTTAACGTTTGATCGAAAAGGCGGAAAACTCTTTTCAAGAATTACAGAAGAAAATAAAGGTAAACAGCTTGCCATTGTTCTGGATAACAAAATTCACTCTGCACCCGTAATTCAGGATAAAATTTCCGGCGGACAGGCAAGAATTACCGGCAGCTTTACCACTGAAGAGGCACATGACCTTGCCATCGTTCTTCGCGCAGGCGCCCTGCCCGCTCCAGTCCTCATTCTTGAAGAGAGAACAGTCGGCCCATCTCTTGGTGCGGATTCGATCCAAAAAGGCCTTTTCTCGATGTATATCGGCTTCATTTTGGTCGTTATTTTCATGATCGTATACTATAAAGGCTCAGGTCTTGTTGCCGACATTGCGCTTATTGTTAACATCGTGCTCATTGCTGCCGGACTTGCCGCATTCCAGGCGACACTGACGCTGCCCGGCATTGCCGGTATCATTTTGACCATCGGTATGGCAGTCGATGCTAATGTTATCATTTTCGAGCGTATCCGGGAAGAGCTGAAAATTGGCAAAACACCAAGGTCCGCAGTTGATACAGGTTACAACCGTGCAACGCTCACCATCCTTGATGCAAACGTAACAACCCTTATAGCCGCTCTTGTTCTTTTTCAGTTTGGAACCGGCCCGGTTAAAGGTTTTGCGGTAACCCTCTGTCTCGGTGTTATTGCCAGTATGATCACTGCGCTTATTATGACACGACTGATATTTGATTTTTTTCTTATTAACCGGAAAATTAAGCGTTTAAGCATATAGTACAAGGAGCTGATTTATGCAGTTTATTAAAGACAATGTAAATATCAACTTTATCGGAAATAAAAAAATTGCTATTGCGGTTTCAGCAATACTGCTCCTTGTCAGTGTCATCTCTCTAGTTGCTCACAAGGGGCCAAGATACGGCATTGATTTTGCCGGCGGCACACTGATTCAGGTAAAGTTTGCAAACACAGTAAATCTTGATGATGTAAAGTCAGGACTTGCAGACATTGACCTTGGCAAATCATCGGTTCAGCTTTTCGGTGATCCTGCGGATAATGAATATCTTGTTCATACGGACATCACTGATGAATCTACACAGGGATTTTCTGAATCGATACAGAATGCACTTACAACCGCTACCGGTATTGAGGCTGAAATTCGTCGTGTAGAAATGGTAGGTGCCAAGGTTGGTGAGGATCTTCAGGAAAAAGCACTGTTTGCTATTTTTTATGCCCTTTTGTTCATTTCAATTTATATTTCAGGAAGATTTGAACTTAAATGGGTTTTAAGCGGCGTCATTGCAGTAGCGTTGATGGTTTCGGTTTCACTGCTTTCAATTTTTAATGTAAGTATTTCTTTTTTAATTGGCGCAGCGATTATTGTCACCCTGTTATTGTTCTGGTTTCTGGAACTTAAATATGCAATGGGCGCTACCGTTGCCCTGCTTCATGATATTTTTATTACAATTGGTATCTTCTCCCTGTTTGATAAAGAGTTTACACTTCCGATTATTGCCGCACTTCTGACAATTATCGGTTACTCTCTGAATGATACCATTATTACATTTGACCGTATTCGTGAAAACCTGAGACGATTCAATAAGGACAGTCTTGATATCGTCATCAACCGGAGTATAAATGAAACCCTGAGCCGGACAATACTAACGTCTCTGACAACCCTTATTGTCCTTATCGCTCTTTTCTTACTTGGTGGTAGTATTATTCATGATTTTGCATTTGCTATGATCGTAGGTGTTGTGATCGGAACCTACTCTTCAGTGTTTATCGCAAGCCCTATCCTGCTTGCGTGGCACGGTAAAACATCAAAAAAATAAATTAAAGCAACCATAATTCGGCCACTTCTTATGCAGTGGCCGAATTATAACAATACTTTTATAAAAATATTCTTAACCTTAATCATAAATTTACTCCTAATCATTTTTTTAAACCATGAATTAAGATTAAGGCTTTTCTGAAGAAACATCAGAGAACTTATCATGAAAAACATACCGGTATATCTTGTCCTGGTTTTATCCATTTTTACGTTAACCTCATGTGTTGCACTTCAACATAATATCAAAAAAGAAAACGAGCAGCTTGAGGCACGACTTTCTCAATCTTTGACGGATACGGAAAAGCGTCTTCATCAGGCTGATCAGGATTTTGAAGTTCAGATTACCGCATTAAAAAATAATATTGAAGAACTTGTTGAAGTTATCGCAAAAATGCAGGTTCAACTTGATGAATATGAAAAATCAATCGGCTCTTTTTCTGCTGCAAAACATAAAACCGTACCTGCAGCGCCAAAAGCACAACCTGCACCGCCGGTTCTCCAAATGCTGACACCTGATGAAATTTATCAAAACGGCTTGAATGCATATAATGAAAATGACTATAAAAAAGCGTACTCGCATTTCACACTCTTTGTTAAAAACAACCCCAGACATGTTAATGCAGATAATGCGCTTTACTGGGCCGGCGAATGTCAGTATGCCCGGAAATCATATAAAAGTGCGATCACGACATTTAAATCAGTGGTCATAAAATACCCCGACGGCAATAAGGTGCCGGATGCCATTTTAAAAACCGGATATGCATATCTTTCCCTGAATGATAGAAATAGTGCTCAGCAACAATTTAAAAACCTGATTAAACGTTATCCGTTCAGCCCGGCATCTGAAAGTGCTGAAAAAATGTTAAAAAAAATAAATTAACGACAACCGGTACACTCTTCTTATTGGACTATGGAAAATCTTCTGCACTGGTTTAAACTAAAAAGTATTAACGGCATCGGTAACCTTCTTTTTAAACGCCTCCTTGATAAATTTCAAACACCCGGCCAGGTCTTTGAAGCTGATCGTAATGACCTTTTAGAAGTTGATGGTATTTCACAGCGTATTGTCTCGTTAATTAAAAAAAACAATCTGCCGGATTCTTATAAAAGGGAGATGGATATCATTTCCAAAAAAAAATACCAGGTAATTACATATAATGATGCCGCATATCCGCCCCTGTTAAAAGAGATCCCTGATCCGCCACCGTATTTATATGTGTTGGGTAACCTTGAGGCCAATACCCATAAAATTGCCATTGTTGGCTCCAGAAATGCGACACGATACGGCCTTGATGCGGCCGGACACCTCGGTTTTGGCCTTGCATCACTTGATATAACCGTAGTCAGCGGTATGGCAAGGGGGATTGATACATCGGCTCACACAGGCGCTATTACTGCGATGGGCAAAACGATTGCCGTTCTCGGAACCGGGCTTGAACGAATTTACCCTGCTGAAAACAGAAAGCTGTATTATAAGATTGCAGAAAATGGTGCGGTTGTTTCAGAATTTCCGCTAATGGCTGAACCGGACCCTCATCATTTCCCGGCAAGAAATCGTATTATCAGCGGTCTTTCGCTGGGCACTGTTGTTGTGGAAGCAACAAAAAAAAGCGGCTCACTGATTACAGCAAGACTTGCCGCAGAGCAAAACCGGGAAGTTTTTGCTGTTCCCGGCAGTATTAATTCATTTAAAAGTTTTGGTGCGCACAGCCTGATTAAGGCCGGCGCAAAACTTGTTGTCAGTGTCGGAGATATAATCGAAGAATTTCCTTTTTTACAACATCAGAAAATAAAAGATTCTACTGTAAAGACTGATGCAGATCTCGCAGACCTGTCTTCTGATGAGCGTATTGTTTTTGATGCACTCGGCCCCTATCCTGTCCATATTGATGAGCTTATCAGAACATCCGGGCATGGCGCAGGCTTACTTTCAAGTATCCTGTTAAGGCTTGAATTAAAGGGCCTGATAAATCAACAACCCGGCAAACTGTTTGTTAGAGCATAATCTGAATTATTCATGCAGGTTTTATAAGAAAAAACATGAACCGGATTGACATTTCATCAAAACAATCATATGAGCCTCTTTCAAAACATTTTAAACTCTGATGTTGTTCGATTATAAACCTGAAAGGAAATATCTTGGATAAACCGCTTGTTGTTGTTGAATCACCAACAAAGGTGAGAACAATTAAAAAGTATCTTGGAAAAGACTATAATGTTGTTGCTACCGTCGGCCACATTAAGGATCTTCCTGCCAAAGAACTTGGTATTGATCTGGAAAATAACTTCAAAGCCAAATATATAAATATTCCAGGAAAAAACAAGGTAATCTCTTCGCTAAAAAAATCTGCCGGAGATACTGATATTATCTATCTTGCGGCTGACCCGGATCGTGAAGGAGAAGCCATTGCCTGGCATACGTCAGAAGTTCTCAAGAAAAAGGGAAGAAGTTTCTACCGGGTTCTGTTCCATGAACTGACAAAGCCGGCGATCCTTTCAGCCATGAAAATGCCTGAATCATTAAACAGACACAAGTATGATTCCCAGCAGGCACGTCGAATCCTTGACCGGCTTGTAGGTTACCAGATATCTCCTCTTTTATGGCGTAAGGTTAAAGGCGGATTGAGTGCCGGACGCGTTCAGTCGGTTGCCGTAAGAATTATCTGTGAAAGAGAGCGCAAAATTCATGCATTTGATCCGGAAGAGTACTGGACAGTCACCGCATTTCTTGAAAATAAAACGCCGCCGCCGTTTCCAGCCAAGCTGGTAAAAAAAGATGATAATAAATTAAAAATCGCCACTGGTGAACAAGCCGCTTCAATTGTTAATGACGTGTCCGGATCTGATTTTATAGTTGATAAGATTGTCAAAAAAACAACCAGAAGAAACCCTCAGCCGCCATTTATTACAAGTAAGCTTCAACAGGATTCCATCAGAAAATTAAGATTTTCTGCAAAAAAAACGATGATGGTGGCCCAGCAGCTTTATGAGGGTATCGATCTTGGACCGGGAGAACCTGAAGGCTTAATTACCTATATGCGTACCGATTCAACACGTATATCAAAAGAAGCGGCCAATGAAGCGATAAAGATGATAAATGAGCGTTTTGGAAAAGAATACGCTATAGATAAACCCCGTGATTTTAAAAACAAAAAGAAGGTCCAGGATGCCCATGAAGCCATCCGGCCGACATCGGTATATAATACACCTGAAAAGCTGAAGCCTTTTCTCGGCAAGGATCAGCTGGCACTTTACACACTTATCTGGAAACGCTTTATAGCGTCACAGATGAAACAGGCCCTTATAGATCAGGTATCCGTATCAATAAAATCCGGTATCTATACATTCAGTTCAAGCGGTTCAACAGTAAAATTTCCCGGATTTATGGCGCTCTACAGATCAGCAGATGATGAGGCCCAAAAGGATAAGGACAACAAAAATGAGCTGCCGGAGCTTTCCGAAGGCGCACACCTGAAACTGAACAGGATTGAACCCAAACAGCATTTTACAATACCGCCGCCAAGGTTTTCCGAAGCATCTCTTGTCAAGGAACTGGAAGAAAATGGTATCGGTCGTCCCAGCACATATGCGGCCATTCTATCTACAATACGCACCAAGGGTTATGTTGATCTGCCGGCCGGTTATTTCAAACCCACAGAGCTCGGGTTTATCGTTAATGATCTTCTTATTGCAAGTTTCCCGGATGTTCTGGATGTTGCCTTTACAGCAAAACTTGAAGATGATCTTGATCTGGTCGTATCCGCAGAGATGGAAGCACTCGATATCCTTAAACGTTTTTACGGTTCCTTCGAAAAAAGGCTGGAAAAAGCCGCAGAAGAGATGGTCAGTGCAAAAGGTGTCGGTCTTCCAACCGGACTGACATGCCCGGATTGCAATGGTGAACTAAAACTTAAAATGGGAAAAAACGGCGCCTTTATCGCCTGCAGTAAATACCCGGACTGCAAGTATTCAAGTAATTTTGAAAGAGATGAAAAAGGCAACATCATTCCTGCTGCTCCGGCAGTTGATGAAGCAACAGATCAGACCTGTAACAAATGCGGTAAGCCGATGGTCATCAAACAGGGTCGATACGGTAAATTTATAGCGTGTACCGGTTATCCTGAGTGCAAAAATACACTTTCAGTAAGTACGGAAGAAGGCGGTCAGTCTACCGGTATTAAATGTCCTGAAGATAACTGTGAAGGCGAAATTGTCAGAAGAAAGTCCAAGCGTGGCAAAATATTCTATGGCTGCAGTATGTTTCCGACCTGTACGTTTGCCACCTGGGATAAACCGATAGACAAAGCATGTCCTGAATGTGGCGCACCTTTTGTTGTGGAAAAATCAACAAAAAAAGAAGGTACTTTTTTTACATGCCTTAACAGTGCCTGTACATATAAGGAACTGTCTGAAGATTAAATATTTATTTATTTTTAAATGTTTAATCATCTGAAATAAAAAGTACTTGACATTACAGCATAATATCGCTAAAAAATAACAAAAAATATTTTGGAAATTATTTAAAGATGATTTTATCAAACGTCCTAAACAACCTAATTAGCATTATAATCCTCCTCGTGATTAGCGTGAGCAACCACGACGAACAAGGTTGGTAATGGCCTGAATAAGATCATCAATATTCGAAACACAAACCGTTATCAGCCCTAAACTGATAACGGTTTTTTATTTTTTTAAACACATAAGAACTTTTAAAATCCAGGAGAATTTGATCGATGAAAAGTGACAGTACCAAAAAAGGAATTGAAAGAGCCCCGCATCGTTCCCTGTTCAAAGCTATGGGTTACACAGATACAGAAATTAAACAGCCGATTATCGGTATTGCCAATTCAGCCAATACGATTATTCCCGGCCACGTTCATCTGGATAAAATCGTGGAAGCTGTTAAAGCCGGTATTTATATGGCAGGAGGTACACCGGTCGAATTCGGCACAATAGGTGTTTGCGACGGCATTGCCATGAACCATATCGGTATGAAATATTCTCTTGCCAGCCGTGAACTGATTGCAGATTCCGTTGAAGTTGTGGCAACAGCCCATGCATTCGATGCAATTGTTATGGTACCTAATTGTGACAAGATTGTTCCCGGTATGCTGATGGCGGCTGCACGGCTGGATATTCCGACAATATTTATCAGCGGCGGTCCAATGCTGGCCGGTAAAAACCCGCTTAATCCCGGTGGTGACAAGATTGACCTGGTGTCTGTTTTTGAAGCGGTCGGTGCGGTTAAATCAGGTAAAATGACGGAAAATCAACTTACTGAAATTGAAGATGCCGCCTGCCCTACCTGTGGATCATGTTCAGGCATGTTTACAGCCAACTCAATGAACTGCCTTACCGAGGTTATCGGTCTTGGTCTTCCGGGTAACGGCACAATTCCGGCCGTTATGTCCTCCCGAATAAGACTCGCAAAAATGGCAGGAATGCAGATAATGGCTCTTTTGGAAAAAGGAATTACACCGAGCCGGATTTTGACTGAAAAAGCATTTTATAATGCGCTTACAGTCGATATGGCCCTTGGGTGTTCTACAAATACGGTATTACATTTAACCGCTATTGCAAAAGAAGCGGGTATTGATTTTGACCTTAACATGATCAATGAGGTCAGCAAAAAAACACCACATCTTTGCTCCCTCAGCCCGGGCGGCAAACATCATATTGAGGATCTTTTTTATGCCGGCGGAATTAGCGGTATTTTTAAAGTGCTTTCAGGAGCGGGCCTTATTAATGACGATTGCCTTACCGTAACGGGACAATCTGTTGGTGAAAATATTGCAAACACCATTGTAACTGATACGGAAGTTATTCGTCCTATCGACAATCCGTATCACAAAATAGGAGGCCTTGCGGTGCTTTTTGGAAATCTTGCACCGGAAGGCTGTGTGGTCAAGCAATCTGCAGTTCTTGAAGAGATGCTTTGCCACGAAGGACCTGCAAGAGTTTTTGAAACTGAAGATGATGCATCAAGTGCCATTATGAACGGAAAAATAAACAAAGGTGACGTTATCGTCATCCGGTACGAAGGTCCCATGGGTGGACCGGGAATGAGAGAGATGTTGACCCCGACGTCCGCCATTGCCGGTATGAAACTAGATGCTCATGTTGCCCTGATTACTGACGGCAGATTTTCCGGCGGCACAAAGGGGGCTTCCATTGGCCATGTCTCTCCGGAAGCAGCTCAGCGTGGACCGATTGCCGCTGTTGAAGAGGGAGATACTATTTCGATCAATATCCCGGACAAACGGATTTCATTAAAAATTTCCGATGAAGAGCTGAATGAAAGGCTTGACAGGTGGCAGAAACCTGAACCAAAAATCAAAAAGGGTTATCTGGCACGTTATGCAAAAATGGTTTCCTCGGCAAGTAAAGGTGCCGTATTCAAGGAAGATTAAATTTAAGGTTACGTAATAATAAAACCGGAATGTAAGGAAGGATATAAAATGAAACAATTAACGGGTGCACAAATTCTGATGAAAACGCTTATTGACGAAGGCGTTGAAACAATTTTCGGTTATCCGGGCGGCGCTGTTATTGATATTTATGATGAGCTTGTAAAGACAAAAATCAAACATATTCTTGTCCGCCATGAGCAGGCGGCTGTTCATGCCGCTGACGCCTATTCAAGAGCAAAGGGGAAAACCGGTGTTTGCCTTGTAACATCAGGCCCTGGTGCAACAAACACTGTTACCGGCATAGCTTCAGCATACATGGATTCCATTCCAATGGTTGTTATTACCGGTCAGGTTCCAACTCAGCTCATTGGAAATGATGCATTTCAGGAAGTTGACATTGTGGGCATTACACGGCCATGCACAAAACATAACTATCTTGTTAAATCCACGGATGATCTTGCACAGATTATCAAGGAAGCATTTTATATTGCCGCTTCAGGACGCCCCGGACCGGTTTTGATAGATATTCCAAAAAATGTTGCCAACGGACTGGCAACTTACAAAGCGCCCAAAGAGATAAAAATGAGATCGTATAACCCGACATACAAACCTAACATGAAACAGCTTCAAAAAGTTGTTGACCTGATCAGGGATGCCAAAAGACCGATGGTTTTTGCCGGCGGCGGTGCTATACTTTCCGGTGCATCCAAAGAGCTGACACAGTTTGTTAAAAAGACAAAAATGCCGATTACAACGTCACTTATGGGTCTGGGTGTTTATCCGGGTGACGATCCGCTTTCCCTTGGTATGTTAGGAATGCATGGTACATACCGTGCGAATATGTCTACCGGCAAATGCGACCTTATGATAGCTATCGGTGTAAGGTTTGATGACCGGGTTACCGGTAAAACCGATGTTTTTGCCTCCCAGGCCAAGATTGTACATATTGATATTGATCCGACATCAATACGCAAGAATGTACCGGTTACCATTCCGATTGTTGGTGACTGTAATGAAACTTTAATACATCTGAACAAACTCATTATGGATGCTGATCTTGGAAATCTGACACAAAAACGTAAAACGTGGCTGGATCAGATTGCCGATTGGAAAAGCACAACGCCGCTGGCTTACAAACAAACTAAAAATGTTATTAAGCCACAGTATGTTGTTGAGAAAATTTATGAACTGACAAAAGGCGATGCCATTATCACAACCGAGGTTGGACAAAACCAGATGTGGGCAGCCCAGTATTACCACTTTAAAAAGCCCAACCACTTTATAACATCCGGTGGTCTGGGCGTTATGGGCTTTGGCCTTCCGGCAGCAATTGGCGCACAGATCGCCTGTCCGAACAAAACAGTTATTGATATTGCCGGTGACGGCAGTATTCAGATGAACATACAGGAGCTCGCAACTGCCGTACAGTTTAACCTGCCGGTAAAAATTGCCATCCTGAATAACCGATACCTGGGCATGGTACGACAGTGGCAGGAACTCTTTTATGATAAACGTTATGCCAGTACTGAAATGGTTCATGCGCCCGACTTTGTTAAACTGGCAGAAGCCTTTGGTGCAGAGGGTCTCAGGGCAACCAAACCTGAAGAAGTTGAGACAGTACTTAAAAAGGGCCTTGCTTCAAAGAAAACCGTTATCATGGAATTTATTGTTGACCGTGAAGAGAGCGTTTATCCCATGGTTCCCGCAGGTGCAGCCATTACGGACATGCTGCTTGTTTAAAGGTAATTACTAAACAGACAGGACATATAATATTCAGCCCGCTTTTATAGCCGGCAAACTATAAAAAGGAAAAGGCAATGAGTGAAAATAAACATGTACTTTCAATTCTGGTTGATAATCAGCCTGGCGTTCTTTCCAGAATAGTCGGATTGTTCAGTGGTCGCGGTTATAATATTGAAAGCCTTTGCGTTGCAGAAACCGTAGAACCCCATACGTCAAGGCTTACCATTGTGACCATAGCCGATATTGTTGCGATTGAGCAGATCAGCAAACAGCTTAACAAACTTATTAATGTTATCAAGGTTAATGAGCTGACAGGTGAAGATTTTGTTCAACGCGAAATGGCGCTGATCAAGATTAAAGCAAAACCTGAATACAGAGCTGAAATACTGAGAATAGTAGATATTTTCAGGTGCAAGGTTGTTGATGTCGGCCCTGAACATTATACGGTTGAAGTTACCGGTGATGAAGGTAAGCTGAAAGCCATCATTGATATTTTAAAACCAATGGGAATTAAAGAAATTGCCAGAACAGGCAGCATTGCCCTGTTCCGTGAATCTTAATTTTAATTGACCGGAAAACATTATGAAGCAGATATATTTATACGACACTACCCTGAGAGACGGCACACAGGGTGAAAATATAAGTTTTACCGCAGTCCAGAAGCTGAAAATTGCACAGCATCTTGACAACTTCGGGATTCACTATATTGAGGGCGGCTGGCCCGGTTCCAATCCCAGAGATCTGGAATTTTTTGAGCTTGCCAAAAAGGCTAAATTTAAAAATGCCCGACTGACCGCATTCGGATCTACCCGAAAAGCACGAACAAAGGCTCAGGATGATCCAAATATTATCGCCCTGCTCGAAAGCGAAACACCTGTCGTTACCATTTTCGGCAAGACATGGGACTATCATGTCAAGGATGTGATGCGTAACACCTATAAAGAGAATCTGGCAATGATTTATGACTCTGTCCGGTATTTAAAGAAAAAAGGACGGGAAGTCATTTATGATGCTGAGCATTTCTTTGACGGTTACAAAGATAATAGTAAATATGCGATTAAAACACTGAAGGCTGCAGTGGAAGGCGGCGCAGAATTCCTTGTGCTTTGCGACACAAACGGCGGAAGCCTGCCATCTGAAATTCATGCGATCTGTAAAGACGTTATCAAAAGAATAGACACATTTATTGATACGCATGATTATGCCGGCGTTAATTATGGCATCCATACACACAATGACAGTGGTTTGGCGGTTGCAAATACACTTATTGCAGTCGAAACCGGTATAAATATGGTTCAGGGCACCATAAACGGCTATGGGGAACGATGTGGTAATGCCGATCTTACCTCCATTATTCCTAACTTGTGTCTTAAAATGGATCGCAAGTGTGTTACGAAAACAAACCTGAAAAATCTCAAACACCTTTCCAGGTATGTGAGTGAAGCGGCCAATATGACACCGCAAAACAACAGGCCTTTTATTGGACAAAGTGCTTTTGCGCATAAAGGCGGTATTCATGTCAGTGCAATTTTAAGAAAACCAAAAGCCTATGAACATCTTCAGCCGGAACTGGTCGGAAACAAAAGACGCGTTCTTATGTCTGATCTGGCCGGTAAAAGTAATGTAGAGTATAAGGCCAAAGAGCTCGGTTTTGACATGAACGGTGATACATTTGATAGCCGAAAAATTGTTTCGGAAATCAAAAAACTTGAACATTCCGGTTTTCAGTTTGACGTTGCAGATGCTTCTTTTAAACTGCTTATCGAAAAGATGACGGACCGGTTCAAACCCATGTTTGAGTTAAAATCTTTCAGAGTTCATATTGAAAAGGACAAAAACCGTTTCTGTTCATCAAATGCAACAATAAAAATATCCGTAAATGGCGTAGAAAAAATTACGGTTGCAGAAGGTATGGGACCGGTTAGTGCTTTAGATAATGCGATTCGCAAGGCTCTGGATAAATTTTATCCGGGTGGTCTTGATAGTACACAACTTGTTGATTTTAAGGTTCGTGTAATTGATGGTAAAGATGGCACGGCCTCACGTGTTCGTGTTTTGATTGATTCACGGGACCGGAATCATATCTGGACCACGATTGGTGTCTCTGAAGATATCATCGAGGCAAGCTGGCAGGCTCTGGCCGACAGCTACCAGTATATTCTGGCTAAAGAAAAATAATCTTTTCCTGTTGAAAGGACCAACAGAAATGAATGAGAGAAATAACGCCGCAGGTTGTGTTTCAAACCATACCCTGCGGCCCATGCTGAATGAATTTTGCTCTATTATACCATTTGAAAATGATAATATAAATTCTGATACAACAGGAGCAAAATTATGAGCAACCGTGTAATAATTTTTGATACAACCTTACGTGATGGTGAACAGTCACCGGGTGCCAGCATGAATGTGCCGGAAAAAATCCAGATTGCCTCAAAACTTGAAAAACTGGGTGTAGATGTTATTGAAGCCGGATTTCCCGCTGCATCAGATGGAGATTTTGATGCCGTATCCCAGATTGCAGAAAAAATGCAACGCGTGGAAGTAGCAGGTTTGTGCCGTGCGTCAAAGGAAGATATTGACCGGGCGTGGGGCGCCGTGCAAAATGCTGTCAAGCCCAGAATACACACATTTCTTGCAACATCTGATATTCATCTGGAATATAAACTTAAAATGTCCAGAGATGAGGTGGTGCAGGCAACAGTTGATGCCGTTAAATACGCTAAAAGCTTTACGGATAATGTTGAGTTCTCAGCAGAAGACGGCTCAAGAAGTGACAGAGACTTTTTGTGTAAGGTTTTTGAAGCGGCAATTGAAGCCGGTGCGACAACACTTAATCTGCCGGATACGGTTGGATATGCTGTTCCACAGGAGTTTGGTGAGTTAATAAAATATGTAATGTCGCACACACCCAACATTAATAAAGCCATATTGAGTATCCACTGCCATAACGATCTTGGCCTTGCAACGGCAAATACAATAGCTGCGTTAACCGCAGGCGCCAGGCAGGCAGAAACAACCATTAACGGCATTGGTGAGCGAGCCGGCAACACATCTATGGAAGAAGTCGTCATGGCCATCCATACAAGGCCGAATTTTTTTCCGCTCACAACCAATATTAAAACAAAACATATTTACCCCACCAGCAGGCTTGTGAGTATGATTACAGGGATTATGGTGCAACCCAATAAGGCCATTGTGGGCGCAAATGCGTTTGCCCATGAAGCCGGTATACATCAGGATGGTGTGCTGAAAAATCCAATGACCTATGAAATCATGAAACCTGAAAATATTGGCCTGAGCGCCAATAAACTGGTTTTAGGTAAACATTCCGGACGCCATGCATTACGGTCTCACCTTCAGGAGATGGGCTATGAGCTTTCTGATGATGAGCTCAAGCTGATCTTCAAGAAATTTAAGGAACTGGCTGACAAGAAAAAACATGTTGTTGATGAGGATCTGGAAGCATTGGTCACAGAAGGAATTTTGAGAACGCCGGATATTTTTTCACTGGAATATCTCCAGATATCAAGCGGAACAACAATTCATCCCATGGCCGGTGTTAAAATGAAAGTTAAGGATGAGTTCGTAGAGGGTGGTGATTTTGGAAACGGGCCGATTGATGCGGTGTTTAATACGATCGCAAAACTGGCCGGAACATCTGAAACAACGGAATTGTTACGATTTTCAATCAGCGCTATTACAGGCGGTTCTGATGCACAGGGCGAAGTAACGGTAAGGTTAAAAGAAAATGAAACAATCGCCCTTGGTAAAGGCTCTGACCCTGATATTATTACGGCAAGTGCGAAAGCCTATATTAATGGATTGAATCGGTTGGCCTATTTGAGAGAACATCCGCCCAAAACGTCTGAAGTCGTTTAAATTTAAAAAAAAGCGCTGAAATGAATTTTCATTTCAGCGCTTTTTGATTTTTTAGTTTTTTTTAATCGCCCATTTCAGCCATATAATCATCATAAAGAGACTCGAGTTTTTGTTTATGTCCCGCCTCTTCCTGGCGTAAAATTTTAAAAAAAGCTATTGACGTTTTTGAGTCGGAAAATTTTTCAGACAACTCATTATAAAGTTTCAATGCCGCTTCTTCTCTTTTCATAGCCAGCAATAACAAATCCGGATATGTCATACTCTTGTCATATTCCATTTCAGGCACATAGTTACTGCGTTTCATATCAGGAATCCATTTGAAATCATAATTTTCAATCACTTCATCAATATCATCATTCTTAAATCTTTCAAGAAGCCGCTGATGCTTTCTCTCTTCATTGGCAAACTCTTTCAGCATCTCTCTGGCACCTTTGGTTTTGGCATCAGCACTCAGCTTTTCATAAAATTCAACAGCTTCTATTTCATTATTAATAGCAAAATCAATGATAGCTTCTAAATTTTCAAACATTTTAAGCGCCCTCCATATTCAGCAGAAACATTTTTATTTATAATTTCAACACTGTAATGACTAAATTCAATAATCATGTCAATAATAATCAGTAGAAAAAATATTGGCGACATAAATGACCGGATAATGAATTATGTCATATAATAATCATCGATGTGTCAGGATGCAAAAACTAAACTTTCAGCGTGCCGGTTAAATCCTTTATGTTGGCAATATTATGTTTGACCATATATGCGTCAATCCCATCAATTATATTCATCGTAACAGCCGGGTTGATAAAATTAGCGGTTCCCACCTGAATTGCTGAAGCGCCGGCTACAATAAATTCAAGCGCATCTTCAGCGGACATAATTCCACCGATACCAATAACAGGAACCTTAACCCTTCGGGCAACCTGCCAAACCATTCTTAAAGCCACAGGTTTTATGGCCGGTCCTGATAATCCGCCCGTAATATTTGCCAATATGGGTCGCCTTGAATTAATATCAATGGCCATACCTGTTAACGTATTTATAAGCGAAATTGAATCCGCACCTGCGGATTCGACACTTAAAGCCATTTCAACGATATCGGTAACATTGGGAGATAACTTTACCATTAAGGGTTTTATTGTGTGTTTTCGAACAGCACTGATTACCTCACCGGCCATAAAAGGATCTACGCCAAAGGCTATCCCACCTGACTTGACATTGGGACACGATATATTAACTTCAATACCTGCAATTTCAGATACATTGTCTATCCTCTTTGCAAGTTCCACATATTCATCAATACTTGTCCCATAGATATTCACAAATACGGGTGTACCAAGATCTTTTAAAAATGGAATTTTTTCATTAATAAAAGCATCAATCCCAATATTTTCCAGGCCAATCGCATTCAGCATGCCCGAAGCGGTTTCCACAATACGGGGTGGCGGGTTTCCTTTTGTCGGTTTAAGTGCGAGGCCCTTTACAATGATACCACCTAACCGCTTCAAATCAAGAAGTTCATTGAATTCACCGGCATATCCGAATGTTCCGGAGGCCGTCATAACAGGGTTATTGAGAATAATTTTCCCGATATCGACACTTAAGGTCGGTTTTTTATTTTTCATTATCTTAACTGATTTTCCTGATTATCTTTAGCGTTCGCCGTTTCATTTTTTCGTGAAATAAATTCAATAAGGGCACCCTCATTTTTTTCCATACGCATCATTGTAATTTGTTCGGAAATAAGGCCAAGCATGAAGATTATTACAGATGTACTGAACAAAAGCATGCTCATGTTTGTAAAGCGTCCGCCGAGAATAAAAGTATGGATATAATTTAATAAGCCCAATAAAAAAGTTAGTGCGCTGATCGGCAAAAAAACTCTTAATGGTGAAAACAGTGTACAAATTTTTGTTATTATCATAAAGAACCGGATACCATCTTTAAACAAACTGATTCCACTTTTACCTGTACTACGCTTTTGAATTTCAATAGGTACATACTTAACACTCAAACCACTTCTCAGCACACATAAGGTTGATGTCGTTGGATAAGAGTAGGTGTTTGGCAGCAGATAAAGCAAGTTTTCGGCAACTTCAGCCTTGATGGCACGAAAACCTGAAGTAAGATCTTCAACTTCAAACTTTGTAACATAAGAGGCAAGTTTGTTATAAAAATTATTACCAATTGACCTGCCGAAAGATGCCTGCTGCCCTCTTCCTGTTCGTGCGCCAACAACCATGTCATATTCAGGAAAAAATTCAATCAGCTTTTCAATCTCTTCAGGTGTATGTTGTCCATCTGCGTCCATAAAGACAAGAATATCTCCATCAGCAACCCTGATACCTTTTTTTACAGCAGCGCCATTTCCAATATTATATGGATGGCTAAAAACCGTTGCGCCGGCCTCTTCAGCTATCCTGGCAGTATCATCCTTTGAGCCGTCATCAATAACAATGATTTGATAAGATGGATTTTCCTGATGAATTGTTTCAACAAGAGTTCCGATTGTCTCCGCTTCATTAAAAGCGGGAATAATTACAGATATTTTAAATTTATTCATTTAATTAAATTTAAACTTTTCCTTTAAAGTAAAAGAATTAACACAAATTTGATAAGTCAGAATGTTATAAATAATCAATTCAAATAGTTATGTCAAGGATTTGCAACCGATATGATTATTAATATTTAAAGCACCCGAAAATATTTAACTACAGACTGTATCAATTATATTTGACAAAACAATTATATTCACTTATAGAGTAGAAAATCTACTCTTAAAAGGAGAACAAGTTGGCAGATCTTTTTTCAGGATTAATCTCATCAAAAACAAGAATCAAGCTGCTTGTCAGATTCTTTTTTAATCCCAAAACCAGATCATACCTGAGAGAACTCTCCAAAGAAATGAGCGTTTCAACCAATGCTGTCCGCGAAGAATTAAATAATCTTACAAAAACCGGACTCTTGAAATCAGAAAAAAATGGACGCCAGGTATTTTATATGGCAAATGAGTCCCATTCTCTTTTTCCCGAATTAAAATCCATGGTCAGTAAGGTTATGGGTATTGATCAGGTTATTGACAGCATCATCATGAGGTTGGGAGATCTTGAAGCCGCATACCTAATCGATGAATATGCGGAAGGAAAAGATTCCGGAATTATTGATCTTCTTCTGGTCGGCAATATTGATCAATATCACCTAAACGATTTGAGCAGAAAAACTGAACGATATATAAATAGAAAAATTCGATCTCTTGTAATGAATAGAGATGAATTTAATGATTTTAAATCTGACTTTGAAAAAAAGCCGAATATATTGATCTGGAAAGCTAAATAGAAGTTTTAAGTTTGTTTTGCAACAAAGCTTTAAAATTTATTACGATTTTAGAAAAAGATACTTTCATTATTAAAATATGTAACTTAGGGTGCGGAGCTATACATTACACATTCAAATTAATTATCAAAGTTCCAAGGTATTAGATGCATTATCTCCGCTTCCATCTGCTATAAGCGATATGAATATTTCATAAATAACTATAGTAAATGAAAATTTCCATAATTGAAAAACACATCCATAGTTTTTGGAACTCTTCAACTTTAATGACCTGGGTAAGTTTTTTCTCCAAAGCCCTCAGTTTAGTTGTTGTTCTTCCTTTGCTTCTTACGCGTCTCAGTACAGAAGAAATAGCGCTATGGTATCTTTTCATGACGATTATCAGTTTCCAGATGCTGATTGATGTTGGATTTTCTCCAACTTTTAGCAGGGTAATCGCATATGCTATGGGAGGCGCCAGCATAAATGATCTCAAAAATCCAAAACATAATAATGATGGACAAACGAACTGGAAAACTCTTGAGTTAATATGTTCCGAGATGCGTCTAATTTATTTCCGCCTTGGCCTTTTATGGACAATGTTGTTATTCATTTTTGGAACCTTGGCTTTGCTTAAACCGATTTCTCTTGTACAAAATACTTTTTCAGCCTGGATTGCATGGAGCATAATCCTTGTGGTTTCGACAATTAGTCTTCGAGGCAATATCTATAGCTCTTATCTTCAGGGTATTAATCAAATTGCACTTTTTCGTCGGTGGGAAGCAATAAGCTCGTTGGGAGCTATTGTAACAAGTTTTTTAGTATTAATTTGGGGCGGTGGTTTATTAGGTTTAGTCATTTCTCATCAAAGTTGGCAAGTTTTTAGTATTTTTCGAAATCGTTGGCTTTCAGGTGTTGTGGAAAAGGGACGTTTAAAAAATTTTGTCAAGGAGAGTAATAACAATAAAATTTGGGATGCAGTATGGCCAAGTGCTTGGCGCAGTGGGCTAGGCGTTTTTATGGGCTATGGTTTAATTCAAGCAAGCGGGATTATGTACGCACAGATTGGCACTGCATCCGACATAGCCTCTTATCTTTTAGCTTTGCGTTTAATCCAGACTGTAAGCCAGTTTTCACAAGCGCCTTTTTATAGCAAACTACCGGTATTTGCCAGACTTTTTGCTGAAAACAAAAAAAAGCAATTAGTATCTCTCGCAAAAAAAGGAATGCGTCTATCATTTTGGTGCTATACTGCTGGTTTTATAGGCTTAGGAATTGCAGGAGAACCGCTGCTTAAAGTCATTGGAAGCAATGTGAGTTTTCCTGATTCCTTACTCTGGTCGTTATTAGGATTCGGGTTTTTTATACAAAGATATGGAGCAATGCATATACAACTATATAGTGTTACAAATAAGATTATTTGGCATATCTCAAATGGAATATCGGGAATATTGTATGTTTTGGTGAGTTTTATGTGTATTAAATATGTTGGTATTTATGCTTTTCCTATTGGACTTATAATTGGTTATCTTTGTTTTCATTCATGGTTTCCTTCAGTCCATTCGTACAAGGTTTTTGATTTAAAATTTATTTCGTTCGAAAAGAATGTTTTATTAGGGCCGGTTGTTGTTATGCTTTTTTTCTGTATAGTGTGGAGCATTCAAAAAAGCTAATATCTTCAATAACAATAAGTTTCAAATATTGGTAATTACAAAAAGCCATAAAAGAGTTTTTGATAATGTTTTTGAATAAATTAAAATATTTAATTTGGCAGATTACTCGAAAAAATTTTCATATAAATTCTTTTCCGAAAAATATTTTGATTGTCTTAACAAGTCCCAGATCAGGTAGCACCTGGTTTTCAGATGCAATTAGGTGTCATCCCATGATACAATATTGGCCATATGGCACAACATATGCGCATCTAGGTCTTTCAGGAAGACGCTATCCTCGAGATTTATCAAATGGGCCTGATTCAACAAAAAAGATTGAGGTACTTCCATTCAAATGGGAGAAAATTCCAGATTACCAAATATTGCAAAACCCTAAACATTCTATTATTAACAATACATTCTTAATAGAAAAATGTCATCCAGAATTCTTTTGTTTTGACACAATCGAATTTATCGAAAGAGTTAAGCAGCTGGAAGCTAAAAATGTAAAGATAAATTTTATTTACCAAGTTAGAGAACCAAAAGCCACTTTTAGTTCTTTTATGGATTATCAGGAGCGTAATTCAAGTTGGTATCCATCAACCAAAGGAATTAAACTTTTATCATATATGGATAAGACATTTACCTCTATTTATGAACTATCACTGAAAAATCCAGGGATAGTGGTAGATTTTTCAGATATTATGCTTGACCTTGGAGCGGCTTTAAATAAAGTTTATAACTTTCTTTGGCCAGATTTAAACTCTATCAATGAGACTTTTAATCAAAAAATTATCAATTTTGCAGTGGAAGCTACCGCTCGTGATAAAAGGACAAAATCAAGTTTTTTAGATAAAGAAGTTGGACAAATTAAAGGTGGTCGGGATAAGTATAAATTTTTTTTTGAACTTTATGAAAACGATATCACTAATTGTTGTGATCAATATGAATCACTATTGAATTTAAAATAGAACGGTAGTTATTTGTAGCATATTAATCTTTATACTTTTAAGGTCTTATCATGAAAATAACAGCTCTACTCCCAATGAAAGCCCACTCAGAACGAGTGCCAAATAAAAATATCAAAAACTTTTGCGAAAAACCGCTTTACCATGCTATTTTGTCGACCCTATTGCAATCAAATTATATTGATAAAGTCGTTATTAATACAGACAGCGATATTATCAAAGAGGAAGCACTCAAAAAATTTGAAAGAATTGTGATCATCGACAGGCCAAAGGATCTACAAGGTGATTTTATATCTATGAATAACATTATTGCATGTGATTTAAGTAAAATAGAAGGCGAACATTTTCTGCAAACACACAGCACCAATCCATTATTAAAATCAAATACAATTGATCTTGCCATCGAGACATATTTTAATAATTCAAAACAATTCGACAGTCTGTTTTCCGTAACAAAATTGCAAACCCGTCTCTATTGGAAGGATGGATCTCCAGTCAATCATAATCCGAGTGAACTCCTTCGTACTCAGGATTTGTCACCAATGTACGAAGAAAACTCAAATTTCTATATATTTTCTAAAAATTCTTTTGTGGCTGCAGGCAAATCCCGCATTGGGTTAAAACCTCAGATGTTTGCAATAAGTAAGCTTGAAGCTGTAGATATCGATGAACCGGAAGACTGGGAGATAGCAGAATCTTTATACAGGAGACAACTCAACAAATGAATAGAGAGCAAGACCTATATAAAAAACCAAGATCCACTATCAATCCATATCGTAGTGCTATAAATATGATATTATTTCGTATATTTTGGGATATGCATCCTTATTCGTGGTTATCAAGAAAAAAAATCAAGAACTGGAAAGACAGGTTTTTGAATCAAAAAGCTGTTATTTTATGCAACGGTCCGAGTCTTAATAAAGTCAATTTTGAAAGACTTAAAGAGATGAAGGTGTTTACATTTGGGCTAAATAAGATCAACCTGTTGTTTAAAAAAACTAAATTTAGACCTTCGGTTATCGTTGCAGTCAATCCATATGTAATAGAACAAAATGCTCAGTTTTATAACACAACAAAAATACCTCTTTTTATAGATTCTCAAGGTAAAAAAAAGATAAAATTCCAGAAGAATGTTCACTTTTTACACTCTGCAGATGCTTACAGAACATTTGCAAAGGATTGTTCTATATCAGTATACCAAGGGCATACAGTAACCTATGTTGCCATGCAACTTGCTTTCCATATGGGATTTAAAGAAGTTGCTCTTGTAGGTTGTGACCATACATTCGCTACTAAAGGCCCTGCAAACAAGACTGTTATAGCGGAAAAAAAAGATCCAAACCATTTTGACCCCAGCTATTTTGCAAATGGTGTTAAGTGGCAATTACCCGACATTATTGGGTCGGAATTACATTATGAAGTCGCACGAGATACATTTGAAAGGCACGGTAGGAAAATTGTAAATTGTACTGAGGGTGGAAATTTAGAAGTTTTCACTCGACAACCCTTAATAAATTTCTTCAAATAGATATAGGTAGATATATATGACACTAAAAGACAAATTAAAGAATCATGAACTTACCATCGGCTCCTGGATTACTATAGGGCATACTATAGTGGCCGAGATTATGGCAAAAGCAGGATATGACTGGCTCACTGTAGATATGGAACATAGCGCAATATCTATTGACATTGCTCAAGATTTAATACGCGTTATTGATCTTTGCGGCCTTGCCCCATTGGTTCGTGTTAGCGAAAATGACCCCAATCTAATCAAGAGAGTTATGGATGCCGGGTCACATGGAGTTATTGTGCCGATGGTTAATTCTAAAAATGATGCTGAAAAGGCAGTTGCTTCCGTACAATATCCACCAAGTGGTTTTCGTGGAGTGGGACTTGCGAGGGCACAAAATTATGGATTTGATTTTGAAGGTTACAAAAAATGGAATGAACAAGAAAGTATTGTTATAGTTCAAATTGAACATATCAAAGCTGTGGAGAATCTGGAAACAATTTTGAGTGTGCCGGGTGTAGATGGATTTATGATTGGACCTTATGACCTTTCGGGCTCTTTAGGAATACCTGGGCAATTCGACCATCCTGAAATGGTAAAGGCCTTGAAAAAAGTAAAAGAGATCTCAAAAAAGATGAATGCCCTATCGGGTTTTCATGTTATTTCACCTGATGCAGAAGCCTTGCAGGAAAAAATTCGAGACGGATACAAATTTATTGCTCATAGTCTGGATATTTTGTTTTTCGATAATGGATGTAGAAATTCCCTAAAAGCCATAAGAAAGAATATTGATGCCCTATAAAATACTAATCACCACATCTTCATTTGCTAAAAATGATCTCAATTTACTTAAATCGATTACGGAACAAGGGCTTCAGTTTGTTTTAAATCCCTTCTCCCGCAAACTTACTGAAACTGAAGTTTTTGAACTTATTGAGCAACACCAACCGGTTGGTATGATCGCAGGCGTTGAACCTTTAACTCGTAAGGTGCTGGAAAAAGCGCAAGTTCTCAAAGTTATTTCACGGGCTGGCATTGGAATAGATTCAGTTGACTTATATGCTGTTAAAGACTTGGGTATTACCATCACTAATACACCCGATGCCCCGACCATACCAGTAGCTGAGTTGACGTTGGGAATGATTCTTACCCTGCTTCGCAGTATTCATATATCAGACACCAGTATACGTCACTATAACTCCTGGGTACGCCCAATGGGAAATTTATTGCATGGCAGAACGGTAGGGCTTATCGGTTGTGGGAGAATTGGGTCCTATTTATCTAAATTGCTTTCTTCCTTTGGGTGTGAAATTCTTGGATTCGATCCTCTTATAGACAAAAATGATAACTTTTCAATTGTTAGCCTGGAAAAGATATTGTCTAATGCAGATATTCTGTCATTGCATATCCCTTATAATCAGAAAAATCATCATTTCATCAATACTGAAAGAATCAAGAATATGAAAAAAGGTAGTTTACTTATCAATACAGCTAGAGGTGGGTTGATTGATGAAGATGCCTTGTATGATGCTCTTTCCTCCGGCTATCTGGGTGGTGCTGCAATAGATTGCTTTGAACAAGAACCATATACCGGAAAACTGAAAAAATTGGACAATGTTCTGTTGACAGCCCATATCGGCTCTTATGCACAGGAAGGACGAATTTTAATGGAAAAGCAGGCCGTTGAAAATTTGCTTCGGGAACTTAGGAAGGCAGGTTGTATAAAATGAATATATTGATAACAGGCGGTTCTGGTTTTCTTGGCAGTCATGTTGCCGATGCGCTCAGTGATGCCGACCATGAGGTTACCATATTTGATAGTCATAAATCACGATACTTGCGACCAGATCAAAAAATGATAATCGGGGATGTTCTAGATCAGGAGTCTTTGAATAAAATTGTAAAAGGCCAAGATGTAGTATTCCATTTTGCAGGTATAGCTGATATTGATGAATGCGCTTCTAAACCGGTGGATACAGCCAAATATAATATCCTGGGTACAGTGCAACTTTTGGATGCCTGCCGTAAGGCTAATATAAAAAGATTCGTTTTTGCAAGTTCCGCCTATGTTTATAGCGTTTCCGGATCTTTTTATGCTGCAAGTAAACAGGCCTGTGAAATATTTATTGAAAATTTCAGTAAGCTATATAATCTTAAATACACCTGCCTTCGATACGGATCGCTATATGGCAAGCGTGCCGATGATCGGAATAGTGTTTATCGTTTAATCAAACAGGCCATCCAGAATGGTAAGATAATTTACCATGGAACCGGAGAGGAAATACGTGAATTAATTCACGTACAGGATGCAGCACAAATTAGTGTAGCAATTTTGAAACCGGAATTCGAAAATCAATATATCATTCTTACCGGTGCTGAAAAGATGCGCTATATTGATCTTCTTGAAATGATTAGAGAAATGCTTGGAACTAAAATAAAGATTGAAATGTTGCCTTCTGAAAGGAAAGCTCACTATAAGATCACCCCCTACAATTTTAGTCCCAAGCTTGGCCGAAAAATGGTCAATAATCCTCATATCGACATGGGACAAGGATTACTCCAGTGTATGGCGGAAATATATGAAAATGTCCATGTTAAAAAACATAAAGAAATGGGACTTTTTGTTAATCGTGAACAGGAATAAATAAGGTAATATTTATTTATGAAATGGGAAGCTGTTTTTTTTGACTTTGATGGAGTTATACTTGATTCATGCGGGGTGAAGACGAAAGCTTTTGCAAATATGTTTCAGAAGTATGGTCCCGAAGTAGAGAAAAAGGTTATCGAATATCATCTTGCTAATGGCGGTTTATCACGATTTAACAAGTTTAAATATTATTATGAAAAAATTCTAAATAAACCTATTAATGAAGAAATTATAGAATGTCTTTCACAGCAATTTTCAAATTTTGTTGTGAATGATGTTTTAACCTCTCCATTTATACCAGGTGCTAAAGAAAGCTTAGAAGTGGTAAAAAAAAATAATGTTTCTGCATATATCATCTCAGGAACACCGGATAGTGAAATTAAGTTAATCGTTAAAAAAAAAGAATTAAAAAATTATTTTAAAGAAGTCCATGGCTCACCGAAAAAAAAATGGGAGATTTGTCAGAAAATTATAAACAAAGAAAATTATAAGCCACAGAATTGCTTATTTATAGGTGATGCCATGGCTGATTATGAGGCAGCATGTAAAAATGGCATTTGTTTTCTTGGAATTGTAAGGAATAATGAAATTTCGATATTTCCTAACGGTACTCCCATATCTGATATTGTTACATTAAAAATTCCCGCTTCTAACCTAAAATAGACAAAAAAATCTATCTTTTGTATATGAATATTTTGAAATAGTATTCTAAAAGCCTGATTATCTGAAATTATCTTATGCTTATAAAAAAAAATAATTCTATTTGAATCGGACTAAAAGAATTCGCTATGTGAATATATCAAGTATGTGCTAACGAATTATCAAAATCAGCATTCACGAATAAATATAAGAAAGACTGCCTGCGGGGAAAATTCATCCTTTACCAAAGAATTTAAATCTATTTTTATTAAATATGAGAAAAACCCACATCACCCATTTTTAATGGAACGCTTTTGTAAAAAAAATATATGCAACTTATACATAAAAAAAATTATTTAAGTATCAGGTAACTAAATCTCAATGAATAATATAAAAACAATTTCAATAATAACACCATGCTTGAATTCCGAACATCTTATTGCAGAAACTATACAATCTGTTATTTCAAATAAAGCGGTAGTCCGAAACAACGTTAACCTTGAGTATATAATTTGTGACGGTAATTCGTCTGACCATACTGTTCAAATTGTTGAAAATATGTTTTCCAAAATCCAACAAAAAAACATATCTACTCAAATCATTTGTGAAAAGGATTCGGGGCTTTATGATGCACTTGCAAAAGGTTTAAAAAAAGCTTCAGGTAATTTTATTTCATACATTAATGCTGGTGATTTATATTCTCCACATGCTTTTGAAATTGTTTCAGATATTTTTAACATGTATCCCGTAAAATGGCTTACAGGTCTTAGAGTTAGTTACAATGAAAAGTCTCATCTAAAAGGATCATTTCTCCCCTATACGTATAGAAACAGGCTCATTCAGACCGGTTTATATTCTGATCAAATTCTTCCGTTTATTCAGCAGGAATCAACTTTTTGGCACTATAGCCTTAATAACTTAATTGATTATGATATGTTACGAAAATTTAATTATGCGGGAGATTATTATCTCTGGAATAAATTTTCACAAAAAGAAAAGCTATATATTGTAGAAGCATGGTTAGGCGGATTTAAAACTCACAGATATCAACTTTCTGAACAAATTCAGTCTTATCATAATGAAATGAATAAAATCGCTACAAATCCAAATTTTTTTGATTATATGATCGCATTATTTGATAAAATATTATGGCAATCTCCCGCAACAGTAAAACGATATATAAACCGGAAAACACTCTTCAGGTTTGACCCAAAACAACTGAATTATAAACTCTCCTCCAAATAAATAAAAAGTGGATAATATATGAAACAAATAATCAATACTATGCTCGGTAAATTGGGTTATGAATTACGACGCAAAAACAGAGCTTCCATGTCAGAATCGCTTCAATGGTTAAGTGATAATAAATTTAATATAGCAACTGTCATAGATGTCGGTGCATCTAATGGTTGCTGGTCAAAGAAATGTATGAAGTTCTTTCCCAATTCAAAATATATACTCTTTGAACCACAACCTGTTCATAGTAATGCGCTCGATACATTTGTATCTTCATGCAAACAGATAGTGATCCCAATCAGAAAAGCTGTTGGCGCATCAGTAGGTAAAACTTTATTTAATGCATCGGACCCTTTTGGCGGATCATTAACTGAAGTACATTCAAATGATACAATCGAAGTTAAACTGACGACTATTGATAATAGTATATCAGAAATTCAGGCAGAACCGCCATACCTTTTAAAGCTGGATACACACGGCTTTGAAAAAAGTATTCTGGAAGGCGCTTCCAAATCTCTGAAAAACTGTGAAGTATTAATTATTGAAGCCTACAATTACAGAATTACCGGTGAAGCACTTTTATTCTGGGAGCTCTGCTCATTTTTATCGGACAGAGGTTTTCGTCCGGTTGATATAGTAGATGTCATGCACCGATTCTATGACAAATCATTCTGGCAGATGGATATGGTATTTATAAGATCATCATGGAAAGGCTTTACCTATACTTCATATACGTAATTTTATAGCTGCGTACTTTTTTAATTTAAAATAAGTACATAATATAACAACCCCATGCCAAACTCAAACAAACCCTTTATCAGTATAATAATAGCTACATTGAATGCCGATAATGTATTAGAACGATGCCTGAAAAGTGTTATTAGTCAATCCTATCATAATTTCGAATTAATAATTAAAGATGGAAACTCAACTGATAACACCCGAAGTATTATTTCTAAATACAGCAGTAACATTTCTTTCTCAATGTCAGAACCCGATACAGGCATTTATAATGCCTGGAATAAAGCCCTTGCACATGCAAAAGGTGAATGGATATGTTTTCTGGGTGCTGATGATTATTTCTCAAGTAGCCTGATATTAGAAAAATTAGCTCCATATTTAAATGATGCCCGGTTCTCCGGCATACGCGTAGTTTATGGGAAAGTAGCACGCATAAACAATAAAGGGCAAACACTTCAGGTTTGGGGAAAACCCTGGCATAAGAATCGCCGGCAAATGCGCCATGGAATGCCCATTGGACTGCCTCATACAGGATTAATGCACCACATTGATCTTTTTAACGAGCATGGGTATTTCAATGATAATCTGAAATTAGCAGGAGATTACGAATTTTTATTAAGGGAACTTAAACATAAAAAACGCAAGGCATTTTTTGTTGACGATCTTATAACGGTTGCTCAACAGATTGGTGGGACTGTTGATTCAAATACCTTTGCATTTCATAAAGAAGTTGCACAAGCTCGTAAAATAAATGGCCTCCCCCGCTTTTCATGGTTTTGGTGGCTTATTCATATCCGAACATTTTTAAGACACAAATTACGTTTACTATGATCTTAACTATAGTTTAGAGTTTCATAACACATTTGCTCTTTGAAAAATTACAAGAAATGTAAAAAATATTGTAGAAAGTACTTGACATCATAGCGGATTCGCGCGCCGCGCCTTTATTAATTGTTATTAAGGCGCGGCCTC
>JAIPEE010000028.1 GCA_021737275.1 Desulfobacterales bacterium
ATGAATTTTAGAAAACTGATTAAGTGGCTGGAGGAGTTTTTTTATTTTTTAAATGTTTCGATAGTGTTTGGGTTAAAAATACCCCGGCTGCCTTCAGAAGTGATGGCAACCGAGGAATAGGTTTTTCAGAATCGACTAAACTATAGTATTAAATATAAAAGAGGTAATTATGAATATAAAAACATATATTTCACACCGTTTAATAAAAAGTGAAGATCTTAACCATCACGGAACTCTATTTGCCGGTCGAAGCGCAGAATGGTTTGTCGAGTCTGCTTTTATTGCCGGATCAAGCTTGGTTAATGCCAAAAATCTGGTTTGTGTTAAAATAAATGGAATGCATTTTAAAAAACCGGTTCAACTTGGGGATATTCTTTTTTATGAAAGTAAGATTGTCTTTGCCGGCCGCACCAGCCTCGTTGCCCATGTTGCCGCTTCATTGCGGGATAATCCTGATGATACGCTTGTTGAAGGATTAATTTCATTTGTACATGTTGATCATCAAACAAAACCTGTTCCTCACAATATTACTATTGAAGCTGAAACAGCTGAAGATATTAAGCTGCAGAAACAAGCTGCCTTTTTAAAAAATTAATTACTCAAAAAGAACAGGAACAACCTTATTGAAACCTTTTTTGCAATCTATCATCAAATCCCTTATCTGGGGATGGGAAGCCTTGCTGCATCTTAATTTAAAAATATGCATCCACTCCCGAAGATTGGCTGTCACAACTATTTCTGTTTTCAGACTATTGGGAAGAACTTCTCGGGCCTGTTCAGGGCGGCTGCCTGATTTTAAAAGAGAAAGATAGGCTTGTTCAGAATCCTGAATTGATTTTTTAAACGTGTTTTGCTCATCCTTTGACCATTTCTCCCACCACACCGGTTTAATAAACTCCATATTTCCGTCATATCTGACATAACGGGTTGACTCCTGGGAGTATGAAGCCATGCGGTGCCTTACAAGTTCGTGAGTTACGCCCCTGTTTGTTATAAACCTGATAGAGGCAACAGCATGTTCTATAACAGACTCATGACCCTGTTTTTTTATCATGTTTGCAAATTTTTTAGATGAGCCTGAATTGATTTTATCTTCTGATTTATAACAGGTTCTGCCTGCCATTTCTATAATTTCCAAAGCCTTGTTTGGTTTGTTTATCCATTTCCAGCTTTGTTTAATTATTTTCATCAGTCTCTCCTTTTAATATAATAAAATTAAATGTCGAGTGTGCTCACCTCTAGCGCATTGTTCTGAATAAAGTCTCTTCTGGGTTCAACTTCATCACCCATAAGGATTGTAAAAACATCATCTGCATCAACCGCATCCTCAACCATTACCTTAAGTAAAATTCTCTTGTCCGGATTCATCGTTGTTTCCCATAACTGGTCCGGATTCATTTCACCAAGGCCTTTATATCGTTGAACACTGAGTCCTTTTTTACCTTCTTCAATTAAATAATATAAAAGCTCTTTTTTACTCTCTATTTTAAATTCAATATCTTTATTATCTTTATTAAAAACAGTAAAAGGCGGTCTGTCTAACTGAAGGATACTTTTACCTATAACCAAACATTTTTGATAATCCGATGAAAAAACAAACCCTCTTCCTATTTTAAACGGCTCTACATCTTTCGCTTTTTCTGCTTTTTTAAATCCTTTTGTGGTCGGGGTTATAAATATTTCATATACATGGCGTTCATCATTCCAACTTATATCACTAACGTCATATCCTTTATTTATAATGGAATTTCTGAGATTTTCCATTTTTTCTTTATCCTGAAGAAAAGTCATATCTTTTACATTTTCTTCTATCAGAAATTCTACAACATCCGGATAAAAACCTCTTTTTTCTAGTAATTTTAAACTGGACATATATTCTGAAAGCTCACCAATAAACTTATAAAAGTGATGTCCTTCCAGTAAAATATCATCTTTACCTATTTTAATGTTTTTATTTTCGCTAATTCTTTTTAAAATATGGTTATTATATTCATCTTCATCTTTAAGATAAAGTGCTTTTTTACCTTTTCCAACACGGAAAAGCGGCGGCTGCGCTATATATAGATATCCCTTATCAATTAATTCCGGCATCTGTCTGAAAAAGAATGTCAAAAGCAGCGTTCTGATATGAGAACCATCTACATCAGCATCTGTCATAATAATAACTTTATGATACCTGACATTGTCAATATTATACTCTTCCTGGCCAACACCGGTCCCCAACACAGTAATTATATTTTTTATTTCTTCACTACGTAGTACTTTGTCGAAACGCGCCTTTTCAACATTTAATATTTTACCCTTTAGGGGTAAAATAGCCTGAAATCGTCTATCTCTTCCCTGTTTGGCACTGCCGCCTGCAGAGTCACCCTCCACAAGAAAAAGTTCTCTTTCTGACGGCTCTGAATACTGACACTCTGCCAGTTTACCGGGTAAGGTTGCATCTATGAGAGATCCTTTTTTTCTTGCTATATCTCTTGCTCTTTTTGCTGCATCTCTTGCACGGGAAGCATCAACCGCTTTGGAAATAATTTTTTTAGCTACAGAAGGGTTCTCTTCAAAAAATTGGCCAAGCCCCTCATTTACGAGAGACTCTACAATACCTTTTACTTCACTGTTACCCAGTTTGGTTTTTGTCTGTCCTTCAAATTGGGGTTCAGAAATACGAACACTAATAACGGCTGTAAGGCCTTCCCTTACGTCATCACCACTTATTTTTGCCTGCATATTTTTGGGAAGATTGCCATTTGTTACATAATTATTTATAGATCTTGTAAGGGCTGCCTTAAAACCTATAAGATGAAAACCACCCTCTATGGTATTAATATTATTTGCAAAAGACAATAGTTTTTCCGTATATGTGTTGTTATATTGAATAGAAATTTCAATCTGAACCTGACTTTTTTCGCCCTCAATAAATATTGGCTTATGAACAGCTGTATTTCTTCTATTAAGATATTCTACATATGAAACAATACCACCTTTGTATTGAAATTCCTCTTTAGCATCAGATCGTTCATCTTCTATACTTATTTTTATTCCTTTATTTAAAAAAGCTAACTCTCTCATTCTACGAACAAGAATGTCGTACTGATATTCTGTTGAAGTAAAAATACTTTCATCAGGGATAAAATGAACCAGGGTACCTCGTTTTTTTGTTTTTCCAACAACTTTTAATTCGTTCTGTTTAATACCGCGTTTATAAGTTTGATAATAAATTTGTTTATTAGAAAAAATTTCAACTTCAAGGACCTTTGAAAGTGCATTTACTACAGAAACACCAACACCATGCAAACCACCGGATACCTTGTAAGTATTACTGTCAAATTTACCACCTGCATGAAGTTTGGTCATTACCACTTCAACAGCCGGAATACCTTCTTTCTTGTGTATATCTACAGGAATACCACGTCCATTATCTTCCACACTTATACTGTTATCTGTGTGAATCGTAACCTTAATATTATCACAATATCCGGCCATAGCTTCATCAATACTATTATCTACAACCTCATATACAAGATGATGAAGACCTTGTTGGTCTGTGTTTCCAATATACATCGAAGGCCTTTTACGAACTGCTTCAAGGCCTTCAAGAATTTTTATATTATCCGCTGTATAATTATTATTATTATTATTTGTCATATTCTCATCGGCATAATTACGCTTAAAAAGTTTTTGTCATTTTCACCCTCAATAAGGCAGGGTTTGTCTTCGTCAATTATATAAAACATCACGTTTTCATCCTCAATTACATTGAGGATATCTATGAAATATTTTGGATTAAATGAAACGGATATTGGTTCCCCTTTATAATCTATTGTCATATCTTCTTTTGATTCACCAATATCCGGGTTAGTTGTTGTTATCGTTATTTTTCCTTCTTCAAAATTAAAAATAACGCCTTTATAATTTTCATTGGTGAGAATAGACATTCTTCTTAACATCATACTGAAGAGTGTTTTTTCGAGTTTAATAATATTTGATTTTTCAATTTTTAAAATATCTTCATATTGTGGAAAATCACCCTCAAGGAGTCTTACAATAATAGTCTCCGAATCTTTTTTAATAATAAAATTATTTTTTTTAAAACCAATTTTTAATATTCCTTCACTTTCAATAAATTTATTAATTTCAACAAGACCTTTTTTAGGAATTAATATACCCGGTCCTTCTTTAAGATCAGTCCCATTTTCATATATATAATCAATTCTTGCCAATCTGCTGCCGTCTGTAGAAACAAATCTTACTTTTTTTTCATCACCTTTTACAATTCTTTCAAAAAAAACGCCTTTTATATGAGCTCGTTTATCATCTGACGCTCCCATTATAGCAAGGCTTTTTTCTATCATCTTTTTAAATTGAACTGATTCTATTTCAAAAAAGGAAATATCATCTTTCAGGGGATTATCTGGAAAATCTTCAGGGTTCATACTTACTATGTGATAATTAATTTTTTTATTACTTATCTCTACCCAATTATTTTCAACCTCATTTATAACAATATCTTCACTGGGAAACTCTTTTATAATTTCAAATAATTTTCTGGCATTTATGGCTATAACACCCGGTTTTTCAATTATGGCCGGATATGTTCCTTCAAATCCTGTTTCCAGGTCTGTCGCCATAAGGGAAATTTTTTCATCGGCTGATTTTATTAAAACATTCTCAGTTACAATAAGATTGCTTTTACGGCCGGTTAAACCCTGAATTTTGGACAATATATCTACAATATCTCTCTTTTGTACTGTAAATTTCATATATTATTCCCTTTTTTTAATAAAAATTTTATAATAAATACAAAATTTTAACCGAAATTTCAATCTAAAAATGGTTCCATCTGATGCTTATTTATATTCAATATTAATCCACTGTTTAATTTTATTTAAAATATTATTTTCCCATTTTTCCGAAAGACGTTCATTTAAAAACGCCATATAAACATCATCAATAAATTTAATAGCCTTATTGTATAAAAAATTTTTTTCTATTACTGAACCTTCAATATCTTTTTCTGATTCAATGGGTGCTGTTTCGGGTACTTTTAATCCCTCAAAACTGAAACTCTCCCCTTTTAGTGTGAACTGCCAGTTAAAATCTCCTGATTTATAAACCAGATTAATATCTTTTACATCAGCCCCTTTTTTAAGAGAGAGCATCCCCTCTTCAAGGCCGGCATCATCTCCTTTTATAACAATAGTTTCATTTTTATTATTGGAACTGTTTTCAAGGGTAATTTTATTTCCTATTTCAAGTGCCACCAGTTCCTTATCAATAGATTGAAGTTTTTTCTGATCATTTTCTATAATAAACCAAAGCCAGGTTAAAAATTCATATCCTAAAAATTTATATTTATTATAAGATACTGAAACATCTAACATAATTTACCCCGTCGCACCTGATGTGGAAATATTTTTTAATATATCTTTCTGTTTTTCTGAAAGATTAAATTCAAGATCAGCCATGGTATAAGGAAATAGTCTTATTAGTTTTAATTGAAATGATTTAAAAAATAGAGATTCAAGTTCTTCATTAGCTGCTTTAAGATTAGAAAAAAATATAATTTTTTTATTTTCATAATCCCATATAATATCATAAATGTTTGGCGTAGCAGGTATTTTAAGAGAAAGCCGGCTCACAACCCGTTCTTTTATCATTTTTTTTTCATTACGGGAAAGATTGTTTTTTTCGTTATCTTTTAGTTTTTTTACAACTTCTGCCGTATAAAATTTTTTTACAACTTTTACGGGTATATTTTTTTTATCTATTCTTAATGAAAAAACAAAGTACGTATCAATACTAAAAGAAGATTTGTTAAAATCAGGTATATATGGATTTTCAAAAGCTGTCCAACCTGCTGTTTTTTCTGTAATACTGCTATCTATATCTCTGATGGCATTTTTTTTAAGGCCGTTTGTAACAGCTTCCATAACATTTTTTTCAAATATACCATCAACTCTGTATCGAGTTATGGAGACACTTGAAGATAATATACCCATATTTTAAAAACCTTTATTAAAGAGATTTGTTTAAATATATATATTTATATATTTAAAAACTTATAATTATAAAGACTGTTCATATTGTTAATAACTTTTTAATTTACTAAATTTATTTAAAAAAAATAAAAAATAAACTTTCTAAAAACAAACAAAATAGTGTAAAATAAAAAAAAGGTTTTAATCAGATATATAATAGTTGTTCATAATCTAATATTTTTTAACAAATTAATTTAATATAAAAACATATTTATTAACAAATTATAAACAATAGTTTAATATCAAATATTTATGAAATATATTGCAGATTTACATATTCATTCCAAATATTCTATTGCAACATCAAAAAACCTTGATTTTGAAAACCTTTATATAGCCGCTCAATTAAAAGGAATTACGGTTATAGGAACAGGTGACTTTACCCATCCTGAATGGTTTTCTGAAATCAAAGAGAAACTTATACCTGCTGAACCGGGCCTTTTCAAGTTAAAACCTGAAATTGGAAAAATATGTGATAAAAAAGTTCCTTTATCATGCAGGGGACATGTAAGGTTTATATTAGTTTCAGAAATAAGCAATATTTATAAAAAAAATGGTAAAACAAGAAAAAACCATAATCTTGTTTTTATGCCGAACATCGAAAAAGCAGAACAATTTAATTATAAACTGGATAAAATAGGAAATATTAAATCAGACGGTAGACCTATTTTAGGATTAGATACAAGAAATCTTCTTGAAATTGCCATTGAAACAACCGAACAAAGCTTTCTTATACCAGCGCATATATGGACGCCATGGTTTTCTCTTCTGGGTTCAAAGTCAGGGTTTAATTCAATAAAAGAGTGTTTTGAAGATCTTTCAGAATATATATTTGCTGTAGAAACAGGGCTTTCTTCAGATCCGGCTATGAATTGGCGGGTTTCAGAACTTGATAATATAACGCTTATTTCAAATTCAGATGCACACTCTCCATTAAAATTGGGAAGAGAAGCGAATATATTAAATACGGAATTATCTTATTCAGCCATAAAGGCAGCTATAAAAAGCGGCAATAAAGAAAATTTTTTAGGAACCTTTGAATTTTTTCCTGAAGAAGGAAAATATCATTTCGATGGTCATAGAAAATGTAATATTAGATTTGATCCAAAAGAATCTATAAAAAATAATGGTATGTGCCCTGTGTGTGGAAATCCATTAACACTCGGTGTTTTATACAGGGTAGAAGAGTTGGCAGACAGGCCTGAATTTTTAAAGCCGGAAAAATGTCATCCTTATTACAGTATAGTTCCCCTCACAGACATATTATCTGAAATTTTAAAAGTGGGACCCAAATCTAAACAAGTGCTTGAAGCTTATTTTAAAGCTATTAAAAAAATTGGATCTGAATTTGATATTTTACACACATTTGAAAAGGACAAAATTAACAAAACAGATATTCCGTTGCTTGGTGAAGCTATAGACCGTATACGAAAAAAAAAAATAACCCTTATTCCCGGGTATGATGGTGAATTTGGATCAATAAAAATCTTTTCACCGGAAGAGAGAAATAAACTGGCCGGACAGAAAACAATTTTTTCAATACCGGAAAAAAAAGAGAAAACAATATTAAAAAAGCCCTTTGAAAAAAAACATTTGAATAATAAAGAAGATGAAAAAAAATTAAATAATGAAGCGGATGTTAAGCCGGTTAATATTTTTAATGATCAGCAGAAAAAGGCGATACAAAATAATTTTAAATCATTATTAATAAAAGCAGGGCCTGGCACCGGTAAAACATTTACCATTATCCAAAAAATAGCTCATCTGATAAAAGAAAAAAATATTGCGCCTAAATATATATTGGCGGTCACATTTACAAATAAGGCGGCTCATGAAATAAACCAGAGATTATCCACTATTTTAAATAGAAAAAGCTTGCCAGTGGTAGGCACATTTCACTCTTTTTGTTTTAATATTTTAAAAACCAGTGATAGATATCCAGGAAATTCAATTATTATCTGCGATGATGAAAGAAAAACCCTAATAAAAGATTCTATTTTAGATATTTCCGGGAACAGAAAAAATATAAATGTATCAATTGCAATGAATTATATTATTTCAGCTAAACAGAAACTGTTGTCACCGGATGAAATATATAAAATATGTGACCCCGATCATGCTTCAGAGATGAAAGCAATCTATAATAATTATCAGCAACTTTTATTAAATTATAAATATTTTGATTATGAAGATTTAATATTCAACGTCATCAAAATATTTGAAGAAGATAATGATTTATTAAAAAACTGCCAAAACAGATTTAAATATATTTTTGTAGATGAATATCAGGATATTAATAAAGGCCAATATAAACTTATTAATTTATTGGTTCAGAACAGTCGACCCCGGATAAATATTTGTGTGATAGGGGATAAGGATCAATCCATATATGGATTCAGGGGATCAGATTTAAAGTATTTTAATAGATTTACTGAAGATTTTGAAAATTCCGAAATTATAATACTGGAAAAAAATTATCGATCCACAGAAACAATTCTGGAAGCTTCTTATCAGGTTATAAAGCATCAATATAAAGATGATAGCCAAATCCGTGTTTATTCAGACATTGACGGGCATAGAACCATCAATGTTCTGGAACTGCCCAACCATCGTAAGGAAGCCCTCACTGTTGGAAATACAATCGAACAGATGGTTGGCGGAACAGGGTTTCATGATCTGGATAAAGGTAGGATAAAAGAAAGAAAATATTGTAATTACAGGACTTTTTCTGATTTTGCTGTGTTGAGCAGAACCCGAAAACAGTTAAGAATTATTGAAAAGGTTCTTATAAGCAAAGGAATTCCCTGCCAGACAGTTATGAGGGAAAAAATATTTGAAAAAAAATATGTAGGAGAGTTGCTGTCTCTTCTAAAAATAACAGAGAATAAAGGTTGTTTTACGGACTTTGAAAAAATTTTAAAGCTTTTTCAAACAGGAATAGGGAAAAAATCATCCGATAAGTTTAAGCTATGGCTTTATAATAAAGCGTTTACTTTAAATGAAGCCTTTATTAAGGCCTGCACATTTCCTGTTCCGGGCATAAGGGGAGATATTCAGAATAAATTAACCGACTTTATTGAAAATATTGATATTTTAAAAAAGAAGACAACAGGCAAAGCCGTAAGTAATAAGTTGAAAATTATTATTGAAAACACACCCATACGATCGGCAATGGAAAGAGACGATATACTGAAAGATATAATAGACAACATGGTTTCCTTTGCCGAAGCCTTTAACCATGAAATCGGTGATTTTTTATCGGCTGTGGCAATGCAGACAGATATTGACAGCTATGAATATGAGGCTGAAAAAGTAACCCTGATGACCATGCATGCTTCAAAAGGTTTAGAATTTCCAGTAGTTTTCATATGCGGATGTGAGGAGGGGTATATTCCATATAAAAGAGCTGATGAAGAAGGATTAATAGATGAAGAAAGGCGGCTTTTTTATGTCGCCATGACCAGGGCAAAAGAACGACTTTATATATCTTATGCCAGAAAAAGAATAATTTATGGAGAAGATGTGCCTAGAAGAATATCGCCATTTTTAATGGATATTGAAAAAAAATTAAAATATCATGAAACCCCGGTTAAGGGAGCAAAAGATGAGCCGGCGCACAAGCAATTAGAATTGTTTTGATAAAAAAATATAAACAAAAAGGGCTCTTTCCATCACAGTTTAATCCCGACCGGACAACGATGTTTAGTTGGGATTTTTAATTTTTTCAATATAAACGGAATATCTCTTAAAATTATTACAGCCATTTGGTGTTTTCAGGCCGCAACTTATTTCATAGTTTAAAAGCGCCTCTTTTTCTTTTCCCATCAACTCATATATATAGCCCTTATTATTATAAGCTATTCCAAAATCCGGATTGAGAGATAATGCTTTATCGGCATCTTTTATTGCTTCATCCAGCAGTCCTTTGTTGGCTTTAGCGCCGCTTCGGATTGTATAGGCCAGTTCATTATCCGGATTAAATTTTAAAGCCTCGGTTGTCTGATGAATAACAAGATCCCAGTTTTGTGTAAAAAAACTTTCCTTACCCTGTTCAACAATGGCCCTGGGAATCAGTTCATTATAAAATCCGCTAGCAAAAACATAGTTATCGCAGGCCACATTAAATCCAAGTCCGCATGCTTTTTTAAAATCCGCTATGGCAAGCTTGCTTTCACCCATTTTATAATATGTTAGCCCCCTGTTGTTATAAGCCCGAACACTATCTGGTGAAAGTTTTAATGCCTGGTTGCAATCTGAAATGGCTTCACTAAAAAAGCCTTTTTCAGCATAAGCCCAGGCCCGATTTATATAGGAATTGGGGAAATATGGATCCTTAAGAATAGCAACAGATGTCGCGCGAATTGTTTCGGCCCATTTTTCATCTTTCAGATTTTTATATCCTATTTCCGACCATATTACGGATTCCGGATCAAAAATTTTGTGGTTTTTTCCAAAGACCACATTATAATTGTTTCCCTGGTTTGATGATCCGATTCCAAAACCGTCCATCTCTTCATTAGATCTGAAATCAATTTCAATAATTTTATCGTAATCAGGGTTTGAAAGAATAATATAGCCAAAATATTCTGTACCGATTGTATAGATGTTTGTTTTGCCTTTCAGTCGGGAACCGTCTTTAAATTCTACCCAGGCTTTTTTTGAAACGGGGCTCACTTTCCCAAAATATTTGTCGCCGGAAGCACGATCTATAATTGTCATATCACACGCACAGCCGGAAAATAATAATATTAATGAAAAAAACAACAATAGTTTTTTTAGAAAGGGAATCATTTTTTCACCATATTTATTTTAGTAAAGGAAAAGTCCATATCTAAACCATTTAAAAATATTATTAATATCAGTAATAATCAAACTTATCAAATATTTAAATTATTAACGAGATAAAGAGTTTGAGATTTATTAACTTGACACACTGTGTACTTTCGGGCATATTTATTGAACATTGCAATATCTCATCCAGTTTAACTAAAGTTGAAAAGTTCAGGCAATACAGTGTTATTTTAAAAAATCGCCACAGAATAAGTATTTAATTTTAAGCCGTTTGCTACGACGATTTTTTTTAACGGCAACAATAAAAACCATCGCAAAAGTATATATTTCTTATTCCGACAAGGGGTCGGATAAAAAGAAAAAAAACCCATAAAAACATGAGGAGGCGTTGTATGAAAAATTTTTTAGGATCATCCATTTCCAGGCGTAAGTTCTTAAAAGGTGCCGCCGCCTTTAGTGTAGGTGTAACATTTGCGCCGGGCATGGTGTGGGGAGCTGAAGAAAAAAAGCTTAATGTTTACAACTGGGATACTTATATCGGTGAGGATACTATTTATAATTTTTCAAAAGAGTTCGGTATGAAGGTCCAATATGATCTTTATGCCAACAATGAAGAGCTTTTTTCAAAACTGAAAGAGGGTAATCCGGGATTCGACCTTATTTTCCCTAGTGATTATCTGGTGGAAACCATGATCAAGCTAGACAAACTGGTTCCGCTTGATCACAGTAAAATTCCAAACAAGAAACATATTGATCCGGATCCCAACTTTTCAGACCCGACATTTGACCCCGGCTTAAAATATCATATGCCCTATATGTGGGGAACAATGGGCATCGGCTATCGTAAATCCAAATTTAAAACACCGCCGGACAGTTGGAAAGTTCTGCTTGACAGCGATGAGTATAGTGGAAAAATTTCTCTTTTAGCTGATCAGCGTTCAACCATCGGTATTACTTTGAAATATCTGGGTTATTCAATGAACTCCGTAAATCCTAAAGAGATAGCTGAAGCCAGAGACCTGCTTATAAAACAGAAAAAACACATCAAATCTTTTGCTGAAGATAATGGGCAGGACCTTCTTCTTTCAGGAGAGTGTGATGCCGTAATGGAGTGGAGTGGCGATATTGTTCAGGTAATGAATGAAGATGATGATCTCGCTTATATTGTACCCAAAGAAGGTTCCAATGTCTGGCAGGATACCATGTGCATCCCCACAGGTGCACCGCACCCTGGAAATTCACATACCTTTATAAATTATATTCTGGATCCGAAGGTGAATGCTGAAATCACAAAATTTATTCAATTTGCAACACCAAACAAATCTGCAAAACAGTATCTTCCAAAAGAAGACCTGGAAAATCCGGCAATTTATGCACCGCCGGAAGTTATTGCCAAGTCAGAAACGACAATGGATGTTGGAGACGATGCACGGCTTTATGATGAGGCATGGATTGCAATTCAGGCATCTTAACAAACGGTCTGACACATAAAAAGAAACGGAATAAACGATTATGAGCGTGCAGGACTGGCGTGAAAACAAACTGGTGGCGGCTATTTTACTGGTGCCGTCATCAGCATGGCTGCTGATCTTTTTTACCCTTCCACTTGCAATTGTCTGGGTATACAGTTTTGGCGAACGAGGACCCCAGGGCCAGACTTATCTGGCCCTGAACTTCGAAAACTATAAGCGGGCCTTAGAGTGGATTCATATCGGTATCCTGTGGAAGTCCACATGGATAGCTTTTGTAGCAACCGCGCTCTGTTTTATAATGGGTTTTCCATTGGCACTGGGCATTGCTTTTGCGCCGACAAAATACAAGAATTTATTGATGCTGCTTGTGATATTACCATTCTGGACAAACCTCTTAATCAGAACATACGCATGGATAGCGGTTTTGCGTACCAGGGGGTTTCTTAATTTTTTCCTGGAGTGGGTGCATGGAAAGCTGGATGCACTTTTTTCATTGATCGGACTTTCCGATTTAATGGGTGTTTTTGAGCCGCTGGCCCTGCTTTACAACACACAAGCTATCATTATCGGCCTGGTTTATGTGTCTTTGCCCTTCATGGTTCTGCCGATTTATGCCACCCTTGAAAAGCTGGATAAGTCATACCTGGAAGCTAGTCTGGATCTGGGTGCAGGCCAATGGCGAACCCTGTTTTCCGTGACAATGCCACTGTCATTTCCAGGTATCTTTTCCGGCGTAATGTTGGTGTTTATTATCTCCCTGGGGACATATCTGACCCCGGTTCTTCTGGGTGGTGCGGACAGAATGATGATCGGCAACCTGATTGCGCAGGAGTTTGGCCCTGCAAGAGACTGGCCTTTTGGGTCAGCACTTTCATTTGTCCTGCTTTACATTACCTTTATTATTCTGTGGCTGCGGGCCGTTGTTTCATCACGGTCAAAAGGAGTAAGTTATTAATATGGAAGGTAAGACGGAAATGAAAAAAAAGAGACGCCGCCGTCCAAGGCCCACGCCTCTGGAGTATTCCAAGAAAAAGTGGTTTCAACTTGTGATGTGGGGCAACTTTATCTTTCTGTATTTTCCCATCTTGTCGCTTATTGCATTCAGCTTTAATGACAGCAAGCGAAACATTACCTGGCAGGGCTTTACATTTAAATATTATGTAAAAGCTTATCACAACGCATCTCTGTTTGATGCGTTTATTAATAGTCTCATTGTGGCCGGTATTTCTACTGTCGTTTCAACTATACTGGGAGCAATGCTGGGACTAGCGCTTTATCGATTCAAGTTCCCGGCAAAAAATGTGTTTGACGGCTGGGTCCACCTGCCCATTATTATTCCGGAAATATGTATGGGCGTAGCAATGATGGTTTTTTTCGCAAAAGCAAATATACAGTTGGGCCTCTTTACCATTACAGTAAGTCATATCGCATTTACCATACCATTTGTGGCTGTGGTGGTAAGGGCAAGAATGTCCGGCTTTGACATCTCCCTGGAAGAAGCGGCACGCGATCTCGGAGCCAACCAGTTTCAGACATTTAAAGATGTTACTTTTCCCTATATGGTACCCGGGGTTATTGCCGGTGCTCTTCTGGCGCTGACACTTTCTCTGGATGATTTTGTTATCACCTTTTTCACATCCGGACCGGGATCAACAACGCTTCCCATCAAAATTTTTTCAATGGTGCGGTTCAGCGTAACGCCGGAAATTAATGCGGCATCTACGGTTCTTATTGTTTTGACGCTGACACTTGCGTTGAGCACTATGATCTATCAATCTCGTAAAAACAAAAAGGGCGGTGGTATAGTAATATGACTGAAGCGAAACCTATAATCAGTATTCAAAATGTGACCAAAAAATTCGGCAGTAAGGTTATTGCGGTAAATGATGTAGTTCTTGATATTTATGAGGGGGAATTTTTTGCACTGCTGGGGCCTTCCGGCTGCGGTAAAACAACCTTGCTGCGCATGATTGCCGGATTTGAAAATCCGACAGAAGGAGAGATTGCGGTTGACGGTCAGGATATGAGCGGTGTGGACCCAAACCACAGACCGGTCAATATGGTGTTTCAGTCCTATGCCGTTTTTCCCCATATGACCGTGGCAAAAAATGTTGCATACGGTTTGAAGGTAACCGGCGTTGCAAAAGAGGAAGCTGAGAAACGGGTATCGGAAGCGCTTTCACTTGTTAAGCTGGATGGCTTTGAAAATCGTTATCCGCATCAGATGTCAGGAGGCCAGCAGCAGCGTGTTGCGCTGGCGAGAGCGCTGGTAAAAAAACCGAAAGTACTGCTTTTGGACGAACCGCTTTCAGCCCTTGATGCAAAGTTGCGTGAAGCTATGCAGATTGAGCTTGTAAAACTACAAAAGTCTGTAGGGATAACATTTGTTATTGTAACCCACTCTCAGGATGAAGCACTGTCTGTGGCAGATCGTATCGCTGTTATGGAGTCGGGCCAGGTTCGCCAGGTTGCGAAACCGATGGAGCTATACGAACACCCCAACAGCAGGTTTGTTGCTGACTTTATCGGTCAGATTAACGTCCTTGAAGCGGATGTGGCCGGTATCGAAGGAGAAAACCTTGTTGCAGAAATAAAGGGCCTGGGACGTTTAAGTGTTCCCCATAAGGGTGAAGCCCATGGCAATATTGGAATTGCCATCCGTCCGGAAAAACTCAAGTTATCCAAAGAAGAGCCGGCCGGCGATATTGTAAAAGTACACAGTACAGTAAAAGACATTGTTTATTATGGTAATGCCAGCCATGTATATCTTGAAAACAGCAGCGGCCTAAAGTTGTCTGTAGATGTTCAGAATGAGGAAAGAAGCTCAACCCCATCAATAATTATTAATAAAAAAATGTGGGTTTCCTGGAACGCAGTGGACACTCTTGTTCTGGATGAATAATCGATTATAAAATCATTCCTTTTAAAAACAGGTTTAACAAAAACCTCCCGACTGGCGGGAGGTTTGCCGGTTAGACTGAAGATTAAAGGCTTAAAAAATTCCTCTGTTGTCCTTATCAACGAGCGTAAATCAACCCACGAAATCCGTTTTATGATTGGCGTTTAAAGGCTAAGGTTACCAAAAATAACCAGGTTGCTTCTTTTGGATAAAAAATTTTCAAAATAAAATTTTCATTACAGTTGACACTTGAACACCGTTATCTGTTCTGATAAACCTTAAGTTATTTTATCTTCTTTATCGAAATCGATAAACAAATATAATTCAATCTATAAAAACAAGGACCTTATTATGAAAAAGTGTTTAGTTCTTATCCTTATAATTACAACAATTTTTTTTGGCTGTAGCTATGTTTCATGGAAGCATCCCACAAAACCGGATTCCCAGTGGGCTGTCGACCACGCCGATTGTGAAAAACAGATAAGAGAAATTATTCGTGAAAAGCCGGAACTTTACAGCCCTATTGACGAAGTTACCATGATTAAAGAGTGTATGAAAAAGAAGGGTTGGCGAAAATAATAATATTTTTGAAAGCAAGGAGCTTAAAGGTATTGAGATTGAGATGGCCAGGTCTCTGGGCAACGATTTAAGCAGAATGCTTGTTTTTAATGAGATGTCCTTAACAGAAGAATCTCTTGCCTGGGCCATAAAAAGAGACAATGTTCAGCTTCAGGCAGAAATTGATTCGGTTTTGGCCGAATGGAAAAGCAACGGCTTTTTACAGACAATATTAAATAACCGGATACCGGTAAAAATAAGTTTTCAGTAAAACCAAATTCCTTAGCTAAAAGAGTTACCTGAATAAATATCAAAAAGGAAAACAATTTAGAGGGAGCAGGTATAATGAAAAACAAGAAAAATGTTCAAAACAAAGTTTCAATTAAACAAGCATATTCGCAGGCACTCCTGTTAATTGTTTTTTTTGCAAGCCATTTACTGCTCTTTTCCGCTTGCGAGAAAGCTGAAGAGCAGGTCGTCGAAGAAGTTGTCAGACCGGTCAAAATTATTACCGTGGTTGGCGCCGAAGATATTATGTCAAGAAAGTTTCCCGGTCGGGTGAGAGCCTCACAACGGGTAGATCTGGCATTTCAGGTATCAGGGCCACTTATTGAACTGCCTGTAGACGAGGGGCAGGATATAAAAAAAGACCAGGTGATCGCCAGAATTCTTCCCAGGGATTTTAAAACAGAAATAGATAAGGCAAGGGCCAGAGCGCTTGAAGCCGAACAGCAATACCAACGCTACAGAGCGCTTTATGTGCAGAAACAGGTGTCCAAGGCGGATTTTGATAAATATAAAAGTGAACGTGATATAGCAACCGCTCTTCAGCAGGAAGCCCAGGCCAAACTGAATGATACTTATTTGAAAGCGCCATTTTCAGGTGTTATTGCAAAGCGTTACGTGGAAAATTTTGAAGATGTTCAGGCCAAACAGCCAATCGTTAGCCTTCAGGATATATCCAATATAGAAGTGTTAATTGATTTACCTGAAAATATTATTTCAACGCCTCCAAAAATTGGTGAAACCGTCGCAGATGCTGAATTTGCTGCTGCCCCAGGAAAGCTTTATCCGCTCAAAATGAAAGAGTTTTCTACCGAGGCTGATTCCAAAACACACACTTACCAGGTAACACTGGAAATGATTCAGCCAGATGATATAAGGGTCTTGCCCGGAATGACGGCAAATGTCATTGGGTCAAGAAAAGTAGCAAACGTTATTGAAAGCCAGATTATCATTCCTGCCATTGCGGTATTCTCTGACGAAACCGGCTCTTCTCATGTATGGAAAGTTAACCCTGAAACCATGACTGTTCAAAAACAACCGGTTACCACCGGTGAATTAACAGGATCGGATAAAATTCAAATTCTTTCGGGAATCAACTCAGGTGATATGATTGCGGTCAGTGCCGTCAGTCAACTTCGCGAGGGTAAGAAGGTACGCCCCATGGAACAATAAGATAGGAGCCGTTAAATGAATATCGCTGAACTCAGTATTAAAAAAAGCGTTATTACCTGGGTAATGACCATATTGATGGTGGTTGTCGGAGCCATGTCCTTTTTTAATTTAAGCTGGCTGGAAGATCCGGAGTTTTCAATCAAGGAAGCCGTTGTTCTGACACCCTATCCCGGTGCTTCGGCAGCAGAGGTGGAAGAAGAGGTCACAAATGTTCTGGAGATGGCATGCCAGGAGTTGGGACAGCTTGACTATGTGGAGTCCCGATCTTCCAGGGGCTTTTCCCAACTGAAAGTTGTCATGAAAAGCAAATATGACAAAAAAGCGCTCCCCCAGGTATGGGATGAGTTACGCCGCAAAATAAATGACTACCAGATAAAACTTCCGCCCGGTGCGGGACCCTCCATTGTAAATGATGACTTTGGAGATGTGTATGGTGTGTATCTTGCGCTTACCGGTGAGGGATATACATATAATGAGATGTACGAGTTTGCAAAATTTCTCCAGAGAGAATTGCTTCAGGTACAGGGTGTTAAAAGAATAGTTCTTTATGGAAACCAGTCGGAAGTTATCTATATTGAAATGCGACGAGAGAAGATGGCTGAACTCAGAATATCCCAGGAGGATATTTACTCTTCCCTTGCGGCCAAGAACCTGCCGGTTACTTCAGGCAACCTTACGCTTGGCAAAGAATATATACCGGTCAACCCGACCGGTGAGTTTAAATCGGAAGCGGATTTTGGGTCCCTGCTGGTCAGCAGCAGAGGAAAAACCTCAGACAGGCTTATTTTTCTTCGAGACGTTGCCACTATAAAACGCGGATATAAAGACCCGCCGAAGAACATTTTAAGATTTGACGGCAAAGCAGCCATTGGGCTTGGTATTTCAACGGTAGAGGGCGGCAATGTTGTAACGATGGGAGAAGCGCTGGAAAAACGCTTAAAAGAGCTTAAACCACAGGCACCCCTGGGTATTGACGGACATATCATTGCGCTTCAGTCAGAGGCGGTTACGCAGTCCATAAGAGGGTTTCTTGTCAACCTGGCCGCAGCGGTTATCATTGTTGTCCTCATTCTCCTTGTTTTTATGGGGTTTCGCAGTGGCATGATTATTGGCGCCATTTTGCTTGTGACGATCATGGGCACCTTTATTTTTATGGATATGTATGTCGTAACCCTCGAGCGCATCTCTCTCGGTGCACTGGTCATTGCACTTGGTATGCTCGTGGATAATGCCATAGTCGTAACAGACGGTATACGGATGAAAATGAAACAGGGCATAGATGTTGTTGTTGCCGCAAAAGAGATTGTGGGCCAGACGGCCGTTCCGCTTTTGGGGGCAACCGTTATTGCCGTAACGGCATTTGCCTCTATCGGAACGTCCAAGGACAGCACCGGTGAGTACTGCAGTTCTCTTTTTTCCGTTATTATGATATCCCTGATGTTGAGCTGGGTGACAGCCGTTACCGTTACACCATTGTTTTGTAAACTGTTTTTAAAGGAAAAAAATAAAAGCAGTAATGATGAGGAAAAAGATCCGTATGATGGAAAATTTTATCAATTATACAGCACGCTTCTTTCAGCCTGTATCCGTCAACGTTGGATAACAATAGGTGTCGTTGTCGGTTTTTTTGTATTATCCATCATCGGTTTTGGCTATGTAAAAACCAGTTTTTTTCCTGATTCCACCCGACCCCAGTTTTATGTAGACTTCTGGTTTCCCGAAGGAACCCATATTGCTGAAACGGCCAGACAGATGGAAACAGCTGAACGGAACCTGCTTTCCAGGGACGAGATTACACATATTTCAACCCATATCGGTGGGGGCCAGGTTCGGTTTCTACTGACATATTCGCCGGAATCCACATATCCCAGTTTTGGTCAGATCATTGCCGATGTAAAAGATTACAAGGTGATCCCGCAACTGGCCAAAACGCTTCAATCGGACCTTGAGCAAACATTTCCACAGGCGATTATCAATGTTCGGCAGTTTGTTTTAGGGCCATCTGTCGGGGGAAAGATCCAACTACGACTTTACGGCCCGGATCCGGAAGTCTTGAGGATTCTATCAAAAAAGGCGACAAATGTCTTGCTTGACGACCCTGTTTCAAGAGCGGTTAGGGACGAATGGCGAACTAAAATAAAGGTTATGCGACCCCAGCTTTCAGAAGCCCAGGCTCGAAGAGCGGGTATAACTCGTCCGGATCTTGCCCGGGCAATCGAGGCGGCGGTAGAAGGAACGACCGTTGGTGTTTACAGGGAACGGGACGAACTGCTTCCCATTATTGCCCGATCTCCGGAATCAGAGCGAGTGGATCTGAACAACCTTAAGGGTATCCAGGTCTGGAGTCCGGTCGCCCAGCAAATGATTCCTGCCGGCCAGGTCGTGACGGACTTTAAGCTGGAATTTGAAGATGCATATCTCTGGCGCAGAAACAGAACAAAGATGCTTAAGATTCATGCGGATCCGAGGGAGGGGCTTCCCAGCGAACTTTTTGCGCGTATAAAACCTCAGGTAGAAAAAGCGCTTAATGTGGATGTGGCCCAGATCACCGGAAAACGATTTGGCTCGGATGAAGATCCTTTTGAAACATATGACAATTCGACGCTCAAGGTTGGAGAAAATGACAACTGGCCAATTAAGGATATGCCCGGATATTCAATGGCATGGGGTGGAGAGGCTGAAGATTCGGCAAGAGCTCAAGGGTCTCTTGGAAAGACGGTTCCGATCTTTTTCGGCCTGATGGTTCTGATTGTCATCTGGCTCTTTAACTCCATCAAAAAAACACTTATTATATGGTTAACGGTACCGCTCGCACTGATAGGCGTTACGGCGGGCTTGTTGATGTTTAATCAGCCATTTGGGTTTATGGCGCTGCTGGGCCTGATGAGCCTTTCAGGGATGTTGATAAAAAATGCGATTGTGTTGATCGACCAGATTGATACAGAGATCGCCAGTGGGAAAAATCATTTTCAGGCTATTGTTGACTCCGGTGTCAGTCGTCTGATTCCGGTATCCATGGCAGCATTGACAACTATTCTTGGCATGCTGCCGTTGTTGACAGATGCCTTTTTTGTTGCCATGGCGGTTACCATTATGTTCGGTCTGGGTTTTGCGACGGTGCTGACGCTGATTGTTGTGCCGGTGTTTTATGCAACTTTCTTTAAAGTACCGAATACGGCATAATTTATAAGGTCGAAAAAACCGATTATGACCAGAGAATAAGATAAAGAAGAAAATTGATATAGATCCGTATTAACATTAAAGGAGCAGATAAATGAATACCAGGCTGGTGAAACTGTTATTTTTGGTTTTGATCATATCTTTTCCTGCGTCAGCGGTTCAGGCGGTTACCGGGCTTCCGGTAGTCCGAATCGGAATTATAGTGGACGGACCGTGGCAGAGAGACTCGAATACACCGGAAATTTTTAAAAAAGAAATTAGAGATATGACTTCCGGGGAGTTTGATGTGACGTTTCCGGAAGACAAACAGATTATCGGAAACTGGACTACGGATAGCGTAAACAAAGCGCTTGATACCCTGTTTTCGGATAAAACAACAGACATTATTCTTACGTTGGGTGCCATAGGATCTCATGAAGTCTGCTTAAGAAAGGATTTAAAAAAACCGGTTGTTGCCCCTTTTATTATAGACACAAAAATTCAGGGCCTGCCCTATAAAAATAACACCAGCGGTGTAAAAAATCTGAGTTATATAGACGCTTTAAAAAGCTTTGAAAAGGATGTGGAAACGTTCCGGCAGATTGTACCGTTTAAACACCTGACGGTATTGGCCGATAACCAAATTGTTGAAACCATTCCTGCTTTGAGGGATTTTGCCAGGGCGCTTTCCGAAAAAAATAACTATAATCTGGAACTGGTCGAAGTTGGATCTTCTGCTGAAGTGGCTTTGCAGAAGTTATCGCCGGAAACAGAGGCGGTTCTGGTTACTGAGCTTAAACAGTTTAATAAACAGGCGTTTCAGCAATTAACGGATGAACTGATAAAAAGGAAGCTGCCCAGCTATTCATATAAAGGTATTGAAGAGGTAGAAATGGGTATTCTGGCAGGGCTGGCACCGGCAGCCGGACTGGAGCATCTTGCCAGAAGCGTTGCCATTAATGTTCAGGATATTCTTCGGGGAGAAAAAGCAAGTTCGTTACCGGTTGATTTTGATCCCGGCGAAAGGTTGACCATTAATATGGCAACGGCCCGGGCGATTGATGTTTATCCTTCATGGGATATTTTAACTAAAGCGGATTTGATTAACGAGGAAGATACGGTTGGTGCAAAAGAGCTGACGCTGGAAATCGTTGTCAACGAAGCGCTTATGGCAAACCTTCATCTTGCTTCAGCTAAAAGATCTGTTGAGGCGGGTCGTCAAAGTGTTTATGAATCCCGATCTACCCTTTTGCCGCAAATCAGTATTGGTTCCCAGGCAAGGATGATTGACGATGATAGGGCCGAGGCCTACCTTGGCCTTCTACCTGAAAAACAGTGGACCGGTAGTGCGGATGCATCCCAGCTAATTTATTCAGATAAAGCATGGTCAAATTATACCGTACAAAAATATCTGCAGGCAGGCCGTGAAGAGGATTATGAAGCACTGAGACAGGATATTATTCAGATTGCGGCAACGTCTTATCTGAACTATCTCAGGTCAAAGGCCATTGAAAATATCCAAAAAGATAACCTGCGCCTGACAAGAGAAAACCTGGAGCGGGCCCAGGTAAGGTTATCTGCCGGAATAGCCGGGCCGGATGAAGTTTACCGGTGGGAGAGTGAGGTTGCAGGAAGTCGTCAGCTGGTTCTGGCAGCAGAATCTTTTACAATGGATGCACTCAGTTCGCTTAATCGTATTTTGAACCGTCCACAAGATGATATGATTAATGCACTCGAAGCAGACTATAAAGATCCGGCAGAATTTTTAAAAAATAAAAAAATAACGCAGTACATTGATAACGACAAGTCTCTTCGTACGTTCAGGGATTTTATGATCCAGGAAGGGCTGCTAATGGCCCCCGAGCTTCGACAGATTGACGCAGCCATAGCCGCTAATGAAAGAGTCCTGACCGCTTCAAAACGGGCTTTTTGGATACCGGATGTCAGCATAAAGGGGAATGTAACAGAACTGTTTGATGAAAGCGGTGCCGGGTCAAACATTACCGGCCCGACAGAAACCGATGATACCGCATGGACAGCGGGTGTTTATGCAACGCTGCCTCTGTTTAACAGTGGTGGAAAAGTATCTACCATGCGCCGTTCCCGGGAAGAGTTGGCCAAACTGAGATTTGATCATGATGCAACGGCAGAACTGATAGAAGAACGTATCCGTCATGCGGTACATCTGATTCGGGCTTCTTATCCCTCCATCTGGCTTTCAAAAGATGCTGCCGTAGCTGCAAACAAGAACCTGACACTGGTAACCGATTCCTATACACGCGGCATAAAATCAATTATCGACCTGCTTGATGCACAGAATCAGTCCCTTGTTGCAGACCAGAAGGCCGTAAATGCAGTATATGATTTTATGATAGACCTGATGTCTCTCCAGAGAAGTGTCGGGTACTTTGTGATGTTTGAAAATGAACAGGCTATTGATGAGTGGTTTAAAAAAGTCGATGCTTTTTTTGTACAAAAATAGAACTAAAACCAAAATATAAAAAAAATTAATAAAGACATGGGACACAGACATCCTGTTTTAAAAAGAATTATTTATAATAGACTTCTCTTTTTACTGGCCACCCTGGCATTATACATTGGGCTTGGACCTTTTTTAAGGGAGTTTATCAAGGCCCGCGTTTTGATGGACATCCTGTTTACTTTTATTTTAATTTCAGGAACCTATGCCATAGGTCAGAACAAAAGACAGATCATCATATCCGTTGTTTTTGCAATTCCCATGCTTATATCCATATGGATAGCGCATTTCATAAAAACACCCGCCACTGCTGTTACGGCAGATGTGCTGACCATAATTTTTTTAACACATATAACACTTGTAATACTGAAAAATATTTTAACTGAAAAAGAGATTACGATCGATATTATTTTTTCGGCTGTTGCTGCATATCTGCTGATGGGCGTCATTTGGGCGATTTTGTTTTCTCTGCTGGATGTTTCTCATCCGGGATCTTTTTCTGTAAAGGACGGACCGCTTGGCTCAGGCGGTTATCTTTTTATCTATTATAGTTTTACAACATTGACGACACTGGGTTATGGAGATGTTTTACCCTTAACAGATAAAGCAGCGGCTTTGGCTATATTTGAAGCGATCACCGGCCAGATTTACCTGACGGTTGTTATTGCACGACTGGTTGGACTCCATATTTCTCAAAGCGTGACCGAAAAAAAATAGTAATCTGAATAACGTGTTATCCCTGATCTTTCTGGAGGCACGGTTAGTATTGGGCCGATAAAAAAACGGAAGAGAGAACCCTTAATGCATACTTTTTTATTTAAAGAGCAAGCGAGGTTTCTTCATGATGCATAAAAAGAAAAGCGGACTTAACCTGAAGGATGTCCACAAAGTACTTAGACGGCGCCTAATCATAGCCGGCTTTACGCTTTCCATATTACTCGGTACGGCAGTATGGTTTTCAGAATATGATAAAATTGGTGAAGATGTTACAGAACGGGCGATTCAGGGAGCCAGCATCTTTAATTCCCAGATAAGGAGCCTTCTCGATGAATCCGGTGTCTCTGACCGGATGGCCGTAAAGCGGGAGTCAGAGGCTTTTAACCATGCATCCAGAAGTCTTGTTGATACCCGAAAGGGACATTTTGTTTTTTCCAGCGTTTATGACAAAACGTCCGGTACCATAACAAGAAGTTCTGATGATGACTATCTTCATATTGAAGCGCTCGAAGTGGCTCTGGCCGGCGCGGTCCGACCTTTTCCAGGGGAGGGAGAAACGTTTACAAAAATTATTAAAGTTGCAGAGATTCCGCATATCTATATTGCAGCACCGCTTCTGGACAGCAAGGGAGAAGCGATTGCTTATATTGATGGAATTTTTGCCATTTCACAGGACACTATATTGGGGTTCAGAAAAAAGGCGTTCAGAACAGTAATACTTTCAGTTGGAATTGTTTTTTTAACCACCCTTCTGCTTTATCCAATTATCATATTGCTGACAAGAAAAGTTACAACAATTTCAATGAACCTTCAAGATTCCCACATTGAAACACTCAAGGTCCTCGGAAGTGCTGTCGCGAAACGAGACAGCGATACAGATTCTCATAACTATCGGGTTACCATTATTTCTGTTAGAATTGCTGAAACATGCGGACTTGAGGCAGAGACAATTCAGAGCCTGATAAAGGGAGCGTTTCTCCACGATGTGGGCAAAATTGGAATAAGGGATGATATATTGCTTAAGCCGGCCAAGTTAACTGACGGAGAGTTTGATACGATGAAGCATCATGTTCCTCACGGGCTGGATATCGTTAATCGATCGGCATGGTTGAAAGATGCTATTGAAGTTGTCGGATTTCACCATGAAAAATTTGACGGCAGCGGATACGGTAAGGGGTTGAGCGGAAAAGAGATTCCCATCAATGCACGAATTTTCGCCATAGCCGATGTCTTTGATGCCCTGACTTCAAAACGCCCCTATAAAGAGCCTTTTTCATATAACAAAGCAATGGATATTCTTGAAGAGGGTCGGGGCGCTCATTTTGATCCGGATCTTCTGGATCGGTTTAAAACCATTTCCGAATTGCTGTTTGTGGAGCTTGCCGGTTGCGATCATGAAGAGCTGACCGTCTCTCTGGATAATATTATTCAGATGTATTTTCCAAAAGCTGTTGAGATTAATATGGAGAAGGTAAGTAGATAAACGATTGAATTAACGAATAAACGGGTATAGTGAATGGAAAAGATTGTTCAAAAACCAGACGATAACAGGCTGCCTGTTAAACTAGTTAAACCTGAGCAAGCACCTTATTCACCTTCCGACAACCTTGGTGTTTACAGACAATTATTTCAAGAGTCTCCTATTCCTGCATTAATTTTCAAAAAAGATGGAAAGAATATACGGTTAAAAGGCTTCAATAAAACTGCAGCGTTAAAGATACAAAACATATCATCAAAATCATTGGAACAATCGGTTGCTAAAATTTTTTTAAGCGAAAAGGAGATTCAAAACAAGATCGTCCTTTGTTTGACACATAAATTTTCTTCAAACAGCGAAGAGCAGCTCAAACCAAAAAACAAGAGCGGTTATAAACACCTGCTTTTCAGATACACGTTTATTAGTCCGGATATGCTGCTTGTGCAGACAGAAGATATAAAAAAGCGCAGGCTTGTTGAAGATGCTCTGACGAAGAGTAAGGAAAGGCTCGAGCTTGCACTTTTTTCATCCGAGGCAGGTCTCTGGGATTGGAATGTTTCTACAGGAGAACTTGTCTTAGATGAGAACTGGGCCGGAATTCTGGGATATTCGCTTGATGAAATTGAGGGACATATTTCGACCTGGGAAAAACTAATTAACCCTGAAGACAAGCCCAGAACATTAGAAATAATAAACGCTCATCTGGAAGGGAAAACAGTAAGATATCAATCAGAACACCGGTTGTTAGGCAAGCACGGAAATTGGGTATGGGTGCTGGATACAGGGAAGGTCGTTGCAAGAGATAAAAGGGGTAACCCATTACGAATGACAGGCACCAAGATTGATATTACAAAGCGCAAGCATATGGAAAAAGAGCTTGAGTCTTTTAACTTAAAACTTGAAAAAATGGTTGAAGAAAGAACACACAGGTTAAAGCTTAAGCAGCGGTTGCTATTAACAAAAAAACAGGAATTGAATAATAAAACGCTGCGCCTTGAAGAGGTAAATAATGCACTTAAAGTCCTTTTAAAAAAAAGTGATGAAAACCGAAAAGAGAGCGAAGAGAATATGGTGGCTAATCTGACTGAGTTGGTTATACCGTATCTTGAAAAAATTGAAAACAAGGGGTTAAATGATGACCAAAAGACATTTTTAGATATAATAAGATCCAACCTGGGTCAGATTGTTGAACCCTTTTCACGCAAATTAACTTCCAAATATTTAAATCTGACGCCGGCAGAAATCAATGTGGCAAACCTGATAAAACAGGGTAAGTCCTCAAAGGAAATAGCCGAGTTGTCATTCTTATCCTTTAAAACAATAGAAACACAAAGAAGAAATATCAGAAAAAAACTGGGTATAACCAGTAAAAAAGTTAACCTTAAGACTTATCTTCACACTCTTTCATAAACGAGTACAAAACATACCTGTTTTATACTCGTTTATTCAGTCTTGCAACTTGATTTAGATTATTTTATATATGATTCCACTGGCTACGCATCCTGATCTCTAAAAACGGAACCTAACTTCAGTATAGCCAATTTTTTAAATGAAAACCTTTCTTACAAAACCTGAGTTTTAAGTTAAAGCAGTAATTTCCATTTTAGCCGGATATTTATATTTGAGTTGTAATTGAATTTTTTCCACGCACTTTTTTTCTTGTAAAAAATTAAAAGATATCGGGTGGTTTTATGCCCATAACCGGTCTTCTATCGTTTTTTGTAAACTGTGATTAAATCGAATGGTGATACATTGTGTTTACAAATATCGATAAAGAAGGCTTCTCATTCAAATACACCTAACTAAACAGGGGGAAAGGCTTATGAGAAGAAAAGTATATCGTATTTTAGTATGGATTTTTGTCTTGAGCTTTATTGTCACGTTTGCACCATCGGCATTTGCAGGAAAAGATGTTGTTAAAATTGGTTTTAATGCACCATTGTCCGGCCCTGCGGCAGCATGGGGGCTTCCTGGAATGGAGGGCGTCAGTATTTGGGTTGACAAAGTTAATGATTCCGGCGGCCTTGAAGTTGGCGGCAAGACATACATGGTGGAAATTGTTCAGTTTGATAATGAAGGCGTTGGGAGTAAAGCGCTGCTGGGCGCAAGAAAGCTTGTCCTTGAAGATAAGGTCGAGGCCATGCTCATGCTGGGAGGAGCTCCCAGTGCCGTAGTTCAGCCTTTTTTAACAAAACATAAAATAATGACATTTGTTCTGGTCTCTTCAGATATTGCCCCGGATAGACCATATCTGCTGGATGTAACCGATAACTTTCCTACATATCACCTTCTGCACGCAGAGTATATTGCCAAAGCACACCCTGAGGCTAAACGCGTAGCGATCATTTCCCAGGATGATGAAATCGGTCTTAACGCAATAGCCTGGTCGGAAGCCGGTTTTAAGGCTGCAGGCATTGAAGTTGTTTATTCAAAGCCTTTTGGTTTGGAAACTACGGATTTTGCGCCAATTGTAACGGCTGCATTGGCGAAAAATCCGGATATTATCAGTACGGGTGCCGCATATCCTGAGTTTCAGGCCCTTATTTTTGAACAGGCTCATTCACAGGGTTGGAAAGGCGTCGTGACCTCAGCCTGCTGGGACTTCAAAGCTATTACAGCCAAGGTTCCAACAAATTGGATGGATGGTGCTGTTTCAGGATTTCCGGATTTTGATGACCCTAAGCTTTCAAGTGAACATAACGAGTTCTGGAAGGCCTGGAAGGAAAAATACCCGACCCATAGTTTTTCTGAAATTACCTGGGAATATAAAGCGGCTCTTGATGTATGGGCATATGGTGCCAAAAAAGCCGGGAGTGTTAAATCAGAAGATGTTTATAAGGCTTTGAAATCATCTGATACGGTTCCGCACGCTTTTGGCGACGGTGTATGGTGGGGAGAAGAAATTTATGGACTGGATAACCTTCTGGTACCAACCTGGCCCATCACTGAAGTTAAAGACAGTAAACCTGTAATTGTAGATTATGGTAGTCTGACCGACTGGCTCAAGGATGAGAATAAGAAAAAAATTCTTATGGAAAGCCTTGAAAAATGGAACATGAATACGGTTAAGAAATAAACAGGAATTGGGCCCATTCACAATTTTTAGATGAATGGGCCCATGTTCTGAGTCAATGATATTTCTATGAGGAACGGAAATAGTATGGAATTTGTCGGACAAACATTTTTAAACGGACTGATGACCAGCTCTTTTTATGCCCTTATTGCTGTAGGCTTGAGCCTGGTTTTTGGAGTCATGCATATTGTAAACTTTGCACACGGAGAGTTCTATATGGTCGGTGCTTATACCGTGTGGGTTCTTTTTGCTGTTATGCACTGGCCCTTTTTTCTGGCGGTATTAGCTGCCATCGTGCTGGTTGGACTGCTGGGTGTGGTTACAGAACGGCTGGTATTCAGGCAGGCCCACGGAAACGTCCTTTCCGGGTTTATTATGTCCGTTGGACTGGTTTTTATTCTCCAGGTAGCGGTTGTGAAACTTTGGGGCGTAGGCAAAATGAAACCGGTACCGGCGGCATTTCCCCAGATTCTTGACATGGGTGGAATTTCAGTTAGCTGGCAAAGGTTTATTGTGGTGCCGGCAACCATTATACTGCTTAGTGCGTTATGGCTTTTTCTGGACCGAACCAAACTGGGCAGAGGGCTTCGGGCCTCAGCGCTGGATCCTGATGCAGCGGCCCTCCAGGGAATCAGCCCTCAGAAATGTGCGACAATTGCAATGCTGCTGGGCTCTGCCATGGCCGGGGCAGCAGGTGCCTTTATGGCACCGATCATGTCTGTTCATCCCTACATGGGGCATTCCGTTGTATGGACAGCATTTGTGGTGGTCATCGTGGGTGGTCCGGGAAATATAAGAGGAACAATTCTGGCTTCACTTCTTTTCGGATTTCTAACTACAATTATTACCACGTTACTTGATTCAACCATCGCCAATATGGTCAATACACTGGTAATGCTCGTGCTGTTATCTGTCAGACCACAGGGGGTTGCAGGACATGCAGAACACTAAACGTTTAAGTCCGGGATGGGTGGTGTTGGCAATTATCGCGATTGGTGCACCATATACTCTGAGTGAATATAAAGTGGATGTCTTGACAATGCTTCTGGTTAACATCATCCTTGTCGCAAGCTTTCGATTGATAACAACAACCGGAGGCTGGTCTCTGGCCCATATACCGATGATGGGTGCCGGTGCTTACGCGACAGCCCTGCTGACAAACAGCTTAGGCCTCCCTTTTCTGATATCCCTCCCATTGTCAAGCCTGGCAGCGGGTCTGGTGGGACTGATAATCAGTTATCCGCTATCCAGAACCAAGGGTTTTTCTTTTTTTGTCGCCTCTTTTGCTGCCGGTGAAGCGATCAGGTTATGCTGGATCCGGTTTAAATTTCCCTTCGGTGGCCATAGGGGTTTGAGTAATATACAACCGCCGAGATTTATACCAAGTATAGATTTTAGTGACGCCATACCTTATTACTTCCTGACGCTGGTGGTAACGATTATAAGTCTGATGATTTTATATCGTGTGGATAAGTCCCGGATAGGTAAAACATTTAAGTCAATCGAATCTCAGGAAGACCTTGCGAACAGCCTTGGAATTTATGTTACCAAATATAAGATGCTTGCCTTTGCTATAGGTTCCTGTTTTGCCGGTACAGCCGGCGTCATGCTTGCTCACAGGCTTTGGGCCATAGAGCCGCATCAGTTTGGATTTATGAGCACCTTGTACCTTCTTGTATGGGTTGTCTTTGGCGGAACACATACCTTTTCCGGTCCGATTATCGGTGTTGTGGTAATGACTGTTCTGGGTGAAATTCTTCGTCCCCTGGCGGAGTGGATTCCGATGGTTTACGGTTCAATAATAATTTTAACGTTGATCTTTTTGCCGGAAGGCCTGGAGGGGTTACGAGATAAAACAGGTTTAAGGCTTGGCCGTTTTGGAAAGATCAAAATTTCTTTTGAGAAATAACAATCTGTTTGAGTAAAATAAGGAAAAAACAGTGACGATACTTGAATTAAAGGGGTTAGGAAGAAATTTTGGTGAAAATGTAGCTGTTAATTCAATTGATATTGATATTAAAAAGGGACAGATAAGAGGCCTGATCGGGCCCAACGGGTCAGGTAAAACAACAATATTTAATCTGATTTCCGGATTTATCCAACCCACAAGGGGTAAGGTTATTTTTCAGGGAGAAGATATTACAGGCCTGGCACCCCACCGCGTAGCAAAAAGAGGAATAGCACGGACATTTCAACTCACAGCATTATTCAAAGAGATGACGGTTTTGGAAAATGTAATGATGGCCTGCCACCTTCACGTCAGGGCGACATTATGGGAACAGTTCTGGAGAGACAAAAGAACTCGCCGTGAGGAGAAAGAAATTGAGGAGAAAGCTGTTGCTTTGCTGGACGTTATGGGCATTTCAAACATGAAAGATGAAACAGCCGGGGATCTTCCTCATGGACATCAGGCCGCACTAGGCATTGCAAATGTTCTTGCCACCGAACCGAAACTGATTATGCTTGATGAACCGGTGGGAGGTATGAACCCAACAGAGACAGCTGAAACTATGGAAAGAATACAGCTGGTTAGGGAGCGGGGTATTACTGTTTTTCTGGTAGAACATGACATGAGGGCTGTCACGACTACCTGTGATGAAATAACCTGTATCAATTTTGGAAACAAACTTACCGAAGGTACACCTGACGCTGTATGCAGGCACCCTGAAGTAATAGATGCTTATCTGGGTGGAGACGTTAACGCATGCTCAGTATAAAAAATTTAGTTGTTCATTATGGTGGTGTTCAGGCACTGAAAGGGATTTCCCTTGAAGTCAAAGAGGGATCAATTACTAGTTTGATAGGTGCCAATGGTGCAGGCAAGAGCACAACCCTTAGAGCTGTTTCGGGGTTAATTCCAAGTACTTCAGGCGAAATTCGGTTTGAGGGAAAAAGAATTGACGGACTGGATACCGAAAGAATTGTAGAGTTAGGTATTGTCCATGTTCCGGAGGGAAAAAGGCTTTTTCTCGAAATGAGTATCCAGGATAACTTATTATCCGGTGCTTACTTGAGTAAAAATAAGGATCGCCAGGCAAAAGACCTGGAACGTATTTACGGTTATTTTCCGGTTTTAAAAGATGCTCGCTATCGTCCAGCCTCCAAGCTGAGCGGTGGTGAGCAGCAGATGGTGGCAATCTGTCGGGGGCTTATGGCTAACCCCAAACTTCTTTTATTGGATGAACCCTCTCTGGGATTGTCACCTCTTCTAACGAATGAAGTTGGCGCCATAATAAAACGCATTGCTGATGAGGGTGTTTCAATTCTGCTTATTGAACAAAATGCAAGCCTGGCTCTGAGTCTTTCAAGTAATAACTATGTTATGGAAACCGGTACAATAGCTGTCGAAGGCAAAAGTTCAGAATTACAGAACAACGATCATGTAAAGGCCGCCTATCTTGGAATTGTTCCAGGTGAAGAGATAACAAAAAAAGTACCGGCAATCCCGTCAAAAGATAAAATTGTGGAAACAAAACGGCAGGAATGGCAAGAGCAAAAAACTGTTGTGTCTGGAAATGAAGTATATGAAGAAAATCGACCACCTCATGTGTCACAAACCCGATGGGATACGGAACAAGAGCAGCCACAAAAAATATTTTCCAGTCAAAATTCAGTGAGATGGCCTGTTAGCAGTGGTTCCGTCAATCAATGGGGTTTGGATCAGGCTCTTCCGAAAAAACAGGGAAATGTCAGAAACACAGGTTTGAAGGAACAAGGAGCAGCTTATCGTTGGACACCTCCCGGATCTTTATCTTTCGAAAAAAAATACGAGGCAAGATGGCGTGATGAAAAAAGTGCGCAACCCCGGGTGATCAAAAAAAGCTATGTGCCCTCTACACGAGGAAGTAATTAAAAGCCTGAAAGGGAGCTTTGTTTATGGGGAACACGTTTAAGGTAGAAGCGGTATTTTATGGCGGCCTGGAACATATCTTTAAAAAAAAGAAAATTGAAGCTGATCTTAGCCTTGTCCCGGATATCCGTTCTCTTCTGAAATATTGTTGTGTTTCCAATGAAAGCCGGACGAAACTTTTTGACGGCAGCAGCAATCTCCAACCGGACATAACTATATTGAGAAATGGGCGAAACATCGTGTTCCAGAATGGTTTGGAGACAATGCTTAGCGGGGGAGACACCATTGCAATCTTTCCTCCGATGACCGGTGGTTGATGCTGTAATATATGAAGCGCGATATGGCGTTTCTTTGTAATCCAAATGAAGTATAAGGAGGGATAGTAATATGCCAAAGGGGCTTGTCATAGATATCGGGAGGTGTACGGGATGCGGCTATTGTGAACTTGTTTGCTCGTTTACCCATCATGGGGAGTTCAACCCCCTCAAATCCAGAATTAGCGTAAATATGTTTATCAGTCGTTCCATGGCTGTACCTGTTGTCTGCAGTCAGTGTGATGAACCCTTGTGTGCAAAAGCCTGTCCATCAGGAGCGCTTCAGATAAAAATATCCGCCAAGGATGGAAGTAAGGTAATTGAGGTAGATACTGATCAGTGTGTGGGGTGTAAAATGTGCACCCTAGCCTGTCCTTTCGGTTGTGTCGTTGTTTCAGAAGGTAAGGCTGAAAAATGCGATCTTTGTGGAGGAGACCCCCAGTGTGTAAGGTTTTGCCGGACAAAAGCAATCCGGTTTGGAGAAGAGAACACATCAATCTCAGAAAAAAAGAAAAATATGGCTGAACGGCTTTTGGGATCATTTCAGGAGGAATAATTATGTGGAGTGGCTGGACAGGAAATATACTGAGAATAGATTTAAGTCGGCCCCTGGTAACCATTGAGGAGTTGAACCGTCAAAGCGCAGTTAATTTTATCGGTGCCAGAGGTCTGGGCGTAAAATATCTTTACGATGAAATTGATCCGGGTATAGATGCACTGAGCCCGGCTAATAAGTTGATTTTTGCCACCGGACCTTTAACCGGAACGGGTGCGCCGGGAGGAAGCCGTTATATGATAGTGACCAAAGGGCCACTGACAGGTGCTATTGCCGAGTCAAGCGGCGGGGGTCCACTTGCAATGGCTATCAAATACGCCGGTTTTGATATGATTATTTTAGAAGGCCGGGCCTCAAGGCCGGTTTATCTCTGGATTGATAATGATCAGGTTGAGATACGGGATGCTGCACACCTTTGGGGCAAAACCAGTTCTGAAACAGAAGCTGCTGTTATTGATGAAACCGATTCGGACGCAAAGGTGGCGTGTATCGGTCCGGCCGGAGAAAACCTGGTTCGTTTTGCCTGTATTATGAGTGATTCAGGCCGGGCGGCGGGAAGATCAGGCGTAGGCGCTGTCATGGGATCCAAGAATCTGAAAGCCATCGCTGTTCGAGGAACAAACGGTCTGGGTGTCGCAGATAATGCTGCTTTTATGACCGCCATGCAAAATGCGTTCAATGTTATCGACAATGATGATACAGAGCATTTTCATCAAAATGGTACACCGGGTGTATTGGCTTACGTGAAGGAATTCGGTGTTCTACCAACACGAAATTTCCAAACAGGTGTAAATAAGTGCTGGGACAAGCTGAGTGGAGAAACACTGGCAAAGACTATTTCTACAAGAAAAAATATGGGACTGGCCTGTCCGAGCTGCCCTGTCGGGTGCGGTCGTGTAACAAAAGTGACGAATCCGGAATTTAAAGGTGAAGGCGTCGGACCTGAGTATGAAACCATCGGTCTTTTCGGTTCCAGTTGTGAGACCAATAGCCTGGATGTGGCTTCCAAGGCCGGTTTTATCTGTAATGAGTTAGGGATGGATACGATTTCAACAGCAGGGGCTATTTCCTGTGCCATGGAGATGTATGAACGGGGAATACTTCCTGAAAGTGACGTAGGCATGCCCCTTAACTTTGGAAACGCTCAAGCCGTAATCCGGTTAACACAGGATATAGGTTTAAAAAGAGGATTCGGTGGCATCTTATCGGAAGGCTCCTGGCGGTTAGCTCAAAAATACGGTCACCCGGAATTTTTTATGGGTTCAAAAAAAATGGATTTCCCCAGCTATGATCCAAGAGGACTTCAGGGAATGGGCCTTGGTTATGCAACCAACTCACGGGGCGCCTGTCATATCCGGGGAGAAGTGCATGATCTTAGTCTTTATGGTGTCAGCCATTGGCGCCTGACAATGGACCAGAACCTGGGCCCCATTGATCCTCTTCGGTGGGATGACAAACCACGAATAACCGCAGATATCCAGGACTGGTTTTGCATGATTGATTCCTGCGGTATGTGTAATTTCATGTTTTTCCTTATCATGAATGAAGATAATATGATCGAACTGCTTGAAGCAGCCACAGGTATTGATATTGGCGGCAGAAATGGCCTGATGAAGATTGGTGAAAGAATTTTTAACCTGGAAAGGCTTTTTAACCTGAAGGCCGGACTGACATGGCGGGATGACTCCTTGCCAAAGAGAATGCTTGAAGAGCCTATGCCCGAGGGGCCGGCAAAAGGAATGGTTGTCCATCTGGACGAGATGTTGCCGGAATATTACAGGATTAGAGCCTGGAGCCCGGAAGGTATTCCCAGTAAAACCAAGCTTCAGGAACTCGGATTAAATTAGAAGATAATAAAGAAATATTTTTTAAGAACCGTTATGGCTGAAAGATATAAAAAACATGTGATCATCGGAAACAGCGCAGCCGGTTTGTCTGCTATTAAAGCTATTCGAAAAACCGGTGATACGGGATCTATTGTCTTGATATCTGCTGAGTCCTGTAATGCTTATTCTCCGGTATTAACCACATACTATATCTCCGGCCAGATCGGGAAATCCAATCTCTTTTTTGTGGATGATTCATTTTATAAATTATTTGATGTTCACAGGGTGTTTGGGCACAAAGCCATTGGAATCGATTCTCTGGAAAGGGAGGTTTTGCTGGATAATCGTACCCGGATTACTTATGACAACCTTCTTATTGCGACCGGAGGATCAGCCAAGCCTCTGGATTGTGTTGATCAAAATGCTTTGGAATTTGTTTCAACACTTCGGACCATCAAGGATGCAGACAAGATAAAAAAAGCAGGTGAAATGGCAAGAGAGATGGTTTTTCTTGGTGCGGGCCTTGTTAGCCTTCAGTCTATAAAGGCCCTGCTTGGAAAGGGCATAGAGATGACAGTGGTTGTAGGCTCGAACCAGGTGTTATCCCAACAGATGGATTCTGATAGTGCTTACATTCTCCAGGAAAAGCTTGAGTCTGCCGGCGTAAATATTCTTTTCGGCAGAGGGGTAGAAAAGGTGGTTCGAAATAAAAATCGAGCCTGTGTTTTTACGAGTTATGGGGAACGGTTACCGGCGGACATGGTTGTTGTCGGAAAAGGCGTCAGTCCAAATACTGAACTGGTCAACGGTACCGGGATCAAGGTAAACAAAGGTATTCTGGTAGATAACCGGATGCAAACCTCTTTAGAAAATGTGTTTGCAGCCGGTGATGTTGCCGAAGGTGAAAACGAGATTACAGGACAGATGGAAGTGATTGCAACCTGGTTTAACGCCTGTGCCCAGGGTGAAGTTGCCGGACTTAACATGGCCGGGTGTTCGGTCATTCGCCGAGGCCAGTTCCGTGAAAATGTAACAACAATACTCGGGCTGGAAATAACCTCGCTGGGACTCTCCTCACCTGAAGAGGGAAAGCACAATGTCTTTCATTATAAGGACAGAAAAAATGATATCTACAGAAAGTTTTTAATAGAGGACTCTCACGTTGTTGGAGCGCTTCTTCTTGGAAAAGGCAATGATGCGGGTGTAATCAGACATTGTATTGCTAACCGTATTGATATTACGCCATGGCGAGAAGAGATTGCAAAGACACCTCTTGATTTTGGAAAAATTATGTATGGACATGGTATAAATTAAGCGTCATTTTTTTTGTGTAAGGCAATAAGGGTGTTGATTATTTAACCCATTAAACGAAGTAAAGAAATTTTTAAATGGGCTTATAGCCAAATAAATTATCAAACGGGGGAAAACATGACAGCTTCTTCATTTATTTTTACCTTTTTAACGGTTGGACTGATCGCCATTTTAATTGCCTGGCTGATCATTTGGAGATTTTATAAAAGAACCTCCAAAGAGATGGCTTTTGTTCGAACAGGTTTTCGAGGACAAAAAGTTGTTATAACCGGCGGCGCACTTGTCTTTCCAATGCTGCATGAAACAACACCGGTAAAAATGAACACGCTGGTTCTGGAAGTAACGCGTTCAAACAACCAGGCGCTTATAACGCAAGATCGAATGCGGGTAGACATTAAGGCTAATTTTTATGTCAGGGTTAAACCAACCGAAGAAGCTGTGGCAGATGCAGCACAAACCCTTGGCCGAAGAACGACTGATGAAAAGTCACTCAAGGGCTTACTTGAGGGTAAGCTTGTGGATGAACTCAGGGCAGCAGCCGCAGAGATGACTATGGATGAACTTCACGACCAGAGAAGTGAATTCGTAAGAAAGGTCTATGCAAATACCAGCGAGATTCTTGTAAAGAATGGTCTTGAGCTTGAATCGGTTTCGTTGACAGATTTTGACCAGACAGACAAGAGCTACTTCAACGCCCAGAATGCGTTCGACGCCCAAGGCCTGAGCACACTTACCAGGGTTATTCAGGATCGCATGAAGCAGCGAAATGATATAGAACGAGACACAGAGATTGCCATTAAAAAGAAGACCCTTGAAACAGAACGGCAAAAACTTGAATTATCCAGAGAAGAAGAGTTTGCCAAGCTCGAACAGCAAAAGGAGATAGAGGTAAGGCGCGCGGAGCAGCAGACCACCATTTCAAACGAACAGACACAAAAGGAAAAACAGGCCAGGGAGGCTCAGATTATTGCCAAACAGCAGGTCGAACAGGCTCAGCTTTTGGCTGAAAAGAGTATTGAAGAGGATCGGATTAGTAAGGAACTTTATTTGAAAGAAAAAGATATTGCCAAAGAGGGTGCGCTTGAAAGATCCCAGATTGAAAGAGAAAGACAGGCCAGGGAGGCCCAGATAGCTGCTAAGCTAAAAGTTGATGAGGCTCAGATGCTGGTCGAAAAAAATCTTGAAGAGGGACAAATTGCTAAAGAACTTCATCTAAAGGAAAAAGATATTGAACGATCAAAAATTATTGAAGTTGCGGAGATAGACCGTCAAAAGAGTGTTGCGTTGGCAGATCAGGATCGATCGGTTGCCCTTGCTGCCAAGTCAAAAGAGTTGTCTCAAGCCAGAAGTGAGGTTGAGAAAGCACGAGCCCTGGAGGCTAAAGCGGAAGAACAAGTTATAACAGCACGCCAGATTGAGGTGTCTGAACGGGAAAAAGCCATTGAGCTTGTGGAGGCGCGGAAAAAAGCCGAGCGAGAGGCAATTAATATTACTCAAACAGCTGAAGCACGGAAAAAAGCAGCGGTTGCCCAGGCTGAAACGGTCCGCATTATTTCAAAGGGAGAAGCAGATAAGATTATGCTTATAACCCAGGCTGAAGTTGACGCTGAAGTATCAAAATCCAAAGCGGCAGAAATAAAATATGCTGTAGATGCGGCAGGCCGACATGCTCTGCATGAGGCTGATAATATACTGAATCCGGACAAGAGTGCTGATAACATTAAGATGGCGCTCATTAACCGTATGGAAAATATTATCCGGGAAAGTGTAAAGCCCATGGAGGCAATAGAGGGTATTAAAATAATACATGTCGGCGGTTTAACTCCCGGGGGCTATGTGTCCGGAAATGGGAATGGTGATGGAAATGTGACAGCTGGATCCGGTGATAACCTGGCTGACCAGGTGGTTAACAGCGCTTTGCGGTATCGAGGACAAGCGCCGCTCATTGATTCTCTTCTGAAGGAAGTTGGAATCACCGGCAGTGATATTAATGGCTTAACAGGTTCAATAAAGGTAGATGATAAAAAACCGACTGAATAAACATTGATTAGACAGCATTGTTAATCACGAGCTTTACTTGCTGAAGAGGCAAACCTTAAAAGGTAGAGACAGTTTTGAAAACTGTCTCTACCGAGTTGACATCAGTAAAACGAAAAAATTATAACATCTCAAACGATCGGTCCAAAGCCTCAATCAGAATATCCGCATGCTTCGGTTTGAATATCATGGGTGGGCGAATCATTAATATATTTCCCAACACGGACCTTCAGTGCCCACAAAAACACCATTGTCGCGCAGCAGATCAAGAATACACCGCGTTTCCGTATCTGCCGGTTCAAGCGTTTTACGATCTCTTACCAGTTCAACGCCTGCCAGCATACCGCGGCCGCGGACATCTCCAATAATGGAATGCCGGGACATCAAAGAACGTATTCCCTGGCGAAGAGATTCACCGGTTGTTGTTGCATTGGCCATCAGTTCTTCATTTTCAATTACATCCGGAATGCCATTACTGATATAGGCGGTATCAACCATGCAGGCAGAAAGCCCGAAGTCGTTCTTTGCCAGATCTTTAACAGTCCTGTCTGTGTCGGCAGCATAACGTTCAGCAAGATCTGCGTCACCATGTTTATAAATACCAAGATAAGGGTCGGGCGACATCAGGGTTCGAACATGAGGTGCCAGATCTTCTTCTTTTACTTCATAGGGCGAAAGTTCTGCAATGGTTTCGGTAATGCCATGGTATGCGTTATGCGTAAATAACGCACCCCGCTTGCCCGTAACAAACCTTGCCATACGAAGGGCAATATCATTGGCCTCGCTTCCGGAATTAACAAAAACACAAACCGAAAGTTTGTCCGGCATACCACTTGTAATTCGCTCGGCATAATCCAGAATGTTCCGGAATAAATAGCGTGTATTTGTATTGAGAGCGCCTATCTGCCGAGAAACAGCTTTTACAACATGGGGGTGACAATGTCCCACGACAGGCACATTATTATAACAGTCCAGATATGCCCTGCCCTGAGCATCGTAAAGCCAGGGGCCTCTTCCCTGTTCAACATGAACCGGTCGGGTGTAGAAGAGCGCTAACTCCGTACCCAGTACATCATGTCGGATTTAAGCAAGGCATCGGTATTATCTGCATCTGCCACTTAATTATCATTCTCTATCGGGGCAATAAGGAGGAAATCGGCATGCATCACGAAGTTTATTTATTGCCTTTTCGCGGCCTGTCGCCATCAGGCCGGCAATTATTTTCCCGGTGGTTGCTTCATAGTCCTGAAGATAACCGGGCTGGCCAGGGCACATTACCCGGCGCCAGGCAACAATACTGGTCGTAATAGCCTGCCTGACCAGAACAAGATCATAAAGAAGATCAATCTCTTCTTCTTCCAGAGGCAGCACGCTATCAAACCCGACAGCAACATTGACAAGCGCATCCAGATAGCCTTCCGTACCAAGGTTTTCATTGTCAACAGCATTGGCAACTTCTATAACCAGTGGTGCATATATCAGGTCTCCGAAATCAATAAGACCGGTTATGCTGTCCGGTATCGCCGGATCTGTCAGAACATTTATGCTTGTCGCATCACCGTGGATAACCTGTTGGCGCAAGCCCTTCAGCTTAGGCAAAATATCTTTTTCCATATGATCAAATATCGTTTCAACATTTTGACGAGTGACAGGATCCTTTATCTTGTCGGTATGCCGGCGAAGACCAAGGCAGCGCATGGTGTCCCAGATCAGTTCATGCCGGGCATGTGAATGAAAAAAGCCCCGCAGGGAAATATCTGTACGGGCCAGCAAGTTTCCCAGGTTACGCAGCATAAGGGGTGATGGTGGAGGCGATTCTTCCAGGGTTGTTCCGGAAAGAAACGTTAATACATAAACAATGTGTCGGTTTCCATTGGCGGTTTCAAAGAAATCAGTATCATCGTCATTTTTATTTTTAACCACCCGCGGCACAGGCAATAAGGGTTCCTGCTGTTCAATATACTGAAGCGCCTTTATCTGAAAATATATGACATCCGGATCTTCATCGACATTGGTCATTTTTAATACAAAGCGGCGGCCATCATCTGTTTTAATTCGATAGTTCTGGTCCCTTTCACTTTCCAGCGGTTTGAAATCACCGCTCAGACCATAAAGATCCAGTGCAACCTGTCTGGCTTCTGATTCGGGGATTTGAGGAGGGTTGCGGTCCAGGAATTTAACATCGTTGTTATTGGTTTGGGGAGTCATATTTTACCTTATATATTTATATTGGCCAAAACTTTTTACAGGAAGCGTTTCTTTGAAAGATACGTTTATTTTACTTCTTCAATCGTTGTTTCTACCGTTATTTCGAGTTTTGCGGCTTCATCGAAGTAGTATTTTCTCTGTTCTTCATTCAGCATTTCAGGGGTGAACATGCCCGGTTCAATAATCTTGTCATTTACGAACATCTTTGTAAAAAGAGCCCCCCCCTGCCCTGTGAAATATGTTTCACCGGTAAGTCCTGATTTTTCGAAGGCTTCAACACATCCAGGGGCACTGACATAGCTTTCAACCATAATCTTTTTGCCATCTTTCATACCAATGGCCTGTACAACCATAGCACCATTGTCCTGCTCAAGACCTTCATCAAGAATTTCCTTGATCTCATCATGATATTTCGGCGCTGGCGGGGTGAGCTTCAATGCAAGGTTCATGGGAATCACCATCTGGCCATCAAGTTCAACCGGCTCTCTGGAAAGCATGCCCATTCTGTAGAGCGGCTCAGCAAATTCAACACCGGCTCCACCATATTTAAAATAGATATTTTTTGCGCCCTTGAGATATTTGTCAGCATTGATACCCATTTCAAGCGGTTCATCATGCGCATGTTCGACCAGCCTTACCGGTTCGTCTACATGTTTGAATTTAACCATCATTGGCCTGCTGAAGGGTTCGGTTTCAATGATTTTGCCATTTTCATAAGCTACGGCCGTATCAGACATATCGCCGTATGCAACCTGCGGTGACCACCAGAACGGAAGAAATCTTTTGGCGACAACCCCTTCCCATACAAAATTGTAAATGGTTTCACATTCATCGAGGCGGTTTGCGGCATCTGCCGTTACAACACTGATAATACCCGGAGCAGATCCTGTACTCATAAGTCCTGTTTTTCCAATGGCTTTGAATCTTTCAGATGTTTCAGAGAGCATATATTTTGCGCCGTCAATCCAGGGCATGTCGTCTGCATCGGTCAATGCGAAGTCCTGATAGTTTGTTTTCACTTCAAGCGCGGCTTCCTGAACAATTCGCCCGAAAGGAAGCGGGAGTGCGTTAACAATAAGGTCAACACCCTGAGCGGCTTTTACAATATTTTCTTTCTTAGTTGCATCAATCTGTAACGGTTTACCTTTTGTAAGCTGTGAAGCAAGGTCGTTAACTGCCTTTTCATCATAATCGGCAATGATAAGTTCAGATACATTCGGTTCTTCGTCCATTCTTTTTGCTACGGTGCTTCCCTGAGCACCAACTCCGAGAATTAAAAGTTTTTTCATTTTATTATCCCCTCTTTGGTTTTTTTAATAACACTATGTATATTGGATTTTTTTTAACAGATATTCCGATACAGAATAAATAAATGGAAGTCAAACTATATATATAAAAACATATTATTTGTGGTAATATTTTAACGGATTCAGATATATTTTAACTAAATCCGAAAACAACCTGCTGCCGTAAGAATTAAATCGCTTTTGCCGGAAGCGGAGAGAACAAAGATCCTCCAGCCCCCTGCAAAGCAGCGCAACTATAAAAAGGTATTAGTAATTAACTATCTGATAAAATTCGATAAGCTACATTTTTCAGATATTTTCTTAATTGGGCATATGATGTATCATCATCCGTTATGTTGGCATAGAAATCTTTTCCTTCAAACAGTACAATAAGCAGGCCTGATGCCAGATCAGCATCAGACGTATTGATAACGCCCGCTTCATTCAGGTCTTCCAGTTCTTGTGTTAACGCCTTTCGGAAGCGGCCATAGAACTGGCGAAATTTTTCTTTTACCTTTGGATGTGTGATGCTCAGCGCATAGCACTCATAAAACCCCCTGTCACTGACAAGTTCTTCAATATTGCCACTTTCCAAAAGTAGCGTATCAATCAGGTATTCAAGCCGTTTTTTTGGATTCTTAAGCGCTTTTAAGCGATTCAGATAAAAATCTTCGTATTTACAGATAATAAAATCTGAAAATCCGACAATCATCTCCTCTTTGGATTTGTAATAGTGGAGCAGCAGACTAGGATTCATGCCAATACTTTTTGCCACTTTGGCAAGGGTGGTACCTGAAAAGCCATACTCATTGACCACTTTATGAAAGTGTTCCATGATCTCCAGCTTTCTTATATCTTTTAGTTGTTTCAAGGGGATGGGTTCCTTTTTAAAAAAGCGATCTTTGAGAGCCATGCTGTTTATCAATACTTCAAATCCAATTTTCTTTAATGGCTCTGACGGCATGCAGGAGCTTTTTCTGTTAACCGGATAAAATCGTTAAAATTCAGTATCTTTTTTGCATAGAGCTGACTTTGTATATCACCAAACGCGGTTCCAATTTTTATAGTTTTGCCTAAGACGACTTTCATAGCACGGGTTTGTTCGTACACTTCGACACTCAATGCTTCTACAACTTTCTTCATGCCCATCAGCAGTTTTGCCGTATCCGGAATTCTTTCCGCTTCGGAATCAAGTTTTCCATAAAGGTGGTTCATTGTGAGCCGTCAGAGACATTTTTTTCAATTACTCTGAAATCAATACCAAGCTTACCCAAAGCCCTGTTCATGTTATGGCGTTCTTTCAGGTGGCTCTCTTCTTCAGATAGATAGAGGGCTTTACTCTTTCTCAAAGCATAATCCAGGCCGTTTTTTTCAATCATGGAACAAATATTTGAAAAGCCCTGCCTCGATGCTTTGGCCATTTTCCTGGCATTTTCAGGCCCTCTATCATGATAAGCATCAATCTATTTTCAATCCAACAGTGTTTTTACACTTTCCCGAAAAATCCCGGTATGGGTATCTACATCCGATTCAGTTGTCTGGGGTGCGATCAGTGCCATGTTGTGAAACGGAGTCATTAGTATATTCCGGTTCATAGAAAAAAGATGCATGTACTGATCCAGTTCATCATCTACGGCCGCCGCCGCTTCACCGCCATTGCGGGCAGGCGTTTTAGAGAACCAGTATTCGGTCCGACAACCCAGGCGTGTGACATTCCATGGTAGGCCAAATTCATCAATTACACTGGAAATGCCTTCTGCAAAACGTTTTGCAAGGGAAATGGTATGAGCGAAAGTTTCCTCGGTCAGGGTGTTTTGTAACGTTGCCCTGATTGCTGCTACGGCCAGGGCATTACCGGCAAGAGTGCCGCCAATGCCGGTTTCGTCTGATGCAGAAGATTCCTTTTTAGGGGCATTGGCACGAATCATATCCACCATTTCGTTGCTGAAGCCGTATGCTGCAGTTGGAAAGCCACTGGCGATCGGTTTTCCAATGGTCAGGATGTCCGGCTCAAGGCCATTGGCTTTCGTGTAGCCGCCGGGACCGCAGCAGATGGTATGGGTTTCATCAATAAGAAGAAGCGTACCGGTCTTTCTGGTAATTTCTCTCATTGCTTCATGAAAACCCGGGTCCGGGTGAACGATTCCGATATTGGTCATGGCCGGTTCCGCCAGAACTAAGGCTACATCGCCCGGCGTAAGCGCAGCTTCAAGGGCATCAATATCATTAAATTCCACCACCCTGGTAGTTATTGCCGGATCAACCGGTGCACCGGTATTGCTTTTTCTGGACGTGGGTACACCATCCACAAGAATGATCTGCGCCTCATCAACAGTACCGTGATAGCAGTAGTTAAAAACCAGAATTTTGGGGCGTTTGGTTACAGAGCGGGCAAGGCGAATACAAAACCGGTTAGCATCTGTAGCGGTCATGGCAAGCTGCCAGTAAGGAATGCCAAACCGCCGGGCCATCTCCTCGCCTACCCAGATCGAATCTTCGGTGGGGCACATGAAAGTAAATCCTTTAGTCATTGCTTTCCGGATTTCCTTTACAGATGCTTCAGGCGCATGTCCGGTCATAGCGCCGGTATCCCCCAGACAGAAATCAATATAGTTGTTTCCGTCTACATCCACAAAACCGGCACCTGAAGCCTTGTCAATAAATATGGGAAACGGACTGGCCCATTCCGTCATCCAGGGCATGGGAACACCATCCAGCAGACTGGACTGGGCTTTTTCAAACAGCGCTTTTGATTTAGGGTGCATTGCAATAAATTTTTGTTCTTCATTTTTGATAAGGCTTTTTAATTTTTGACGATTAATTTGAATCATTTTGAGTTCTCCTTAATATCCGGCCGTTAGACCAAAGTCGATGGATATGGGCGAGCCCGTAAAGGCAAGCGCTTTGTTTGATGATAAAAAGAAGACAATCTCGGCAATTTCTTCCGTTTTGATAAAACGGGCTTTTTCCTTTTGCGGGTACATGTTTAACAGATCCTTGAAATATCCTTCCGGATCACCTTTTCCGAAAGCATCCGCCTGAAATTGAAGCATGGGTGAAAAAATATCGCCCGGGCATATGGGAATTACGCGGACCAGCCAGGGGGCCAGTTCGACAGCAAGCGCCTTGCTTAATAATGTAACACCGCCCTTGCTGGCGCAATAGATGGCGGCCTCATTATTTCCCATCAGGCCGGCGTCTGAGCTGAAATTGATGATGCAACCTTGGGTTTTTTTCAACTCAGGTATGGCTCGAGAGCACATAAAATAGGTTCCCTTAAGGTTGATATCAACAACATGATTCCACTCTTCCTCGGTGCTTTTCTCGCTCTCTCCTTCAGTCCAGACACCGGCTGCATTTATCAAAATATCCAGTTGTCCGAATTTTGAAATAGTTTCGCGAATTGCATTTTCACAGGCCGCAACGTTTTTTACATCGCAAACCACAGTTTGAATCTTGCCTTTTAAAGCAGAGAGTTTTTTAGCATCTTCTGCCAACTTGGCTTCATTGATATCAGCCAGCATCACATTGGCCCCTTCTGTTAAAAACTTAACAGCAGAAGCACCTCCAGCGCCGCCGGTTCCGCCACTTATCAGAACAACTTTTTCTTTCCAATTTGTTTCCATTATTTATATCTCCTGAGGGTTAGTAAAATAGTTCGCTCGGGCCTTTATACTCCTGAATAGTGTTACCGCCGTCGATTACAAAAACCTGACCCGTAATATAGGTTGATTCATCGGAAGCCAGAAAGGCGATGAGCTGACCCACTTCATGAGGCGTTCCGGCTCGTTTCATGGGGGTGTTCTCTGCGCCAATCGCCTCTTCATCCCTGGTTGCGCCCGAGGCAATCCACCCTGGGGCAACATTGTTTACAGTGATACCGTATTTAGCTACTTCTATAGCCAGACTGCGGCTCATGCCAATCATGGCTGATTTTCCGGCACTGTAGCCGGTTTGACCGGGATTGCTGACAATCGGGCCGGTTACAGAGGAGACATTCACAATCCGGCCATAATTATTTTTTATCATATAGGGCAGGACTTCTTTTGTGATATTAAAGCAAGTGTTCAGGTTGCGGTCTATGCTGATATCCCAGGCTTCATAAGGGTAGTCGACCATGTTTTCATAAACATCTTTCCTGCCGGTCTGAGTCATGCCTGCATTGTTTACAAGAATATCGATCCGTCCATATTTACTGACAACTGTTTTGACCAGTTCGCGAACCTGATCCCGATTCATTAAGTCTGCAATGCAGGAAAAGGCCCGATCTCCGGCATCAAGTTCTTTCAGGCGGGTATAAATCCGGTCCGATGTCGCAGTGATTACGGTTTTTGCGCCACTCTTCACCAAAATTCCGGCAGCGGCAAAGCCAATGCCCGTATCGCTTCCAGCTCCTGTGACCAGAGCGACACGATCTTGAAAACGGTTTTTTTCTGTCATAGTAGCCTTCCGATCTTTTAAGATTATAAATGAGCGTTTAATTTATTGAATATTTATTGAATAATTTAAATAAAAAGTCAACAATTGTTTTTTAACTTGTTTGTATTTTTCTGATAGACACTTCATTGAAAAGGCATATTTATTTTCTTGATATTTTAGTTTAACACGTGTATTGTTACACGTGTTAAATGAGATGAATTTATGAATGATACTCAGAAAAAACTCACCATGCAGCAACTTGCAGACGAACTCGGTTTAAGCCGGGTAACGGTGTCGTCTGTCATAAACGGCAAGGGGTTGCAAAGAAATATCTCACAAAAAACAATTAACCGGGTTAAAGCGTATGTCAAAACAAGAGGGTTTGTCCCCTCTCAGCACGCAAGAGATCTGAGGCTTGGCAGCAGGGCGCCGGTAGGGATTATTCATAGTGGACAGTTGTATAGCCATTTGATTGAGGCATTTAATCTTTTTAACAATTATTTTAGTAGTCAAAATCTGATTACTGAAATTGTGGTTGTCAACCGGGGTAATTTGGTCAATGGATTTAAAAACCTGATTTCCAGAGGGATTAACAAACTGATATGGATTAATACGAGGGATCCGGGGTTGGAACTTGATAGCGCTGAAGAGATATTATATCTGCTTAAAAATGTTCATTCAGTGATTTACCAATATATATTTGATAACGGCCTATGGGATAGAAGACTAACTGAAAGCGGTATTTATCTGGTCGGCCCCAATGAAAGAAAAATTCATGCTGAGTTGGCCCTATTCATAAAGTCTTTAGGACATAGAAACATTATTGTCTGTGAATATTTTGAGTCATTAGAATGCGCCGGATATGGATTTGCTGAAGCATTTAAAAAAGTTGGATTAAATGTGTTAACGCTGGAACAGCCTACGAAAGATGCCAATCGTATATCATCGATTGGAAAGTTTTTTGCAGAAAAAATTGTTGATGCAATGAGATCAGATGAAATTACAGCAGCCTGCTTTTATGATGATGAAATTGCATCGGAATGTATGCATGAACTACTTTCAATGGGCGTAAAAATTCCCGAAGAACTATCAATGACAGGGTATGATAATTTAAAATTCACCAAATATTTATCGGTACCGCTAACCACTGTTCAAATGCCCGTTCAGGAAATGGTTTCAAAAACAGTGGCGCTTATCGAATCAAAGCAAGATAAACAAAAACATCTATTTGATTTAGAAATTATAAAAAGAAAAAGCCATGGGTTTAAAATATAATATTTACAGGCGGTCGGGAAAGATTGGTTTTTTTGTTATAATTTAACACGTGTTATGTCTGTGTTAAGTGGAAACTAATCCTTTTGATAGCTGAATGAAGGCTTATAAATTAAGGATACCTCTAGTTGTCTTTCACTCTGATTTCAGAGTTATACTAAAAATTTAAACTCTCGAAATACATTAGTATTCTTCCGGTAAAAATTTTTAGAGACATCCTGAATAAAAAATAACAAATGGAGAGATATCAACAATTTTAAATTATCAGGGGTGCTGAAATGAATGACATAAAAAATGAAATGAAAGGGAAAACAATAATTATTTCAGGCGGTTCAGGAGGTATTGGACTGGCTGCGGCCAGGAAGTTTTTAGAAAATGGTGGAACTGTATATTTATCGGATATTGACGAAGATAAGTTAATTGCTTCTGTGAAGGAATTAAACCAATATGGAAATATAAAGTATATTGTTACTGATGTTACAAACGTTACTGATTGTGAACGTTTAATAAAAATTGTTGTGAAAGATACCCGAAGAATTGATGTAGTAATTAATTCTGCTGGAATATTTGTTGAAGGGCCAACGGAGGCAATGATGGAGGATATCTGGGATAGAACGATAAATGTAAACTTAAAAGGTACCTTTTTCATGTGCAGCCGTGCAATACCGGAACTTGAAAAAACAAAGGGTTGTATTGTAAATGTTAATTCTGATGCAGGAATTGGTGGTAATCCTGAAAATTGTATTTATAATGCCTCAAAGGGTGGCGTCTCTCTCATAACTCAATCATTAGGTCTTGAACTAGCACCGAAGCAAATTAGAGTCAACTCGGTTTGCCCATGTGATGTTGATACACCAATGTTCGACGGACAAATCAGGAATTCCGGAGAAGGCCAGGCCTATGTTGATAAACTAGTTAGCAAGTATCCTGCAAAAGAGAACGCAAGGCTTATTGCGCCGGAAGAGGTTGCGGAAGCAATATATTTTCTTGCATCCTCAAAATGTCCACCAATTACGGCACAAAACATATCTCTTGATTGGGGGCTAAACTCAGGATACTAAAAATAACCAGATAACAAAAAAGGTAAGGTATAAAATAATAAAACGATAGTGTGGAGGAACTGTGATGAATATAACCAAATTTGAGCATCCCTATATCCCTAATGCCGGGAGCGATGCAAAAGAAGAACTAATGATGTCAATCGGCAAGCGTAATGAAAGAGAAATTTTTGATATGATCCCCGATCATTTATTATATCAGAAATTTAATCTACCAGAGCCGATATTAGATGAGTATACGCTAAAACGACATGCGAATGCAATTTTATCAAAGAATGCTAACCTGAATACACACCTCTATTTTTTAGGGGCAGGATGTGCCCCTCATTTTATTCCGGCTGTTGTTGATGAAGTCCTTGGCAGAGGAGAATTTTATACGTCGTATTCAAGTATAATGGGTGACCAGGGAAGAGGTCAGCTTCAATTTGAATACCAAAGCATGATGGCAGAATTGCTCGATATGGATGTTATCGCATTTCCACAATATGATGGCGGCAGTTCAGTGGGACACTCTTTCAGGATAGCATGCCGTCTCACAAAGCGTAAAAAAATACTTATTCCAAAGAGTATGAGCAATCAAAATTATCAAATAGCATATAACTATATTAATCAAATTGATGGAAAGTATTGTGAATTAATAACAGTTGATTATGATAAAAATACAGGGCTGTTGGATTTAAATGATCTCAAATCTGAATTAAGCGAAGAGATAGCGGCAGTGTTTATTGAAAACCCCACTTTTTCCGGAATTGTTGAACTGCAGGCAGAAGAAATTGGCAAAATGGCCAAAGCCGTAGGGGCAGAATTTATTGTATACGCAGATCCAATATCACTTGGTGTAATTGAAGCGCCAGGTAATTATGGTGCAACTATTGCGTGTGGGGATCTTCATTCTCTTGGTATTCACATGTTAGCAGGTGCCGGCGTTGGCGGTTTTGTAATGGTAAAAGATAACTCAAAATATGCATATCAATTAAAAGATATGATGTATGCCGCATCGCCGACAAATGTAGAGGGAGAAATTGCGTTTAGCTATGAAGCCGCATTTGACAGAACTTCTTATGAAATACGTGAAAAGTCAGCAGAATATACTGGAACCAGTTCCGGTTTATGGACTGCTTTAGCCGGGGTATACCTGGCAGTAATGGGACCAAAAGGAATGTCAGAAGTTGGAACAATCATTATGCAAAATTCCCAATATGCCGCCAAAAGAATATCTGAAATCCCCAATGTTGAGATAAAATTTGGAGGCACCTTTTTTAAGGAATTTGTTGTGGATTTTACTAAAACAGGGAAAACAGTGAGTGAGATAAATAAAAGTCTGCTTAAGAAAAATATAATAGGGGGTTATGAACTTTCAAAAGCAGACATTGAATTAAAAGACTGCATGTTAGTTTGTGTAACTGAAATTCATACCAAAGCTGATATTGATAAATTTGTAAACGCTGTTAAAGCGGTTGTTCAGACAGGGGGTAAGTAAAATGCAAAAAGTTAAGATAAGAGATTTTCATCAGGCACGCTGGAACGAGCCTATTGTTATGGAATTAAATATTCCCGGTGAAAGAGGCGTTCTTATTCCTAAAGCTGATAAAGAAATTAAGAATGAAATAGGCGACGGCGTTTCTAATCTTAAAAGTTTAAAAAGAAAAAGTGAGCTTGGATTACCGGAAGTTAATCAGGCCCGATTAGTCCGGCACTATATTCGGCTAACCCAGGAGTGTATGGGATCAGATAATACCCTTGGAATATCTCAAGGCACATGCACGTTAAAATATAATCCTAAAATAAATGAGTTTTTGGTTAAGCATCCGGGGCTTTTAGATGTACATCCACTTCAAGATGACGATACGATGCAAGGCGTACTTGAAATATACTATAAAACTGAGCAGATAATGAAAGAACTTGCCGGTATGGACAAATTTTCATTTTTACCGGGAGCCGGAGGACAAGCCATATATAGCAATGCGGTTATTGTAAAAAAGTACCAGGAATATAAAAAAAACACACATAAGAATGAAATTATTACAACATTGCACTCACATCCTGTAGATGCTGCCGCTTCATCAACCGTTGGATATAAAATAATAACATTAATGCCAAATGATGAAACAGGGCTACCTGACTGGAACGAATACCAGGCCGCATTGAGTGAAAAAACAGCCGCTATCTTTATAACAAACCCTGAAGACACAGGAATCTTTAACAAAAGAATTGACGAATATACAAAGGCGGCACATGATATCGGCGCGCTAAGTGTTTATGACCAAGCTAATGCAAATGCGCTAATTGGAATTGCGAGAGCGGGTGAAGCAGGATTTGACTTAATGCACTTTAATCTTCACAAAACATTTTCTTCTCCACATGGTGCTGATGGCCCCGGTTGTGGCGCACTGGGGTGTTCAGATGAATTAGCAAAGTTTCTGCCAAAGCCAACAGTCGAGTTCAATGGAAGCAAATACTATTTAGACTATGACAGAGAACATAGTATCGGATATATTAAACAATTTTTAGGAAATACGGCTGCAGTTCTAAGGGCATATTTGTGGTGCATGAATCTGGGTGAAGAAGGCTTAAGGCAAGCGGCTACAATTTCCGTGTTAAATAATCAATATATGACAAAAGAGATTTTAGATAAAGTTCCCGGAACATCCATTCATTATAATGTTGATGCTGAGCAACGTATGGAGCAAACACGCTTATCATTTGATAAATTATTTGAGCAAACAGGTTTAGGTATTATGGATGTTAACAATAGATTAATCGATTACGGTATATCTGAATTATGGATGTCACATCATCCTTTCACTGTTCCGGAACCATTTACTCCTGAACCATGTGAGTCTTATAACAAAGAGGACATTGATTATTATGTAGAGGTTTTAAGAAAAATTGCTAACGAATGTAAAAATACGCCTGATATAGTAAAAAATGCGCCTCATAAAGCATCAAAACATTCTCCGGTCAGAATACCTTTACATTCTACTGAGGAAGACTTCAAACACTTAGCAACTACCTGGAGAGCATATATAAAGCGATTTAAATAGAAAGGTTGTTTATTAATGAAAAAATTAGGCGTCATTGTCAACCCTATTGCCGGCATAGGGGGACGCGTAGGGCTAAAAGGAAGTGATGGTGAAGAAATATTAAAGATGGCGTTAGCTCTCGGCGCCAAACCGGAATCTCCTGACAGGGCTATAGAAGCATTAAAAATAATCAGCAGAATAAAAGATAAGATCGACGTTATTACCTTCCCAAAAAACATGGGTGAATATGAGTTAAAAAAAGCAGGCTTTAGTCCAAAAGTTATTGGTGAAATCGCTGGAGATACGTCATCCTTTAAAGATACAATCATGGCTGCACAAGCCATGATTGTTGAGGAGGTTGATCTCCTTGTTTATGCAGGAGGAGATGGGACTGCAAGAGATATATATAATGCAGTAAAAAACAAATTGGTAACATTAGGGATACCAACAGGCGTTAAAATTCATTCGGGTGTATATGCAATCAACCCCAAAAGTGCTGGCGTCGCAGCGCTTCAATATCTTCAAAGTGAAACACCTCAAGTAAAAGAAGCTGAAGTTATGGATTTAGATGAAGAAGCGTATCGGTCCGGAAGGGTTAGCGCGAAACTTTATGGTTTTATGAACATACCTAATAATGAGCATTTTATTCAAAATAAAAAAGTCCGAAGTAACTCTGAAGAAAATTCTCTTAATAGTATTGCCCATAACATTATTGACAATATGGAAAATGACGTTAATTATATTATCGGGCCCGGCACAACGACCGGAAGGGTTATGCAAATCCTTAATTTATCGAATACATTAATTGGCATTGATATTATAAGACTAAAGTTTAGAGTTACAGCTCCACCTGGCATCTCATTTTATAGGTGGATGATTTTTAACAATTTGCTCTTTTACAATTAACGGTGCACCCTTTACTACAGTCAGGTACAAAATGGCTCATTTGGCGGTTTGAATTTT